>NZ_VTZU01000104.1 GCF_008370685.1 Aquimarina sp. RZ0
ACCTCGATCAAAAAAGAAAACTAGGACTAGTGAAAAGAATTAGAAAACAAATTGATAAATTTGGATTAACTAATGATGATTTGCAAATAACTGTAAATCAGTAGTGTAATTTTACGTTAGTCAGAATAATAATATAGGTACTGTATACAAGTCACAAAAGAAATATGTAAAGGCTAAAGAATTTTATAATAAAGCGTTGAAATATAAAATGTTTTTAGCGACAAATCCAAAGCCTTTTGCCATGTTATTAGATAATTTAGCTTATGTTGATCTTCTATCAAATAATTTTGAAAATGAATTACCGGAATTGTTTTATAGATCATTAGCTATAAGAGATAGTATTAAAGATTTATCTGGGATTTCAACTAATACATTACATTTGGCAGAGTATTATAAGCAGATCAGTGATGATAGTTTAGCAAAAGTTTTTGGGAAAAAAGCAGAAAAAGCTTCTTTAAGAATAAAGAATAATGAAGAATTGCTTCGTTCATATCGATTATTATCTGAAGTTTCTGATAGTAATAATGGGTTACGATATGCTCATAGGTATATAAAATTAAATGATAGTTTGCAAAGAGAAGAACGATTATTTAAGGATAAATTTGCACGTATCCGTTTTGAAACAGAAGAAAAAGTAGAAAAAATAGCTAAAATCAGCAAAGAAAACCAAATTTTGGTCATTACAATCTTAGGATTATCGGTGCTATTCTTATTAGGGTATATTATATTCAGGCAGCAGCAGAGTAATAAAGAGTTATTATTTGAGCAAAAACAGCAGCAATCCAATCAGGAGATTTATCGGTTATTACTCAGCCAGCAGGTAAAGTTGGAAGAAGGTCGTAAGATGGAGCAGCACCGTATGTCAGAAGAATTACATGATGGTATATTAGGTCGTTTGTTTGGGGTGCGATTAAGCCTGGATGGGATTAATCAGCGGGCTAATGACGGATTTACAGACGCCAGAAATAAATATATAGAAGAGCTTAAATCAATAGAGCGCGAAATCCGATTGATATCTCATGATCTGGGGACAGAAACTTTGTCACCAGAGATTGCTTATGTAGATGTGGTAGAAAGTTTGGTCAGTGATTTGTGCTCTGTACATAAGATAGAATTTGAGTTTGATAATGATGAGAATATAGATTGGGAGTCAGTAGACAATCAGAAAAAAGTAAACCTGTTCCGTATTATACAGGAGTCGCTACAGAATATTTTTAAGCACGCACAGGCAAGTATCGTAAAAATTAGTTTCAATTACGTGGATGATAAAATAAATCTTACTATTTTAGATGATGGAATAGGATTCAAAAGTAGTAAGGTAAAAAGAGGAATTGGGTTAAAAAATATTACATCCAGAGTAAAACAAATGAATGGAGTAGTAGATTTTATTAGTAATCAAGAAGCAGGAACCAAGGTTTCTGTTGGCGTACCAATGTAAATTAATCTTTTAAAAACCATCAAAAATAATGTCGAACATATACTAATAACTATTTTTATGTAGTTATTATGAGTATCGATAGATTGATGAAGCATAACAAACTAACAAGATATGAAGAAAAAGCTTAAAGTTCTTATGATTGATGATCACCCCATGATTATTGAGGGGTACAAGAACACCTTATTAGGAGAAAATCAAAAAGAATACCAGATCAAGATTGATATCGCATCTAATTGTGATGATGCGTATGAGAGTATTCTTAAATCTTCTAAGACCACTCCTTATGATATGCTTTTTATAGATATTAAATTACCACCATCTTCTGATGGTTCGATTACTTCTGGAGAAGATCTTGCGAAACATGCAAAGGAATTATTGCCAAGAGCCAAGATAATTATTCTTACCATGCATAGAGAAGATCACAGGATACATAATATCCTTAAAAACATTAATCCTTCTGGATTCCTGATTAAGAGTGATCTTACCTCTAGTGAATTATTACTTGCGTTTAATAATATTGTGAGTGGTACACCTTATTATAGTGCTACGGTGAATAATCATTTTAGAAAAATGATGACTAATAACTTCTCACTGGACGAAAAGAATTTAAAGATTTTATATCACCTGTCCAGAGGGGTAAAAACAAAGAATTTACCTAATTATGTCAGCTTATCGTTAAGTGCTATAGAAAAACGCAAAAATCAGATAAAAGAAATGTTTTCTATTGCCAAAGCGGATGATCAAAAATTACTGGAAGAAGCTCGTAAAAGAGGTTTTGTATAGGAGAGGAAACAACATATCTAGATCCAGATAATACAGGGTTTAGTTTTTATAGTATTTAAAAAAGGTAGCAATTACAATTGCTATCTTTTTTTTGTGTTAAATTGCTGATTACTTGTATTATGACTTTGGATAAGAAGTAAACTATTATAAAAAAATTGGTCTATCAGTTGATTTTTTTGGGAATAATACTAAAGAGAAATTGTATTGAAATACATTAATAACGAACATCCGATATACCTACTATTTGACAAACTCTAAATATACTACCTCTCTTAAGTTACTACTCGAAATCAGTTCGTTTGGGCGAACAGAGTAATTTTTATAAAAATAAGAGAGAAACTTAGGTTCCAATCTATGTCAATACAGTATTTCTAGATTCATTAGATATGCCTTTTAAAGTTTTCTGGATATTTCTTTTGAGAATAATTCTATGTGTCAAATGCATTTTTTTAATAAAACTTTTATAGGATTTTTTTTCAGTAATCCGGACTTTTTCTATGGGAATGCCTGATTTTTAATAATTTATATTTGAGGCTGAAGAAATTTTGATTAAACCTGCTATTTAATAAATGTTATTTAGTTCTTTTGTCTGATTTACAGTGATTTAAAATTAGATTGTACTTGTAGAATAGTAGTTTATGCTCTAAAAGTTATTAGTTTTAACAACGATTAACGTATTGTTTTTATGGTTAAAATACACTTTTTTTTATTGTGAGTAGATGTTTTTTTGATGAGTAAAATGTTAATTTTTTTTATGTCTAAAAATGTTAAAATTGATATTTTGCCCTTATATATTTATAAAATAGTTAGAATTTCCCTTGTTTTAAAATTTGATATTAATAAAAAAATAGGGAATTTTACACTTTTTATTGAATAATAAATGCTTATTAGCTATTACTTTTGATTTTTATGTATAATTTGATGATTTGTAAAAACAAAAATTAACATTATGGTAAATGCGTAATTATTTTGAGTGTATAGTATACGTAAAATCAATGTTTTATGTATAAATTTATATTGTTAAAAAAAAGCAAATATCATCTTTGTAGTAACTTAAAAAAAATTAGATGTAAAGAAATACTGTTTTATAACTTATTTTTCCCACCCCACTATTGTTATAAAAGGTGTTTTATATAATTATATTCATAGTCTATTAAGAAGATGTTATTTTGATGATACAGTTTTCCTAATAAAAATCTTTAAGATCAACAAAAAGTAGAAGTGCTAAAAAATGATCATTGTATGAATAAGATTACAATTATAGATTTAAGAATGATTGTGATAAAACATGTTTTATTACCAGCTTTTTTTACACTTATACTTTTGATACTATGTCGCGTCTATATGGTGGATATTAATTCATGTGAAGTAATACCCTGTATTGATATTCTGGAATCATGTGGAGGAGTACAAATAAAATGTTAATAATTGATGAAAGGATGTATAAATAAGAAATAGAATAAAAATATAAAACAACCCTGTAATTGTACAACTTTGGCGAGCGAACAAAAACAGGGTCTTGCTAACGATTAACTTAAGACTAAATCAACCATTATGATATATTATTCCTGTATCTGGAATACAGTTAGTAATTATGTACTACTATTAATAAAAGGTATTCTTCCTCCGTATACCAGGTATATTAATTTTCTTCCGAAATATAATGATAAACTGACAAAAACCTACAGCCATACTGTATGTATTTTGAACGTTAACATACTTTTTAAGACATCTTTCATACTGTCTCAATTGATAGACAGTATTAATGTTGTTTTACAAAAAACTCCTTTTGAGATAAAAAAAACTGATAATCAGTTTCTAACAAAGTTTTCTAATCAAGAAAACTATTATTTCCATCAGAAAATAACAGTTGTAGATAGTATATAACATTGATATGAAAAAAAAATACCCAATCGTATTAAGCACACACAGGAATTTTATAAGTAGCATATGTCAAAATACATTCATAGCTGTTTTTTTGTTTTTCAATCTTCTTCAAACTATTGTATTGAGAAATAGTTTTTTGGTGGATATCAAACAGCCTTTGACATTGATCTGGAAGCATATTTATAGTAGATTTTTTCCTTTAACCTCCTTGAGTTTTGAGATGAGAAACAACAACAAAAAGATGCCTGATGATTATAATGCTAAAGATAAAAATATTGTAAGCAATGAGTCAGAACAGAGGCTACTAGAGAAATGTACTTTTATTATTCCCATAAAAGGAACAATAATGGAAATAGAGTACCGATCAGAAAATTTAGGTAGTCAACGTCTCTTTTATGAAAAAATACTAAGATTCATATATAGCTACTTTAAAGATCGTGCCTTTGTATTCAAGGATGCAGAAACAATAATATATAATAGATATTTTGTCTAAAAATGATCAACGAGGTATAAAACGAATATGATGAATGTTACATCTTTTTTCAAGATTAATATATTAAATAATACACCCAGACTAATACTTATGAAAATTTTCACACAATTCGCGATTTGGGATAAAACTATAGAAAAAAATATTTGGAAGGTTATACTGATATTAAGTTGTGTATCAGTTTATACTTTGCCTTTTTGTAAAGTTCGGTGTCAGCAAAACTTACACCATGAACACTCCGTATCGTTACAAAATATTCAGGCAGATCCTATATATTCGGATCATAGTAAAAACGATCTTAACGTTTTGGGAGTGCAAAATAATTTGTTGCAAAGTCCTAAAGATTTTTCTTTGTTACAACAGTCAGTTTTTACGGCAAAATCAGTAACAACAGTCGATCTTAATGGGGCACTACCCGGTACAGACAATAGTGTAATAGCACGTGTAGGTTTTATTTTTCCGACAGTCACCATTGACAATATTATTTCAGTTACAACCTCGGGTGTTACTAATGTGCGACTTACATTTTCCAGTAACGCATCGGGCGTGCCTGCTGGAGTTCCAGATGGGCAGGATAATTTATTTTTTTATGAGCCAGATGGTATTACACAGATAGGTTCGCTCCCCATAAATACTGCAGGACCTGGTCCGATAACAGCATTGGACAGAGTATATGGATCAAATACTTTTCGGTTTACTATAATTTCGTCCGGAGTTTTTGAAATTACAGATTTAGGAGGTGCTCCTATCCTAACCACTAATTTACAATCATACTTATATAATATAAGATATGCACATACAGGAACTGCGGGAGGAGGAACAGAAGGGCCAAGGTACATGATCGTGGACGTTACAGATCCAGATGATACATTATCAGCAACCTCTGTTATAAATGCTCAGTATTTTCCGACTGCAGTAGATGATACAGATAATTTGTTAGCAAACGATGCTACACCATCCTCAGGAAATTTATTAGCAAATGATACCGACCTATCAGCATCAGATACCCTTACAATATTCGAAGTAAATGGAGTATCAGGAGCCGTAGGAAGTTCTTTTTCATCTATTTACGGCTCTATTACAGTATTACCAAATGGTGATTATGACTATTTGGTGGATACAGATAATATCGCAGTATTAGGTCTAAGAAGTGGGGCTATATTGATTGATATTATTTCGTATGGGGTAGAGGATCTTAATGGAAACATTGATTATGGTTTTATTACGATTACCATAGATGGAGTTGATGAATTACCTGTAGCAACGGATAATCAAAATAGTGTAACGGTAGTTACGAATCCTACTGCTACCGGTAGTATTATTTTTGATGATGATGGTTTTGGGGTAGATTCTGGAGATAGACCTCTGGCACAGTTCATTTGGGAAGATCAATTTAGCGCACCTGGAGGAGTATTTGTAGGTTTTTCTGCGCCTATAGATGGTGAATCAAGAGTAGAACCCACTACAGGAGTATCTCTTAATTTTACATCAGCAGATCCTGATGGAATAGGAATTGCAGATCAAAATCAGGTAATAGCCCAAACAGGAACTAATGGAGGACATTTTGGATATCTTTTATTTGCAATTGATGCCACAGTGAACCCTTCTCAATCAACAGCATTGACAATTGATTTTGATGAGCCGGTAGTAAACTTATCATTTACTCTGTCAGATATTGATTGGTCACAAGGAGATTCCTGGCAAGATCAGATGACTGTAACCGGAAGTCTGGCAGGATCTGATGTTAGCTATATTCCGCAAATATCAGGTTCTGTGGTACAAGTAGGATCAGATACTTTTTATGGCACAGGATCTGTTCCACCACAAGATGCACACGGTAATGTAAATATATATTTTGATACTCCTGTAGATCAGGTAGTCTTATCTTATAATTATGGTCCTGATGCAACAGCAGCTGATAATGGAGGGCAAATAGCTGGAGTATCAGACCTGAATTGGCAAGGTACTGGGGCACCCCGTATTAGCGAACTGGATGGTAATCCAGCTAATATCGGTGTACAAATGGCTACAACTTATGGATTTATTACTGTAAATAGTGACGGTAGCTATATCTATACACTGGATCCTCTTAATCCGGCAGTGATATCTCTGGCAGCAGGAAGTATACTTATTGATACAATTCCTTACACATTAATAGATACGATAGATAATACGGGAGATACAGATACTGCTAATTTGATTATCACGATTAATGGATCAGCAGTAGATTCTGATGATGATGGTGAAGTAGATGTAGTAGATCTTGACGATGACAATGATGGTATTCCGGATCATATTGAGTGTGGAGATCCTAATATAAGTGTTGCAGGAGCAATAGATATTTCTCGTGCAACGGGTGTCAATGGAGACGCTTCTTTTGACTCTTCGAATCTAGATACGATTGAATTAACAGCTGATGCAGATAATAATGTAGGGTCGGCAATATCGACCTTGCAAATTGATATGACAGAAGATTTTACACTCTCTTACAGTGCTAATTTTGGAACTAATAATGATACTAATCTGGGTGATGGAGATGCAGCTAGTGCAGAAGTTGGAGGAGGAGATGGGATCACTTTTATTTTACATAATGACCCAGCAGCAACTAGTACGATTGGTGAGGGAGGTTCGGGGATCGGAGCTTCTACCATTGTAAATGGTATTGCTATTGAGTTTGATACCTTTGATAATACATTTTTTGGAGGAGATGAAGGTGCGTCTCTTCCTGATTTTCTTCCGCCATTTGGAGGTGTTTTTTCCCGTAAGGTAGATCATACAGCTATCTGGGATACCGATGCTGGGACAAATCCTATAAGTGGTAGTCCGGGAAATCCTTTTAATCATATTGGAGATATACCACAAGCTTCTATAGGTACTGGAGGAGAAATCGAAGATGGGATATTTCATGATATCACGATTAATTGGGATGCAACAGCACAGGTATTGACCTGGTCTTTTGATGGAGTGACAGTAGGTACATTTACCGATGATATTATCAATAACCGTTTAGCAGGATCTGATGCTGCATTTTTTGGTTTTTCAGCGTCTACAGATATTTTGAGGAACAGGCATCAGGTAACTTTAACAAGTTTTTTAGGAACCTTGATATTTTGTGATACTGATTCTGATAGTATAGATGATTATCTGGATCTGGACAGTGATAATGACGGATGTCCTGATTTTGTAGAAGGTGATAATACCTTTACAGAATCTGTAAATGGTCAAACAGCTCTGGGAACACTTGGAGATGGTAACGGAGGCACGGTTACTACTAACTTGGGTAATACAGTAGGAAATACAGCTACTACTAATGGTATACCTGCTATTGCTTCTACAGGACAAGGAGTCGGAATCAGCCAGAACGGCTCATCAGAAAACTGTACAGATAGTGATGGTGATGGGGTAGAAGATATTACAGATCTTGATGATGATAATGATGGTATTCTGGATAGTGATGAAAAAGGTTCTGGTGCTATAGATTTTACTGCGGTGACTACTGTAGCAGATGGTTCGGGGTCTTCAGTATTGACATTAGCTCCGGTGTTACTTCCTGATGATATAGAATTTTTAACAGCTACTGCAGCAGCAGGGACTACTATTTTTGGGCCGCTCAATTCTACTGCTTTAGGAGGTTCAGCTCCAGGTGTAGATTTATTGAGGTCTTCGATTAGTGGAGCAGCACCTTTGGATCAGATATTAAGTTTTCCAGTGCCTGTAGAAGCGTTAGAATTTACAATGTATGATCTGGATACTGATGAGTTTGTGTCTTTTGAAGCAACATTAAACGGAAATCCGGTAGCAATTACTGTAATTCCCGGTAGTTTAATTTCTGAAACTTCCGGCACCTATACTGGTACTAGCTTTTCAAATAATTTTAATACCGGTACGGATCAACAAGTAAAAGTCTTAATAAACGGTGCTATTGACAGGTTTACCTATATTATTTCAGAAACAGCACCTACTGATCCTAGTTTTGGTGTAACTGTAGATAATGTCACTGTATGTACAGATACAGATAATGATACCATACCCGATAGTTTAGACCTTGATTCTGATAATGATAGTTGCCCTGATTACATAGAAGGTAGTGGCAGTTTTACAGAAACAGCTGATGGACAAGTGGCTCAGGGAACATTATCAGATGGTAATGGAAATATTGTAATAAGCAATTTAGGTAATACTGTTGGCGCTACTCCTGGCGTAGATCAAGGAGTACCTACTACTGCGGGAACAGGTCAAGGAGTTGGTGCCAGTAAAGATGCGGCAAATGCTATTGCCTGTATTCCTGATGATATGGATGGTGTAAATGCATCTATAGAAGATAATGGACCTAATGGAGGGGATGCTAATGATGATGGGATGTTGGATAGTATACAGCCCGATGTAGCATCCATACCAACATTAGATGGGAGTTATGTCGCGATAGAAATTACCTCTACGACACCTGTTAATGGAGATTGTAACCAGATTACAGGAATGACATTAGTTACAGAAGCTGGTTTGGCAGAAGATGGTTCTTATGACTACCCTCTGGGATTGGTTGACTTTTCGCTGCAATGTAATACTATAGGAGAATCAGCCAGGATAAAATATTATTGGTGGGGGCTCTCTACACTTACCGAACTGGATGCTTACCGAAAATTTGGACCATCTACCCCTGGAGGTACAGATTTTCAATATCGTGATGGAAGTATTGTCTCGATAGTACAACAAATCGAAAACATTAATGGATTTGATGTATTAACTATAACATATGACCTTACAGATGGTGTACTTGGGGACGATACGCTGCCAAATGCTCAAATTGATGACCCTACGGGTCCTGCAGTAAGTGTTGATTATGATAATGATGGAG
The DNA here is from genome assembly GCF_008370685.1 of Aquimarina sp. RZ0. Lineage (GTDB taxonomy): Bacteria > Bacteroidota > Bacteroidia > Flavobacteriales > Flavobacteriaceae > Aquimarina. The sequence goes on from NZ_VTZU01000104.1 coordinate 9,454, forward strand.
TGGATAATGTTATGGATTTAGACGATGATAATGATGGAATACTTGATGATATTGAATGTCCAGGTTTTTTTATAACTGCAGATAATTTTCCATCTGTTATTATCATTAAAGAAGATTTTGAAGCAATAGCAGATATTCCGAATACGCAAACACAGGCAAATCCAAAAAATAATTTTCAAAGTGATTTTAATTTTTCATCAACTCCAAATATTATTACAAATAGAAGTCCTGATTTTGTTCAGGATATGGAAACAAGTCCTTGGTTTAGAAGTGCTGATGGTTTTTCATTTGGAGTGCTACAAGCTATTGATAATACACCTAATTCTGTAGATAATGATGGTATAGGGCTTGTATATACTGCAGCAGAATTAAAGTTAATAGGGGTGTTGAATGGAGACGAAATTGTCGTAGAGTTTTTATATTCCCAAGGATTTAATTACGATGTAGGACTTGTAGGAGGACGGAGCTCTGATACTGATTCTGAAATTTTAATATGGTTTGGAAACGGGACATTTAATTTTGCTTCACCACCTGTTGTTGTAAATGATTCTGTAATTCCAGGAGCGTGGACACCTTCGGGGACAGTAAATAATGATGCAGGAGATCCAGCTGATGTGATGGCAAATAATACCTGGATGAAATATTCTAACTCTTTTGTTTATACAGGTGGAGATATTTATGTAGCATTAGTATCACAAACTGGAGCTATTGATTCAGGATCTGAAAATATTTATTTAGATGAATTTATTCTAGCTTCTAAGAATATAAGAACTATTGATACTGACGGTGATGGTTTAGTTGATTGTTTAGATATAGACTCGGATAATGACGGAATCCCCGATAATGTAGAAGCTCAGCCTACTGTTGGATATATTGCTCCGGGGACTAATGGAGTTGTTGGTCCTGCCGATGTTGATCCTGCAAATGGAATCCCTTCAGTATATTCATCTACAGGGTTGGATATTACGTTGGCAAGTGTTAATAATGACAGTGATGGTAGCCCTGATTATCTAGATATAGATAGTGATGGAGATGGAATATTAGATGTTATAGAATCAGGCGAAAGTCAGTCAAGTAATACAAATGATATTGATGCAGATGGTTTATTAGATGATTATGATGACGTAAATACTGTAAGTGGTGCTCCATTTGATGTTAATGATAATTTAGACGGTGGGTCTATAGATACTCCGAATACAGATGTTGGTGATGCAACTCAGACCGATACGGATGTAGATTATCGTGATCCAGTCGAACCCATTGATACCGATGGTGATGGGATCAATGATGCGGTAGATCTTGATGATGATAATGATGGTATTCTAGATAGGGATGAGAGTGATTGTGATCCAGCCGGAAATGCTCCGAGTCTACTGGCAGGATGGGATCCCAATCCAGCAGGTATCGGTAACGGAAACAATGGAAATACAGGAACTCCAAAATTAAATAGATACGAGCCCAACTTTGTAGATAATACTCTTGTCGAAGCTACCGTAGGTACTGCAATGATAGGTCCGGGATTAGTAGATGAATCGTTAGATCCGTCAAATAATGTAGGGTCTCATGGATATTACTATGTTAGTGGTGCAGATAGCCCTGATGCAGCTACGGCTATGACCAATGGAGATTATGTAGAATATAGTTTTACTACTTTATCAACTGAAACCGTCTTAGGTCGATTTATCAATATTCAGGATGTGACTACCTTTTTGGCAGGTACTTTTGAAACGACCAGAGGAGTAAATTTATCAGCCAACCCGGTTCAGTTTCCGATTTATGCAGATTTTAGCTATCAATTAGAGATCAGTGCAGACAATTTTAGTTCCTCAGCAATATTAGTTCCCGGTGTTCAGACGGTTCGTACATCAGATGGGAGTGCTTTTCCAGGAGGCAATGCATTGAATGACCCTAGTCACGAAGAGTTTCAGGTGATTCCCAATTTTCCATTATCACCTAATACGACTTATAAAGTACGCTTATTGTTATTTGCATCCGAAGATACTTCTGGGAATAGTTTTGTAACATTTGATAACTTCCGATTAAGTGCCAGTAATTGTAATATTTCTGATTTTGATGGCGATGGTATCCCAAATACTATTGACTTGGATAGTGATAACGATGGGGTCTATGATGTAGTAGAGAGTGGAAATCCTTTAGCTACAGATAGCGATAATGATGGTCGTATTGATACAGGTGGCGTTGTTAGTGTTGGAGCTAATGGTATTCCCGATGAGGTAGATGCAGATGATGACAGTATTAATACTACAGCTACGACTCCGGTGAATAGTTTTGGGACAGACGGTGCGGATTATTTAGATATTGATGCAGATGATGATGGTATTCAGGATAATATAGAGTCACAGCCTACGGTTGGCTATATTTCTCCAACAGGAACAGATACAGATGGGGATGGTATCGATGATGCTTATGACCCTGTTGATGATACAGATATTACTGCTCCGGTAGCCGGTAGTGGCACTGCTATAGTGCCTATAAATACAGATAGTGCAACAGGAGACATCATACCAGATTATTTAGATTTAGATAGTGATGCAGATGGGGAGAGTGATAATCTTGAAGGATATGATACAGATGGCGATGGTGTTATTGATATAGCAGCCTCAAATGCCGATAGTGATGGAGATGGATTAGATGATGCTTATGATCAGATAAATCTAAGTACTACTCCGATTCTGAATCCAACTGATAATGGAGAGGTGTCAGGTGATTTTCCAGATATTGATATGCCTGGAGGAGAAGCTGATTGGAGAGAAATTAATGATTCAGATAATGACGGAGTGCCGGATAATGCAGATCTTGATGATGATAATGATGGTATCCTGGATGATAACGAAGATGGGATAAATACTTTTGATGGTGATGAGGATGGTGATGGTATTTTGAATTATTTAGATGTTGTTGATGATGGAAATGCGGGAGATGGTTCTGTAACTGATTATACAGATACTAATGGTGATAATATTGCCGATGTATATGATGCTGATCTGGATGGAGTGCCCAATCATCTGGATATTGATTCCGATAATGATGGTATTCCTGATAATGTAGAAGCACAACCTACAATAGGATATATATCCCCGGGAACAAATGGGGTAGTAACACCTGCAGATGTGGATTCGGTAACAGGAATTCCTACAGTGTACCCTGTAACAGGCTTAGATACAACTTTGGCATCAGTAAACAATGATACAGATGGTATTCCTGATTATTTGGATAGCAATAGTGATGATAACGGAACTATTGACACAATCGAAGCAGGGCTAACCATACCAACAAATATGAATGATACAGATGGCGACGGTTTATTAGATGCTTTTGATATAGATAATACTACTGCAGATGTAAATAATGACTTAGACAATGGTTCATCAGATACTCCAAATACAGATACAGGTATTTCAGGACAAACAGATACTGATGTTGATTATCGAGACCCCATAGAACCTATTGATTCAGATAATGATACGATACCTGATAGCGTCGATTTGGATGATGATAATGATGGTATTTTGGATAGTACTGAATGTCCTTTTCAGTCTGTGAATTTTACACCGCTTTCTGGAGGTGTGGGAACAGCAACTAATTTTATAAATGCAGCTGGTAATGGTAATGGAGATTTGTTACCTACAAATATAACTGTTGGATCAGTTACTTATAATGGTACAAATGGATCTTCTCAAGTCACAGATGTTAATGGAGGAGATGTTATTCGATACCGATTTATAGGTGCTGAAACAGGAGCAAGTTTCTTCAATGATATTACCTTTGATACACCTCAATATCCCACATTCGGAACACCTTTTGATAATGGATCGCCGGTTGGATCATCAATTAACCAGTCTGACTTTTTTGAATTACGTCCTATTGGAGCTTCTCCAACATTTCAATGGATAATTATAGAAAGTAATCCTGCAGCAGATGCCAGGGTTGTAGGAGATGCTTTGGTTATAGGAGCAGCACCGGGAGGAGGAGCGGGAGGTTCTACACCTTTTGCTGAATTTAGAATAACAACAAATGAACCTATTTCTGGCATAAATATTCTTTATAATAACTTAATAGATCTAACAGGAACGGGAGGATTTAATACTGGTTTATTCAGTTTGTCTTTATGTCCTGATACAGATAAAGATGGTGTGCCGAATATATTTGATTTGGATAGTGATAATGATGGAATTTATGACCTTGTGGAAGGAGGAGATCCTAATGCATCGGATACAGATAATAATGGTATAATTGATACAGCAGGCGTAGTTAACGTGGGAGCTAATGGTATTCCTAATGAAGTTGATAGTGATGATGATGCATTGAATGCAACAGCAACAATACCTATTAATAGTTTCGGTACTGATGCACCAGATTATTTGGATATAGATGCTGATGATGATGGTATTGTTGATAATATAGAAGCTCAAACTACTCTAGGGTATCAGGCACCTTCAGGTATTGATACTGATGGTGATGGAGTAGATGATCAGTATGATCCGGACAATGGAGGTACTTCAATTATACCTACCAATACAGATGCAACTTTTACTAATAGTGATGCGATTCCGGATTATTTAGATACAGATAGTGACGGAGATGCAGAAAGTGATACAATCGAAGCGTATGATACAGATCAGGATGGTGTCGCAGATACAGTACCTGCTAATACAGATTCAGATGGAGATGGATTAGATGATAATTTTGATGATATTACATTAACAACTGGTTCAATAACTACGAATCCTACCAATGGAGGACAAACGGCTACGAATCCTTTTCCGGATACAGATATGCCAGGGGCTGAACCAAACTGGAGAGAAATCAATGATACAGATATGGACGGAGTACCAGACACAGCCGATCTTGATGATGATAATGATGGTATTTTGGATGAAGAAGAAGATGGGATAAATACTTTTGATGGAGATGAAGATGGAGATGGTGTTTTGAATTATATAGATGTTATTGATGATGGAAATGCGGGAGATGGTTCTACAACAAATTATGCAGATAGTAATGGTGATGGTATTGCCGATGTATACGATACTGATCTGGATGGAGTACCAAATCATCTGGATATAGATTCGGATAATGATGGTATTCCTGATAATGTAGAAGCACAACCTACAATAGGATATATTTCACCTGGAACCAATGGTGTTGTAGGCCCGGGAGATGTTGGTACAACAGGTATCCCTACAGTTTATGATCAGGTAACTGGTATAGTTACTATTGAGAACAGTGATACCGATACGATTCCGGATTATTTAGATTTGGATAGTGACAATGATGGTTTAACTGATACAGTTGAAGGTGGTTTGTCTCTGGCAACAAATGCAAATGATACAGATGGCGATGGTTTATTAGATGCCTATGATGCAGATAACTCCATTCCTGATGTAAATAATGATTTAGACGGTGGGTCTATAGATACTCCGAATACAGATGTTGGTGATGCAACCCAGACCGATACGGATGTAGATTATCGTGATCCAGTCGAACCCATTGATACCGATGGTGATGGGATCAATGATGCGGTAGATCTTGATGATGATAATGATGGTATTCTAGATAGGGATGAGAGTGATTGTGATCCAGCCGGAAATGCTCCGAGTCTACTGGCAGGATGGGATCCCAATCCAGCAGGTATCGGTAACGGAAACAATGGAAATACAGGAACTCCAAAATTAAATAGATACGAGCCCAACTTTGTAGATAATACTCTTGTCGAAGCTACCGTAGGTACTGCAATGATAGGTCCGGGATTAGTAGATGAATCGTTAGATCCGTCAAATAATGTAGGGTCTCATGGATATTACTATGTTAGTGGTGCAGATAGCCCTGATGCAGCTACGGCTATGACCAATGGAGATTATGTAGAATATAGTTTTACTACTTTATCAACTGAAACCGTCTTAGGTCGATTTATCAATATTCAGGATGTGACTACCTTTTTGGCAGGTACTTTTGAAACGACCAGAGGAGTAAATTTATCAGCCAACCCGGTTCAGTTTCCGATTTATGCAGATTTTAGCTATCAATTAGAGATCAGTGCAGACAATTTTAGTTCCTCAGCAATATTAGTTCCCGGTGTTCAGACGGTTCGTACATCAGATGGGAGTGCTTTTCCAGGAGGCAATGCATTGAATGACCCTAGTCACGAAGAGTTTCAGGTGATTCCCAATTTTCCATTATCACCTAATACGACTTATAAAGTACGCTTATTGTTATTTGCATCCGAAGATACTTCTGGGAATAGTTTTGTAACATTTGATAACTTCCGATTAAGTGCCAGTAATTGTAATATTTCTGATTTTGATGGCGATGGTATCCCAAATACTATTGACTTGGATAGTGATAACGATGGGGTCTATGATGTAGTAGAGAGTGGAAATCCTTTAGCTACAGATAGCGATAATGATGGTCGTATTGATACAGGTGGCGTTGTTAGTGTTGGAGCTAATGGTATTCCCGATGAGGTAGATGCAGATGATGACAGTATTAATACTACAGCTACGACTCCGGTGAATAGTTTTGGGACAGACGGTGCGGATTATTTAGATATTGATGCAGATGATGATGGTATTCAGGATAATATAGAGTCACAGCCTACGGTTGGCTATATTTCTCCAACAGGAACAGATACAGATGGGGATGGTATCGATGATGCTTATGACCCTGTTGATGATACAGATATTACTGCTCCGGTAGCCGGTAGTGGCACTGCTATAGTGCCTATAAATACAGATAGTGCAACAGGAGACATCATACCAGATTATTTAGATTTAGATAGTGATGCAGATGGGGAGAGTGATAATCTTGAAGGATATGATACAGATGGCGATGGTGTTATTGATATAGCAGCCTCAAATGCCGATAGTGATGGAGATGGATTAGATGATGCTTATGATCAGATAAATCTAAGTACTACTCCGATTCTGAATCCAACTGATAATGGAGAGGTGTCAGGTGATTTTCCAGATACAGATGTAGTTGGAGGAGAGCCTAACTGGAGAGATTTATTAGATACAGATAGCGATATAATTCCGGATACTGTTGATTTGGATGATGATAATGATGGTATTTTGGACACAGTTGAAAATAGTCTTGGGATAGACCCCTCAGCAGATGCTGATGGGGATGGTATTCCAAATTATCAGGATTTTAATGATAATGGAAGTGGAACGACACCAGTATGTACTGATATAAATCTTGATGGAATATGTGATACTTTAGATTCAGTATTTGATACAGATGGTGATGGTGTTCCTAATCATTTTGATCTTGATTCTGATAATGATGGTATCTATGATGTGATAGAGGCAGGGGGGATAGATACAAATGATGACGGTTTACATGATGACGATGATAACAATGAGGATAATACAGCAACGAGCGGTATTCCATCAGAAGCTAATGGTGGAACAGGAATTATTGCACCTACAGATACAGGAAGTGATGGGAGCTTGGATTATTTAACATTGGATAGTGATGGTGATGGCTGTAGTGATGCCAATGAAGCATATAATGATGCTACCGCCGATGGTGGTGATTCTGGAGTATTTGGTGTAGACCCAGCTGATCCAACTACAATTATAGATCCAGATGGTACCGTTATTGCTGCTTCCTATACAGATCCGGTAGATGGTGATACAGATTTAACGGATGATTATCAACAAATAGGAGGCCCGGATGGAGATGGTGATGGAACACCTGACGCTTGTGATTTAATTTTTGAAGACTATGATGGTGATGGAATTGGGGATGCCGTAGATCTGGATGATGATAATGATGGTATTTTAGATGTAGAAGAATATAATTGTCCGACAGGGGGTTCAACTTTAGGTTGGGATACTGCTACAGACCCCTGGACAGGTAATCCGGCATCTAGTATTATACCTACAACTGCCACAATTACAAGAGACGGTACATTGGTAACAGCTTCTAATGCATTATCAGACGCAGGAATAGCTAGTTTTACTGCATTAAGTATGACTTTTAATGGTACGCTAGGAGTTCAGTTACAGGCAAATATTGATGAAATTAGTAATGGATCAACTATTAGATACGAAATAACATTTGATCAACCGGTTATTGGGTTAAATTTTTCTGTAGTTGATATTGATGAGAGAACAGGAGTAGATGAATTTACAGATCAGGTAACGATTATGGCCTCTAATGGCGGTACACCAATTAATTTGATTAATGGCACTAATTTTACAGCAGGCCCTGCAGTAGATGTTTTAGGAGGAGGTGTATTTCAAGGGAATACTCAGGTAACTTCTGGAACTGATGCAGATGTAAATCTCAATTTCACAAAAGCTGTTGATGCTATAATTATCGAATTTACCAATGTTGGATCAACAATAAGTACGATGGATACAGCTATACTAATTTCAGAATTGGCATGGAATTGTACTTTTGAAGATTTTGATAATGATAACATACCAAATCACCTGGATCTGGATTCTGATAATGATGGTATTACAGATCTTACTGAGTCAGGTCAGTTGGATAATGGAGCTATAGATACTAATAATGATGGTATTATAGACGGTACTCCAGGAGATTTTGGAGCAAATGGTCTAGCTGATACTGTTGAGTCCGATGATACTATTGGAGCTACAACAGCAAATCCAGTGAATACTGATACCAATGGTGAAGCAAATTATCTGGATATTGATTCAGATGATGATGGTATTGTGGATACTATTGAAGGTCAAACAACTACAGGTTATTTGCCTCCAGCTAATAATGATACAGATATGGATGGAATTGATGATCAGTATGATACTGATTGTTCAATAGTAAATTGTGGAATTTCAGGAACTCCTATCATTCCTGCTAATACAGATGGATTGGCAGATGGAGCAGATTATATTGATCTTGATTCTGATGAAGATGGCGAAGATGATACGATTGAAGCATATGATAGTAATGATGATGGAGTAGTAGATGGAACGGATACTATTGGGACTACACCCGATTTAACAGCTTTAGGAACGGATATTGACGGAGACGGCTTGGATGATGAATTTGATGCTGATACGGCCAGTCCAGATACAACTAATGGAGGACAAACAGCTACTAATCCTTTCCCTGATACAGATAGCCCTGGAGGAGAACCAGACTGGAGAGATACTATAAATAATGATTTGGAAATAACTAAAGTAGATAGCTATGTAGATACGAATAGTAACGGTATCATTGATGCAGGAGATACGATCAATTATGTCTTTACAGTTACAAATAATGGAACAGCCACAATAACAGGTATAAGTCTTACCGAAAGCGATCCAAATGTAATTCTATCAGGAGGTCCTATTCCGTCTCTTACTGCAGGTGCTTCTGATAATACTACGTTTACTGCTACATATACAATTTTATCTTCTGATATTACTACAGGAAATTACAGTAATACTGCTACAGTTAATGGCGGCGATCCTAATGGAAATTTAATTACAAGTTTATCAGACGATCCTGATGATCTTTCGGATGCTACTGATGATGATAATGATGGTAGTCCTGATGATCCTACCGTTACGGACTTGAGTCAGCCTTTATTGGATATCACCAAGACGGATAGCTATGTTGATACAAATGCCAATGGTATCATTGATGCCGGCGATACGATCA
>NZ_VTZU01000105.1 GCF_008370685.1 Aquimarina sp. RZ0
CAGTTCTTTTTGCTTTTTCACAGCAAGACTCAACTCTTTTTTTTGATACATAAGTTATAGATTTTAATTATTTCTATTAAATTACGAAATCCAGCAGAAAAAAGTTACCGAAGGTTTAGTTCAACATAGAATTAAAAGTATATCTTTTCTTATGTACTACTTGATATATTACAAAAGCAAAATTTGTATAAGCGTATAATTTTCTAATAAAGTTAGACCGGTTCACTTTACATACTGTTAGTTTATGAACAAAATATGGACTATTACTGTATCAAATATTCTAAAATAGTATGAATTATAATCTCAGATTTACGGCAGTTTTATTCTTTGTTAGTAGTTTCCTTTTGGCACAAAAAGTAACAAATCCTAATCTCCAGAGTGAAGAGTTGGGAAAAGTAACTTGGTTGCGGGATTATGAGATTGCCATAAAGCTTGCCAAAAAAGAGCATAAAGATGTATTGCTATTATTTCAGGAAGTACCTGGTTGCAGTACGTGTAGAAATTATGGACATCAGGTATTGAGCCATCCTTTTATGGTAGAGATCATAGAAAACTCATTTGTTCCTTTAGCTATTTTCAACAATAAAGGTGGGAAAGATGCTCAGGTTCTTAGTAAATATAAAGAACCGAGTTGGAATAATCCTGTAGTACGTATTATTGACGAGCAAGGTGATAATGTCATAAATCGTATCAGTAGTGACTATTCTGCATTAGGATTGTTTACTGGAATGAAACAGGCATTACTCAAGAAAGGAAAAAAAATTCCTGAGTATATGAATCTATTAGAACAGGAATTGACAACTGTAGATACAGAAAAAGCTTATTATAAGATGTATTGTTTCTGGACGGGAGAAAAACAATTAGGGCAATTACCTTCTGTACTCCATACAGAATCAGGTTTTATTAATTATAGTGAAGTGGTAGAGGTAACTTTTGATGCTAAAGAAATTACAAAAAAGGAAATGGATACCTATGCCAGGTTTAATAACATGACTCCTGTAAGTAATGAAAAATCATTTCGTTCTTCTCCCAAAGATATTCATTACTATTTACAACATTCTAAGTATAAGTATCTCCCACTGACAACACTTCAGAAAACTAAAATTAATAGTGCTTTAGGAGGAGGAAAGTCGACCGAACACTTATTAAGTCCTAAGCAAAAAAAGTGGCTAAAGAGTGTTACTTCTTATAGCGAAATTTTATTTACTACTGAATTTAGTAAAGCCTGGGCAATAATGGAAAATAGAGAAAATTCTTTGTAAAGATCGTCAAAAAATAGCTGCTATTAATTGAAAACCAGATGATCGCCATATCATCAAGAATCAAGATCTTACAGGTTCAAAAAAACAGTAAGATTAAATTGATACTACTCATCTTTGATTAATTTATCAGTGTAATGAGCTTTATGTTTCGGTGTTGCAAAACGCTTTTTATTGTAAGCGTTAGAATCACCTTTTGGGATAGATAGTGATTGCCAATTGATATCGCAGATCATTTTTCCTATAAAAACGATCTGACCTATGTGGTACGAATAATGTGCCAATTGTCTGTTAATAGCTTCGGTAATACTATGCTCGATATTTCTTATATAAACAGTTTGGTCAAAATTATGTTCGTATATGCTATCAAGCGCGTCAAATAAAGATTTCCAGCCTTCGTTCCAGATACGCAGTAATTCTTCTTTTGTTTTGATATCATTCTCAAATTCTGTATCACGCTCCCGCCATTCTTTTTCACCGTCTGTTGTAAGAAAATCTGTCCATCGGGATTTCATATTTCCCCAAAGATGTTTTGTAATTATGGCAATACTATTACTCGTATCATTATACTGCCAGAACAATTTTTGATCAGGGAGTTGATCTATCGTTTTTTCTCCAAGTAATTTATAATATAAAAATTGCTTTTTGATACCTTCTATATATTCAACTGGATTCATAAAGAATAATTGTAGGGTTATACGATTCTAATCTAAAATTACCTATTCAAATTTGTTGCTTTTATTTGAGTGTTTTTAAAACAGAATTGATATTAAAGGTATGATTTTTTTTGAAAATGTCTACTATAGATAATATTAAGGCACTGGTTATTTTCTTTTTGTTTTAGCAATTATTACTCCAATAATCTCCATCAATAGAATTCCAGTTTTTACCTGGCACCTATGTTCTTGGAACAAAGCCATTAAGGTAGAATATATTTTTACATCCTATTCTCGATACACTTCTCCTAAAGTCGAAGTACGTGAACTGACCAATCTTATCCCAAAAATGCCTAAATGCACAACAGGTTTACTTACTATATTTTCTCTTTCTGATAAGTGAAAATAAAAAACCAAAGACTCCAAGAATTAGTAGTGGCATCACAATATTAATTATTTGCCATATGGTTCTGGTAGCTACTACTTTTTCAATATCCAGAAAAGGAATGTTAATTTCTTTTCCTCGTACAGCTACAATTCCAGAGTCATCCAGTAGATAGTTTACTGCATTAAGTAAAAATTCTTTATTGCCATATTGTATGTTTAAATATGGATCAAATCCGAGTGTTATGGGACTATTTTTTCTAACCCCATTTTTAATAACATCGCCATCAGCAATGACGATCATTTTGGTCTCTTTACTAGTATCTACAGTTGTATTCATTTTGAAGGGTTTTATACGACCTTCATAAGCAGATTTAAAAGTTCCCTCTAGTAAGACAGCCAGATTTTGATTCCCCTGAGTATATGTTGTCATGTCTGGTTTCTGCCCAATACTATTTTTCAGACTAATTTCTTTAGGTATTCCTTCTATTTTGGATTTATCAGAACTTGTTAATAATATAGTCTTCTTAGTATTATTTTTTAAAGTATCTATTTGATTAGAAAATTCAAATTTTACGGATTCAATATTTTTGACGATGGGATGGTCACTGTTACTTTTTGTCAATGACGCATAAAACCATGGATAAGGAGTGAACTGTGTATCGTTGCCTTGTCCGGATGCGAGCATTAGTGGGGCAGAGTATAGGTCATTGATTAATACAGGATTGATACGTACTCCATATGAGAATAGGGCATCACCTAATCTTAAATCTTGCGCAAATGCCAAAGTAGATCCCTGAGATTGTGGAGTAAATAAACTGTCAAGTTCCATAGCGACAGATTCTAGCAGCCATAAAGATTTACCACCACCCATAATAAATTGGTCAACCACATATTTTTCTTTTTCGGAGTACGGTTGTGTAGGTTTTGCATTGATAATCATATCAAATTTTTGTAACTCCTTTAGTGTCTTCTCAGGATTAGAAGCTACAGAATCGAGTGTAAATGCTCCCACAAAATAATACTCTTGTAGTGTTTTTATAAAATCCGCAATCCTGATATCTGGTAACTGCCCATTACCTTTGAGTACTGCTATTTTACTTTTTTTTGGGTGAATTAGTTTTTTTAGAGCGTCTGCAAAAATATATTCTAATTGCTGGATAGAGTTATTAACCCGTTCCTCTGTAGTGGCGCCAATGGTGTTTTTTACTAAAGAAACTTTTACACTGCGATTTTGATAATTCATAATTGCCCAGGGAACAACGGTTTCTATTTCTGTTTTCCCACTTTCCTGTACGCTAACTTCCATAGGAGTAAGTCCGAGTCGTTGCAGCTCTTCCAGCGTTTCTTTTCTGAATTCCTCTTCTTCAATAGGATTTGTGAAAGCAAATTGAATGTTAGAATTAATCGAATTAAATTCTTCTAATAATTGTTTGGTTTCTCCTTGTAACTTTCTGAATTCTGATGGAAAATCTCCTTTTAGCAATACATCAATGGTAATGGGTGCATTTGCTTGATCTATTAAGCTTGCCGTAGCTTCTGATAGTGTAAAACGGTTATCCTGTGTGAGATCAAAGCGATGGTATACTTGATTTGCAATAATTGTAAGGACTATAGAAATTATGACTGCAATAGTCGCATACTTAGCAGTGATTTTTATAACATTGTTTCTGAGCTTAAGGATTGCGAAAAAAGTGAAAAGCCCAATAAGACTAAAAAAATAAATGATATCTCTGGTATCTATTATTCCTTGACTGATGCGTTCATAATGTAATTGCATCCCAATTTGTTCTATTGTATAATCCATAGCACCAAAGAGTTGATAGTTTGCCAGCCCGCTAAATCCAAAATAGAAAAGAAAGCAAATAAATAATGACATTAAAAAAGCAACAATCTGATTATTGGTAACCGAAGAAGAAAATGTTCCGATAGCTGTGTAAGAAGCACATAGTAATACTAATGCAATATAAGAGCCTAGTGTACTACCTACGTCCAAATTACCAACAGGTTTACCTAATTGATATAATGATATGATATATAGTATACTTGGGACTAAAGCGATTAAGATCAGGAAGAAACTTCCCAGATATTTGCCTATGACTAATTGCCAATGTGTTATGGGTTTAGTCAATAATAACTCTAGAGTACCTTGTTTTTTCTCTTCTGAAATACTCCGCATAGTAACGGCAGGAATCAGGAATAGTAAAATCCAGGGGGCAATTAAAAAGAAAGGAGAAAGATCAGCAAAACCACTATCCGGAATATTAAACTGGCCTTTGAACACCCAAAGAAATAATCCATTAAGTATCAAAAATATACTAATTACCAGATATCCTACTGCTGAGGCGAAAAAGGTATTAATTTCTTTTCGTATGATTGCTAACATATATTCTTTTAAAATTTTTAGGTATTAAGGCATCAAAAGTAGCACAATTATAAATTTGCAATTTTTTCTGTGCTCCAGGCTTCTGGTTTTTGATTAAATTTATCTTTAGTGTTTTTCCAAACTCCTTTGAATAACGAAGAGTTTCTATAGTTATTGAGATGTTTTTCGGATTCCCAGTGACTGTAGGTGAAAAATTGATTTGTTTGATGTGTATCTCTAATCAATTGTAGATGTGTACAACCTTCAAAATTTCTGATCTTGTGTTTGTTTTGTTCAAAATTTTCTAAAAAAGCATCAATTTGCTCCGGGATGAATCCCATTTTTACAATTCTTATGATCATTATTTTTAGTTGGAATTTTAAAAAGTTTAAAGTTACAAAACTACAAAGTTTTGATGGTAGAAGTCAGCGTTTAAAAATGAAAACTTTAGCATGCTAATATAGGATATGGCTTTACAGAGGCTGGTATCAATGGCAGGTAATGTCATTTCTGATTTAAAATCACCTATTCAAGTTTTCTTTTTTGTTGATACTTGAACATATAAAGAAGTGGTAATATCTTATATTTTCTTTTTTGTCTGAATTAAAAAAAAATAATTTGATTCAGTTTCCGGTGATTTTATCTAAGAGTATGTTTAAAAACCTTACTTCCTGAAAACAACTATTTTAAGAACCGTGAGTCTACTTCAAATAATTAAAATATCTCGATATTCTCATCATTTGAAGTGTCCTCAGAACCTCAAACTATTGATTTTCAATTTGTATTCTTTTTAAACATACTCTAAGAAGCGGTATTAGATACATTAAATGTATTGATGTTTCATTTTTTTAATTTTGCGTTAGGGATAGTAGTGGCATCCTTTTTTATTCTATTTTTTATAAGTTTATCTATAAGGTTTGATAAAAAAGATATAGCGGATAGCCCGCCCGAACGCCCAAATCATGAAACATGAAAGTTTATTGCTGCTTTTATTAGTTCTTAGACTCAGTTAATCACTCAAAACTAATACTCACAGTATCGCGGTAGTGCAAACCAAATAGGCTAGAAGCACCACCAACCGTTTTAGGATTACTTTTATAGATTGCCAATTCCAGGTATCCTGAGGAATTAAAAATCGCTAATTTTTTACCATCTTCTTCTCGTTTGCTTTTTTCGATATCAAAATTTATGGCATCACTATAACGTTCATAAATAGTACTGAATATAGCACTTCTGGCAGTAATTTTGAAAATACGACCTTTTCCTATCTCTTCAAAGAATTTTCTGGTAATGTTTGTGATTAGATTACCATAGTTATCAATATAAATGATACTGCCTACGATTTGTTTACCTCCCAGATTTACGATAGGCGTAATACCTTTGATCAGTTTGATCTCTGTAATTACCTTGCCAATGACCTCTAAAGTTCCGCCACGTGCAATGTGGCAGGCTACGGTAACAAAGACATCTAGTACCGGGAAATTAGTGCTAATCTTATTGCGAATATTGATTTTTACAATTTTTTCTGGTCTAAATTCTGATGCAATTAAGGAAATCAAACCATTATTAGCACAGATAAAGTAATGATCATCTAATTTGACCGCGATATGCATGTTCTCAGGGTTTAGCTCACTGTCAATCCCTACAATATGAATACTTCCTTTTGGAAAGTTTTTATAGGCATTCTGGATGATATATGCAGCTTCTGTGATGTGAAATGGAGAAATCTCATGAGAGACATCTACAATGGTTGCCTGCGGTAATTCTGTATAAATAGCTCCTTTAACAGCAGATACAAAGTGATCTTTGATTCCGAAATCTGTAGTTAAAGTAATTATTGACATGAAAGTTAATTGGTTTATTAATTTAAAAAAATATAACAGTTTGCTTAGAATTGTTAATATCTTTTACTTATTAGCATTTAAAAATATGTAAATTTGCTTAGAAGTTATTCAAAGTTTTTTTGAGTTCCAAGATTCTTAATGAAAATAGTTTAATGAACCAATTTACAGACCTCTACTAGTATTTATGATCTTTAAGAAGTTTCTATTGATATCGCATTTTTCATTTTTAGTTCCCCAACAAAAACTTCAAAATAACTTGAGCAAACTTAGTCAATCCAACAAACAATTCATACTAAAATTTCTATAGCTTTTGAACGAACTTATTATTGAACTGACAGAAATTAATCCGAGAGAGTTTTTCGGACTTCAGAATAGCAATATTCAATTATTAAAAAAATACTTTCCTAAGTTAAAGATTGTTGCCAGAGG
This sequence comes from Aquimarina sp. RZ0, assembly GCF_008370685.1. Taxonomy (GTDB): domain Bacteria; phylum Bacteroidota; class Bacteroidia; order Flavobacteriales; family Flavobacteriaceae; genus Aquimarina. The sequence goes on from NZ_VTZU01000105.1 coordinate 6,938, forward strand.
TAGTAAGATGAAGGTGTATGGGGATGAAGATATGCTGGAGGAGTTTGATACTCGATTGAATATGTTATTAGAACATTTTGGGAAGTATAATAAATTAGACGAAAATGTAATTGAGCGTATTCTTACCAGTGATAGTAAGGCTGATTATGAAACCTCGGAGGTTAGTGGTGAAATTCTGGTTCATGGAGTAGGAGGTAAGCTGATCAAAGCGCAGACGGCTAATCAGCGGAGATTGGTAGAAACTACCCATAAAAATGATATGGTTTTTGCTATTGGTCCGGCAGGAACGGGTAAAACATATACTGGCGTAGCACTCGCTGTAAAAGCACTTAAAGAAAAACAGGTGAAGCGCATAATTCTAACACGTCCTGCGGTAGAAGCTGGAGAGAATCTAGGATTTTTGCCAGGTGATCTTAAAGAAAAATTAGATCCTTATATGCAGCCATTGTATGATGCTTTGCGTGATATGATTCCCCCGGAGAAACTGGATAGTTTTATAGAAAAAGGAGTTATACAGATTGCACCGATGGCTTTTATGAGAGGGAGAACATTAGACAATGCCTATGTAATTTTGGATGAGGCACAGAATACTACACATGCGCAGATGAAAATGTTTCTGACACGGATGGGTAAAAATGCTAAGTTCATTATTACGGGAGATCCCGGGCAAATAGATCTCCCACGCAGAGTGACCTCTGGACTTAAGGAAGCGTTACTTGTCCTGAAGAATGTATCAGGAATCGGAATGATCTTCCTTGATGATAAAGACGTAATACGTCATAAATTAGTCAAAAAAGTAATTGCTGCTTATAAAGAAATAGAAAATAGAAATGGATAAGTATAGTTGGTAGTATTGCTAAAGTGAATATGCCATTAGTTACTCCTCGATAGTAGTATTCGTTAGATCCCGGCGTTCTCATTTTATAGATACACAGATACTTATGTTTATCACTCATAGATTACACAATGAACACCATTACAGATACAAATTATAGTTTTCCGGGTCAGAAATCGGTATATAAAGGAAAAGTAAGAGAGGTATATACAATTAATGATGAGCTATTGGTCATGATTGCTACCGATCGACTTTCGGCCTTTGATGTGGTGATGCCCAAAGGAATTCCGTTTAAAGGGCAAATCCTTAATCAGATTGCTACGCAAATGATGAAAGCTACAGAAGATCTTGTGCCTAATTGGTTACTGGCAACTCCGGATCCTAATGTAGCGGTAGGACACTTATGTGGTCCTTTTAAAGTAGAGATGGTAATCAGGGGATATTTATCAGGTCATGCTGCCAGAGAATATGCCATAGGTAAAAGAATATTGTGCGGGGTGGCAATGCCAGAAGGGATGAAGGAAAATGATAAGTTTCCTGAACCAATTATTACGCCTTCTACAAAAGCAGATAATGGAGCACACGATGAGGATATATCCAGAGAAGAAATTTTATCAAAAGGGATTGTTTCTCAAGAGGATTATAGTGTATTAGAGGATTATACCAGAAAACTATTCCAAAGAGGGACTGAGATTGCCGCGGCGCAAGGATTAATATTGGTAGATACCAAATATGAATTCGGAAAGACCAAAGATGGAAAAATCGTTTTGATTGATGAGATTCATACCCCTGATTCTTCTAGATATTTTTATACAGAAGGCTATGATGAAAGACAAGAACAAGGAAAAACTCAGAAACAACTATCAAAAGAATTTGTACGCCAATGGTTAATTACTAATGGTTTCCAGGGAAAAGAGGGTCAGCAGATACCAGAGATGACAGACGAATATATACAATCGGTATCGGATCGGTATATTGAATTATATGAGAATATAACGGGGACTACTTTTGTAAAAGCTGATGTATCATCAATACAGGATAGGATAGAGAAAAATGTGTTGGCGTATTTATCACAAAAAAATGATAAGATAATTTGAAACCTAATAAAAAAGTAGCTATTATTATCGGTTGTGGACCTGCAGGACTAACAGCAGCGTATGAATTTTTAAAACATACCGATATACATCCTGTTATATTGGAGATGAGTGAGGATATTGGCGGGATCTCTAAAACAGTTAATTACAAGGGGAATTATATTGATATCGGAGGGCATCGTTTTTTTTCTAAATCTGATGTGGTGATGGACTGGTGGCAAGATATTATGCCCGTTGAATCTACTTCTGGAGCCACTCAATTAGGATACCAGAATAAAAGTAAAACATACTCCTTTAAAAATGAAGTTGACGATTCCAAAGATGTTTTTTTGATTAGAAACCGTGTTTCTCATATTTTTTTCATGAGAAAATTATTTGATTACCCATTAAAAATTAATTTGGGGACCATAAAGAAATTTGGTTTTTCAAAAATTTTTGTAATAGGAATTAGTTATGTATGGAATCATATATTTCCTAATACTCCAGAAAAAACACTTGAAGATTTTTTCATTAATAGGTTTGGTAAAAAACTGTATAAAATCTTTTTTAAAGATTATACAGAAAAGGTATGGGGAGTGCCTTGTGACCAGATCCCTTCTGAATGGGGAAAGCAACGTATTAAGGGATTAAATATAATAAAAGCTTTAAAGCATGCAGTATCTAATTTAAGGAATACAGACGATCAAATAGAACAAAAAAATACTGAAACTTCTCTGATAGAACGATTTTTGTACCCTAAATACGGCCCAGGTCAACTCTGGACAAAAGTAGCAGAAAAAATAGTTGATTTGGGAGGAGAGATTCATTTTAATACTAAAGTAACAACCATTGTTTCTCAAAAAAATATGATTACTACTGTAATTTCTAAAAACAATAATGGGGAAAATATAAAGTTTTCTGCGGATTATGTAATTTCTACAATGCCTATTCGATATTTGATTAGAGGTATGGGGGATATAGTTCCAAAGATTGTTAAAGAAGTTGCTAAAACATTGGTATATAGAGATTTTATTACTGTAGGTTTGTTGTTGGATCGTATAAATCTGGAAGAGGAAGGTATTCTCATTAAAGATAATTGGATTTATATTCAAGAAAGATCTGTCAGCTTAGGGAGATTACAGATTTTTAATAATTGGAGTCCTTATCTCGTAAGTGATTCCAGTAAAGTATGGTTGGGTTTAGAGTATTTTTGCAATGAGGGAGATAACTTATGGAGTATGTCTGATCGGGATTTCATACAATTTGCAATAGAAGAATTAGTTTCTATAGATGTTATAAAATCAGAAGATGTTATAGATCATACCATTATTAGAATGCCAAAGACCTATCCTTCTTATTTTGGTTCGTATAAGGATTTTGATCAAATAAAAAACTATGTAAGTACATTTCCTAATTTGTTTTTAATCGGAAGGAATGGAATGCATAAATATAATAATCAAGATCACTCTATGCTAACAGCTATAACGGCTGTTCAAAATATAAAAAATGGACAGATAGATAAAGAAAATATTTGGGATATAAATACTGAACAAGAATACCATGAAGAGGCTTCGGAGTAATTAGTATATGATGAAATGTTTAGAATTACATAAATATGAAAAAGCACCTTAAATATAAAGACTATATTATATTACTACCGTTTCTGTTTTTTTATGTGCTTATCATTTTTTTTAAACAGCAAAATGTCCTATTGGGAGACGAAGGAAGGTATTGGTCATATGCTTATAAATTATTGCAAGGATACTATGCCGGGAGTGAGTTTGGTGAGTATTCTTACTTGTGGAATGGCCCAGGCTATCCTATTATTTTGATGCCTTTTCGATATTATGATACGCCATTGATTTATCCCAAGTTAATGAATGCATTTTTTTTATATGCAGGATTGATTTTCTTTTTTCGTTCACTTAAGCACTTTCTCATTAGAAAAAAAGCATTGTGGGTTACTATAACACTGGGGTTTTATTACCCTTTATTACAGATGGCATTACCAGCGCTCTATACAGAAGCTTTGTCTTTTATGTGTTGTACTGCATTTATTTACTTTTTTTTCAATTATTATAAAGAAGGAAAGACCCAACAATTTATTTTGTGTTGTTTTTCATTAGCGTATCTGGCTCTGACAAAGGTTATATTTGGTTACGTAATTCTTACATTACTAGTCTGTTTTTTGATTTGGTACTTTTTTTCTAAAGCTAAAAAGGAGGTTATTTCGTTTATAAAAATTTTGGTATGTAGTCTTGTAATTTGCAGTCCATATTTATTATATACATATTCACTAACGGATAAGTTTTTTTACTGGGGTAATTCCGGAGGTATGAATTTATATTGGATGAGTAGTCCATTTGAAGGTGAGTTAGGGGATTGGCATTATTTTGAAACACTAGAAGAGGAGTTTCCGGAAATTTATAAAAACCATGAAAGTTTTTTATTGTCCATTAAAAATTTAACACCTGTAGAAAAAGATACGGCTTTAAAACAGAAGGCTGTAGAAAACATTATAAATCATAAACAAAAATTTATTAAAAACTGGGTCTCCAATATAAGCAGGATTTTTATAGAAATCCCGTATTCTTATAGAGTACAGTCTAATAATCAATTGTTTTACCTTTTACCTAACGTTACTTTAATTATGATATTAATAAGTGCCTTATTAATTTCTATTTTGAATTTTAGAATGTTCTCTAACAATATTTTATTTCTTATTTTATTTATAATTATTTATTTGGGAGGTATTAGCGTGCTCTCTGCATTAGTGCGGTTTTTATATCCGATTATACCAATATTGTTGATGTGGATTTGCTATACTTTTGAAAAATTTGTAAAAATTAATAGAGAAAGAGGACGCATTATTTTGTGTATTAGTAACAGCATATTTTCCAATAAATAGATAAAAAAGAATTATAGTATATTATATCTTAGAAAGTTTTGAAACCAAAAATACTGTTATAATCAAGCATTTCCTGTTTTTGATCTACCTGATTGTTACAAGTTCTCATTTACACCTACCAATAATTCCCGATCCAAGTTTATTTTTGTAGCATCTGCTCATCTTTAGAGGGCGGCATAGAACTATTACGACTGTTTTTATGAGTTTCGTATTTTGAGAGACGTTCTTTCAATTCAGTATTTTACTTTTCTAATATTTCTAAACGAAACTCTAACGATTTAAGTCTTTCTAATAAAGGAATATCTATAAAGCTAAGTAAGTAAAACTATAAGCAAACAAAAAATAAAAAGCATGACTTTATGGCATGGGTAGCATGACAATTAGGCATGAAATCATAAAAAATGAAAACTGATTAGTTACAAAGTTTTTTTGATATTGGTATTAAAAACCTTTATCTGTTCGTCAAAAATGATAATCTATTATGTCCATAATAGTACAAGTTTTATCCTAATGTATCCTTTCTAATTATCAAAAAAATAAAAGTTGTATCACGTATGCTCATTGATACAACTTTTATAGTTTTATTCTCAATTTAATACCTATTTAAGTTATCAAGAATTCGACATTCTAATTCGGCACAATGAAAACCATAGGATCGACATTGGTTAGTACCAGGATGAATACATTCTTCCAGACCTCCCTGAATAGATAGTTGCTGTTTCTTATTTAATTTATGAATACCATCTAATTGTAAAATTTGTTTTAACATATTTAAAGTTTTTAAGAGTTATTAGTAAATTTAAATAATTTATTAATACAAATAGATTTAATTGTAAAAAATTGATAGTCAATATTTTAAATTTTATTTCTATTAGGCGTGGTGGCCAATAATTCCCGATCCAAGTTTATTTTTGTAGCATCTGCCAGGTGATTATAAAATACTCCCATACCAGACATGGCTATTATTTCCATAATTTGTGATATTGTATAGCCAAGCTGCTGTAATGTTTTAAAATCTTCTTCATTTGAAGATTTAGGATCTTTTGATATTTGTACAGCAAAATCTATGGCAGCTTTCTCTTTGGGACTACTATTTTCTAATAGGGTATTGCTACTTTTTAAGGATTCTATCTCTTCGGGTGTGCCTCCTGCCATACTACAAAATGCCTGATGCGCAGTTTCGCAATACTTACATTCTTGAGATGATGAAATTGCAATCATAATCATCTCTTTTAGTTTGCGATCTAATTCTCCACTGGTCAGAATATACTGCATCACCGGAAAAATTCCTTTTAACGCAGTTGGAGCATTACCCCACACTTTAAAAAAATTAGGTACAAAAGGAGCGTTTAGCTCTTTTTTTATAGAATCAAATGTATTTTGTAATTCAGGTGTGATTTCTATATCATTAAGCAAGCTGGAAATAGTTTTCATGTAAACATAGTATTAGAGTTGAATCTTAAAAGTAATACATGATGTACACTATAATAGTTAAGAAAATCTCAATAATAAAAAAGATATAAATTTGATTTTGCTCTATTTCCGACCAGGCTAAATAGGTTTACTCTAGATTTTAAGAATTTTATACGAAGTGTTTTCAATGATTAAAAAATAGACACCGGAGGTAAGTGATGAAATATTAATTTCAGCATTTCTGGGAGTTACTTTTCCAGTAGTGATTAGCATTCCTTGTAAAGAAATGATTTTGTAAGCAAGTCGCTGCTCTATAGAATTACCGCCAACCTTAATATAAGAAGTGGCAGGATTTGGATATATATTCATTTTTGCATTGCGAACTACTGATTCGTTGTCTACAGATAAGACCTGAGTTGCACCGTCTATATCATATTTGGAAAAGAACTTCCAAATCTCGGTAGCAGTATCTATATCATAGTTAGTGCCTGATGAAGGATATGGATTTCCGGGCCATTTATGGGTGCCTCCAATGATTTTGAAATGTTCTACCGTAACACCATTATCTCCATGTGCATACACATGATGCTCGGCTGTAGTATCATCAGTCGTATTGCTGTCTTCAATTGCAGTGATAACAGCTGTGATATCGCCATTATTTGATACTGTCCAGAAGTTTAAAACATCTGTAATTGCTTCAAAATCATTATTGCCATCATAGGGTATAACGTGATCGCTCGTTCCGTGAATTTCTAGAATAGGAGTGGGGTGTAATATGGTACAATTATTTTGTTGTTCTTTGACCATGGAGCCTGTAACAGAAGCAATGGCTGCAATTTTGTCATTTAACTCACATGCCAGTCTATAGCTCATAAACGCTCCGTTAGACATTCCTGTACTATAAATTCTTTTGCTATCAATCATATAACTGGAAGACAGTTCCTCGATTAATGCAGCAGTAAAACCAACATCATCTGTTGTACTTCTGCCACGACCCACATTAAAATGGGTGTTGCCATGAATATCTATCGTTCCCTGTGGGTGTACGATTAAGAAACCATGCTGTTCTGCTAAAGGTCTAAAGTCTCCATATCTCATTTGTTGTGCTGCATTAGCAGTGTATCCATGAAAGTTAAAAACTACGGGAACTAAGGTGTTTCCTGTGTAATTAGCTGGAATATATAAGATATATTCTCTTTCTATACCGTCGTGAATCAAGGTTTTTTTAATAGTTTGCTGGGCATGAATAGTAAACGAGCAATAAAAAAATAAAGAAATTAGCATACAGACTTTTATATTTAGTCTTATATGTTTTTTGGGGATGGTAATAATCATTATATAGGTTTGGGTTTTGATTGGGCACTGCAAGGTACACAAATCTTATATATTCTCAGAACTTGATAGTACAGGCTACACGTTAAAACTATATTAATTATAAGGGAAATATCCCTTTTTATTTACGTTTAGCCATACAGTTTAAAAAGATCTGCTTATTTCGAACGTATATATTGATAAAAAATTATATGACTATCGGATTCCTTGCATAAGATCGATAATTTTTGTATCTTCTTGTTTTAGAGCGATTTATTCTAATAAAGATTCAAGATTTTTTCAGGAAATTTCCAGATGAAGTGAGTTGTAAAACTCATTTCAAAGCGGAAAGAGACAAACAAAGAGTTATTTGTAAACGATGTTCAGGTATGGAACATTATTGGATTTCTACTCGAAACCAATATCAATGTAAAAAGTGTAAGTTCAGGACTACTTTACGCAGTGGTACTTTATTGCACGGCTCACAATTACCATACTACTATTGGTATTTTTCTATTATGTTACTTACCAGTACTAAAAAAAGTTTTTCAGCCTTAGAAGTTCAGCGACAACTAGGACATCTTTATTATGAACCTATCTGGGCTATACTCCATAAAATCCGATATGCTATGGATAAAAGAGATGACAATTATCAGCTCCCCGATCAAATAGAAATCGATGAGGGCTTTTTTGAAATTGTTCCTGATAAAGAAGACTGACAGCGCATTGCTCAAGAAATAGCAGATAATAATGGAAAACTTAAACAGGGTAAAGGAAGTCAAAAATAAATATCAGTATTGGTAATGGTGGAATCTAAACCATTAGAAGTTTCTGATAAATACAAACATAAACCCTCAAAGAAAGTAGGCTTTATTAAAATGAAAATTATAGAAGATCTTACAAAAGAAACTACCCAACAACAGATCAAGAGTACTATCGATACAAAGACATCTGCCACTAAAGACGGAGCTAATAATTATAATGATACTAAGGATCACTTAGAAGGTCATAATGCTGTAGTAATAAAAGATAAAAGTAAAACCTCAGAAATACTACCTTGGGTACATATTGAGAGTGTAAATATAACCTTGTCTGAATACTAAATTTTTAATTTACACATTATTCAGATAAGATGACAAATACAGAACAACAAGAACTAGAGAAGAAAGCTCTTGAATAATTTATGAGCGGCAAGAGTTTATTTGGCAAAGATGGCGCATTTTCCTAAGAGATTCTAAAACTAAGGAAGTGTAATTATAACCCTGTCTCAGGGTTATAATTACACTTCCGAAACTAAGAAAAAAACACTAATTTTAAACAACAAATGAATCGATTTAGAACAACTCATTTACCCTGCTCAATTTAAACCGGAAGGGGTGGCTCACTTTAACAGGAATATGCAGTAAACGTATTTCTATTTTAAGGAAAGAGTTAAAGCTTTCGCAGACTGATTTAGCTAATCAGCTTAATACATCTGTTAGTGTAGTTTCTCGTTATGAGCTTGATAAAATGACGCCATCGGTTGAGACAGCCAAAAAGCTTGCACAACTTCTCAATACTTCTGTAGGATACTTACTTGGTGAAAATGATAATGCAGAACTCTTTAAAGATCCTGAGATGTTAAAACGTTTCGAGGATATTACAGAGTTTAAAGAAGAAGATAGAAAGTATATTCTATACACCCTCGATGCACTTATCAAAAATGTAAAACTTAAATCTATCGCATAAAAAAACAGCCACCTATTATCTAGATGACTGTTTATCAATATTTATCTTCTTACTCTTACCGCTACGAAGTCAGGAGACATTCGCAGAGCATCACTCTTCGGAGAGCTGGATTATTATATTTTATCAGATACAATAGGTATTTTCTTAGTTATTGTTTTTAAAGAATCAACAACAATTACTTTATGAGTAACTCTTGATTCATCTTTTCTAAGAATAACTTCTCCCTTATTTTCAGAAGGTATAAAATATTCATCTTGAACAATCCCATCAATATAATAAGTACCTGTTTTTTTAAATAAAATATTATAAATGAGTATTTTATTTTTTGTAACCCCTACAAAAGTATCTAGCTTTTTGTTTTTTAAAATTTCAACATTTTGAATTTTATCAAACAATCCATATAAATAATAAATATATCTTTCTGTATCTATAGAATCAGTTTTTGATTTATATTCTATTATTCCTTTATACTTTTTCCCTATAATTAATGTGTCAGGAAACTTAAAAGAATACTCAACTTTTGATTGATCTTTATTATTTTTAACTAAAGTATTATTTTTCTGTTTATTACAAGAAAACAAAAAAATAACTAAAGGAATTAATAGCTTAATTATTAAACTTTTCGAGTGCTTTTTGCTTTGCATTATTTAGATTTTGTTGTTTTTGTAATCTTACTCTTGAACTGTCCTGTACCCTTACCGTTGAATCTTTTGTAGCCGTTACTGCAGTTACTGTTGTATTACCATTTCTAACACTGACATCTACCCTTACAACATTAGTTACAGACATAGTCGTAGTTTCTGTTGCTGCGATATTCCCATTACTTGTGTTTGGTTCACCTGCTGTATTTGTAGAATTTAACGATCCTTCAACTTTACCTCCAACTTTCATTCCTGTTTTTAAACCTGAATTTATGTCTTTAACAGCCTTGTTTATATTCTTAACGTCAGCTTTTCGTTTAAACCCTGATTTTTTAGACTTACCTGTACTTACCATCTGCTTAGCTCCTTGAATATTAAACTCTTCAGTACTAGCATCTCCTGTTCGTATCATTTGCTGATCACCAGATCGTTGTCCGCTATCATCAACCATACTAGCACCACCTAATTTAGGGCTACTGTCATCTGTTCTAGATCCTTCATTTGAAACATTTCCTTCTAAACTATTTGAAAATTCACTTAATGCAGTGCCAATACTTGAAAAGAAACTACCTACTGCTTCGGTTGCATTGTTTACTGCTGTAGCTACGGAATTTGCAATACCATCTCCTATTCCTGAAACTGGATTAGGACAGCATCCAAAGGGTTTCATTCCATCAGGATCAATAAAGTAAATAGGATTATCAAACGCATAATTATAAGGAGAATGCCTACGCATTGCTTCCGCCAGTGGATCAAGGTTCATCCATCTACCAATCGCAGGATCGTAATTTCTAGCAGTAATATCTATCCACTCTAAACCAAGTTCGTCTTGTTCTTCTTTTCCACCAAACCCATAGTTATGTTTTCTACCAGTAATGGTTTGATTGTATCCTTTATGTTGTAGTCCAAAAGGATAATAGTTCTTCTCCTCCCGGATCTCCATCGCATTGTCACCATCTCCGTCAACATCAACATCATTTCTAAGAACGTCCACTTTCCCGTCATTGTCGCGGTCTGAGTAGGACAATCGGATGTTGCCTAAATGATCTTTATATTGATATACATACTCATACCCTTGTGATAAATCATTAGCATTTTTTGGTTCTGCATAGCCTTCTGGATGATGAAAAAATTTAAGGGTTGTACCTATACCCCCTATGGTCTCATATATATGATTGCCTGTATATTGGGTAACATTTCCCTGACTTACTCTCTTTTCTAATTTATTACCTATAGCATCATATACATAGTTAATTGTATTTACGTGATTGATCTGTACTCTTGTCGGTAAATTTAAATGATTATAGCTAATATCCTGTATCCCTTTATTACGATCAATAATCATATTACCATTGGCATCATATTCATAATCATCCCCAGAGGTATTTCCATCTATAAAGCCAACATTTTTATCATACGCATCTGTTACAGATGTTAATTGATTACCTACCCCATAAGAATAATCCAGATTATCCATACGTGCATCTTCAGAGATAGATGAGTCTGTAGTTCTTATAAGTTTCTCAATATTACCATTCTTATCATAGGTAACTCCTGATAAACTGTGAAAAAACGAAGAAAATTGAGCTCTATTAATCCTGTTTAAGGCATCATAATAATAGCGATACGAACGTTTCGTGGTTCCATTATCATTAGCTGTTTTCCAGTGGGTTTCACTAATATTTCCATTATACAATAGCTCTGCTGCTCCCTGATATGGGTAAGTAGTAGGGTCACTGGTATTATAAC
>NZ_VTZU01000106.1 GCF_008370685.1 Aquimarina sp. RZ0
CTTGCCGCTCATAAATTGTTCAAGAGCTTTCTTCTCTAGTTCTTGTTGTTCTGTATTTGTCATCTTATCTGAATAATGTGTAAATTAAAAATTTAGTATTCAGACAAGGTTATATTTACACTCTCTAATCCTACGTTTTAATTAAGCATTAAAGCCGATGGGCATCTCTTAGCTTTTTCGTGGCAGCAACTACTTCAGCATATTCTTTGATAATGTATTTTGAAATAAACAGAATTCCGTATAAAGCACCTACAACTACCACACCTTTTACAAGAGGACTTTTTAGAAGTTCTTTGGACTGATTTACCATAGTTTTCTTTATTGGCTTATTTGGCAGTTGCTTGCTTTGAGCCCTTTTTCTTCTTATTATTTTTCTTCTTTCCATAAGGTTTAAATATTATTAATTTTTGTGCAGTCAAACTGAATCGTATTAAAAATTGATTCCTTCTTTATACCAGAGAGTTGATGTCGAAGATGTTTTAGAGAATTGACTACGATGAAGTACATGGAAATTTCTGAAAAATAAATTGTTTATCCAAGCCAAAAGAACATCTAAACGTTTGTAAACGGAACCTATCGTTGCGTAAAATTATTCTTAAAAAATCACAAGTTCTTTCGTTTCCCTTTATTATAAGGACGTCCCAATTTATACCCCTAATAAATTAACTATACTATAACTGTAGTAAAAAAAGTTATGAAAATAATTTCCGGATAAATTCGACTTTACACTTACAGAATTGAATTGAGTAGGTTATACCAAATAAACATTAAAATGAACCTAGTAATTAGTTTTTATCGCACTTATATTTCATAATAAAATAATACCATAGCTGTGGCTATGCTAGGATTTTCTTATTTATCCGAGCACTATATAATTCAAATTCTTTAGGCGCATTCTAAAATTTATTTGGTATTATAGTTAAAAACACAGCACAAAAACACATTATAATCTGTACTAAAACTTGTTTTAAGAGCTTTTTAGGGCTTTAATCCTTTTAGCGGGCCACTATTATGGATTAAGTTCTTAATAGCGCGTAACCGCTTTAATTTTTGGTTAACAATTCATTTTGAATCATATTCAATGAATTTTGTAAAAATATAGTTTTCTACTTTACAATCTCTATCCATTGAAAGTTGCTTTTGCTCGCTTTTAATTTGCGAGATGTTGCAAGTAATTTTCTAGTTTTCAATATTACCATAACGAAACTTTTCCTTAGGGAAAAGTTGTAGCTCACTCCTATAGGGAAAAGTTGTAGCTCACTCCTATAGGGAAAAGTTGTAGCTCACTCCTATAGGGAAAAGTTGTAGCTCACTCCTATAGGGAAAAGTTGTAACTCCTCCTTATAGTAAAAAGTTACGTGTCATCCCTATAGGAAATACTTGAAGTCATCGCTATAGTAAAAAGTTACGTGTCATCCCTATAGGAAATACTTGAAGTCATCGCTATAGTAAAAAGTTACGTGTCATCCTTACAGGAAATACTTGAAGTCATTGCTATAGTAAAAAGTTACGTGTCATCCCTATAGGAAATACTTGAAGTCATCGCTATAGTAAAAAGTTACGTGTCATCCTTACAGGAAATACTTGAAGTCATCGCTATAGTAAAAAGTTACGTGTCATCCCTATAGGAAAAACTTGAAGTCATTGCTATAGTAAAAAGTTACGTGTCATCCCTATAGGAAAAACTTACTTCCTACCTTAAAAACAGTTAAATTATTATCCATTAGAAAATATTAAAAAGGGGTACGAAGTGTAGCAAAAATAATTCTTTAAAAACCATAAAATTCTTAAATGCAAATCGGGATGTATATTTCTGCAAAATACAGACCCCAATGGGATATGTATTCGATTCTTAATCGGGATGTATATTTTTCAAAAATACGTAGCCCAAAAACCATCATCAGACCATTATTTTCAACTGTTTTCATTTTTAACAGCGATTCTTAATCGGGATGTGTATTTAGATCTTAAAAAGACTTATAAATAAAAATTGAAATCGAGATGCGTATTTTGCAAAAATGCACAGCCCATTGAGGTGTGTATTTTTTAGTTCGATAGAGGTACGTAGACAGCTTCTTATTTTGATAATTTTGTTTACATAATGATGTGATTATTCGATTTGAACCATATGTAAACAACCATTAATTTGTGCCAATCCCGATACAAACTATCTCACAAGTACGACAACATAAATAAACGTATATTAATTTGAATTGACTTAGGTTTTGATGATTTGAATTATGTGCTCTGTACAAACCAAAACCTCAAAAAAAGGTACTACGGGTTTTGAGGTTATTGAGGTTTTGCTCCTTTTGTAGGATTTTAGCAGATGTAAATTGTAAGAAATAAATTACGTCACCCTCAAAACCTCAAAAACCTTAATAACCTCACTGGTCTTTTTTAAGGTTTTTAAGGTTTTCTAAAGTTTCTTTATATATCTAGTCTTCCTTTTTAAGTGTGTGAAGATATTGCCCGTGACCGATACGTTGTAGATATCCTTTTTCAACAAACTGCTTTATGTAGCGTTCGGCAGTCTTTTCTGGTATTTGAAGCTTATTAGCTATGCTTTTATATTCCTGAGTAACAAAAGAGGTAGGTAGTCCATCTAAAAAGCTTTCTTTCTGGTTTTTGACTTTTGGTAGTACTTGTTTCTTTTCTGGTAAATATTGATATACCTGTTGGGTATGTATTAGCAAACTTTCCACAATGGCAATAGCGTTTTCCATATCAATATCCTGACAATACAGCATATTAGAAAGGCTGTCATTTTCTAATGATCGAATGATGGTAAAGATCATTACCATACGATAACAGATAAGCCCTAAACGCATTAAAGAAGCTTCTAAGCCCGTTTTATTTAGGAATAGGAACTTGTCATACTCTTTACTGAAGAAAGCATGAAACCGTTCAATCTGGTGTGTTTGTAAATCAATCCTTATTCGACTACCAAAACCTTCCAGTCTTTGGTAGTATTGCAAGTATTGATTGCCTAACGTGTCAAAGATACTGTCCAATGATTGCTTGTTAGTGTTGACAAATACATTTCTCCATTGTTTTTGACGTTCCATTTTGTAAAAAATAAACCTACTGAATAGTCCATTTTCAGAATCAGGCATTAAGGATATTACCTGGTCAGGAGTGCCAGAAAGTATTGCTGATAATTGTGGACTGGTAATATCTACATATTCACTTGCCGTACGCCTGTAATAACTGATTTCCTCGTGATGAAAGGATTTTCTAAATCCATCACTATAATTCCCATGTTCGCTCTTAAAAGCTTGCGCAAGGGTATCCCCTTCCGTTTCAAAGATCAATCCTTTACCATCATTATTTGCCAATAATTCAAATGCTCCTGTAGCACTACTATTAGCAGGGATAAACAATAACTGATCTCTGGGCTTTTCAGGTTTCTGCGGAGTATCACCTTTTTGTTTTTTCTTCAAATCATAATATTCTGATAGCTCCACTTCATGCTGAACTTTTTGAGCATCCGTTGCATCTCTTTTTTGTTTATGGATAGGGTATACCAATTTTCTACAAAGATTAATCCTTCCTTTACCAGAAGAAGCTGGAGCGGTAACAAATAAGAACAGGTTAGGATATACTATGTTTTGATCATAAACACCATATACGTTGGGTAAACAACTACTCATTACCGTTAAACTCCCTAATAACAATAAATCCCGTTCCTGATCACTTACTGCAATGGCTGTTACTTCTTTTAAAAACTCAGGTAGTCGTTTGTAAACGGATAAGGGTATTGAAGGTAACGGAGGTTCTTTTTCCTGTTGTACTTGTTCTTCTTCCTGTTCTACAGAAACTCTTTGAGGTGTGGCCAATGTATACACCTTTTGTTTATGTGATGAAGGAGTTACGCCTGCTGCTTTTGCTAAATGAAAGAATGAGCCTAAAGTAGCACCGGGTTTATTACTTTGTAAACATTTTCTATATTGTTGCTTACAAGCAGTAAAAACATATTTTACGTAGTTTTTGCTCACAGTATGAAATAATTCCTCTCCCATACTGCCAAAAGCATCTGCAAAAGCAAACCCAATTTTAATCCAATCCCTATAATTGGCGGTAATATCGATTCCCGACACCTCCAGCTTAGAAACTACCTCTTTTACTTTATCATAATCATCAAAAGAAGTAGTAATTTCCTGAATAGCTGTTTTATCAGATTTCTTATTCTCCTCATTAATCTCTGCTTTGAGATATTTTTTAGGCTCAAATTTTAGCATCAGCTTTGCATTTTGGATGGATATAAGTATCGGGGTCATACGGTAAAAGACAACCTCTACTTACATCACTTCCAGAAGTATCAATTTGGATGTTATAGGTTTCTTTTATGTAGTTAATGACTGCCTGAAAATATTGTGTATGTGAAACTTCAGCTAATGAAATTTTAATGATCCATTTCAGACCATTTCCCCTTGGAGACATAAATAGTAGTTGGGCTGGAAAATATGGGTCTTTTAACAGCGTCTTTCTAATATCTATTAATTCCTGTTTGGTAGGGATTCCATCAATATCAAGGGTCAATAACTTAGAGTATGTTCTAAGCGAGCTATTGTTTCGTTTGGTAAACACTCCAGAAAAGGTGACATAGTCAAAGTGTTTTTTCTTGTATTCTTTTTGTTTTTTCTCTGAAGAGAGCTTTCTTAAGTATTCGGTAGGATGCTTACGGGAGATATCCGTAAGCATCTGGTACACTTCTGATAAACCAATGGTTTTTGTTGGAATAAGATTGTAGAGATTTTTAGAAAAATAACTAAACCGTGATTCCCATTCTGTATCTGGAATACGATCCAGAAAGTTCTGAATATCCTCTTGTCTAAGTTCATATGTGGATAGCTTTGTCTCTAAGTTTAAATGCAAGCTATCATTAATGGTTAGCAACAATTCGATTTCGGTGTCTTTTCTAAAATACAATTGTGCAAAATCAAATACATCGCCCTGGAAATCTTTGTTTTCCAAATCCTTATAAACAGCAACATTGTTTACTACCGTTATTTGTAAACTTTTTCTGTAATGTGAAGCAAAAGGATTGTAGGTTGATTTACACTCCCTTCCGCTTACTCGAAGTTCGGTTTCTTTCGGGTAATACTGCCGTAGGATATAGGCAAATATCTTCAGTCCGTAATGGGTTTTACCCAAAATCGTTTCTTTTGTAATCATAAGTAACCTATTAAGTGATTTTAACTCTTTTAAAATACATTCACAAAAGACAATAGGCGCTCACCCCTGTCCAACAGGAAGCACGCATACGCTCTATCAGAGCGCTTTAATCTGTCAATAGTGATGGTAATATGAAATACAACTAGAATTTCTTTGATAGAAATGGTAGTATGTATTATAGATCAATAACAGCGTAATGGGTAGGCGTATATACGCTGTATGTTATTGAATAGAAGTATTTAAAGATTATACTACTTTTCTTGATCTTCGTTTAGTTTTATACAGAATGGTGGATTTGTTTACTTTATAGTTTTTCAGTTCATCCGCAGTACATTCCAAATGAGATGCAATCATATCCAGATCCTGAGCAGGGATATCTGTGTGGTCATTTGTCAGTAAATTACAATAGCGATTAAAAGTCCTTGCTGTTTTTTTTAACCCCGTAATGATCTTTTCTTTAGTAGCCTTATATTTTGCTACAGGTAGCTCTGCCAACTTTTCCTTAATACAATACTTATAGTCTTTCATAAGTTTTAATTTTGATAATTATGTAAACCAATTAAATTGACAAATAATTCATGAAAAATACAGGAATCCAGAAATTCTGTAGTTCTGTAATACAATCAACCCCAGTTTGATTATAAAACCTGTATTTTAAACAAAAACTTGTCTTTTAAAAAACATATTTTTCTTCTTGAAAGAAAATTTCTTCCACAAATGTAAAGTATTTTTATTTACATTTTGTAACTTTGTTGAGACAAATTTGTCCTAACCCATAAAAATATAATTATGAATACCCAAGACCCTTCTGAAAGATATCATCACGGGAAGATTCTGAAAGATTATATTATTAAGAATAATCTCAATCGTAAAGGTGGTATGAACAGATTAGCACTAGCTTTACATATGAGCCGTCAAGGGGTATATGGTTTATACAAACAGGAAGTCATCAAACATTATAATAGACAAGCTATTATTGAGTATTTCGATTTACCTGATGATTTCTTTCCTAATCCAGATGAAAAAGAGGATGAATATAATTTGATGTTTAGGGAGTATGTGAATGCGAAAATGAAAATAGAACAACTGGAAGATGATTTGAATAAAGCCCAGGCACGATACACAACAAGGTTGGTAATGGACAATTTAGTCTATGATCCTGAAAACAAAGAATGCCATAATGTACACGTCATAATGGGGCCCAATACTGAAAATTATGTCCAACACTATTTTGATCCGTTGTACTTGGATCGCCTTACAAAAATGATAATTCCTAACTTGCAAGGAGCATTTGCTTTTGAGGTTGGGGATATAGGTATGGCAGAAGTAGGGGGATTACCTGGTTCCCTGGCTTTAAGCAACGATCTTATTGAATTTTATGAAAACATCGAGGAAAACACACCCTATATTATTGTTTACAATAGTCTTAAATATGGTTCAGGGATTTGCTGTAGATATGTATCATATTTCCGAAGAAAATTTAGGTTATTTTCTCCCAACAAATCCATAAGTGACATTGAACTTTCGCAATTTGAAGTGGAACAAATATGGGAAGTAAAACAGTTTTTAGAATTACCTGAAGAACAATACAGGAAGTTTTTAGAGGATAGTGTGGAGGATGATTTTAGGTAAAAAAGAAAGAGTGAAATGTTAACTCATAAAGGGAATTTGTATTTACCCGGATGTATATTAATAATTAAACGTAAGAAAAACATGAATTTAGAAAATGATTTTAAAAATCTAACAGAGAGTATTGATGCCCAATCTAAAGAAATGATCAAGGATTTTCAAGATCATTTAGCAGAGGTGAAAGAAGTTCATCCAGAAGTAAATGACCGGATGATTTTTGAAGGTTGGGCAATTCAGAAGATAGCAGGCTTACAAGTGATCATAAAAGAATTAGCAAAAGACAATCAACGATTGAGAAATTTTAGTAATTTGAATTAATAAAAAAACTTTAATAGGGTCTTATGTCATATTTAGCATCTATTCATATAAAAGCGGATAGAGAACATCCTTATCCATATAATGTTCCGGCAATAAAGTTTGCCAAAAACATTGATGTGTCTAATAACATCACTTTTATTATCGGAGAAAATGGTTCTGGAAAATCTACATTGCTAGAATCTATTGCCTTTAGATTGCAGCTTCCTCATATGGATGGTAGAGGATATGATAAGAAATGTTTTGACGCGGCCAGAAAACTATTGCCTTATTTAGAATTGAACTGGAATATAGAACGTTCCGTTGGTTTTTTCTTTAGAGCAGAAGATTTTGGGGATTATCTAAATAGTGTACACCGAACTGATGTAAATTTACATAATCAAATGGGATATTTAGATCAAGAAGTTCCAGATCATGTTATTCAACAAATGAAAGATAGTGCCAATTATCAATTACATAAGGTTCGTAAAAATTATGGACAAGAGTTGGATACATTCTCTCACGGAGAAGCTTATATGCATATAATGAACGAAATGGTAAATCAGCGAGGTATATATCTACTGGATGAACCTGAAGCTTCCCTATCCCCTTCAAAACAATTGGCGTTTATTTATTTTTTACAAGAACATTTACAAAACTTCGATTCTCAATTCATCATTGCCACGCATTCTCCAATGCTAATGGCATATCCGGAAGCTTCGATTTATGAAATTACCGATAGTGATATGAAAAAGACCTCTCTGGAGGAAACAGATCATTATTCCATTACAAAATCCTTTCTTAATAATCCAAGAGCATTCTTAAGGCATTTCTAAGCATAGCAGACTATCGTTACAATTCTTCGATTTCAATTAAATTGGATGTACAGCACATTTTCGTAAATAGAAATTTTAATGGCTTTTCAATTTCATTAAATGTCTGGTTTTATTGATCTTTTGGTTAAAAAAAATAGAATTATAAACAAAACAATGAATTAATACGACAGCCTCTAAAATTAATATTACTAAATGTAAAAGGAGTTAGTGTCATTTAAAGCCCAATATTAAGGAAGCTTTTAAGATATAGTAGCTTAAAACTGAACTAGATCTAAAAAGTATTTTAATAAGGGAAATTTTAACTAAATTAGATTTCGGATATCAAAAAGAAAATAAACAAGATAATATATATCTGAACTGTTTAATTTCATCGAGAAAAGAAAAAAGATTAATGGCTAAAATTCTTAATTGGTTAAAATACTACAGAGCTTCATTGATTGATGGTAGTAGAGGTGAAAAGAACAATATCTTTCCTAATCCACTTCAAAGAGATAGTAGCACATTAAGTTATATTACTGAAAATGAAATGACAGTAATATGGGATGACCAAAAAATTGTGAAGTTCAATTTTAAACCTATTACAGTTACCAATATAAATGATGATGAATTTAATGAAAATGATGGTTTAAATAATATTGATTTTGAAAAATCAGAAGATAGGATTATTCAAAATGGAGATTTAACGGAAATTAATAAAATAGAAATAGCTCCCATATCTATTACAACTGTTATAGAACATGGCTATAAAATGGGAAATATTAAGTTACATTATCCTTTTTGGATTCCTGCTTATGTTAGTAAAACAGGAGAGTTATATCCGCCCAAAGAAGGAGAAACACCTTTGTTTGTTAGAAATTACTTAGAGCCAAACCCAAGAGATTTACCTACCATTGCTTTAATGGAAGTTTTAGACGAAAAGCTAAAAAACAGAGATTTTAACACAACTAATTGGTCTAACTATTGGAAAGATTGTGAACACTTTTTTAAGGCAGTAAGTGGTAAATACTTCAAAGATTATAAAGATTCAGAGTACCATCAATTTAGTATTTGTAAATTAGAAGAAAGTAATACTACCAGAAACATCCTAAATCTATATAATGATTTGGTTTTTGACAAAAATGCCAAAAAACAAAAATATCCAATACTCGAAAAAGTTTTAGAGATTGAAGAAGAAGCAAAAAATTATGATTTAAGTGATGTTGAGATATTTCTAAACCCTAATCATTTTGGGCAAATGAATGGAGAATTTCCTCTCTCTCTATCACAAAGAGTTGCCTTTGCTCAATTTACTTCAAAACACAATCAAAAAACATTTGCCATTAACGGTCCACCAGGTACCGGAAAGACCACAATATTACAAAGCGTAATAGCTAATACTATAACTAATGCTGTTTTAAAAAAGGAAAACGCTCCTTTAATGGTTGGCTGTTCAACCAATAATCAAGCTATCACGAATATATTAGATAGTATGAAGTTAAAAGAAACCTCTAATACCCTTTTTAATAGATGGCTTCCAGAAGTTAGTTCATTTGGTTTGTATTTAGCAGCTTCATCTAAAGGTAAGGAAGCATCTAAAGAATATCAGGTAGCAACTACAAATTTTTTAAATGATGGTTTTGTTAGGCAATTAGATGATAAAGCTAAAATTTTGGATTATGAAGATTTCTTTAAATCAAAATTTCAAGCTCATTTTCAAATTCACACTACTGATGATGATTTTGATATACTTGATTACCTATTTGAAGTTATTAAATCTACAAAATCACAGATTAATAAAACCACTAAAATTGCTTTAAGAAAATACGAGGTACCAGAAATTTTAAAACAAAATGGTTATAAAAATTATGAAGAGCTTATTGTAAAAATAAAAGAGATTATAACTTCAATTCAAAAGAATCAAGAAATACAGAAGCAATTAAAACAAATACAAAACAATCTTTTAGAAAGAAATAAAGAGATTCCTTTTTATGTTAAATTACTACCACTTAAAAAGTTTAGAACCATAAGAGAAAGTGCCTACAAATTAGTTATTCAACCATTTTATAGGGAGTTTCCAGAAAACTTTAAATGGTATAGATATGGATTAGTAAACGCTGAAATTGAAAGTTTTTTGTTTAAAACAATAAACGAAGAACAAGAATTAAATCGGTTACTTTCGGAGTTATCTGAATTGAAAAAGGATATTGATTTTAGAAATGATGAGCATGAAAAATTTGTTATTTATTGGTTAGATAATTATGGAGAAAAATGGAAGGATTTGATTCAAAAAACAAAACAAGAATATAGCAACTTAGCGGTACTTGAAGATACAGCTGCTAAATTAGATGTTTCATACAGGAATGAACTATTTTGGTCTTGTATACATTATAGAGAGTGGGAATATATTCAAGAATTAAAACAAACAGAAGCTGAGAATAAAGAGAGAGGTAAAAGTCCTTATGTTACTAAATTAAAGAGATTAGCAAAAGTAACCCCTTTATTTATTTCTACATTTCATACCCTACCAAAATTTAGCACCTATTATAAATATCCAGAGGGTAATCGATTTTATAAAGAATTATTTGATTTAATGATTGTGGATGAAGCAGGTCAAGTATCTCCTGAAGTTGCTGCCCCATCATTAACATTTACAAAAAAAATACTTGCTGTAGGTGATGTATATCAAATTGAACCAGTTTGGGGAATTGTAAAAGGAGTAGATTATGTAAATGCCGAAAAGTATAATATAATAAATAATGAAGAAGATTTTGAGGCTGTTGATAATTTAGGATTTACAGCTTCTAATGGTAACCTAATGAAAATGATAAAAAAAACTACTCCATTTTCATTTATACACAGTAATGGAGAATCTGAAAAAGGTGCTTACTTATTAGAACACAGAAGGTGCTTAAATCCTATAATAGAATATTCAAAAGAAAATATATATAAAGGCTCTTTAAAATTAATGGTTGGTAATAATCATGATAAAGAACATAAATTACCACCATTAGGATATATACATATAGATGGTACTTCTGAAAAACATAAAGGAAGTAGTAGAAAAAACATAAAAGAGGCAAATGCTATTATCCAATGGGTTATAAATAATAAAGAAAAATTGGAGACAGCTTACAATAAACCATTAAGTGAAATATTGGCTATTATCACTCCTTTTTCTGCTCAAAAAATAATATTGAAACAACTTTTAAATAAACACCTTGATAAAGATATTACTGATAATTTAATTGTAGGTACTGTACATGCTTTGCAAGGAGCTGAAAGACCAATTATTTTATTCTCTGCAGTACACGATACAAAAGACAAAATGTTGTTTTTTGATTATCAGGGTAAGTTCAATATGCTCAATGTCGCTTTGACTAGAGCCAAACACTCTTTTATTGTAATTGGAAATATGGCTATTTTAAACCCCAAAGATAGTTCTCCATCTGGAAGATTAGGAGCTACATTATTTTCAAAAGAAGCCTATGCTTTAGATGATTCTTTTATATATAAATCTGACATTGTCTATTCTAAATCAAAGGATTATGAGGTGACACGAATAGATACATTAGAATCTCATAGAAGTTGTTTAAAAAAAGTATTTAGAGTTGCTAGGAAAGAATTAATAGTCTTTTCTCCATTTATATCCATTAATGCTATTCAAAAAGATGAAATAGAAAAGCATATTAAAGAATCTGTAGATAAGGATGTCAAGGTCAGAATTATTACAGATAAAACTTTTGATATAGATAAGCAAACTCAACGGTTAAAACCATACTCTGAAAAAGGAAGAAATGCCATAGAAAATGTAGGAGCTAATCTTTTGATTGACAATGGTATTCATAATAAAACCATTTGTGTGGATGATGCCATTTTAATAGAAGGTTCATTTAATTGGTTATCAGCAACCAGAGATAAGAAAAGTCCTTATCATAAAAAGAATGCGTCTGTGATTATTCAGGGAGATAAAGTAAAAGAGGATATAGAAAGAATCAAGAAGAATTTTAAAGTATAATCATAATATGGAAAATAGAGGTTCTATATGGAGAAAGTGGGATTTACACATTCACTCTCCTTATTCTTATGGTACTTCCAATAAGTATAAAGAAACTACAGTAGCAGAGTTTTGCGATAAAATATTAGAAAAACAAATAAGTGTTATAGGGTTAACCAATTATTTTTGGATATCTGAGAAAGAATATGAAGAAGCCATAAAATGTCTAGAAACCAAATGTTTTGTAATCCCAAATTTTGAATTTCGAGTTAGTGATAAGAATAAAAAGGGACAGTACATAAATGTACATATTCTGTTCAATCCTAAACTACCCATATCTGACATACATAAATCTCTAAGTAGAGTAAAACTCTGTAATGAAGATGCTAAGTATTGTAATTTAGAAGACATCCAATCTGTAGGTTTTGATTCAGTATATGTAGACTTAGAAAGTTTACTTAAAGTACTAAAACGAGATTTTAAAGAGGTTGATGATTTCTTAATTTCTACTCCTTATTATGGTTATGGAGGTTTTAAACAAGATGAAAAGCCAAGAAACATAAAAATGGAGTTGAAATATGATAAAAAAACTCAAATGATTTTTGGTAATAAATCAGCAGAAGATGTCTTTTTTAATGACAGAAATTATAAATTAAAAGATGATGAAAATAACATAATAGAACATATCCAAACAAGAATCAAACCAGTTTTGAAGTGTAGTGATGCGCATGAATTAGAAGGTGTTAATGATTATACCTGGATAAAATCAGATCCTACTTTTGAAGGTTTAAAGCAAATAATTTATGAATCAAAATTAAGGTGCAAAATACAAAAAGAGAACCCTGACAAGAAAATACCTCATAAGTGCATAAAAAGTGTTTCTTTTAAGGGTCATAGTGATTTTATTGAAAATAAGATCTTCTTTAATAATGACTTGAATACTATAATAGGTGGCAAATCTTCTGGAAAATCACTACTTCTACATTACATTGCTAATACTATAAATTATAAGTACTCAGTTAAGCAGCAAAATCCAAACAATAAGAATATAGAAGATAAGCTGAAAGATAAATATGGCTTTTCTGAACAACAAAATTTTGATTTCGAGATAACTTGGAATGATGATGTTACCTATAAATTTTCTGAAAGAGAAACAGTTAAGGATAGAAAGTTTGTATATATCCCTCAGTCCTACATCTTAAATCTTACAGAGAACATTAGGAACAAATCAAGAAAAACTTTAGGAAAATTTATTAGAGAAATATTAATACAAGATGAAAGTAGTAATGAGTTATATCAAGAGTTTCTAAAAGCAGTTAAAGAGCTAGATAATTCAAGAGATGGTCAAATAGATTTATATTTTAAAAATGAGGATGCTGTAAAAACACTTGAAACTGAAAAAAAGGGGATAGGAGATAAAGAAGGAATTCAAAATTATATTAAATCACAAGATTTAATATTACAAACTCTTAAAAAGAATGCTAACATTACAGATAATGAGTTAAATAGGTATGACTCTCTAAATAGTAGATTAGAAAAAATAAATGCCTATGATTCAGATTTAAAATTAGAACTAAACGAAATAAAAGAAAGTATTGATCAACAAAAATCTTCATTTTCTTATGAATATAGCTCAGAAGACTTTGAATATAATTCAGCTAAAGAATTCATTAAAAAATACAATGAGATAGTTTTAGAATCTGATAAAAAGCTAGATGAGTTGAATTATGAGATTGTAAAAAAAGAATCTTCTATTACAGAAAGGATTAATAGCTTAAAACTCAATATAGAAGAAGAGTTAAAACCAATCACTTCTAAATTAAAAGAGAAAACAAAGATTAAAGCTATTGAAGATACCATTAAAAAGGAGAAAACTAAACTCAATAGAATTGAAAAAATAGAAGAATTAATAAATGCTTACCATACACAGGAAAGAATAAAAATTAAGACTAAAATCATTCAATTTTATAAAGACGCCTATGATGAATATGATAAAATAATTGATGTGCTAAATAAAAGAAGTAAAGATTTTGAAGATATTAACTTGATAGGAACTGTAAAATTTTATCACAAGAGATATAGAGAAAACCTTTTACCTTTTTTCAATTTTAATTCTAAAAAGACTAAAGAACTTCTTGAAACTAATTTATGTAAAGACCATGGTAAATTATTACCCGAAATTGTCTATGATAATCATATTAAAGAAATAGAAAGTGTTTTTGATAAAATAGTCCACGAAGAACTTCCTTTCAATAAGCACAGGGAAAAAAAGGATTGTGTAAAAGTTCTTTTCAAAGATGAATTTTTTGATTATTGGGAATTGAGAATTAAAAATGACGAAATGGCTAATATGTCTCCAGGTAAAGCTAACCTTGTTATTTTGAAGCTATTAGTAGAGTTAAGTGAATCGGATGCTCCAATATTAATAGACCAACCAGAGGACAACCTTGATAACAGGTCTATATATCATGATTTAGTTCAATTTTTAAGAAAGAGAAAAGTTGATAGACAAATTATTATTGTTAGCCATAATCCAAACATAGTAGTTTCTGCGGATTCTGAAAATGTAATAGTGGCAAATCAAAGCGACCAAGATGAAGGAAGAGACAATAAAGATTGTAGATTCGAATATATAAATGGTGCTTTAGAGAATTCATTTAAACTTTCAGATGATAAAAAAGAAGATATAGGTATTTTAAAATCTATTGGAATTAGAGAACATGTAACTGACATCCTTGAAGGTGGAGAAGAAGCATTTTTAAAACGAGAAGAAAAATATGGCTTTTGAAAGAAGTATAAAATCAGCCATAATTAAAGAAACGGGTGAGATTATTCAATCAGATGATTATTTCAAGAATAAGCAAAATGGTGATGAAATCAGAACAGAATACAATCGAAGTAATATTACTTTTCTTTGTTTAGAATGCAAACAAAAGTTAAGTCTTTCTAAAAGCAATAAACGTACTTTTTATTTAAAGCATTTTCCTAATTCTGAGTACTGCGAACTAAAAGAAGAATCATTATCAATAAGAGAGCAAGAAGTTTACAATGAAATATTAATTGCTAAAGAATCTCCAAGACACATTTTTTTAAAAAACAAAATAGGAGAGCTCCTAAAAGAAACTAAAGATGTTTCTGAAGTGAAAATTGATCAATATTTTATTTTTAACGATAAAGGAGAGAAAAGAAGACCAGATGTGTATTGTAAGTATTTAGACAAGGAAATTGTGTTCGAAATTCAACTATCTAATTTGTCTCAAAAATATATTTTGGGTAGACATGATTTTTATAAAGCAAAAGGAATGTATCTAATATGGATTTTAGATAATTTTGATGTAGAAGGTAATACAACCACAGAGTTAGATATTAAGTATTTATTTAAGCATCAAAATTACTTCAGATTTAGAGATGCGTCTAATTTTCGGCTGAACTGTAAGTTTAAGCAAACTCATCTAAATGCGATTAATCAATTTTATGATAAATGGAATGAGGTGGATATTACTTTAGATAAATTGCAGTTTGATGAAAGAAACAATGAAGTCTATTTTTATAATTTTCTTAAAAACAAGAATGAAGTACAAGTTATTCAAAAAAGAAATCAAATAGTATTAGAAAAAACAAGAAAGGAGAAAGAAGAACAGAAAGAGCAAGATAGAATAGCTTATGAAATTCATAATTTTATTCAAGCTATAGGCAATGAAAAAGAAAAATATAAGCCTAATTTTAATAGACTGAAAAAAAAATTAAATAATTATGAAGAAGCTGAAATAGAGTTTTTAAATCAAAAATTAAAGTTAGATGAAAGAGGGAAATTATTTATTTGGTTTGAAAAAAGTAGCGAATCAGATTATGATTTTTTAAGATTTATTCTAGGATCTTATGATATAGATCTGGATGTTAATAAGACCAATAAATCTGGTCAAAATGTTTTTTACTATCTATTTAACAATGATGAAATTTACCAAAAAGAAAAGTTTCTAAAATTATTATTTAGAAGAGGCTTTAAATTTGAGAAAAAAGATCACTCAATACTAAAAGATTATTTTAAAGACTCTTATGATAATTTTCAAAGAAGTAATTTGGTTTTTGAGCTTGCCAATAATACTCCTAAATGGTTAATTGATACTTTATTCGAATATAAATCCCAAAGAGTACTTTGTGTTATAGAGAGTTGCTTAAATAAAAAAATAGTAGGTTTTAAAATTAAAGGATGGATAGCCTTGTTTAACTATGCAATTCATAATTTTTCAGAGTATTGGGAGTATATAGAAAAAGCTCTTAAAAGCAATAATTTATTTGATGAAATGATAGCTATCGATAAAAAAGGAACTTTTCAAAATAAGCTCAAAAAGCACAATAACAGTCAACTTGAACATAATCGAGATTTTAATGATTTATTTCAGCATTTATATCCAGAATTATGTCATTAAAGAAAAACAAATATGTATACATCAAAAAATATGCTTTTAGAAATAGAGACAAAAACATTGGTAATTTAGATGATTTTCGAAATGATATAATTACTTTATTAGGAGATGATATTTTTGAGTATGAGACATTGGATGAAATCATTTATAACTCATTAAGAATTATATATCCCATTAATAAAAACCTTAGAAATGATGAGTCATCTGTTCTAAGCAAATCTTATCAAGTGTTAGAACACTTTGGACTTAATAGAACACTAAAGGCTAATCTTTATAGAATTGGAGATAATGGAGAGCATATTCCTATAGATAAAAAAGAACCAAATTTAACTCCAAAAGATAAATATTTAAATGAGATCATAAGGCTCAAAGATTTACCTAAAACGCATTTTGACTATTTAAAGGAAGAATCAGAATATCATTTATTGGAGATAACAAAATTGGTGACTAAGTACTCCAATACAACTTTTATTTCTAAAAATTATTTAAAAGAAGAAAGGCCTCCTTCTAATCAAAAAGAAAGAATGCTTTTGGATTATTATAAAAGATGTATAGCTGAACAACAGGATATTCTAGCGTATATATATGGAAATAAAATTAGAGATAGAGCAATTTCCAAAGCAACTAAAATGCCTTTTAATTTATCTGCTTGGAATCTAGGTGGAATTTTTGATTTTCCATACTATTCTTCACGTGTATATTCAGAAGGCTACTTTAATCATGAATCGATTGAAAAAGTATATCATCGTTTAGTAGACACAACTGTTTATGAAGAAGACAAAAATTATAGAAACTTGTATTTTAATAACAAGCGTCTTTTTTATTCAAAACTTTTTAAGGAGTATCCCACTAAACAATATTTCAAGGATATTGGATATTACATTGAGGTATTACCAATAACCCAGCAAAGAAAAAGAGTAATCAATGAACTTGAATTTTTATTCAAAAAACAAAAATGGATTAGTTTTTATGGTATTACTTTAACTCAAATAGAAGGACTTTTTGCTGATATGTCTACAATTATGGGAGCAAAAGTGAAGAGAAGAATTTATGATAAAATAAATGCAGTTAGGGAATCTGATATTTTAAATTATTTAGATTACTATCAGTATCACATTCCTCAAATGAGGAATAAGTTTATGCATGGAGAATTGAATGGCCTAGAAAGTGATAAACTTAACTCTTATGATTTATTAACCGATATAAGATTCTTGTTGAAATTCTTTTATGAGCTAGACAACCCACTGGTTCAACTAAAAAAAATATTAGCCAAACAAAGCTATATTTTTCCCACATTTAATGAAATTGTCTCTTTTTTTAAAATTTTAGATGATAATAATTCATCTCTTAAAGAATATGTGAAGAATAATTTAAGTGAAATAAGACATTTTCTTCACCTGAATTTGGTTGCTAACAAGAATATAGATGTTTTGGTAATCAATTTAGAAGAAGATATTAATAATAATATTTCTCGGGTAACAGAGTTTTTAAATCGTATTTTCTCTAAAAATGATATTGACCTGGATACATATAACCCTAAAACAATTAAGTCATTTTTTGAAAATGCTGAGAATAATATTCTTCTAAAATCTGAGATCTTTTTAATTGGTAATGAAATAGAGACCATTTCAGAATGCGCTCTTTTTATGAAAAAATATAAAAAATGGCTTACTGGTTTAGAGCAAGATATAGCTTGGATTTTAGAAGATATGTCCAAAAATTATAGTTCTAACTTAAACAAACTTTCAGTATTATTACAATTTAAAGAATAATATTTTTCCATATTCAAACCAAGCTGAATTATTTAGCACGTGAATGTTATAAAAACATAATCTTAGCCTAGTATTTAGAATAAGTAGTAATGAAAGTAAATCAGAGTGTAACTCTTATAAAGTTATTAATGACACAGAATGGGTTTTTATAAATGCTTCTAATTCAAATAAATAATCAATAGAGGAAGTGTAATTATAACCCTGTCTCAGGGTTAAGCCCCAGGAGGGCTCTGGAAGCTAGCTTCCAGAGCCCTCCTGGGGCTTGGTCGCTAAATCGAGTGCTATCCGATCCCCAAATTTAATATATAA
>NZ_VTZU01000107.1 GCF_008370685.1 Aquimarina sp. RZ0
AGTTATCTTGATGAATATTGTTATAAATTCAACAGAAGATACTTTGAATCCATATTTGATAGGGCAATAATAGCAGTGGTAGCTAGCAACTGGAAAATTAAGGTGCAAAATATCCGATAGTCATATATTTTTTACATCACTGACATTTAGTGTTTTACAGGTTTACTTATTGATTCTTGTGCACACGTTCCCACAATTTGTTTGGTGAGTTGAATTTTACGAAACATATTGTAGGTAAGGTTCATAGGATCTATTGTGGTTTCTGCTCTTTTGATTCCTATTTTTCTAAAGAACGTCCTACCCATAGAATTCTCACTTGCTAAATCCAATGATTTTAAAACATAATTTAAGAATAATACTTTGAGGACTAATTCAATATAACCTTATTCTTGATAAAAATCTGAAGCCTTCAAAATTATCTCTTAACACCTAATACGATTTATAACTAAAAATTTCGCATATTCATCGTTTCTTTTTCCTTTCTACTTCGTTTAAAAAATAAACTGTAGCTATAGCTATGCTTGATTTTTTTGCCTTGCATAAAGAAAAAATAATTCAATGAATTTATACGAATTTTTTAATCACAAATCGTATAACACAATGTGTGGAGGAATTCAATAGATGACTTATCGTTTTCTGTAGATACTCTTATCATAAAAATCAAAAAGGAAACTGTTTTTAGAAAAACGTATAGTTTGTCATTCAAAATAAAATTTACTCGATAATCGAGATTTAAATGCTCCGAGGCCTGCCTCGAAATCAAAATGTTTTTTTCAATAAATGCCTCGTGGGCTTGCCCCGGGGTAGTTTACTTAGATTTTTTGTTTTTCAGGAAAAGGATAGCTCCTTTTTTTTTGATTTATTAATAGGGTTTGGGAACAATTTATTTGTTTTTAAATAGAACCATTTTTTGGTTTTTTAATTAATGGACTTCGGATTGAAAAATACAGATATTCCAAAACCAGATAAAGTCTATTTTGATATTGAGAATAAAAAAGTATTGAAACAATTTTTAAGTTGGTTACAACCGGGATCTCATATTGATTAGAACCTGTTACGAACTACTTAAAAGAAAAATAATATATAGATGAGTAAGGATAAATTTGCTATAGATAACTTGATCATTTTTGTGATCGTTATTTGTTTATTTCTTTTGTTTCTAAATTTGTATTATACCTTTTATACAGATTTACACACTTTAGGGTTGACCAATATATATGTCAATAAATTTATTGCCAAAGTATTACAAGGTTTTCCTTTACTAAAGAATACGCTCACTTCTCATTTTATGATTATTTGCTTTTATATGATTGCAAGTTTTGGAATTAGTTTTAAGAAAAAACCTGAAGATGATTCAGCTTTAAAGAAATATACACTCTTTGCTTCAATTTCTTTCTTTGTATTTACCATTTGTGCCCTTTTAAATTTAGGCTTATACCTAAACACTGGATTATCTATTATTTCATTAATAGTTTTCATATGGAGTTTTTCCCACGTTCGAAAACATTTCAACTTTTTTTCTAACCAAGATGAATTCAATCATAAAAACCTAGAATTTCAACAGGAAAAAATATACCGGGAAAATGAATACTCTGTTAATCTAAAAACTCAAAACGGATTAATTAATGTTGTAAATCCTTTTAGAGCTACTATGGTATTAGGAACTCCTGGTTCAGGAAAATCGTATTCTGTTATAGAAGAATACATCAGGCAGCATCTAATGAAAAATTTTTCAATGATGGTGTATGACTTTAAATTTCCGTCATTAGCAAAAGAAACCTATGCTTTCTATGAATATTATAAGAAAACTTATAAGAAAGAGCCTCGCTTTACAGTAATATCTTTGGACGATATAATGCATTCTAATTTTGTAAATCCAATTAGTCCTGATCTAATCAATAAAACGGCAGATGCTATAGAAGCTTCGCAAACTGTTCTATATAACTTAAACAAAGAGTGGATTACTAAAAAAGACTTTTTCGCACAATCCGCGATCGCCTATTTTGCTTGTTGTATTTATTATCTAAAATTATATGAGAATGGTAAGTTTTGTACGCTTCCTCATGCCATAGCACTTGCTTCTTCCCCTGATGAGAAAATATTTAAAATTTTTAAGGAGCGAAGAGAATTAAGATTTTTTATGACTCCTTTTGCAGATGCATTAGAAAAAGAAGCATACGAGCAACTTTCCGGGCAAACTGCAACAGCTAGAATCCCTTTATCGCAACTAGCAACAAGAGAACTTTTTTGGGTTATGGGAAATAACGTATTTCCTGATATTAATGCATCTTTGAATATAAATAGTCTGGAGGATCCCCAAATTATGATTTTAGCAAATTCACCTTCAACACAAACAACAAATTCACCCGCATTAGGATTGATAACTTCACAATTAATCAAGGAAGTTAATAAACAAAATAAACTTCCTTGTTCTATAATTATTGATGAGTTGCCTACCATGTATTTTATGGGACTGGATAACCTTATCGCAACAGCACGATCCAATAAAGTTTCTACAACTATTGGAGCACAGGATCTGGAACAACTAAAAAGAGATTATGGAGATAAAGTAGCAGAAACTATTTTTAACATTATAGGAAACGTATTTAGTGGATCTGTAAGAAGCGGAACAGCTACCAAACTACAGGAAATGTTTGGTAAGAAAAAACAAAGACTTAAAAACATGACGGTTGATACCAGTACTACATCTTACAGTATAAATGAAAGTATGGATTTTGCAATTCCTGTTTCTACTATCTCTCAATTGTCGCAAGGTGAATTTGTAGGAGTTGTTGCAGATAATTTTGGAGAAGAAATTAAGCAAAAAGTATTTAGGGGGCATATTAAAGTAGATAAGCGGACAGATCAAGTTAAAAAAGATATTCCATTAGCCATTGATGAAGATAATATGGAAGAGTTGCTGGATGGTAATTTTAAGAGAATCACAGACGAAATAGATATTATTATCGTCAATGAATTATATAAAATTGATGAACAAGAATCTTCTCAGGAAACAAATAGTGAATCCAATACAGATGAATCCAATACAGATGAATCCAATACAGATGAATCAAATACAGATGAATCAAATACAGAAGGTGAAGCTCAGGAAGAATTATCTGATACATCGGGGGATCAGGCCGAACAAGGAATAGAGAATTCACAAGCCGAAGCATCTCTGAGTAAAGCAAATGCAACTGTAGAAGAAAAGGAAGAATTACCTGAGACATCGGGGAACCAGATCGAACAAGGAATAGAGAATTCACAAGCCGAAGCATCTCTGAGTAAAGCAAATCCAACTGTAGAAGAAAAGGAAGAATTACCTGAGACATTATCGGGAGGTCAGTCCGAAGGAATAGAGAATTCACAAGCCGAAGCATCT
Organism: Aquimarina sp. RZ0; assembly: GCF_008370685.1. Taxonomy (GTDB): domain Bacteria; phylum Bacteroidota; class Bacteroidia; order Flavobacteriales; family Flavobacteriaceae; genus Aquimarina. The sequence goes on from NZ_VTZU01000107.1 coordinate 3,383, forward strand.
CTGAGTAAAGCAAATGCAACTGTAGAAGAAAAGGAAGAATTACCTGAGACATCATCGGGAGGTCAGTCCGAAGGAATAGAGAACCCACAAGGCAAAGCACACCAAGATAAAGCAAATACAACTGTAGAAGAAAAGGAAGAATTACCTGAGACATCATCGGGAGGTCAGTCCGAAGGAATAGAGAACCCACAAGGCGAAACGTTTATGCATAGCGCAAATGGAGAAAAAGAAGAAGAAATTCGGGATAATACACCAAATGATCAAGCTAAACAAAAAATAGAAAACCCATATAACGAAGCATATCTGGTAGAAGCAAATTCAGAAAAAATTGTTCCGGAGCAATTACGTAAACAAGTTATACAAAAACTGGAAAATCGGCAAGATAACTCAGTGAAAGAAACACCTGAAAAACCAAAAGAGAAGAAAAAGAATTCAGCAAAGTCGAACAATGGATAGAAGATAAGATTAATAAGCAAATAGGAAGATGTGGCTAAATCAAAGAAACTTGGAAATTTTAAAATATATATTGATCTTTTTTTTGATTACAGGATGTCTTGAAACCTGCAATGCTCAATTCATTGGATCTGGTAAAAAGAATCTAATACTAAAAAACTCAATATTACAAAAAATCCCAATTCGTTTTCCTGTGGATATGAAAGGGTTTAAACGTTTGTCTTCTGGATATGGCATGAGGATTCATCCTATCTTGAAGAGAAAGAAATTTCATTATGGCTTAGACCTGTCTGCAAAAAAGGGGACAGCGATTTATGCCTCTGCAGCTGGGAAGATTACATCTGCCAGGTATTCTTCTTCTTATGGGAATTATGTAATTATCAAACATGAATCGGGATATAGCACATTGTATGGGCATATGATGAAAAAAATAGTAAAAAAAAATCAAGACGTGAAACAGGGTGATATTATAGGATATGTAGGTTCTACGGGGCGTTCTACCGGACCTCATTTGCATTTCGAAATAATACAATCAAATAAAAAAATTGATCCAATTCGTTTTTGGAAAAAATTAATAAAGAGAGGATAAGAGACTAAATCATGTAATAAGAATGGATAATAATAAAAAAATAATAATAGGTATAGTAAGTGTGGTTCTGATAGGAACACTAGCACTTATGTTTAAGAGCCTCTATTTTCCTGATGACACTCCAGAAAATAACATGGCTTTAAACTTTGACACTCCAATATTAGATGAGAGCAAACTTAAAGAGTCTTCAAAAAAACAATTATATGACAAGGAAAGCGGTCAAAATTATTCCGGTCGATATGATTCTATTTTTTCAAAAGATAGTAAAGATCCAAAATCTCTGATGGAGGCATACAACAATACTCACAAAGATAACGATGAAGATCTTCAGTTACTAATGGATTTGCAGAAAGCCCTAAATGATCCTTCAATGCAAGCAGGAGCTACAGCATATCCAACTGCACAGGATTCTTATTATACGAAGCAACCAAAAATAGAAATACAGCAATCAAAAAAGGTAGAAAAACCTCCTATCCCCAAAGAAGGCAGTTACTTTTTTGGAGCGTCACCTATGAATAAAGTTTCTAATACAAAAAAAGATCTAATCCCAGCAGAAACTATTGATCAGGGATTATATCAGGCCGGAGCAACTATTGCGATTAGAACAAAAAAAACGATACATCTACCATCTCAAAATGTGGTGATTCCCAAAGGAGCTGTAGTATATGGAGTAGTAAATATGAATGGGCAAAGAATGACCATAGATGTTAACAGATATAAAAGAGAAAACAAACTGTATGATATAGATTTTGATGTCTTCGATTTTGATGGACTACAAGGTATACATTTAAAAAGTAAATCAATATACTCTATTCCTTCAAATGTATCCAAGGATGTATATGAAGCAGCTCTCCAAACATATCAACAACAGCAAGGAGGTATAGGCGGTAATGTGCAGGAAAGAGAACCATTGGATAAAATAGCCATACTATCCGCAGCAAAAGAAGTATCAAGAGAGCTATTCGATCAACGTAGAATTTTTGTACCAAGAAAATACCACCTTTGGCTAACTATAAATATAGTAAATGATGAAAAGTAATAGTATAGAAGGATTGTTTCCAATTTATGCTGTAGAAAAAGACCTTCTCATATCTACGGTGGGAGATGTAAGTCTTGTGTATAAAATTAAAATGCCTCAGATTTATTCTTTAGACAAGAATAATTTGGACAGGATAAGTACACTGTTTGATAAAATGATACGATCATTACCGGTGAACACTATTTTACAAAAGCAGGATTATTTTTTTATTAAAGAATTAAAAGAGCCAATTGCAGAAGGTTTTAATATTTTGTCAAGAAGTGATAATAGTTTTTATTTTGAAAAACCAATATTGACTCACGAATGTTATTTAATATTCACCAAAAATTCTAATAATAAAGCAAAAATTACTGGTAATGAGAAAAAGTTTTTAAAGTACCTGGAAGATATTTCTGGTTATATCCAAACTATAGAGGCAAGTGTTTCTTTTCTTTTAAATGAGGAGTTTTTTGACATTGATCGTCTACACAATGACGATATCATTGAGCTTTTAGGTAAATATTTTTCCTTATCAGAAGAAAGTGATCATAAGCTTAAAGATGTATATTTTGATAAACAACTTCAGGTAGGAGATAAATCAGGTGCTATTTATGCTATTACTTCAAATCAGGAATTACCGCTTAATATTAGTAATAGTGTAAAACATAAAGAGTATTCTACCCAAAAAACGGATTTCTTTATTCCATTTATACAACCACTATGCTTAGGGTTTGAATGTAATCATATGTATAATCAGGTAATTTATATAGAGCCATCAGAAGATATCTTTAAGGCAATCAGACTAAAGCAGAATAATTTCAAAAGTTTGTTTTTGATATCTAAAGAAAACGAGGTTAATTATAACCATCTGGATACCCTCGTTGAAGATGTTATTGAAAATGAACTTCAATTTATAAAACAACATTTAAATATTATTGTTTGGGATAAGGATCAAAAAACTTTAGAAAAAAACAAAGATGAACTCGAAAATATATTTAGAACTATTGGGATAACACCCTATTTGGTAAAATATTCGTTAAAAGAGCTCTATCTATTTAATTGCCCTGGAGCTACGTCCAAAATACCAAAAGAATATTCTTTTATCGGTATTTCTGAACAAACTCCAAGTTTACTCAATTTTGAAAGCTATTATGAAAGCTTTAAAGATGGAATTTTACTATGTGACAGAAAAAATCAGGCACCAATTAGATTGGATCTATGGGATGAACCTCTCAAAAGAGGGCATATAGTAAACAGAAATCGTCTTATTTTTGGTCCTTCGGGTACCGGAAAATCATTTCTGATTAACCATATTGCTTCACAATATTATGAGCAGGGGCATCATATTGTAATGATCGATATCGGAAATTCTTATAAGAAGTTATGTGATTTGGTAAATGGTCAATATTACACATATGATATAGATAACCCGTTAGAATTTAATCCATTTTATATCCATCAAGAAATTGATATTGATAAAAAAGAATTTTTGGTTTCATTGATTATGTTTTTATGGAAAGGAGAAGGTCAATTCACCAATGAAGAAAAGCAGATCATAACTTTATATATAGATGCTTATTACGCCAAACTGAAAGTGGATTCTGAAATTTTCCCTAAACTCTCTACCTTCTACGAATTTGTAATGGAAAATAGGGTAGAATATAATGAAGAAAAATATTTTGATAAATTAAGTTTTGACCTGTCCTTACGAGATTTTTATGATGGAAAATACAAGCATATTCTTAACTCTGATAAGCCTGTAGATTTGGTTTTTGAACGATTCATTGTTTTTGAAATGGATAATATAAAGGACCACCCTATTCTTTTTCCTTTAGTCACAATGCTTTCAATAGATGTTGTGATGGGGAAAATAAAAACTTTAAAAGGAGTAAAAAAATCTATTTTTATCGATGAGTGCTGGAAACCAATTTCTAAAGGAGAAATGGCAGAATTCATAAAGTATCTATATAAAACAGTAAGAAAACATTATGGAGAAGTAGCTATAGCAACCCAAGATGTAGAAGATATCTTAGATACCGCTGCCGGACCAGCAATGATTAATAATACAGATACATTGATTATGCTGTCTCATAAGAAAAAGATGGCATCCAAAGATAAATTTGCTAAACACCTTTCTTTTGCAGAATCTGATCTCGAAAAGTTATTTTCTACAGAAAAGAAAGAAGTGTTTATAAAAGTAGGAAATGTTTCTAATGTGTATAAAGTAAGTGTTTCAAAAGAACGATATGCCTGTTATACATCTAACGCGAATGAAAATAAAAGTATCTATGAGCGGTATGAAAAACACGGAAATATGAAGCTTGCACTAAGAGAATTTACTGATAATTCAAAAACTTAATAAAATAATGAAATCAATTTATTTAACATATATTCTATCCGTAATAAGTATTTCTGCTATGGCTCAGGATAAGCTCAAGAATTTAGAGAATTTTGATCCTATACCAATATCGGATATTAAAACTACACATTTAATCTTTAAAGACAAGATAAAATATCTGGATCTTGGATCTAGATACTTTTTATCAGATAGTATTGGAACTATTATTAAAGTAAAACATTTAGGAGAACCGTATACAGAAAAAGAAGAACAAAAAGAATCTAATTTAACCGTGATTACCCAAAATGATGACTATTATTCGATCCCATTATATTTTAAAAGAAATATTAAAACAACCTCTTATCAAATAGGAAAAACAAGTAATTCAATTAGGTCTGATGTATCAGGAGATAATGGACTAGACCAATCTCTATTATACGAAATTTGTTCTTCGAGTACTAAAACAAGAAGTAATCAGGATATTAGAGGTAAAAGAAGCTTAATACTAGCTAAGATATCTGGGATATTTTATCGGGAAAATTATATGATAATACGCGCAGAAATCAAAAATTTCTCAAATATTGATTTAGATATAGATCATATTTTATTTAGGTTTATTAAGAAAAAGAGAATTGGTCGAAAAGATTTCGTTTATCAGGAAAGAGTGTTACATCCTGTTAAGATATGTAATTCTAAAACTCGAGTAGATCGATCAGGAGGTATCGAAGTGTACACTTTTATTTTTAAAAAATTCACTCCTAATCAAGACGAAAAATTACAAGTAGACATTCTGGAGAAAGAAGGAGGAAGATCTACAACCATACCCATTCCTAAAAAGAAATTGTTAACTCCTAAAGTAATTTGATATGGAAACTGGTAAAACAATACTAAAAGCTGCTGGGATATTTGGTACTGCCTGGCTTACCGGTATTGCATTAGCATCATATGGAGGAGCTATGCTTGGTATTGGAGCAGCATCGATAATGGCTGGCCCTTTATTACCACTGATTGCAGGAGCATTTGCTGCAGCCTATTTAGGTGCTAAATTTGGTAATAAAATAAGAAAAAATATTTCTCGAAGAAGAGAGGAAAAAAAAGCACAAAAACAAGATAATCAAGGAGCTAGTAATGAGTTGCAGAAATCAAATAAATTGATTAAAAAATTACAGGAAGATATAAAACAATTACAACAACAAAAAAATGGGGTTAATCAGAATACTGCAACATTAGGTATAGACAGTCATAAAACCTTAGAAATACTTCGGGAATTAAAAGAACGATTGAACCAGTTTCAACAAAAAAGTCAACTAGCCGGACAGAAAGAAAATAAGGTTGAAGAAATTAAATCTTCAATTAAAATAGTAGAAAACAAAATAAATCTATTTCTCCCAAAGGAGAATCAGCAGATAGAATCAAAGACCGCTAAACCCCAACAGCTTACTCAAAAAAATGAAGTTTTTAGAGCAGCTGATACTTTGCAACAATTAGAGAAGATTGAGCAATTACTTAAAAAACTACAGAAAGATCTTCAAAAGGAAACAAAACAAACGAGAGTTTATAAAACTCACAATTGGGAAACTACAGAAAAAAAATCTATAGATACCAAGAATGATGAATTCTCATTACATAAGAAAAAAGTAGTTAAAGAGCATATAGGAACTGATGGGGTAAAACGTAAGTTAACAGATGTAGCCATTGGAGGAAAAGTTGATTACTCACGTTTTATGTCCCCTATGGTCAGCAAAGAACAATTACAGATATTTAATAAGACTATGAAAGAGTTGAAAATAGCGCAAAAACAAAAACCTGAAGGAAAAATAGTGAAACCTTCTAAAGTGCCAACTCAATTAAAAAGATAAATATGAAATTTATTGTAAACATATTATTTGTGATTTGTACAGTAATATTAATAGGATACGCGGTAGAAAATATAGACATAACATTACCTGGTTCCAACAAAGAAGAATGTTCTGATTTAGAAGATGATATAAGATCTGGTCAGTTAGACACTTCTTATAGAGTATTGCTGTCAGATTTATATAAAGAAGCTAAACTATTAAAGAATAAACTGACCTATGATTATGAGAAACAAATAGACAGTAGCAAAATTATAAAAAGTACCAATTTACAATCACAAGAAAAGAAAGAGGTCGAACAAGATAAGGATTAATCTTATCAGAAGTCAATTAGTAATATTTTATACATGAAGTGATTATGAAAAAGAAAATTAAGGTAATAGCGTTTTTTATGTTGATTTTTCAATATTCAAATGCTCAGGAATTCCCAATACCATATCCCATATTACCAGGATATTTAGATGTTGGAGGAGCGGTTATTAGAGTAGTAGAAGATGAGGTTTCAAAAAGATATCGTGAGCAAGTGGATTTTACATATAACCAGACCAAAAAGATAGCTAAAATGGCCGCTTTAGAATTATCATCAAGGGCTCCCTGGAGCGGTGTTTCTGCAGCTAATAAGGTTGATTTTACTCCTTATATGAGTATGTGTAATGTCTATAGAAACCCTAATAAAAAAAAATTATGCAAAAGTAGAATTGAATATCTGGAAAAAGCACATGAGGTTACTTATGGGCTTATGCGAGCTAAGCTAAAATATCCGATAACAAATGGAAATAGAGGGAAAATATGGTCTAAGTATGCAAACATCAATACAATGATATTTTATGAGCTAGAAAAGATAAAAGAGGACGCTAAAAAAAGAAAGAATAAATATAAATTTTGGAAATACTAATAATATCAGATTAATAATCTAAAAGATATTTTATAATTTCTGAAGAAAACTACCTCAGAGGCAAGCTCACAAGACATGTATCGAAAAAAATATTTCGATTTCTGAGCAAACCTATGAGCATTTTAATCTCGATTATCGAGTAAAACCCTAAATAAGACGACAACTATGAAACATAAAATCATCATTACAATACTTATATTATTTATAATAGAATCTGGAACTAGTCAGATTATTAAAGAAGATATGAGTTTTGGGTCTTTAGATCCTGATAAACAAGATCTTCCAAAAGAAATAAAGGATTCAATAAGAAAAAAAGTCGTAGATGACCATAAAAAAAATAACCCTGGAAAACCACCATTGACCCCGGAAGAAATTGATAAAAGAGTAGAAAAACAAGAAGGAAAGTATCGAGAACATTTAGATAAAAACAAAGAACAATTTGAAGATAATGACAAAGAAAACAAAGAAGCAAGAGATAAAATTAATAATGCAGAGATAGACTACAATAAGCTTACCGATACTGGGCTTATGAATGAGATAGAAAATTTGAAAAAAGAATTAGAAGAAAGTGTAGATTCAGAAGAAAAAAAAGTAATTAATGAATCACAAGATCAATTTAATAATCTTGCTGATGCTGCTGAAAATAGCATTAATAACCTGCCAGATATTAAGGATATCAAGGATTTGAAGAATTTGCTAAATTCTAAAGAACACCTACAAGCCATAAAAAAAAGTATCAAACAGGGAGATCAGGCTTTTGATCTGATAGGTGCAAGCTTATCATCAGGAAAATTACCTAATCAAACTTTGGCTCTATTACAGATAAAACTTCAATTACTCCCCCCCTGGATTTTACCCCTTCCAGCCTTTTCACTCATCAAAGGAAAAGATAAAGGAACCAGAGAATATATGGAATCAGTGCGGAATAGTGCTATGGTAAGAGCTGCTGGAATGAAGTTTACAGAAAAAGCGGTAAAAGAAAATGTGGCTCGATATTCAGATAGATTACATAATCAATATACGAAGTCAAAGTATGATAAAAAGACGGGATTTGCTTCAAAGGCTATTCTGCGTATGTTGGATGTACTAGTACAGAAAAAATTAACAGATGAGTTGGATAAAACAAATTTTGGCATCACTAAGAATAAAAAGGAAATGGCTCAGCATCTCAAAATGGACATGAATATATTGGGCGCACTGGGAGCAGGAGTTGATGTAAAAAACATGACACCTGCTCAGCGACAAGAGATTTATCGACTTCGGAGAAATTTGCTACGTCAATTAGGAGAGAATAGTCGAATAAGCAGGGATCAATTATTATTGCCTACGGTTGCTTACTTTTCGAAAAATCCTGAAAAGGCAAAAAAACTGTTACGCCTGCTCAAACTCCTAGAACCATTACATTAACTCTTTAAAATATGATAGTTATTGAATATCGTTATCGCTATAGGAGTAATACGTATTATGAGAACGACTCGTAAAACGTTTTCATCCTAATATCTTTCACGTTTGAAACTTAAAAAATACACTGTATTATTATAGTACAGACTTTAATTAAATAATTGAGTTACCCATGCAAGTTTTATAAAGAATTTATAAATCTATCTGCATATGTTACAATTACTAGTGATTTTGTCAAATTCTATGGTTCTAAAAAAAACACTAAAAATAGTAGTTTGATAATTAAACGGGGAGTCTTATTAAATAAATGAATAGGGTTACCCATTTACTTCTCAAATAATTATTTATGAGTGTATTATTATGCAAGTTATATTCAAATCCTAATGAGATGAAAAATATTAAAAAATATTGATATACAGGTGTTTAAATATCGTTTTACGAGCAAGCAAGATTGTTATGATTTTTTAGCTGAGCTAAAGTGATCTAATGGCTATAGCTGTAAACGTTGTGAGGCAAATGTTTATATAAAGGGTAAACGGCCTTCAAGTCTTAGATGCAGTAAATGTGGTTATGATGAATCTACTACTACAGGAACTTTATTTGATAAATTAAAGTTTGGCATTGATAAAGTCTTGGAGATACTTTATGAGATCACCACTTGTAAGAAGGGAGCTGATAGTATATGGTTAGCAGAACGTTTTGGTGTCAACCAAAAGACAGCTTGGGCTTTTCGTCAAAAAGTATAATTGGCAATGAAGAGTAGTCAACAATATCCTTTAGAAGACCAGGTTCACGTAGATGAATTCGAAATAGGAACTCCTCAGGCAGGAGTGAAAGCGATAAAAAAGTTTGTGTCGTGATTGCTTTTGAACACAGAGATGGTAAATCAGGCAGAGACTATGCAAAGGTTATAGAAGATTACAGAGCCAAGTCTTTACAGCCAATTTTCGATACACATATCAATAATGAAGCACAAATACTAGCGGATGGTTGGTCAGGATAGAAACCCCCTTAAAGAAGACTATCCAGAGTTGAAAAAAACCTTATCAGACACAAGGGAAAGAATTTTAAAATGCTTCATATCCAGATCAGGAATTTTAAGAATTGGCTTAGAGGTGTTCATTCTTAATGTAACAAAGAATACCTACAAAAGTATATTGACGGATATTTTTTTAGGTTTAACAGAAGAAACCATAGAAAGTCAATTTTAGATAAGATAATTGAATGTTTTATGGGTCATAAACCAATGATAATCAAGTAAATTAAAATAAATGCGACTTAAATGAGTAGCCCTATAAATGAATAAAAAAACAGCAAAAGATGAAAAAAATAATTATTGCTATACATATTTATATGCCTCTGTTAATATTTGGCCAAAATGGTGGCTCTGGTTCTGGTGCAGCTAATCCAAACATAACTAGTTTTCTTTTCACGCCAATCCCTACAAAAGATCCTATTTCTGACGGTGCATCTTTAGCCATGTCTATTCAATATTTATTAGGAACAGCTTCAGGAAAAGAGTTAGAAAATACTCTAAAAGAGTTTAACGATGTTTATAAAAAAAGAAAGAAATATCTAGTATCTGGAACTATGGCTCCTATTCTTCCAAGAATGTATCAGAAGGTCAATAGACTGAATCTATTGACACAAACTCTGCAATTAATAAATAACAGGCAAAAAGATATCTTTTTTAAACGAAAAGCAAAGCGCAGAGAAAAATTAAAAATTATACAACGACGGTTGTTAATTATCGAAAATGGACTAAAAAAATCATCAGGAGTATCTGTTTATGGAGAAAAATTAAACCAATTAATGGACTTAAATCTAAACTTACAGCCTATAGAATTTGAATTGATCGAACTTTCTATAGCACTGGAAAACAGAAAATTTATAACTAAAATGTTTTATTTTAAAAAATAAAATATTGTCATGAAAGCAGTTCGAAAGATTTCTTTTTTTGATTGTTTTCAAACTCTTACTCATTTAGAATTTCATTTTTTTGATTTTGATATTCAACTTTTAGCCGGACTTCTATATCAAAATCTATAAATAGTATAGCTATTTACTTAAAAATAGGAGTATGTTTTTATAAATGCTTTTCCCATAGTTATAAAAGTAAGCTCTCTCTTTTTTATATTTAAAACTCGAAAATCTGGATGTAAATCATTAAAATAAGTATAAACAAATCTCATCATTAGCCACCAAACCAATATGATTATTTTTTATACGAATTCCAGAATGTACAGAATTTTTTGGTTTACTTATTTTCAGCGAACTAAAAATTTCAAAAAGATGAATCACAATAAGTTTAAAAATTACTTTGCAAAGATTAATACTTAAATTTCTTGGTGAGTGAAGGAAACTGCTATAAACGGTATCAATTTTATAATCAATGTACCAAACAATTATTAAATCCTAAGCAAATGAAAATTAGAAAATTAAAATCATTACTATACCTGTTATTTGGGTGCTACTTTTTTTTGACACCCATTCAAACTGCAGGACAAAAAGCCATATGGAAAGGTAAAGCTACAACATCAGATGGAGCCTCTCAATTTCAATATAAATCTATTGAACATTCTAATAAAGAAGCCACAAAAAGTATGACCAAGAGCTTTATTTCTTTAAATGCGATGGAAGCGACATTAGACCTCGAACATAAAGAAACCACTACGATATTGCCTAGTTTATTATCTCAAAAAATACATATAGGTAAGTTTATAAATCAGGATTCTAAAAAATTTATTAAAACTAAATATCCAAGGTTAAAACCTAATGGCAATAATGAATTTTTAAAAAATTCATTAATACAGTTGCGGTTTAATAAGAAATTTTATAGTGAATATAAAAATGTGAATAACTATTTGGCTATAGATAATGCAATTGCCGAGAGTGATCGCATGTATTTGTTATTATCTGCATTAGAAAAAGTCATCGAAATATCTATAGAAAATGAAAAATATTAAATTAGTAATACACCTTTTGTTATTGTGTAGCACATATTTTATGGGTGCTCAGGATTGGATGGTGATCGACCCAGTAGTATCAGCAGAAAAAGCTCTTATATCAGGTTCTCTGGGAGTAGAAGAAACAAGTAGAAGGCAGCTTATTTCAGAAACAAAAGAAATGACTCTATTAGAGAAAGAACTTGCAAAAAAAAGAAAAACCTCTGCTAATTTTAAAAGTAGCCCTGTTTTCCTTAGTGTTGATTATGCAATAGTTTCCACTTTTGCCCTTATTCGTGAAACAAAACAATTAATAAAGGAGATAAAAAGGACGCCAAAAAAATTAACAATGAGAGTATGGTATTTGGAATTGTTATTGGAGCATTTAGAAAATATGTTTAATTGGATATTAACAGATCAAGGTCTATTGAGCGCAGGAATTATAGTAAGTGGAGGGCCAGGGTATAACTATACGGCACATCAAAAAATGCTTGATTATATGATGAATATTAAGAGACCCGTAATCGAGATTAATTTTGAAATAAAAAACCTAACGTTACATAATAAAGCTTTTAAAAAATAATATTTATGGATAACTTTTATATAGTACTCACAGATTTTGAGAATAAGCTAAGACCAGCAATCAATGCTTTTCTGGATGAAATATTACCTTTGGTGATTATGTTTGCTGGAGTAATCACGACAATATATCTAGGGTATAAAGTAATCCGTTCATGGACCGGCGAAAATGAAAAATTGGATGCTGCTACATTGCTTAGACCATGTTTGATATTAGCTGCATTAGCATTGTATAAACCTTTGGTAATTTTACTTATAGAAAAACCAGTAGAATATGTAAATGAGATTGTACTCACTGGTGCAGAAAGAGCAACTTCCAAACCTAGAGCGAATTTCAGAAAAGAAGTAAGGGATATATTGACTTTTCAACAGAATACAGGAGGACCCGGAGGTGGAGGTGTAAAAGATCTGTTACAGGTGCATCCTGTTTTAGAGTTTTTTCATTTATTTGTTTTTTTCTTTGCGTTTATTGCCGGAGGTTATATTCTTTTTAAGCAATTGATTGTTAAGACTATTTATCTGGTTGTTGGTCCCTTTGCACTTGCGTTTTCCTTAATTGTAGGGAATGAACGTACAGTCATAAGCTGGTTTCAAGGATTTTTTTCTGTATTATTATGGCTACCTATTTTAAGTATTCTACAAACGATCATGATGTTAATTCCATTGCAAGATCCTGCCAATGCATTCACTGGAAAAGATATTATATTTTCATTTGTACTTCAGATTGTTATGGTATTAATCATTTTGAAAACCCCACAATATGCTAATATCCTTGTTGCACAAGGATCAAGTATAGGACAACAAGCAGGCGGTACCTTAACAAGTATGATTAAAAATATACCTCAGACTCTAATACAAGCAGGAAAAGGAGGATCTAAATCTAAAGAAAAGAATTAATCTGAATAAGAATACCTAATAGTTTTCGCCTTGGTTTTTCAATTGCTGACTACTGCTGCTATCTATCTTTACGTCTAGATGCATCTTGATTTGATTTTCTTTTAGCACTATTTTTGTCAAAAGCCAGAAAGATACGACTCTGATCAGGTCTTTTCATGATTCAGGTCAAAGTATAACTAGCCTTGCCAAGGCTAATAGATTAACCAAAGATTTACTGTATTACTGAATCAGGTAGTTTTCTCATAAGAGTATGTTTAAAAAGAATACAAATTGAAAATCAATAGTTTGAGGTTCTGAGGACACTTCAAATGATGAGAATATCGAGATATTTTAATTATTTGAAGTAAGCTCGCGGTTCTTAAAATATTTGTTTTCAAGAAGTAAGGTTTTTAAACAAGCTCTAAGTCAGTCAGACAATGAAGAAAAATCTCTTTCTAATTTTATTTTTATAGAAGTAGAAGGAATTATCCAGATATCGATATTAATAATACGATTTATAACTAAAAATTTCGCATATTCATCGTTTCTTTTTCCTTTCTACTTCGTTTAAAAAATAAACCGTAGCTATAGCTATGCTTGATTTTTTTGCCTTGCATAAAGAAAAAATAATTCAATGAATTTATACGAATTTTTTAATCACAAATCGTATAACTCACCTTGGGCACAAATATTTTAAAAATTTAGTATCGTTATTAACAAGTGTTTATCTATATGATGTATAGTGTATTACAAGAAAAAATTACTAGTCCCGCTAATTTTAGTTATTATATAGATTGCTATTTATTTTGTATTGATTTTAAGAAATCCTTTTATTAATAGTGCTTAACAGCAACTCTCAATGGTATCATTTTTTAAGTAAAAAGAGACTTGTCAACAAGTTTTTTTTAGTAAAAACAAGAAAAAAGCTTCGCTCATTGCATAAGGTGAGTTATCCAAATTATTTGAACAAACACGCGCTTCGAGAACTTACTAACTTTATCTATTATAAAATATCAAAAGTGGTATCAATTCTTTTGATGACAACAAGAAGCGTATAGAAAACAAAAAATAGAGGACCAATTACACCATCTAATCAAATTAATTTAAAATAAATCAAAATTTCGAAAAAAGGTACAAATTTGATTTTGCTGTATTTCCAACTGGACACTAAATAATAAATTCATAGGGTATCGACACTTTAAAATTGTTTTAAGAATAACTATAGCTATGAAAAATAGCCGCTGTTTTACTTATTTAATAACTAAGCAAAAATTCAAAAAATAACATTCAGGTCATGAAACAAAAAAAATTACTATATTTTTTACTATTGATTCTTGCTATGCAATTAGCCTACACTAATAGTATCCTACCAAATACTAGTCCTATATCAAGATTTTTTTACCGTTCTAACTCATATCAAAGATATTCACCCAATGCATATGACGATACCGCCACAGTATTTGAAAATAGTTTAGATAATTCAATTGAAGTTCTTTTAAATGATTCTTTTGGTTCCACCGGTCCTAATCCAGGAAATGCACTACAAGTAACCGGAGTTTCTAACTCTGGTGGGACTACACTTATAGATTATAATGGCACTCCAAACAATCCATTAGATGATAAGGTTCTATATCATCCTCCCCAAAATTTTACCGGACTTGATATTTTTGTCTACACCATTGTCGATGCAAAAGGAAATACCGATTCATCATTAGTGAGAGTATTAGTCATAAAAAAACCAAACGATCAGCCCATGGCAGTAGATGATCTTGTAGCTCTTGATGAAGATACCACCACAACTATTGAAGTATTGATCAATGACAGTTTTGGCGGAGATGGTCCTTCTGATAC
>NZ_VTZU01000108.1 GCF_008370685.1 Aquimarina sp. RZ0
TGGAGTGGTTTCCTTTGGTAAGTTCTGCTAGAACTTTGAGTTTAAAGCTTTCGCTATAGCGTCTCACATATCCATCATTTTTATACATATACATTGGTTTTTTGTATACATATTTCAGGACGGGTCAATTTACACAATAACGATAAAATACCCAAAAACGTTAAACAATGGTGTGTCAACTAACTACTTTTGTAGCACAGTTATATTGTGTAACTATCTTAAAATCAATTATTAAATTATTAAGAAGGGTGTTATGGAAAAAATAGAAAATGATTTGGTGAGCGTTCCTTCTGAGTTAAATGATCTCAAAGAACATCTCCAAGGAAATATTACCGTAGATTATGATATGCATACGTTAACTTTAGATTCAGAAGTTGGAAAAGGGCAAGTACGATACACAAATTTGCAAAGTGGCTTACAAACTTTTGATTTCAAATTAAAACTAATAAAGGATATAGAGATTCCTATCGATTCTATAACGTCAGAATCCATTCAGTTTTTATATTGTTTAGATGGTAAATGTTATCATCAATTTGAATCTTTCGAAAAAGCTACGCTTATTGAGCGATTCCAAACTGCAGTTGCTCATAGCGATAAAAGTTTAGCGAGCAAAATTATAATTAGGAAGGGGAATCATTTGGTGCTTAATATCATCTGTGTAAATAAGAAGGAATACTTTGATAAGTTCAGTAAAGAGAATAATCCGTTTGGTAAAAAACTTCAAGGTTTACTATATGACATCGGAACCAAATCAAAACACTTTCATTTGGGGAGCTATAGCTTAAAAATTGCAGAGCAATTAAAATTATTATTTGGAATAGAGTATAGTAATGAAGTTTCCGAATTATTATCTCAAAAAGGGAGATACTATTTGATTTTGGCAGAGCATATTGAACAATTCCATGCAGAAATTGAGAATAACTCTAACACGAGTGGCTTGCTAAAGAATGAATTAATGGCTATCTCTCAAGTTAGCGATTTTATTAAAGGGCATCCGGAAATACAGCACAGTATAAAATCATTATGTTTGGAGTCCGGACTTTCTCCTGCAAAACTGCAAGAAGGTTTTAAGTTTATGTTTCAAAGGACTGTTTCTGATTTTGTTAGAAATGTACGTTTAGAAAAAGCAGAAAAACTAATAAAAACTACTGAGTTAACAATTTCCGAAGTTGTGTATTCCGTTGGATTGACTAGTAGAAGTTATTTCTGTAAAATTTTTAAGAAAAAATACTCCTGTAGCCCAAAAGAATACAAATCAAGATAGTTAATAGTGTTTCTGATTTGTTATAAGGTATTTTTGTGATTAGAGCTAAAGTAGATATTATATAAAACTATTTCTCCTTTTTCTTTTGGCAATAAAAGCTCTTTGACTAATGAATTTTACATACAAAAAGAGATCATTACCGTATTTCGCTAATGATCTCTTTTTGTGTGCAATAATAAGTTATCTAGTGTAAGTCTTCTAATCTTTTAATAGAAGATAATCCTTGCAATATTTTATTTTTTTGTTGTGTTAATACCGTTTGTGTAGTTGGTGGTAATGTAGTTTCAGAAAGAACATCGTTGTATTCCTCCAATGCAGATTTCTCTCCTCTAATAGCCTCTTCTAACATGGACTCTTCATTGTCAGAGGATAAAAACGATTTTACATCCATCCACGCTCGATGTGCTGACCCTGCAATGCTTCCTCCTTTTTCAATTTCTTGACCAACGGATGTGAGTTCTGTTTTAAGCTCATGACCAAAATCATAACGCTCTTGAGCTTTTTGATTAAAATAATTTTTTAATCCAGAGTGATTACTATTTTCAGCAGCTTTTTTAAATCCCTTTTCTGCATCATACGTCTTTTCCAATAAATCATTAAGTTTGTTTCCAACTTTTTCAGAATAAGTTGCCATAAATTTTAGTTTTAAGTGAACGATAATTGTTTATAGATGCTTATCGATTAACATCTTATGTTTAGTGTTACCAGTCATTTTAAATACTGGTAATTGTATTGTTCTATCTACTGTTTCTTTTTTTTAGCATCCCTGTTGTGACAACTGTAATCACACCCGAAGCAAATCCACTAACAAATATTAATAGAAATTGAAGCACCATGTTTATTTGATTTTACACGAAGATAAAATCGTTTTGTATTTTGTTTTTGCTCAGATAAACGAAAAATTGACTCATTTAGAATTTAACTTTTTTTAACTAGGTGTAGATTTTTCAATGGGTTTGAGTTAATAATTTTTTTGATTGGATTAATGTGCCTGATGTTTATAATTGATCTTGTGAAAAAAATATGATACGTAAAGGCAGTGAAGTTTCTTGGAAATGGGGTCAGGGTAAAGCAATAGGAAAGGTAGTGGAAACGTATACTACTAAGGTAACCAAAACAATAAAAGGAACTGAAGTAACCAGAATTGGGGAGGAAGGAAATAAAGCGCTTCATATAAAACAAGATGATGGGGATTATGTCCTCAAAAGTGAAAACGAAGTTGATCGTATATAGCTAAATTGGAACAGCTAAAAACTAGGACATGATAAAAAAAGGAGAGAAAGTAAGGTGGACTCAAGATCAAACTACCCAATTCGGTATTGTCGAAGAAACATATGTATACAAGATCACAAGAAAAATAAAGGAGAATTCATTGGTCCGTTTTAGCAGTGCTAATATGGCGTTATACATTAAAAGTTCCGATGGTTCACACGTGTTGAAAAATGATACGGAGGTTGTTTTATGTAGATAATTAGAATAGCTGAAGAAAGCAATTTTAGTAAACCAATAAAGAATTAATAACTAATAAATCATAAAACTATGTCTTTACTAACAATACTGTTAAACATTTTATTACCACCATTAGCTGTCTTTTTAAAACACGGACTCGGAACTACGTTCTTAATTAGCCTGATATTAACTTTAATCGGATGGTTGCCAGGTGTTATTCACGCCTTTATAGTTAATAAATAAAGTCAGAGGGAGAATTACAAAAGTATTCGACGTTCTTTTTGCGATGGAAATAAGATATTTCAGAGGAGCAAGAGAGGTTCAGGTTGTATCGCTTTTTTGATTTTTGAATTATCGGAGTATGCTAAAAAAACAAATACGCTCATAAATTTACTGAAACACTTTCTTTTAATGAAGTTGTATGATATGAAAAAGAGGTAGTGTCCTGCTAACAACATAAGTAAAAAAATCTGCATGTCATTGTACTTATAATTTTTCTTCACCATTCGGTGTTGGTTTTCCATATTCTGATTTATAGATTTGAACCACTATTAAAAACAGACTAATTAATAGCGGACCAAAAATAAGTCCTATAAAACCAAATAGGGGAACACCGACAATAACTCCAATAAGAGTTATTATCGGGTGTACATTATCTAATTTTTGTAAAATATATAACCTGACTATGTTATCAGAAAATCCAACAACTACTAATCCGTATATTAAAATCCCCCAAGCCTGAAAAACGTTTCCGGTTGAGTGAGTAATTATAAAAACGGGCAATATGCCTATGATCGTACCCACAAAAGGGATCATAGATCCAACGATTACGATAACGAACCAAAACAAAGGGTCTTCTATACCAAATATCAGGAATCCAATAAGTGCGACAACTCCTTGTGTAATGGCAACCAATGGAATACCAACGGCATTAGATCTAACCATTTTCTGACTCTCGTCGCCTATGATTTTTAAATTATCATTATTGATTGGTATATATTCAAAAAGTGATTCCCTTAGTTTCCTTCTGTTTGTAAACATATAATAGAGTAGAAAATACATAATACCAATAGAAATAAATACATTAAAAGTGCCTCCGGCAAAGTTTTGCAAGTTTTCTGTAGTCCAATTGGAAATAGCTTTTGCGTCTAATTGCTCGCTTAGATCGTAGCCAATTTCATTCTCCCAAGTGTCCAACCTTCCCTTAAGTGCCACAATGACTTTTTCAAAATTATCTGCAACGTGTCCAATTTTGTTGCTCAACATAAGAATTAATCCCACTACAGGTACCAATATTCCTAAGAAAGAGCCGATTAATAGTGTTACTGCTGCAAGGTCTGGATGCCAGCCTTTGCGAATTAAAAACACCATCCACTTTCGTAAAATGACATAAATGGTGATCGCTCCCAAAATACCGGATAGATACGGGAGGATTTCTCTAAAGATAAGTCCGCCAATTAAAAATATAAGAAGTAATACAAAAACTTGCCGTATAATGTTTGGGCTAATATTTTTCATTTATGATTTGTAATTTATTCTCTAAAGATATCCTATTTTTCCTCTTCTTCTTTTTTCATTAAATCAAAACCCTTAGGGAAATCTAATGTTCGTATAGGGAATGGGATGTTGATGTTATTTTTATCATATGCTTCTTTCATTAACATCATGGTTTCACTTTTAGCTTTAGCAACCTCCAAAGCAGAGGTAGAATTAATCCAAAAACGGAGTTCGTAGTTAATTGAGCTATCCCCAAATTCTCTCCATAAGAATAAAACGTCGTCTTTTTTCTGTACTGCTTCAAAATTAGAAACAATAGTTTCTTTTGTAAGTTTTTCGACAAATCGTAGATCTGATTCGTATCCAACACCACATTCAAGAATTACACGCGATTGTGCGGTAGTTGAGTAATTCTTAATTGGGTTGTCTACTACCAATTTATTAGGAATATACACTAAATTATTATCTACTTGCTTTATGGTAACGGCACGTAGATCTATATCGATAACTTCTCCTTCAAAGTCATTGGTTTCTATCCAGTCCCCAAATTTGATATGCTTGATATAAGATAGGATTATACCAGAGTAAGTGTTAGCTAATGCTCCTTGTAATGCCAAACCAACGGCAAGACCAGCTACCCCAGCACCTGCAAGAATAGTGTTGAGTGCTTTATCCAGATTAAGAATACCCAAAATCAGAAATAATCCTATAATGACAACAGCAATAGATATAAATTTTGAAATCAGATTTTTCATCGATGGTTGAAGTCTGCTTTTATCGAGTATCTTTCGTGCTAGTTTGCTAATATATTTTGAAGCAATAAGTGCTACTATGAATACAAAGACTGCTATCAAAATATTGGGTAAGTTTACTACAATCGAGTTTAACCAAGATTCTAGTTTTTCATACATTTTATTCCAAGCATTGATTAGTTTGTCATTCATGTTTTTTTGATTTTTAGTGTTTAATATTTTTTAAAAATGTTGGTGTGTAGTCCGACAGTAATTTTAAAATAGCACCTTCTGTATTGGTGAAATAATCCTCTAATTGATCAGAAGGATCAATTCTGTTAAATACCTTTTCTATAGAACCATCTTTATAAGATGACTCTACGAAGGGATGCACATAGTATTTACGACAGATATTTCTAGTGTTTCCTAAACTGGTTGCAGCCATATCATATGCTTTTAGAATATTCTTTTGTATTTCTTTTTTATTTAGGGCTAATCAAAAATACCATTATATTATGCTCTTAAAATAAAAATGACCTCTTTAAATATATCTAAAGAGGCCATTTCGTCAACTAACCATATCTATCTGGAATTAGATATACTATTTAGTGAAAATCACTTTAGATTCTTTTAAGTCTGCTTTAAAAGCACTAATGTCTTTCACATATTTGTACTTATGATTAAACACTCTGTCCCGCTTTTCTCCCATAATAATATGTTTTACGTTAAGATCAGGAGCATTAAGAATTACACGATCAGAAACTCTTAGTTTTTTATCACCCAGATCTTGATCTAGTTCTTTTAACCTGAAAATCACGTATAATTTATCATTAGAAGCAATAATCTCTTTGATATAAATAGAATGTTCTTTATCAGTCACTTCTGCTTCAACAGTCAGTGTCAATTCTTCTTTCTCTCCGCTATTCGGCATGTCTACATCCACATAAGGTACTTCTACCTCTACTTCTTCCATTACCACAACAACTTTAGGGATTTTAACCATCTTTGTTCTGGTTCCTACGTTTACATCAGCCCAATCTACATCGAATGTTGGAAGTTGCCCCACTTCGGTATCTATATCTACATCTACCTCAGGTAATTTTGCTTCTTTTTTTTGCTGTACATCGCAGCTTGTTACTAAAAGAATTATCATAAATATTCCTGCAAATTTTTTCATAGTTAAAAGGTTTTTTAGTTTAAAAATTAAGGGCTACTTATTTTAACACATCACATTTGCCCTAATGATATTTTACGTTTTTAATTTTTTGTAGCCCTTATTTCTGTTTGTTTACAAGACAAAGGTAGATTTCAAAGATTGATAAACTGTGCGCATATACAATTTTCCTTGACTGTTTTGATAGTCAAGTAAGATTGGGCAAGGAATATTCTCTATTAGGTATTGAGTTAATAAATCTAGTGATTGCACACCAATATCGAAGATTAATTCCTCAACTTGTAACTCACCATAATTCTTAAAACTAAAATGGCATGAGTACTACAAAACAACCTGATTTTTCTAATCTAAAAGCATTATACATTAATTGTACTTTAAAAAGCTCCAACCAAAAAAGTCACACTGAAGGACTTATTAATGTATCTATGGATATTATGAAATCCGAAAATGTAAGAGTAGAATATTTTCGATTAGTAGATTATGATGTTGCTTATGGATTAATGCCGGATATGAAGGAGGAAGGAAAAGAAAAAGATGATTGGCCGGAAATCTATGAAAAAATAATGGATGCTGATATTCTAATTATAGGAACACCTATATGGTTAGGAGAAAAATCATCTGTCGCCACTAAACTAATTGAAAGATTGTACGGAATGAGCGGTAAAACTAATAAAAAAGGGCAGTATATTTATTATGGAAAAGTAGGAGGGTGTATCATCACTGGTAATGAAGATGGGATAAAGCATTGCGCAATGGGTGTCTTATACGCCTTACAGCATTTAGGATATAGCATACCTCCGCAGGCAGATTGTGGATGGATTGGTGAAGCAGGTCCCGGACCAAGTTACTTGGATGAAGAGTCTGGTGCAAAGAACAATGCTTTTACTAACAGAAACACTACCTTTATGACGTATAATTTACTTCATTTAGCTGCGATGTTAAAGAATAATGATGGTTATAGCGGATATGGTAATTCTAGAGAAGATTGGGATGATGGAACACGTTGGAATTTTGAAAACCCTGAATATCGATAATCTATTATCTTAAGAAAAATAGACAGACTGTTATGAAATCCACATTGAAGTTTTTGAAAAGAATAAAAAGTGCTATTTTTCATAGCATTGCATTTTATCCCATTCTAATTAGTGCAGGATTCTTTTTTTTAGCAATCATTTTATTATTTGTGGAAAATCTAGAGGTTACTAATGCGCTGAAAAAAGAAGTGCCTTATCTTTTGGTACAGGATAACGAAACTGCTAGAACAATTCTCTCTACATTGTTTGGAGGGATATTGTCGTTGACTGTTTTTAGTTTTACCATGGTAATGGTAGTATTAAATCAAGCTTCTTCTAACTTTTCTCCAAGACTTTTGCCGGGATTGATCTCTAACAAAAAGCATCAAATTATATTAGGATTTTATATAGGAACGATATTGTTTTCGATACTGGTTTTAATGTCTTTAGGCGCTTATGGTTCATCCACAAACGCTGTAGGATTTTCTGTAATGGTGTCAGCAGTACTGGGAGCATTTTGTATTGGGTTGTTTGTGTATTTTATTCATAGTATATCTCAAGCGATACAAATACATAATATTATAGACAAGATTTATGCGTCCAGTACTAAATTGCTTGAAAAGGAAAAACAAGAACAAAAAGAGAACAGTTCTGAAGATCAAAATACCTCATGTCAATATTGGAAAACAATACCTAGTAAAAAAACCGGTTATTATCGATCATTTGATATTACACTATTGCAGGATTCTTTGAAAAGTAAAGAAAACACAATAGAAATTATCCCTTATGCAGATCAACATATCTGGAAAGGAGACCCTGTTCTTGGAATAAAAGAACCTATTTCTGAAGAAGAATTAGCTTCTTTACACATCTGCCTTTATATTCTGTCTAATCGACATGAAGATGATAGTGGTGTTGGAGGAATGATAAAATTAACAGAGGTAGCTGTAAAAGCCTTGTCTCCAGGAATTAATGATCCGGGAACTGCAATCAATGCTATTTCTAAATTAGGTCAGTTAGTGGAACAGGCGCTAAAAATTGAACCAAAAACTATTTTAGGTATAGCGGATTGCGAAATAACGGTTATACATAATAAAATAAGTGCTTTAGAATTAATGCGTATTGTGATTGAACCGATTCGTGTATATGCAAAAACAGATAGCACGGTTTCTTATGAACTATTGAGTGCATTGATTTTTATTAGAAAAAGTAAAGAGATGCATCCTGATTATGCAGAAGCTGTACAAAATGAAATTATAGCATTAGGTAATGATTTAAAAAAACACATAAGTAATAATCAAGATCTAAAACGTATCTTAGAGTTATTAGAGACTTAACTTTTTTCTTCAAAATATATGAAAGCAACACCAACCTTACTATGTATACCGGATATCAGTGGTTTTACTGAATTTATGAGTTCCACAAATATAGAATTAAGTTCTAAAGTCATACCGTCATTACTTAACAGAGTAATCTATGCGAACAAATTAGATCTTAAAGTCTCAGAAATTGAGGGAGACGCTATTTTGTTTTATAGAACCGGACCATTACCAACATTCACAGAATTGGTGTATCAGTGCAGATTGTTTTACACAGAATTTTATGAACAGTTAAAAATACTTCATAAACAGTATAAAGATACAGAAGAAGGAAATAATATTCCGGAGATGCTTGGTCTTAAAATTGTGTTACATTATGGTCGGGAAATTAGTGCAGTTCCAATTGGTAAAAACATAAAACTTATGGGAGAAGATGTTATTATCGCCCATAGATTATTAAAAAACAAAATACCAATAGATGAATATATTTTACTTTCTGAAGATTTGTTATCGGAATATAAGGATAAGACTATCGAACGAAATTTTGGATGGGGAGAACTTCACGATCGAGAAACTGAATATAAGCATATAGGAGAAATTAACTATAGCTATATTAATCTTGAACCTTTGGTTGAATAAGGTTCATTTTACTAGAATTTTATATAGTTTCGTCAAATCCGAAAAGCATACTTTTTTTTAGGTAATACTAAATTTCTAAAACCATATTCTTATAATTTCCATCTTATGTTTGCTCTCTTTACGATAGAGTTAAGATAAATAGTATATGAGCAAAAGATGCCATTCTACTCAAGGTATCTTTGTAATGAACAAAAAAGAATAATACAATTCTGTTGTTCGACTTTACTATATTATTAATCTTAAAAAATTGCTATGAATTATTTGAACATGGATGAGAAAAAGCTTTTACCCGTAGTATTAGAATTAAATATACTTTTAGCTGATTACAATTTATACTACCAAAAATTAAGAGGGTTCCACTGGAATATTTTAGGAAAAAATTTCTTTGATCTCCACATAAAATTTGAAGAATTATATAATGATGCTAAAATAAAAATTGATGAAATCGCAGAGCGTATTTTAACATTACAGCATCATCCAGTAAGTCAGTTCGCGGAGTATATCAAATTATCAGATTTAAAAGAAGTGACACCCTTGATGAAAGATATAGAAATGGTTACAGAATTACTTGGAGATCATAAAAAAATTACTAACTCAAATGAGGGTGATACTTGAACATGCTGGAGAGGCAGGAGACGAAGGTACAATCGATATGGTAGGAGCCTATATTAGAGAGTTAGAAAAGTCAAGCTGGATGTTAAATGCTTGGTCTAAAAATACCACAGACCATTTGGATACTAGTATGATTAGAAAAGCATAACCAAATTAATAAATAATAACCTTTTAAAATTATATAAAATGAAAATGATAAAACTAATAACAACATTGTTAATCACATTTACACTTACAGGTGCAATCGCACAAAGTAATAAACAGGTTGTAAAAACTAGAACTACTAAAACATACGAGTTCAAGAAAGACGGTAAAACAGTGCCTTACAGAATCACTGTGTACAAAACAGGAAAGTCAAAAGTAATGTTGGATGAATCTGATAAAGGAAAGTTGAATCAAGATATAAAAGCCACTCCACAACAAGTTACAAAGTTGATTTATGTAGACAATGATCTGTATAGTGATTACGACAAATATATTGTATTACGATACACCAAAGATGCTAATGATAGTTTTGAATTAAAGCCTACAGAAAAGGGGTTTAAAGTAATAGTTGATAATAAAAATGTAGAATATATTTTTGGAGAAGGAGTATATTTTGTGAATAACGCAGACAAAGATTACTTTTTTGTGGATGAATTTGATTCGATCTAAAAAGATATTTAAAGAAATAATTGTTTTTAAAGACTCCCTTTTTTGGGAGTTTTTTTTGATTTTATAAGATGCTATCTGTAATAGCCTTTCTTTTTTGATGTACCTTAACAAAATCTTATACTTCAAATCAAGAATAAATTATTTTTGTTTGTTAATTTTACGATAACGTTCAACAAAACAACATTCTAATCATTTTTTAAAGATGTACGCAGAACCAACAACCGCCATAGAAATTAATATTACTGCTAAGGATACTGAAGGAACAGTTAGGCAAATTCAGGAAGTTATAGGGGGAAGAATAGAGGAGCGATGGGGAGAGTACGAACTCACTGTTAATAATCTAAATGCTCATGGATCCATTAGATTTATTACGTTTGATTGGGGAGTAAACTTATTGGAATACGATATTGTATTTCATAAAGAGTTTGTATTAAAAATGGATGCTTCAGAATACAATCCAATTCACTTTGCATATTGCCTTACAGGACATTGTGGACATAGATTTGGATTCCAAAATGAAGTACATACTTTAGAACAGTTTCAGTCAGTTATTATTACCAGCCGAGATGGAGGATATAACTACGGGTATTTTCCAAAAGAAGAAAAATTAGAAATTAATGTAATACAAATTGCTAGAAAGAAATATTTAAAAAAGCGACTTAATAATGTATCACAGCTCAATGAAAGGCTGTATAAGGTTTTTATGGATGAAGATCACGAAAAAGCCTTTGCTTATTTTGGTACTTTTAATTTAAAATTAGCAGATCAGATAAGTGCTTTACGGAAAATAAAGCAAAAAGGTATGATAAGGATATTACAAATAGAAGGTATGATTTATCAAATCTTATCTATGCATATTCAGCAACATGATCGAGCAATGAAAGAGAAAGTATTACCTACTACGCTTTTAAAACGAGAATTAAAGTTAATCAGAGGTTTGGCTAAGAAAATTATCAAGGATGTAGCCAAAGATTATTCTTTAGAACAATTATCTGAAGAAACAGGTTTACCTCAGGCAAAGCTTCAGGAAGGATTTAAATTATTATATGCTAGAACGGTAACAGAATATATTCGCCACGTACGATTAGAAGCTGCCAGGGATTTGATAAGAACAACTGATATGAATATCTCAGAAATTGTATACTCTATAGGGTTTAGTAGTAGAAGTTATTTCTCTAAAATTTTTAAAGAAAAGTATGATATAAGCCCTAATAATTTCAAAAACAGAACTGAATTGCCTGTAGACGAAGTCGTAGGTGTGTCCTAACGATACTATTTAAAAAACTTTTTGATCAGATAAAATATACCATATTTCTTTACCGCACTAATAACTGTGGATACCCACTGATACGGTTGTAAATCATCTTTGAACTCAGATTTTAGAAGTTTCATTTCTTCTAAGGATATTTGACGTTGTAAACTCAGTTTACGCAGATCTTGTTCTATTTCCTTGAATGAAGTGTATGTCTTTTTCATAGCGTTAATCAAAAAATTCTTGAGACATTTTTCTTATAATGTTTTTATCAATTTTTTGGCGAATAAGATATGCTATACCCGTAATAGTAAACAGTGCTGCAGCCACTATTAAACAAGCTAATGCAGTATTGCCAATAAGTTGTCCTAGCCAAATTGCTCCCGACACCGTTAAGAATATTAATCCAAGGAAAAGCAAGCCACCGATAATGGCCAGCTTGCTTAAGAATGAAAATGCTCTTGCCAATTGCTGGAAAGCTTTAAGCCTATAATATTCTTGAGAGGCTTTTACATACTTTTCTCCAGAATCGAAAGCTTTATTAGAGGTTTCGTTTAATGCGTTAATTACTCCCATTACGATTTTTGTAATTTTTTATTCTTAGCTTTCAACTCACTTAATTTTTTTTCAAGGGAGGTAATAACATCATCTGCTTTATAACTTGCATCAGAAACTAGAGACTCAATTTTGGTGTCTAACGTTTCTTTTTGGTTAGATACAGTATCTGCTATCTGATGTTTTAAACTAGAAGCTTCTCTTGCTAAATGATCTTTGGTCGCTTGCGCTTCATCTGCTAATCTTTTTCTGGTATTTACACCTTTGTCTGGAGCAAATAGAATACCTAAAGCTGCACCAATTGCGGTTCCTGCCAAAATTCCTAAAAATGTATTTCCACTATTACTCATTGTTATTGTTTTTTATGTTGTTAAAATATTTATTACAAAATTCATCAAAAATAGTTGTAAGCTTTGACTCAAACCATAAGGATGTTAACGGAAATGATTTTTGGCAAACGAACTAACATTTATATCAAAAGCGTTCATCCTTTCACATCTCTCAATCTATCTTTGGAATGTAGTTAAAATGATGTTGGATGGCAAGTACAATCACAAGAATTTATTCTTTTACCGGAGAAATTTTAAAAGAATATATCTTATTTACGTAAATAGGATTAATACTTCCTTACAAAAATCGGAGGAAGCATTTCTAGTCCAAGATACCTTTTGGTGGTAGTATGGCAGCAGAGTATGAGGGGAGACCTTTCAAAAGAAGGGTTTTTTGAATTTGTAAATAAGAAAATAGTCCGTACAAAATAATAAAAGTTTAATTAAAACATACAAAAATGAAATTCGTAAAAGAAGAAGTCGAGGAAAGAAGAGATTATATTTTTCAGAAAAACACAAAGACAAAAGTAGGGACAAAGTTTATTGTATTGGTATTGATTTTATTGATAGTTGGAGTTGTTGCTTCAGGAGTTTTCTTAGATGTATTTTAATGTTTATTGATGCTTTTGAAAGTAATAATCACGGCAAAACAGTGAATAAGTAGAAATCACAATCTTTTTTTTAATAGGTAAATAATAACAATATGGCAAAAATAACTGAAGTGACCCTTGATAAAATTCCAGAATATATTGAGGTAGATGATGCTAAAACAAACACTATCATCGTAAAAACTGAAATACAGTTTCATCCATTGGATATATCTGGTAATATGGAGTATTTATTACATCTATTTGTCTACGATGTTCATGGCATGAAGGATGTACCTGTATTGATTTCTAATTGGGATGATACTAAAGTGTTGCGAGTAGTTAGAAATGAACGGAAGGATGATTTTTTATGCAAGGAAAGTGTTTTGATAAGATCAGAAGAAGCAAATAAAGAAAATATAAGTATTAAAACTCCTATGACAATCAAATTGGGGAAATTACAAGGCAATACTTCGGTATATACTAGAAAATTTGAAGTTTTTGCCACACTTATTCCAGCAATAGATAGAGTATCAAAATGGTCAAAACCTTTTGAATCCCAGCTTGTCTTTTAAAAACAAAGAATGGGTGCTGAGGTTGAATAGCTAATTTAAAAATAAAAAAATGAATGTATCCGAACAGTTATTGGAAATATTGCAAAATGAAGGAGTGAAACATATTTTTGGAGTTGCAGGAGATGCTTTAAACCCTCTTATAGATGCTATTGGTAAACAGGATATTATTGAGTGGGTTGGAGTACATCATGAAGGTAATGCGTCTTATGCAGCGTTTGCTCAGGGAGAACTTAATCATAATTTTGGGGTCTGCGCAAGTACTGTAGGTCCTGGTGCGTTACACTTAATTAATGGCTTATATAATGCAAAAAAAGAACGATCTCCTGTAATTGCGATAACCGGGCAAATACCAATCGAGCATTTAGGGACAAACTATCATCAAGAAGCTGATCTTAAAAAAATATATGATGACATATGTGAATATCAAGCGGTCATTAGATCTCCTGAAGAAGCGCCAAGGGTTATTCTGAGAGCTATCAGGATTGCAGTAAATCACCAATGT
This sequence comes from Aquimarina sp. RZ0, assembly GCF_008370685.1. Taxonomy (GTDB): domain Bacteria; phylum Bacteroidota; class Bacteroidia; order Flavobacteriales; family Flavobacteriaceae; genus Aquimarina. The sequence continues at coordinate 14,153 of NZ_VTZU01000108.1, forward strand.
GTTTGTAGAATAGAATTGCCGGCAGATATTGCGCAAATGAAAGCCGAAAATAGAAATTTTGTTCATACGATATTCAGATCAAAAAGTAATATCATTCCTAGTCAAGAGGAATTGAATCTTGCTGCAAAACTTATCAACGAATCCAAAAAAATAGGAATTTTAGCAGGAGCTGGGTGTAGAGAAGCTAGAGAAGAAGTGATTAGTTTCTCACAATTATTAAAAGCTCCAATAACACATACACTAAGAGCAGCAGATGTATTTGATCACTCAACTGATAATGTCGTTGGATTAACAGGACTCATTGGTAATCCTTCAGGTTATAAAGCTGTGATGGATTGTGATTTATTATTGATGTTAGGGACAGATTTTCCATATACCGATTTTCTTCCTGAAAACACTAAAACCATTCAGGTTGATATTAGACCAGAGAACATTGGTAATCGTTCATCCGTAACTTTAGGTCTTCACGGTGATATTCAAACAACAATTACTTCACTTCTTAATTTATGCTCAGAAAAAAAAGATGATTCCTTTTTAAATACCTTAACAGATAAATTTAGTGATTGGAAAGAATCTAATGATAAAAAAGCAAGTCCATCTCGTGATATGGAGCCTTTACATCCACATATCTTTGCAAAAGCGGCTAGCGATCTGGCTTCCAATGATGCAATTTTTACTATTGATACAGGAACGGCGGCTATCTGGGCTTCTAATTTTATGAATTTTCATTCTGATCGAAGAATCATAGGTTCTTTTAATCATGGATCAATGGCAGTAGGTCTTCCATCAGCTATTGGAGCACAACTTCAATTTCCCAATCGAGAGGTTTGGTCATTAATTGGCGATGGAGCTTTTAATATGTCACTACAAGATTTTTCTACAGCTGTAAAGTATGAATTGCCAATTAAGATTATTGTATTCAATAATTCTCAATTAGGTTTTGTCAAAATAGAAATGGAAGAAGCTGGATTAGCACCTAATTTTGAAGCTCTCAAGGTCGATAATTTCGATTTTGCAGAGTACGCAAAGCTTTGTGGAGGCGATGGAATAAAAGTTACTCATGCAAAAGACATTTTGGCGGCTATACAAATGGCAAAAAACTCTAAAAAGCCTTTCATTATTGCTGCAGTAGTTACAAATGCAGAACTATCTTTACCTCCTAAGATAGGTTTCGAAGAAGCTAAGGGTTTTGGATTGTCAAAAATGAAAGAAATATTTAGAGCATTTAATGGAGAAAAAGAACAATGGGAAAATATTAAACAAGAAATAGAAGCTTATTTTGATTAGATTAAGTGACAATTAATAGAAATGAAAAACATATCAGAATAACAAATCAATATTAATAAATAGATAGGATAAAATACAATGGAAAAATTAGGACTTACTGGAGAAAATTGGGAGCAATTTGTAAAATGGGTTTGGGATTTTGTACCGGGGCTCTTTTCTGCAATTGTAATTTTCTTTGTTGGTATATGGGTTATTAACCTTATTAGTAGAGGGCTTCGTAAATTCTTTCAGAAAAAAGATTATGACGAGACATTAGAAAGATTTTTATATGACCTTATCAATATAGGTCTCAAGATTTTATTGATAATTTTGGTAGTAACTCAATTAGGAGTTCAGACTTCTTCTCTTGTTGCGATATTAGGTGCAGCTGGTTTAGCCGTAGGTTTAGCGCTTCAAGGTTCTCTGGCTAATTTTGCTGGAGGTGTGTTGATTCTGTTTTTTAAACCTTTCAAAATAGGAGATTTTGTTGAAACCCAAGGAGTTTCTGGTACAGTAAAAGAAATTTCTATATTCACTACCAAACTAAATACTTTTGGTAATCAATTGGCAGTAATTCCTAATGGTAAGGTATCTAATGGTAATATTATAAATTACTCATCAGAAGATAAGAGACGGGATAAAATAGAGATAGGAATAGCATATACAAGTAATATTAAAGAAGCAAAAGATATATTACTTGATTTGATTAATAATCAGGAAAAAGTTTTGAAAGACCCAGCTCCAGAAATTTACGTTTCTGATTTAGGAGATAGCGCAGTAACATTGTCACTGCGTTACTGGGCGACAAATGAAGATTTTTGGGCAGTTCATTTCTATACTATTGAAGAAGCTAAAAAACGCCTGGAAGATAAAGGGGTATCTATACCATTTCCACAGAGAGAAATCCGTATGGTCTCAGATAATAAATCAATGCAGAACGCCGAAAAGAAAGATTCATAAATTTCAATATAGAATCTATCGAGTCGAAGGCACTAAGGAATAATTAAAATTAATCATTATGAATTATGTAATCATTGCTATGCAAGTTGTCGTAGGACTAAGTATATTAAACGTATGGCTCATTCAGAATAAAAGAGCTACAAAATGGAGAGGTGGCACTGCCAGCAATATTATCGAAGAATTTCGAGTGTACGGGCTTCCAATATGGTCTTGTTATTTTATAGGCGCGCTAAAGGTTGTTTTGGCAGTTTTATTAATAATATCGATTTGGTATCCTGAACTAAAAGAATTTTCAGCGCTTGGTTTGGCAATTCTTTTATTAGGATCAATACTAATGCATTTTAAAATTAAAGATCCATTATATAAATCTTTTCCAGCTTTTCTGTTTTTTGTAATGTGCACTCTTATCGCAGCGAGTAGTCATATCAATATTTATTTTTAAAACAGTTCTAAACAAAAGTATATTGAAGAAATATATATAAATTAAGAATAGCATATAACAATGATGGTAAAGAAGCGAGTATAGGATCTTTGATTTTTATTCGTACTCCAAAACCAAGTAGCATTAATAGAGCCAAAGAGCCGGAGGACACTGAGATAAGAATGGGAGAATAAAAATAACCTACAATTAATCCTAAACCTCCTAGTATTTGTAATACACCAGTTAAATTCCTTTTCTCTTCAAGACCAAACCGAATAAACTCATTTTTCATATGGTTGGAAAGTAGACAACTGAATCCATACAAAAGAAAAGATAAGGCTGAAAAGAATATTATGATGGCTAGCAATTTCATAATTTACTAAGGTATTGAATGATCTATTATACTTAATTATATTCTCAGGAAGTGTAATTATAACCCTGTCTCAGGGTTAAGCCCCAGGAGGGCTCTGGGAGCTAGCTCCCAGAGCCCTCCTGGGGCTTGGTCGCTAAATCAAGTGCTATCCGATCCCCAAATTTAATATATAATTGTTGGATAATCAAGCTCCAATTGTGTAAAGGGGCTGTCCATTTCTTCTGAATATTTTTAGTGGCTAAGTATACTAGCTTTAGCAATGCCATAT
>NZ_VTZU01000109.1 GCF_008370685.1 Aquimarina sp. RZ0
ATATGAGACCATAGGGGGTATAGGTACAACCCTTAAATTTTTTCATCATCCAGAAGGCTATGCAGAACCAAAAAATGCTAATGATTTATCACAAGGGTATGAGTATGTATATCAATATAAAGATCATCTGGGGAATATAAGATTATCCTACTCAGATAAGGATGGTGATGGAAAGGTGGACGTTCTTAGAGGTACTACGGATATAGATGGAGATGGGGATCAGGCCATGGAGGTTTTAGAAGAGAAAAACTACTATCCTTTTGGACTACAACATAAAGGATACAATAATACCATAACTGGTAGGGAACATAACTATGGTATTGGTGGAAAAGAAGAACAAGATGAATTAGGATTAAACTGGCATGACTTCGGTGCTAGGAACTACGATGCTGCACTAGGTAGATGGATGAATATTGATCCACTTGCAGAACAATATAACTCTTTAAGTCCGTATAACTATACAATGAATAATCCTATTTTCTTCATTGATCCTGATGGACAAGAAGTAATCATTCATTTTGATAAAAAACACAATAAACTATACATATATGATGATGATAATTGGGATTCTAATAGAGAAACAAGGGCTGTGACGGCAGATGAATATAAATTTAGTTTTGGAGATGATGAAGAAAGTTATAATCAAATATTAGTAATTGATGATGTTTTTTCAGGGGGTAAGTTTAATGTAAAAACAGGAGAGTTCGAACATAATGGGAATAAAAATGAAAAAGAAATCCCAAATGGAGAATTTGATTTATTAGATAACGAAGCTAGCACAACAAATCCTGAATGGTATCGAATAGATGCTCAAGATAATGAGCCACATAATGACAGGTATGATGTTGAGGGAGAAACTAATGCAAGTGGGAATAAAAGAAATGGATTCAGACTACATACAGGTCGAACTAGTTGGGGTTGTGTAACTATCTGTAAAAAAGAAGATGATAATCGACAGAAAGAATGGAATGTATTAGAAAGAATTATTCAGAACACTAGTAGAACAACTGTTCCGGAGAAAAGAGGTAGACAGGGTTTAAACCCATTTTCAACAGTTAAAAGGTTTGGAACAATTACAGTATCTGGTCAAAACCCAAATGCACAAAAGAAAAAGAACTAATTTAGTTATGATAAGAATAAAAATAATAAGCATTACGATTTTAATTATAATACTGGTTTCTTGTAGTGGTGCTAACAAAGAATGTATACAAGGAATCAAAGTATCAGAACTATTAGAATCAGCAACAACGAATTATTCATATTGTAGTCTAATTAAAAAATCTATAGATTTGGATAGCGAAGCATTAATAAAAATATCAACTCTACCTGTTTTTGATGCTGCGGGATACGAACATGGATACGTTCTTATTAATATTGTTGAAAAAATAGGAGAAGATAAGTATATAGCTATAATCTCTAATATAAAAAAAGAGGATAAGAAAACTATCAAATCTTATTTGGAAGTTGGTTTAGAATATGGAGGTAATAAATCTTATAAGGACAAAGAATTAAAAGAAATATTTCCCAAATTAGCTAATCATCTTTACTAATAATCTGTAAAGTTTCTTGACTTAATAGAATATTAAAGCGAAATTTATAAATGACAAGAGCCAGTTACAGCGATGTAGCTGGCTTTTTTATATCATACTAATTTTAGAAGCTTTTATAAAATGGTCTACTGTGGTAAGTAAACACTCTTTGTCTCTTTCTGGCAGGTTAGAAATATCCTGAAATCGTTGCAACATCTTCGGGTCTTTAAAAAGGTCTGCATTATCGTTCTCATCCAAAAGATATCCAACGGTAGTATCTAAAATCTTAGCCAGTTTTTTAGCAGCATCAATGGATGGTGTCATCTCATCACGCTCATACTTCCCAATCGTAGTATGCGAAGTAGTAAAAATCTCTGCAAGTTCTTTTTGCGATAGATTTTTTGCTTTTCTACATTCTGCCAGTTTTTTACCAAATGAACCCATTAATACATCTTATTATGTGTTGATAACCTCAATTTTAAAGGTTTTAGCAAATATATGAACATAAAAATGGTTTTAAAAACATAAAAATATTGTTTAAATAAATATGATTATGTTTCTTTGTACACGATAATGTGTATAAAACTTTTTTCAACAATGTTCAATACGACCAATCCAAACAACTATAGTTACATCACAAAGCACTTAGAAATCCATATTCTAGGCGGTATCAAACTCAACCATTTAGAAGCGTTACGGGTTACACTAGGGATCAATAAAATACAAAGTGAAACCAAATTGCGACATAATGTTGATCTGTATAATGATAATCAAGTAGAGAAATTAGTTAGAAAAGTAGCAGAACGTATAGAAATCGGTACAAGTGTAGTCCGTAGAACATTACAAGAACTGACTAATGAATTAGAGCAATATCGATTAAGCCAATTAGATAACGATGAATCAGAAATCACGATCAAAGAATTATCTACAGCGGAGGAAAAAGCAGCGATCAAGTTCTTAAAATCAAATAATTTACTCACTAAAACCAATGAACTAATTGAACAAAGTGGTGTAATAGGAGAAGAAACCAATCGATTATTAATGTACCTGATCTTTACAAGCCGTAAAAGCTACAATCCTTTGCATTGTATCAGCTTAGGTAGTTCTGGAGCAGGAAAAACACATTTACAATCCAAAGTAGCCGAACTTATACCAGATCACGAAAAAGTAGAAATCACTGTATTATCCGAGAATGCATTTTACTACTTCAATAGAACAGAACTTAGAAACAAACTAATCTTAATCGAAGATTTAGACGGTGCAGAAAGTGTACTCTATCCATTACGGGAATTACAATCCAAACGCAGAATTACAAAAACCGTAGTCCATAAAGACAGAAAAGGAAATACCAAAACCATACATCTAACCGTAGAAGGCCCTGTATCTGTTGCAGGCTGTACCACACAAGAAAGTATTTACGAAGATAATAGTAACCGTAGCTTTTTATTGTATATCGATGAATCAAACGAACAGGATCAAAAGATAATGTACTATCAACGGTTAATAAGTGCAGGAAAAGTAAATGTAGATGCAGAACTCAAAGCAAAAAACATCTTACAGAATGTACAAATGCTATTACAACCAGTTAAAGTAATCAATCCCTATGCAGAGTTTTTAGAGTTGCCACAATCTGTATTTAAACCGAGAAGGACAAATACTCATTATTTACAATTTATTGAAGCCATTACCTTCTACAAACAGTATCAACGAGAGTCGAAGGTCGACACCCAAACAGGAGAAATGTATATCGAAACCACTATTGAAGATATACAAGAAGCCAACGGAATCATTAAAGAAGTGTTACTCCGTAAAAGTGATACGATTACAGGAGCAGTCCGTAATTATCTGGAAAGGTTGAAAGAATATCTTACAAAGAATACGCAAACCACCTTTACCAATGCAGAAATCAGAAGAAACTTAAGAATAAAAGAAAGTACGTTACGTAACTACCACAAACAATTATTAGCAGAAGATTATATCAAACGAATCAAGAATGCTAAGACCAAAAGTCATTGTTTTGAAGTTACAGATGTAAATGAATATAAAATACTTAAAAGTCAGATTGATAACTCATTGCGACATTGTATAGAGCAAATCAACTCGCAAAGTCGCAACTAACTCGCAACCATCATTTTTGCGAAATAACAGCAACAATTATAGCTAGTTACCCCAACTCGCAAGAGAAATACAAAAAAGACATACCGATGAGAAAATTAAAGCTACAAAACGATAGTTACAAGATACTTGTTGCCAACTTTAAAGAGTGGTTAGATATTTTAGGATATGCAGAAACTACTGTTTATAATTTACCAAATCATTTACAAGAGTTCTTTTATTGGCTCGAATGTCACGGACATACTGATATTAAAACCATTACTCCAAAAAATATAAAAGACTATTACGAAGAACTTAAACAACGTAGTAATGAAAGAAGATACGGAGCATTAAGTAAATCCTATCTCAATAAACACCAACAAGCTCTAAAAAAGTTCAAAGAATACTTACAAAACCATAATCACAAAGGAATCAGTATACATCTTAAATCTGAAAGTCACCCAACCGAAGAAAAGATCAATATTTTAACCCAAAAAGAAGTAAAACAACTCTTTAATGCCACGAATCATAGTCATAACAAAAAACATTATCGCCAAAGGGATAAAGCTATATTAACATTACTCTACAGTTGTGGACTACGCAGAAATGAAGCAGTACATTTAGATACCAGCGATATACTTTTTGATAAAGAACGAATCTATGTACGTAAAGGAAAGAACTACAAAGAAAGGTTCGTACCAATCAACAGTTACAATCTTGAAATCCTAGAAGATTATTTATACGATGCACGATTAGAATTTAACATCAAACACGATACAGAAGCATTACTACTCAATCATCACGGTACACGATTACAAGGAATGACCTTTGCTTGTCGATTGCAAGCTATTGTAAAAGCTACAGAAAATAAGGTAATAGAAGAAAAGAAAATCACATTACACACTTTACGACACTCTATCGCCACCCATTTATTACAAAGAGAAGTACCACTCGAAAGTATCAAGCACTTTTTAGGGCATAGTAGCTTAGAATCTACACAAATCTATACTCATATCGTAAAAACCCTTGAAAATGAATGATTATACTACATACCTAAAGAAAGAAGGATATACACCAAAAACCATAGCTTCTAAAGAAATAGCATCACAATACTTTATAAAATGGTGTAAAAAGCAATCTACTACAGCTATCGAAATAGACTATAAAACTTGCTTAAAATACATCAAACATCTGACCAGAAAAGGAAATAGTAAAAAGACAATCAATCATAAATTAAGCAGTATAAAAACATACTTCAATTATCTGATAAGTGAAACATACAGAACTGATAATCCAATTGAAAACGTCAATGTACGAGGAACGCAAAGAAGTATCAATTACAACCTACTCGAACCCGAAGAACTGGAAGATTTATATTACAGTTACGAAACTGATAAGTACCAAGAAGAATATCACAAATACACCTCAAAACGTAATAAAATTATTGTTGGGTTACTGGTATATCAAGGATTAGATACACAAGACCTGAAAAACCTGAAAACAGAACATTTACACTTGAATAAAGGTAAAATCTATGTTCCGAGCAGAAAAAGAAGTAATGCCAGGGAATTAGAACTAAAACCTTGGCAGATGATGGAATTTATGGAATACATAAATGAAGTTAGAAAATATCTAGCACAACGATTAAAGATAGATACCGACCAACTCTTTCCTTCTGGAGATCGATTTATAATTATCAATACCATCATTAAAAAACTTAAAAAATACAATCAAAAAGTAGAAAGTAACAAACAGATAAGAGCATCCGTAATTACCAATTGGTTAAGCGAGCATAATCTTAGAAAAACTCAATATTTAGCAGGACATCGGTATATCAGTTCTACAGAAAGATACTTGCAAGATGATCTGGAAAACCTACACGAAATCGTAAACAATTATCATCCAATACAGTAAAATATAAATTATGAAAACTAGAAACAGAAGCCCATAAAAAGAGATACATATTTAATCCTTGAAACGCATTAAAATCGTAACAAAGTGTATTTTTACAATCAAATCCCACTATGTTCACAAGCAAGGAAACTCTTGTGCTGTATTATGCGTACAGAAGGAAAACTAAGGTGGGTATTTTCTTTAATCCTTTATAAATCGCATAATTATGAAATTACAAGAATTTACTTCCAAGTATGTAAACATCATACATACAGACCCAACAACTAAAGAAACCTATATCAGAGTACCCATACAAGATTATGGAGAACTATCTTTTATGCAACATACTTTGATAGAAAACCTGAACTTATTAAGTCAATTAGACGACGATATAAGAACCGAAAGGGATATGAAAGACAGTATGTTCTGGATATCCAAAATATTATTGGCTAGTTATCCTGCCGAAGAACTCGAAGGAATAGCAAAACTGATCAAAGCAGCATCAAAATTAATGTAGAAAAGAATATAACTTGGTATCACAAATTATGATATCAAGTTATTATTTTTACCAAATAACAAAGTGAAATGAGCGAAGAAATTACTATCCCAGATGAAGCAATCATCGATAAGATATATATTATAAGAGGTCAAAAAGTAATGTTAGACAAAGACTTAGCAGAACTTTATGGAGTAGTTACTAAAAGATTAAAAGAACAAGTAAGACGAAATATTAATCGTTTTCCTGAATCTTTTATGTTCGAACTCACAGAAGAAGAACATACAGCTTTAAGGTCGCAATTTGCGTCCTTAAAAAGAGGAAGACACTCTAAATATCCACCTTTTGTATTTACAGAACACGGAATCTTAATGCTGTCAAGTGTATTGAATAGTGAAGCAGCTATTAAAATGAGTGTTCAAATTATAGAAACTTTTGTACAACTCCGAAAATTAGCAAATAACTATGAAGAGATAATGAATAAAATACAACAAATGGAATCTAGTTATAATGAGCAGTTCAGCGAAATTTATGAAGTGCTTCAAAAGTTATTATCCAAACCAGAAGAAAAACCAGTAACTAAGATTGGTTATAAAAAATAATAGCAATACTAAATAGCCAAGTGAGTCGGCTACCGCCTCCAATTAGTTATTATCACATCAGCCCGAAAAGGGCTTTTGTAATAAGCTGTTATAAGGTGTTCCTTCGTCACTCGTTCACTGCTTCGTCGGTTGCTACGCACCGTCGATACTTCCTCACCGCTGGTTGTCAGCATCGACTACCGATCTTCGCGTGACTCCTTCCTCCATCACCCGCAGCTACTTTTTTGCTTAAAAACAATAAGGTACGCTATCGCTGAATAAAAAGTTAAGCAAAACCGCTGCTTCATTGGCTACGCCGCTTGGTCACAGCCTAGCCGATTATTTATGTTGAAGTTAATATCTGATAAATCGGAAAACATAAAAATCGTCTGGCACACAAAACCGTTACACTCCTTTTTGTGTGTCGGCTGCTCCTCTCCGCTATGGCTACGCCTTTTGTTTTGCGTACACGCAGTTGTCTTCAATCGCCAGACGGCTAGCATTTTTTAAAGCTGAAGATTACAACCGCACAAATCCACCGCCTAAATCTTCATCTTTAAAAAACGTTTTTCCTCTCACACGGAAAAGAATAACGTTTTAAAAAGTATCGGAAGTGCGCAAAGGCTGAAACGGCTGACTTCCGATGCTTTTTAAAATGAAACAACCGAAGGGCGTTAGTTATTGGTTAAATTAATCGTTTTGAAGTTCTAAAGTAACAACAATTGTTAATAGTGACTCCTTTATTTTACCTTGTGGTTGCCCGTGCTGTAGATTAAAACCATAATTTTCATCACGAGTATAATCTAGAATGTCCTTTACGTAAATATCTACAACCTTGTAATGTTCACCTTCAAAAGCCTTGAAAATGTCTCCAACTTTTAGTGTATCTACAGGTACACATTCTTTAAGAACGTCAATATCAGTTGTTACAAAATTTTGACTCTTATCTTTTAAATCAAATACGAACTTCACGTAGTTGTTTAAATCAGCTATCTTCATTGTCTTATCTTTAAATATTACGAGTTAAATCTAGGGAAATTATCTTTAATGAATAGCTTAAGAACATATAGAAATATCCAGATCGAATCTACGACACGATTATATAAGTATAATATTGTAATATCTTCAGTAGAAATCGTTTGTTAGAAGTCAGATTTTGAGCGCAATGGCAGCTTGGGGCGAACCTGCCTGCGCCAAGGCTTCGGCAGGCAGGGCGAGGGAGTATTGCTACATAATACTTGTTATAGACCCTGACGAAGGAAGTGCGGGTATAACTCGTATTATGTACAATATCGAGGAAAAGGAAGCAGCAACAAAACAGGGGTTTATTGCCTTAGCAATAATCTGGGTTGTTGCTGCGTGGCTTTTAGGGAGTATTTAGTACTTTAGCAATGCTGAATGATGATAGAAAGGACGTTCTTTTAAAAAAAATTGTAAGCTGTTCTTGGGATAGAACCGCGGGAAAGTGCGCCAATGTTGAAAAAATTGCATAAACGTCTATCCCTTTGGGCTCGAACACAAAGGATACAATAATACCGTGTTATCAGAGCATCCTTACGGATATAATGGAAAAGAAGAACAAAATGAATTAGGTCTTGGTTGGATTGATTATGGAGCAAGAAATTATGATCCAGCAATTGGTAAGTGGTTTAATATTGATCCGCAAGCAGAGAAATACTATGATCAATCACCTTTTACTTACGGATTGAACAATCCAAACTATTTTATTGACCCCAATGGAGAAGAAATCGATGTCACAGCTCTATTAAATCATCTAAAAGCAAATGGTGAGGAAAAGACAGAAGAAGAGTTGAATAGAGATAATTTTTTATTCACAAACCTTTTAATTGATTTAGCGGACATCTCTGGTCAAGAAATAACTGTAAATACGACTAAAGATGGAAGATCTGTTCTAACAGGTTCAGGAGAATGTGACGGAGATTGTACAGAAGCAGCAGCTTTTGTATCTCATCTTTTAAGTGATGAAGGGACTATCACAGTAAGTGGAACTAATGAGACAACAAAAGGATTTCCTACAGGTGTGGTAGATTTAAATGCTTCTGAAATTAATGGTATACAGGAAGGTTTAAGAGATCAAGGGCTTGACCCTAGAGCATATAGTACTGGTTTAACTTTACTACATGAATCTTTACATACCAAATTTGGAGCTAGTTTCTTCAATAGTTCAGAAGATCAAAAGGATAAACTTGGAGGGCGTTTTATTGATTTTCACGGAGGTGAGTCAGGTAAGGGAGCAGTAGTAACAAGAATTAATAGATTTAGAGAACAACTTGGTTTACCCACAAGAGAAATATATCGTGGACAAAGTACAGGGTTTGGTCAGTCAAGTCTTATCTTCAAAAAAGATGGGAACGAGTTTTTAATCCCTCAAGTTAATATCAAACCTAAAAAGTAAAACTATGAGATTGAGTTTATTTATTTTACTTGCCATTATAACAATTAGTTGTAGTGAGGTTAGTGAAAATGATGAAAAAAGAATTTTTTCAGAAATTTTTGACACCAAAATTATTAGTGAATACCCCGAAAAATTAGGTGATAGTTATCTTGTTTATCCCTACTATGTGGATTTTGATTTTAATGCTTTTTTATCTAAAAAATTAGCCAATCATCCTTCTAGAAAGAAAATTACACAGGATGTTTTTTCAAAATTAAATATTGATGAAAATATTTTTTCTAAAATTAAAGAAGAAATTAATCAAAAATATAAAGGACTTTATTCTAAATCTTTATATGATCTATCAACTGGTGATGAAAGTAATTTAGTATTTACTTTTTCAGGATTAAGTGATGATTTAGTTTTTGTTAATATTTATATTTATCATGATGCAATCCCTAAAGAATCTTTGGATGAAAATTTTGATTTTCATAACAACTTAGCTTCTTTAGACTCGTTTATTACTTTTTTAGATTCTGACAAAAGGATAGTTAAAAATGTAGTACACGATGATGGAGTTACTATTGAATGGTGGCCTAATGGAAAAACTAAATAATCAGAATTATATATCTGAAAACAAATAATTATTAAGCCACTCAGCAATGAGTGGTTTTTTTATATCATACTAATTTTAGAAGCTTTTATAAAATGATCAACAGTAGTAAGTAAACACTCTTTGTCTCTTTCTGGTAAGTTAGAAATATCCTGAAATCGTTGCAACATCTTCGGATCTTTAAAAAGGTCTGCATTATCGTTCTCATCCAAAAGATATCCAACCGTAGTATCTAAAATCTTAGCTAGTTTTTTAGCAGCATCAATAGATGGTGTCATCTCATCACGCTCATACTTCCCAATCGTAGTATGCGAAGTAGTAAAAATCTCTGCAAGTTCTTTTTGCGATAGATTTTTTGCTTTTCTACATTCTGCCAGTTTTTTACCAAATGAACCCATTAATACATCTTATTATGTGTTGATAACCTCAATTTTAAAGGTTTTAGCAAATATATGAACATAAAAATGGTTTTAAAAACATAAAAATATTGTTTAAATAAATATGATTATGTTTCTTTGTACACGATAATGTGTATAAAACTTTTTTCAACAATGTTCAATACGACCAATCCAAACAACTATAGTTACATCACAAAGCACTTAGAAATCCATATTCTAGGCGGTATCAAACTCAACCATTTAGAAGCGTTACGGGTTACACTAGGGATCAATAAAATACAAAGTGAAACCAAATTGCGACATAATGTTGATCTGTATAATGATAATCAAGTAGAGAAATTAGTTAGAAAAGTAGCAGAACGTATAGAAATCGGTACAAGTGTAGTCCGTAGAACATTACAAGAACTGACTAATGAATTAGAGCAATATCGATTAAGCCAATTAGATAACGATGAATCAGAAATCACGATCAAAGAATTATCTACAGCGGAGGAAAAAGCAGCGATCAAGTTCTTAAAATCAAATAATTTACTCACTAAAACCAATGAACTAATTGAACAAAGTGGTGTAATAGGAGAAGAAACCAATCGATTATTAATGTACCTGATCTTTACAAGCCGTAAAAGCTACAATCCTTTGCATTGTATCAGCTTAGGTAGTTCTGGAGCAGGAAAAACACATTTACAATCCAAAGTAGCCGAACTTATACCAGATCACGAAAAAGTAGAAATCACTGTATTATCCGAGAATGCATTTTACTACTTCAATAGAACAGAACTTAGAAACAAACTAATCTTAATCGAAGATTTAGACGGTGCAGAAAGTGTACTCTATCCATTACGGGAATTACAATCCAAACGCAGAATTACAAAAACCGTAGTCCATAAAGACAGAAAAGGAAATACCAAAACCATACATCTAACCGTAGAAGGCCCTGTATCTGTTGCAGGCTGTACCACACAAGAAAGTATTTACGAAGATAATAGTAACCGTAGCTTTTTATTGTATATCGATGAATCAAACGAACAGGATCAAAAGATAATGTACTATCAACGGTTAATAAGTGCAGGAAAAGTAAATGTAGATGCAGAACTCAAAGCAAAAAACATCTTACAGAATGTACAAATGCTATTACAACCAGTTAAAGTAATCAATCCCTATGCAGAGTTTTTAGAGTTGCCACAATCTGTATTTAAACCGAGAAGGACAAATACTCATTATTTACAATTTATTGAAGCCATTACCTTCTACAAACAGTATCAACGAGAGTCGAAGGTCGACACCCAAACAGGAGAAATGTATATCGAAACCACTATTGAAGATATACAAGAAGCCAACGGAATCATTAAAGAAGTGTTACTCCGTAAAAGTGATACGATTACAGGAGCAGTCCGTAATTATCTGGAAAGGTTGAAAGAATATCTTACAAAGAATACGCAAACCACCTTTACCAATGCAGAAATCAGAAGAAACTTAAGAATAAAAGAAAGTACGTTACGTAACTACCACAAACAATTATTAGCAGAAGATTATATCAAACGAATCAAGAATGCTAAGACCAAAAGTCATTGTTTTGAAGTTACAGATGTAAATGAATATAAAATACTTAAAAGTCAGATTGATAACTCATTGCGACATTGTATAGAGCAAATCAACTCGCAAAGTCGCAACTAACTCGCAACCATCATTTTTGCGAAATAACAGCAACAATTATAGCTAGTTACCCCAACTCGCAAGAGAAATACAAAAAAGACATACCGATGAGAAAATTAAAGCTACAAAACGATAGTTACAAGATACTTGTTGCCAACTTTAAAGAGTGGTTAGATATTTTAGGATATGCAGAAACTACTGTTTATAATTTACCAAATCATTTACAAGAGTTCTTTTATTGGCTCGAATGTCACGGACATACTGATATTAAAACCATTACTCCAAAAAATATAAAAGACTATTACGAAGAACTTAAACAACGTAGTAATGAAAGAAGATACGGAGCATTAAGTAAATCCTATCTCAATAAACACCAACAAGCTCTAAAAAAGTTCAAAGAATACTTACAAAACCATAATCACAAAGGAATCAGTATACATCTTAAATCTGAAAGTCACCCAACCGAAGAAAAGATCAATATTTTAACCCAAAAAGAAGTAAAACAACTCTTTAATGCCACGAATCATAGTCATAACAAAAAACATTATCGCCAAAGGGATAAAGCTATATTAACATTACTCTACAGTTGTGGACTACGCAGAAATGAAGCAGTACATTTAGATACCAGCGATATACTTTTTGATAAAGAACGAATCTATGTACGTAAAGGAAAGAACTACAAAGAAAGGTTCGTACCAATCAACAGTTACAATCTTGAAATCCTAGAAGATTATTTATACGATGCACGATTAGAATTTAACATCAAACACGATACAGAAGCATTACTACTCAATCATCACGGTACACGATTACAAGGAATGACCTTTGCTTGTCGATTGCAAGCTATTGTAAAAGCTACAGAAAATAAGGTAATAGAAGAAAAGAAAATCACATTACACACTTTACGACACTCTATCGCCACCCATTTATTACAAAGAGAAGTACCACTCGAAAGTATCAAGCACTTTTTAGGGCATAGTAGCTTAGAATCTACACAAATCTATACTCATATCGTAAAAACCCTTGAAAATGAATGATTATACTACATACCTAAAGAAAGAAGGATATACACCAAAAACCATAGCTTCTAAAGAAATAGCATCACAATACTTTATAAAATGGTGTAAAAAGCAATCTACTACAGCTATCGAAATAGACTATAAAACTTGCTTAAAATACATCAAACATCTGACCAGAAAAGGAAATAGTAAAAAGACAATCAATCATAAATTAAGCAGTATAAAAACATACTTCAATTATCTGATAAGTGAAACATACAGAACTGATAATCCAATTGAAAACGTCAATGTACGAGGAACGCAAAGAAGTATCAATTACAACCTACTCGAACCCGAAGAACTGGAAGATTTATATTACAGTTACGAAACTGATAAGTACCAAGAAGAATATCACAAATACACCTCAAAACGTAATAAAATTATTGTTGGGTTACTGGTATATCAAGGATTAGATACACAAGACCTGAAAAACCTGAAAACAGAACATTTACACTTGAATAAAGGTAAAATCTATGTTCCGAGCAGAAAAAGAAGTAATGCCAGGGAATTAGAACTAAAACCTTGGCAGATGATGGAATTTATGGAATACATAAATGAAGTTAGAAAATATCTAGCACAACGATTAAAGATAGATACCGACCAACTCTTTCCTTCTGGAGATCGATTTATAATTATCAATACCATCATTAAAAAACTTAAAAAATACAATCAAAAAGTAGAAAGTAACAAACAGATAAGAGCATCCGTAATTACCAATTGGTTAAGCGAGCATAATCTTAGAAAAACTCAATATTTAGCAGGACATCGGTATATCAGTTCTACAGAAAGATACTTGCAAGATGATCTGGAAAACCTACACGAAATCGTAAACAATTATCATCCAATACAGTAAAATATAAATTATGAAAACTAGAAACAGAAGCCCATAAAAAGAGATACATATTTAATCCTTGAAACGCATTAAAATCGTAACAAAGTGTATTTTTACAATCAAATCCCACTATGTTCACAAGCAAGGAAACTCTTGTGCTGTATTATGCGTACAGAAGGAAAACTAAGGTGGGTATTTTCTTTAATCCTTTATAAATCGCATAATTATGAAATTACAAGAATTTACTTCCAAGTATGTAAACATCATACATACAGACCCAACAACTAAAGAAACCTATATCAGAGTACCCATACAAGATTATGGAGAACTATCTTTTATGCAACATACTTTGATAGAAAACCTGAACTTATTAAGTCAATTAGACGACGATATAAGAACCGAAAGGGATATGAAAGACAGTATGTTCTGGATATCCAAAATATTATTGGCTAGTTATCCTGCCGAAGAACTCGAAGGAATAGCAAAACTGATCAAAGCAGCATCAAAATTAATGTAGAAAAGAATATAACTTGGTATCACAAATTATGATATCAAGTTATTATTTTTACCAAATAACAAAGTGAAATGAGCGAAGAAATTACTATCCCAGATGAAGCAATCATCGATAAGATATATATTATAAGAGGTCAAAAAGTAATGTTAGACAAAGACTTAGCAGAACTTTATGGAGTAGTTACTAAAAGATTAAAAGAACAAGTAAGACGAAATATTAATCGTTTTCCTGAATCTTTTATGTTCGAACTCACAGAAGAAGAACATACAGCTTTAAGGTCGCAATTTGCGTCCTTAAAAAGAGGAAGACACTCTAAATATCCACCTTTTGTATTTACAGAACACGGAATCTTAATGCTGTCAAGTGTATTGAATAGTGAAGCAGCTATTAAAATGAGTGTTCAAATTATAGAAACTTTTGTACAACTCCGAAAATTAGCAAATAACTATGAAGAGATAATGAATAAAATACAACAAATGGAATCTAGTTATAATGAGCAGTTCAGCGAAATTTATGAAGTGCTTCAAAAGTTATTATCCAAACCAGAAGAAAAACCAGTAACTAAGATTGGTTATAAAAAATAATAGCAATACTAAATAGCCAAGTGAGTCGGCTACCGCCTCCAATTAGTTATTATCACATCAGCCCGAAAAGGGCTTTTGTAATAAGCTGTTATAAGGTGTTCCTTCGTCACTCGTTCACTGCTTCGTCGGTTGCTACGCACCGTCGATACTTCCTCACCGCTGGTTGTCAGCATCGACTACCGATCTTCGCGTGACTCCTTCCTCCATCACCCGCAGCTACTTTTTTGCTTAAAAACAATAAGGTACGCTATCGCTGAATAAAAAGTTAAGCAAAACCGCTGCTTCATTGGCTACGCCGCTTGGTCACAGCCTAGCCGATTATTTATGTTGAAGTTAATATCTGATAAATCGGAAAACATAAAAATCGTCTGGCACACAAAACCGTTACACTCCTTTTTGTGTGTCGGCTGCTCCTCTCCGCTATGGCTACGCCTTTTGTTTTGCGTACACGCAGTTGTCTTCAATCGCCAGACGGCTAGCATTTTTTAAAGCTGAAGATTACAACCGCACAAATCCACCGCCTAAATCTTCATCTTTAAAAAACGTTTTTCCTCTCACACGGAAAAGAATAACGTTTTAAAAAGTATCGGAAGTGCGCAAAGGCTGAAACGGCTGACTTCCGATGCTTTTTAAAATGAAACAACCGAAGGGCGTTAGTTATTGGTTAAATTAATCGTTTTGAAGTTCTAAAGTAACAACAATTGTTAATAGTGACTCCTTTATTTTACCTTGTGGTTGCCCGTGCTGTAGATTAAAACCATAATTTTCATCACGAGTATAATCTAGAATGTCCTTTACGTAAATATCTACAACCTTGTAATGTTCACCTTCAAAAGCCTTGAAAATGTCTCCAACTTTTAGTGTATCTACAGGTACACATTCTTTAAGAACGTCAATATCAGTTGTTACAAAATTTTGACTCTTATCTTTTAAATCAAATACGAACTTCACGTAGTTGTTTAAATCAGCTATCTTCATTGTCTTATCTTTAAATATTACGAGTTAAATCTAGGGAAATTATCTTTAATGAATAGCTTAAGAACATATAGAAATATCCAGATCGAATCTACGACACGATTATATAAGTATAATATTGTAATATCTTCAGTAGAAATCGTTTGTTAGAAGTCAGATTTTGAGCGCAATGGCAGCTTGGGGCGAACCTGCCTGCGCCAAGGCTTCGGCAGGCAGGGCGAGGGAGTATTGCTACATAATACTTGTTATAGACCCTGACGAAGGAAGTGCGGGTATAACTCGTATTATGTACAATATCGAGGAAAAGGAAGCAGCAACAAAACAGGGGTTTATTGCCTTAGCAATAATCTGGGTTGTTGCTGCGTGGCTTTTAGGGAGTATTTAGTACTTTAGCAATGCTGAATGATGATAGAAAGGACGTTCTTTTAAAAAAAATTGTAAGCTGTTCTTGGGATAGAACCGCGGGAAAGTGCGCCAATGTTGAAAAAATTGCATAAACGTCTATCCCTTTGGACTACAGCATAAAGGCTACAATAATACCATTACTGGTAGGGAGCATAACTATGGGTTTAATGGGATCGAGCACGAACAAAGTTTAGGGCTTGATCTTTACGAAATGCCACTGCGACAATATG
>NZ_VTZU01000110.1 GCF_008370685.1 Aquimarina sp. RZ0
GTGCTTACTAAAAAAAGCAGCAACACTTTAAAAAACGGCCTTGCAAAGAGCTAAAGTTAATACCCAGTAAATTACGAATTTTACGTTAGCCTACGTACTGAAGTTTCTGGGGTCTATGAGGGATTGAAGCTAACGGAACATCGGATGCATGCTCGTTAATGGAATTCTTAGGCGTTGGAATAAACGATAGATTTTTACCACCCATTCAAATTTCAGTAGTAGATGTCAAAAATTAGCAAAAAGCGAGGTGAGCATAATGAACTTGAGGCTAATCAAATTCAGGTTTCTTCCTTACTGGTATTAACACATTTTGAAAAGATAAATGAAAATAGAAAAAATCAGGTGATCGATGAATTAAAAAAACTGAACCCAATGGCCAAAATAGTAACTATGGAAAGTTTGGATGTCTTATTACTACCTGAATTATTACCTTCTGAAAATACAGCACAAGAGTTTGAACATCATAGAGCACATTGGTCTTCATGTTCTATTGATTTACCCATTTTACTTACTCTAAAATGCATCCATGATATTTGCCAAGCACTGCCTAAAAGTATTCTTAGAGTAAAAGGTTGTACTACGATAGGGAATGAAAAAGAATATACTTTTTTTGAGCATACCCCTGATGGTAAAGTATTTATACGTCCATTTAATGGTGTTCCCATAACGGACTCTAAATTGTTGACTATTGGGCCTGGTAGCGAGCCTTCTTTACTTCAAAAAATATTTAAAACAATTCTCTTGATAGATGAAGCTAATAGTAATAACATTAAGTAAATTATAGAATACTACATTAATAGTCTGTTGAAGTATTGCCGCAGGAATAGGAGCGAAGTAAGAATGTATATGGAATGGTATTATACTAAATAGACCCTAATAATATAACAATTCAGAAACATATTACGATACTTCAAAGTATTATGATTTCATTTTTTTGTCAATCTTAAGATATTTGAACTGTTGAGAACAGCTCATTTTTTTGGTTTGCATGCCATCCAAATAATTCCGTTATTGGCATTCGTACGATCTATATGATATGGAAAATTTCAACTAAGAATCAAATTATTACTGTCAGCATTTTTGGGTTACTATTTGCTTCATAGATTACACATACATTTTAATAAGCCTATAAATTTATGCCACTATTCAATAAACAGAAACGTATACAATATTTAGGATTTAATGATTTTTGGTTTAGTGTAACAGGTATTCTTATTATAAGTATTATAGCAAACTATTTATTTAATGATCTATCAGAAAGAGAATCTATAGAACTAATATTTATAGGTTGGGTTGCCTCATTAATTCCAACAATCTGTGATTGGTTTATCATAAGGTTTATTTTGATTTTTTTACGAAAAAAATATCCCAATTTCGAGGATGATTTTAAGCGTATTATGATCCTTCTTTTTACAATCGTTTGCGTGATACTGCTTATCGATTTTACGATGGGTTTTTTGCTCGCAAAAATTTTCACTTTTTTGGGTTTCAATTCTTCCCATATGGTGGTATTGAAGGTTCTTTTACCTGTTATTTTGATCGTTATTATGATAATGGCAATATATGAAGCAATATATTATAATGTTAGACTTAAAAAATCAATTAGAGAAGAGGAACAAACAAAGCAAGTAATGATACAAGCGCAGTTAGATACCCTAAGAAATCAAGCACAACCTCATTTTTTGTTCAACAGTCTAAATACCTTGCGAGATATTATTGATTGTGACACTAAGGAAGATGCCAAAGATTTTGTAGATAATTTATCTGGTGTATATCGTTTTATTATTGAGTCTGGTAATTCAAATTTAATTTCCTTAAAAAAAGAGTTGAAATTTGCTAAAGCCTATATTCACATTCAATCAGAAAGATTTGGAGACAATTTACAGCTGAATTGGAATATTCCTGAAGATAAGCTCTTCGTAATGATAGTACCTATGAGTTTACAGCTTTTGCTAGAAAATGCTATAAAACACAACATCGTTTCTAAATCCAAACCTTTACTGATTACTGTAGCCATTAATGCCGATACCTTAGTAGTGAGCAACAAAATTCAAGCAAAATCAACTCAAACACCATCTACAAAAATTGGATTAAAGAATATTAAAAAACGATATCAGCTGATATCAAGTAAAACACCTGTTATTAGTAATGATGGGAAGTATTTTACAGTTTCACTTCCATTATTAAAATCACCAAAAGAAAAGTCATGAAAATACTAATCGTTGAAGATGAACCCCGTGCTGCAAGTCAGTTACAAAACTTATTAAACAAAAGTGTTTTTGATTTTGAAGTACTCACCATTATCGATTCCGTTGAAGATACGGTTTCGTGGTTTAGAAAAAATACGACACCAGATTTAGTTTTCATGGATATTCAACTGGCAGACGGCTTAAGTTTTGAGATTTTTCAGAAGATAGAAGTAACTGCACCCATTATTTTCACTACAGCCTTTGACCAATACGCCATTCAAGCATTTAAAGTAAATAGTATTGACTATTTACTAAAACCTATTCAACAAAAGGACTTAGACGCTGCATTACACAAATTTTCAAAATCTAAAAATATATCAAATCCTATAGAATCAAATATTTTAAAAGAACTCTTGAATAGTATGCAAACCCCACAAAAACGTTCAGGAATATTGGTAAAAGAGGGGAGTGGCTTTGTACAAATAAGGATATCAGAGCTTTTATATATATACTCACAAGATAGCATCACTTTTGGTATTACCCATAACAAGCGTTACATTATAGATGAAACGATGGATCAATTATTAGACTCCTTAGATGATGCTAAGTTTTACAGAATTAATAGAGGCCAGATTATCTCCAAAATTTCAATTCAGAAAATAGAACCCTACTTTAATCATCGCGTAAAGTTATTAGTGTCAAATCCAAGAGATCAAGAGTTTATTGTAAGCAGACAAAAGACGAGTGATTTTAAAGATTGGATGAATACATAAAGCTCTTATAACAGTTCAAGTATCAATACCTACGTTTCAGCACAAAGTATTACTATTGAGAGGAGATTAAAACCATATTTGTGATGTAATAAATAATCAAGCCCTGAAATAAATTCAGGTTAAAAAATAGCATCATGAAAAAAACACTTATTATTCTCAATCTATTATTTTTCTTTCAATTATCAGCACAAAAAACAGTAAGCGCAGTGCAGTGGCAAGAAGATCTTCGTTTTATTCAAAACACGATACATAAAGACTATTCGTTTCTTTTTGTAAAAACAACAAAAGAACAATTTGACACTCAAGTAGAAGTACTATACAAGGACATTCCGAATTTACAAGAACACGAAATTATTGTTGGAATGTCTCGAATCATCTCTTTATTCAAGTATGGTCATACTTATGTTAGTTTTCATCAAAAACCATTTGAATTTTCAGAATTACCTTTCAATTTACACGAATTTAATGATGGTATTTATATTCAGGGAACGCACAAAAACTATCCAAATGCAGTTGGAGCAAAAGTCATAGCAGTAGAAGGGAAGCCCATTTCAGACGTTCTAAAAGCAATTGAACCTACAGTAGAAGTCGAGAATCCTCAATATTTTAAAGCCTACGGAATTAATAATATACGCTATCCTGAAATCTTACATGCCCAAAAACTAACAAAAACCCTTCAAAACAAGGTAGTCCTTACCTTAGAAAAAAATGATAAAATATTTACTCAACCTTTTACTGCATTACCTAAAGGCGAAAGAGTACCAACAAATCGTGGTTATGTACATCAAAATGAACATTGGTTAGATGCAAGAGATCAATCCACAACACCTTTATATTTAAAGTACCTGGATAAGGTGTATTACTCTCAATATTTAGCCAAAGAAAAGGCGATGTATGTTAGACATAGTAGAATTCAGGATGAAGCTGGAGAAAGTACTAAGAATTTTTATGCACGTGTTTTTAATGAAATAGAAACTGGCGATGTAGAGAAATTAATTATAGATTTACGTTTAAATGGTGGAGGAAATAACTATTTAAATAAAGATGTTATAAAAAGTATTATGGAGTCCAGAAAGATCAATAAAGTAGGCAAGTTATTTATTATTATTGGAAGACGAACCTATTCTGCTTGCCAAAACCTCGTTAATGAAATAGACAATTATACCAATGCCATTTTTGTGGGAGAGCCCACAGCAGAAAATGTCAATTTTTGGGGAGATAACCGTCCAGTAACACTACCAAACAGTGCTATTGACATCTCTCTATCATATTTATGGTGGCAAGATAAGCCAGCTTTAGAAAATGCAGATTGGATAGTGCCTGGCATTCCTGTTACCATGAGTTTTGATGAATATGTAAGTAATCAAGACCCTGTATTAGAAGCAGCATTAACTTTTGTTGTACAGGATTTTAAACCTAAGCCAATGGAGTATATAACAGATTTGTATGTATCTGGACAAACACAAAAATTGGCAGAAGAACTTCCTAAAATGATACAAGATCCGCGTTATGCTTTTTGCGATTTTGAAACAGAATTAAACAAAAAAGGGAACATTTTATTACAAAGTGGTCGTGTGCCACAAATTCAAGGGTCCATTCAGATATTTTCTATGATTTCGCAACTATTCCCAAATTCTGCAAGCACTTATAAACATTTAGGGGAAGCGTACACCGCACTACAAGATACTCATAAAGCAAGAGAAGTACTCAAAAAGGCTATTTCTTTAGATATTAACGGAAAAATTGGCAAAGCAGCAAAAGAGATGTTGTTAGAGATAGACAAATTATAGCTATTAAATATACTGAAGTCTTGATTTTTTTGTTTAGCTCACGCGTTTATATTTTATTGGAGTTCGTGAATCTCCTAAGGGTTTGCATATCTTTTTGTATCAAGAAAAAAAGATATGCAAACCCTTAGAATGTTTAATCTGTGTTCCACAGTTATATCAAATATGTAATTTTACCTCTAATTTTCAATTGATTACGTAAAACCGTAAGAGACCGGCTTTATAGACGGTCTCTTGTTTTACATGTCAAATTGTACTAGAAGGGGATAGCCCTGTCAAAATTTATAAAAATTAATTATCCATGTTTTAATAGCTTTAAGAGTATGTTTAAAAAGAATACAAATTGAAAATCAATAGTTTGAGGTTCTGAGGACACTTCAAATGATGAGAATATCGAGATATTTTAATTATTTGAAGTAAGCTCGCGGTTCTTAAAATATTTGTTTTCAAGAAGTAAGGTTTTTAAACAAGCTCTAAGTTGATACATCATATCCTATATGTTTTAGGATAAATACCCCGTATAGAAATCAATTTTGTTTATGTAGCCTCCATAACTGATCGCGACTATCGGTGAATTGCCATTGTATAACATTACCATGTTGACTAACAGCTAAATATTTTTTGCTATTAAAATTTTTTATGCGGAATATGTTCTCGTTTCGATATCGTTCAAATAGGAATTGTTGATTACCTTGAGCATTATATGTCCATAAATGTATATTTCCTCCATTCCCAGTAGCATATCTTTCAACGTCTACACAATACTTATCGTTAGATGCCAACTTTATTATAGTTCTATCACCATAATCCCACATTTTCCATGTAGATTCTTTATAATTACCCGGAAGCATCACTTTTTTAATATTAATTCCATTTTTAAAATTATCATCTGATGTACCGAGATACAAGCCTTGATAATTTTCAATTAAATACTTCTTACCATGTTGCGGTTGAGCCGGTCTCCAATTTGCTGCTTTATTAAATTCTACCGGATCGATTCTTTCTATTGATTCCGCCAATGTTTCAGTTATTTCTTCTATTTCAGGTGATTCTTCAACAGTATCTGTAGAACAACTTTGGATAAAGAAAGTTGCTATTACCATAAAAGTAATTTTTAAGATTGAGTTTAATTTTCTTTTAGTTTTCATTGTGTTTTATTTTAATGTTAATACTTAGGTTTTAATATTAGTTGGTTAAAATGTATTATACTTTTTAGTAGATAGTAAAGCGGTACCTCTTAGAATTATTTTAGTAAAAAAGCACCCTTGTTTTTAGCTGTGGTAAAATTAAGAAGTATCAAGTTTTTTTACGGTAAAACGGGGTTAGTAAAAGGTATATAGGAAGTTAGCAATAGGTTAATGTAAACTGTGAAATTGTTAGTAAAAGGTAAGCATGGTTGTATTTTTTATTGTTTTAGGTTTTTTGAAAGAGTGAAATTACACCAATCTGAAACCAGACAACCCATTGTATTATTAATGTTTAAGTTTGCCGTGTAAGGAACTATGAAATATCCTTATTTTGAACGTTACTTTTTAATTTGTTCCTGGAGTAAAATGGAACGATCGAATTATAATGTATAATACGATTTATAACTAAAAATTTCGCATATTCATCGTTTCTTTTTCCTTTCTACTTCGTTTAAAAAATAAACCGTAGCTATAGCTATGCTTGATTTTTTTGCCTTGCATAAAGAAAAAATAATTCAATGAATTTATACGAATTTTTTAATCACAAATCGTATAAGTGCATTTTAGAGTTAAATTAATTGACTGTTTTAAAATACTACGTATTCGCCAATTTGCTACAATATACATTTGTAGTATACTGTACTTGCATTATGCCACTTTGCTTTGGTACGGCATAATTTTTAAGATTGAGAATCTTTACAATTGTTTGCGAGGTGGTGCGTTGACCTTTTTAGCTCTACATATTCTTTAAAATGTAATGGAATACGCTTTGCCCGAAGCGGCGATAGGAGTAAAGTGGGAATGTGTATGGTATAGTATTTACTTAACCTAAATCATATTAATAAATAATCCCCGATGCAGAGCCATCGGGGTATTCAAAGGAATAAAGTTTACTTTTTAGTTTTATGAAAACCTCAGGTTTTCAAACTTTCCTCTTGACCACCGAGGCAGAGCCTCGGGGAATTCTAATGATTAACCCCTATTTAAATTAGAATTTAGTTGTAATATGTAAATGGAGAATTGTTTCGTTCGTATCCTTTAATATTTGATAAAATCCAATATCCTTTTGTTTTTAGCAGATGCTTAATTACCTCATTTTGAGTTTGTTGTTTGGTTGTCATTTCTGTATACCAAAAATCTTCACTAGGTGAATCATTATCAAGATTTCTATCTAAAAGATCTATGTATTGATCTCTAATAAACTTACGAATATATTTTTCAGACTCCATAAATTCAATAACGACATTTAGTCTAGATTCACCAGAGTTTAATTGATTTAAATAGTATCTTACATCTTGTGATGATGGGTTTACATTATCTAATAATTTTTCAAATAAACGTTCTACAAATGTTTCATTATCTTGATTTGATAATAACCAAAAAGCATTACTGGCACAAAAATACTTAATGATATTTTCACGATTTAATATATTGTTTTGCATTTGATTTTCTAAAAAATTGATGTCAGAAGTATAGTTAACACGATCAATTAGAAATTCCATATTATACCTTACAAACTCTCTATATCCCTCATTGTACATAATAGTATTAACGCTTGACGTAAAATCATCTGTAGCACTAAGTTGGCTTACATTAGTTAAATAATCATTTTCTAGAGCAGAAGGGTTTCTTCCTGCTACATTTTGGTATAAAGAGTAAATATAATTTTGGTAACCTCTTTTATTCTCTTCGATTCTAAATTTAAGTGTTTCTGAAATTGGTTTATGCTCATACACACCTGTAGAAGCATTCCAATCCATTATCCCATAGTATCTTTGGGTTATAACATTCTGGTAATTATCTAATAATTCATAATGAAAATAGGCTTTAACTTTAGAAGTACCACTTAATTCTTTTATTAATAAGTCCGCAATTTCACTTTGTTCTTTTTGTTGAGCCGGTGTATTAGCTCCACCATCTAATCCAGCTTCAGTAATCCAAACATCTTTTGGCGGCATATTATTTTCTATATAGCCTAATATAGTTTGTCCTCCAAGGTGATTAAGAGGTGTATTGAGAGTGATATACTCCCCATTTTGTTCCTGTTTTGTATACATATGATAGCCCATTATATCAAAATTAACACCTTCATTTACCATATGTTCTATGAAGTAAAATTTGGTTCGAGTTGTTAAAAGAACAGTTTCAGGACCATTAGGTTCATTGTCAAATGCATATTGCATTCCTCTAAGAAATGCAGCAGCTTTGTTTAGTTTGCTAATATTGTAATCACTAGAATTTACTCCATATGTAGGCGGGTTGTTTATTAATAAATCATCCCATAACACAATTTCATTACCTAAACCAACATATTTAAAACGATTGTTAGTAGTTTTCATAAAACCTTCTCCAAGAGTCTTCCCTTTTATATAGTTTTGGGCTTGTGTTGCTGACGGAGAATAATCAATAAGGTGATGCACTAATGGCACGCATAGAACTTTTAAGTCAGGCATATCAGCAAAAGAATTTAGGTAATCATTGTATGCTATTTCGTCACTGTCAAACCTCAATGAACCATCTGCTTTTATGCCTAAACTAATTCTATATATATCAAATTGATGTTCCTTTATGAGAGTTTTTTGTAATCCTCTTGAAGTTAGATATACGCCCCCATCATACTTAGCGGGATGACCATTTATTCCCCATAAAAAATCATTAGGTAAGTTTGGTGGTGGGTCAATAGTGCTTACAGTATTACTTTTATTAAGTGTGAGGTTTTCATTTTTTTCACTTCGTTCGGTAAGATCATCACTAGTACAGCTAAGAATAAATAAGAATAAGAATGGCAATAATAAACTCTTCAATAAAAAACCTTTATTATTTTTGTAGTAACTTTTATCGAAGTATGTTCTTGTATATGTGGCAAAAGAATGTGTTCCATCAAAAAGCCATGCCCATGTTAAAAATATAATCACCATAGATAATTCGGTTGGTAAATTAAAATATATCATTAACTGGTATATCATAATAATAACAAACCCAATGAAGGCGGGAAAAATAACCCATTTTAGACCTTCTTTTTTATTGTAAACCCACCTTGATTCTGATAACATGCTTTTCGTTTTTTTAATTATATATATGATTAATCCTATTCCTTTTTTTTACTTGTAAGCCTTACCACGTATTAATGTCAACTGTGTAATTCTTTGTCTAATATAATATAATGTCATGAATAAGAAATGTGTTACCTATAATTTCTCTTTTTTTTTGAAAAAAGAGCACCTAAGTTTTTTGAAATCCCAATTTTTAAACAAAATGAAGCCGCTTTATTTTTCAATAAAGGTTTAATCAAAATCGTATATATTAAAAGTGTACTATACTGTACTTGTGTTATGTCACTTTGCTTTGATACGTCATAATTTTTAAGATTAAGAATCTCTGCAATTGTGTGCGAGGAGATGGGATGGCTTTTCTTGTTCTACAGTTAATTTTAAAAGTTTTCTAACGAAAAGCTTCTTTAAAAAGGTAATGGAACACTTATTATGCGGGCCGACCGCAGTAGGGGAGTGTAATGTGTGTGGAATGGGAATGCTTACAGAATTATTAAATTGATTAGTAGTTCGTAATTTTGGTATGTTTGTTGAATATTGTATATTACACCAATAGTATGACTATTTAAACATAAATAATGGCTACAATTAGAAAAACAATCACATTTACAGAGAAACAAGATAAGTGGATAAAGTCTCAAATTAAGGCAGGAGAGTTCACAAATGATAGTGAATATCTTCGTGATTTAGTAAGACGTGACCAAGCTAAAAAAGCAAAGTTCTCAGCACTTAAAGCAGCTATAACTGAGGGTATGGATAGCGGTATTAGTGATAAATCTGTTCCAGATATTATGAAAGAAGTCGAAGAACGTATGCGCGCAGATGGGCGTTTATAAAGTATCAAGAAAGGCAGAGATGGATCTTGCCAAAATGTATGAATATGGCATTGAAACATTTGGATTAAAACAAGCCAAGGGATACTTATTAGGAATGCATACGCTGTTTCAAGTATTAGCGGATAATACTAATCTTGGGCGTGATGCATCAGAATTTATACTATCATTAAAACGATTTTCTTATAAATCTCACACTATTTTTTATCTAGCTACAGATATTGATATTTTGATTGTTCGTGTATTGAATCAAAGCATAGATTATGAAAAGAATTTATAGTCTATCCCAATACAATAAAACAATAATTTTTAGAGTTTAAAGCAATTTTATATAATGTCGTATTATGACTACTATTTTGTATCATAATGTTCTGCGTTATGTCACTTTGCTTTGACAAAAGCAAAGTTTATTACTTCTACAGTTTATTTTAAAAGTTTTCTAACGAAAAGTTCCTTATAATAAGGTAATGCAACACTTATTATGCGAGCCGACGGCAGGAGGGGAGTGTAATGTGTGTGGAATGGGTAGTTATCTAAAATGTTTAAATCAAAAGTACCTAAATTTAATATTTATAAATCAATAAGATACTTTAATCTATTATAACATTCTTTTGCTAAAGGTTTTAAAGATTGTCCGTCTGGAGTAATTTTATAATCAATAGATCTATTCATAAAAGAAGCATATGTTTCTGCCAAATAATCATTTATTTTCTCTTTTGGTACATTCATAAGTTTATAGATAATCTCCAAAATTGCAAGATGATGAATACTTAAACCGTCCAATCCGATACTTTCTAAACCGTACAACAATTGACTATGTTTAAGATCCTGCTGTATTAAATCAATGATTAATTGTTCATTTTTCATAGAATTATTTAGTATTTATAATACTTTATTTGTCGATTTTTGAAAATAAAATTCACTTTTTAAGATAAAATATTCCGATTATAAGAACAAATATAAACAAAAACGGATAAAAAAATTCAAAGCTATTTAGAAAATCGGAAAATACTTACTCATTAGCTAAATTTATGTTCTTAAAAACTTACAATAATGACAGACTTAGGTCTATTTCTTTCTAGAAAATCTGTAAACAGATCAGATGTTTCTCGTAAAACGGGAATTAGCAAAACTCGCTTGAGTGAATTGTCTAATAATCGTAGAACAAAATTGCGTGTTACTGAATTGTATTTAATAGCATTGGCAATTGATGTTGATCCTTGTGAGGTTCTTAAAGATGTCTGTAAAGATTTGAAATTGAAAAACTAAATATTATGTTAGATAAAATTATCTTTAAAGGGTATAAGTCTTTTCAAAATACAAATGAATTAGAATTGAAGCCTATAACAATACTGTTTGGAAAAAATAGTTCTGGTAAAAGTGCGGTTGCTAAGCTTCCAACATTAATAGAAGCTTCTCTTTCTGGTGAATTTGAAGAACCATTACGGTATATTAATAATGAAATAGAGTTAGGAGCTGAATTTAGAGATCTTTTTTACCAAAGAAGAGCTCAAGAACAGATGGAGATAGAATTAACAACAAATTCAAGTTTTTTAAAAGTAAAAATTAATAACTCATTTGATAAACCAATTCTTACATCTTGGGAAATATCCCCAAATTTAATTTCCGGAATAAATGACGATCCAAATAAATTAATGGAATTAACGGAAATGATGACTGAAAAGAAAGAACTTTTCTCGGGTTTCTTATTAAACGATAATCGAAAAATAATTAAAGATAATATCTCATTAAAAACTGATTATATTGGACCTTTTAGATTAAATCCTCCAAGAGTTTTTCATTTAAGCGGTGTTACTGAGTTTGATAGTATTGGAATTAAAGGTGAAAATGCCTACCAAATTCTGGTTAATGATGAAGAAATAGCTAAAAAAGTAGGAGAATGGTATGAAACCAATTTTGATGGGTGGAAATTATATGTGAATAAGATATCTCCGTATTATGAAATTAGGATTAAACATAATGATTCTAAAGATGATGGTGTAAATATCGTAGATGTCGGACAAGGAATGAGCCAAGCTTTACCAATAGTAGTTAAAGCATTTAAAAAGGAGAAGAGACCCGTATTAACAATAATGGAACAACCTGAATTACATTTACATCCAGCAGCACACGGAAGTTTAGCCGAATTACTAGCAAACTCATCTGATAAAGAAAATAAATATTTAATAGAAACACATTCTGAAAATTTTATTTTAAGATTAAGAACAATGGTTGCTGAAAATAAAATAGACAAAAGTTCTATAAACTTATACTGGGTCAATTATGATGAAAAAACAAATTCAAGTCTTCTTAAAAAAATAAACATAAGCAATTCCGGAGAAGTTGACTTTTGGCCTGATAATGTCTTTAATGAAAGTTTTGAAGAAATTAAGGCATTAAGAAGAGCTCAAAAAAAGTAAATAGATGGTTATTGAAATAGAATCAGACTTATTTTTTAATGAAGAGTTTTTTGATGAGATAGATCAATTGTTCGATTTTTTTATTAAGAATAGATATAATTATTATATTGATGATGAAATTATTTTTAAAAGTCAATGGTTGTTAGGAGCAAGAAAATCTAAAAATGAATTTTTACAAAAAAGTTTTGCTAATTCTGCTTACATAACGACTGACGATAAGTTGACTATCAGCTCAAAAAATGAAGAAAAAGAAAATAGGCTAACATTAAAAGATGGATTAATATATCTTTCTAATCCTATTCTGGTTTTTATAGAAAATTCTTATTATGATAGTAAGTGTTATAAAGGTATTTTTTCTAAATTCGAGAGTGCAGAAAAGCTATTATTTTTTAATACTAATAGATGGTTGGAGTATAGAAATTGTGGAGGGAAAGATGGTGTTAAAAATCAAATTAATCTAGAACTAAAAAGATATAGAAAGGAAACTTTAGATAATCATAAATATTTAAGAGCTATTATTATTTTAGATAGCGATAAGAGATTCCCTTCAGATGATGATAATTATTATGAAGATTTCATTAACTATTTTGAGCTAAAGGGAATAAAAATACACATATTGGAAAAACGTGAAATAGAAAATTATTTACCCCTTATAATTTTTGAAAGAGAGACTAACGTTAGTGATGATGCTATTACAGCATTAAAAGAGTTGGATGAGAATCAATTAGACTATTATGATTATGAAAAAGGATTTAAAATAAATAGTAGAAAAAAATTATTGCCTTTGTTTGAAAATATTTCAGATAAAAATTATGAAATATTAAAATCTGGATTTGACAATAAAGACTTTAGAACAAAACGAGAAATACCAAAACTTTTTTTAAGTAATTCAATTACGAAAGAAATGCTTCTAGATAGATGTAGGCATCAAAATGATCCAAAAGAACTAGAAAATATTATTGAGAAGATAAATGGATTATTATAAATTTGCTATCTATGGATTTACCAAATAAAATAAATGTAAGACCAGATAAAGATCGATTAATAAACCTTTTAGGAGATATTAATAAGGGAAAACTTGTTGTCCCTAAATTTCAAAGAGATTATGTTTGGAGTGTTAAACAAAGAATAGAACTTTTTGATAGTATAAGTAAAGGGTTTCCGATAGGTAGTTTACTTTTTTGGAATCCTGAGAATGATGATTTCGGCTTTAATAATAAAATAGGACCTTATCAATTAAAACTTAGTAATAAGAAATATTCTTATATAATAGATGGATATCAAAGGATTACTACTTTATTCAGTGCACTGACTAACCCCAACAGTGTTGATAAAGAAAGTATTGATAACACAATATTGGATGATTATATTATATATTATAACTTAGAGGATCAGGAGTTTTTTAATTCAAATAAATCAAATAGTTCAATTAACATCCCAATATATGCACTTGTTGATACATTTGAATTTTTAACTTATTCAAAGAAATTGCAAGAGGAATATGGTGAGGAGAAAAGTAATCTGTTTATAAATAGAGCAAAAAGCTTAGCAACTTCATTATTAGATTATGAAATTGCTTTTGTTAATATTAATGGTGGGTTGATCCAAGATGCTGTTGAAATATTTTCAAGAATAAATTCTAGAGGAAGTGATATGTCTCCAATGTGGATGATAAGTGCATTAACTTATGAGGAGGGGAGTGATGGTTTCAAGTTTAGTGATGAAATTGATAATCTAAAATTAAGTTTGGAAGAATTTAATTTTGGAGAATTGAAAACAGAAATAATACTTCAATGTATTGAAAGTTCAACAGGTAAAATTTATTTTGATGTAAAAACTGAGTCATTAGCCAAGCGAAGTGATTTTAAGGAATTATGCCTGAGTACTTTTAATAACATATTTAAAGCTGTAGAATTTTTGTACAACAAGGTGAATGTTGTTAATTTAAGTTTATTACCGTACAATCTTCAACTTATTTTTATTACGGAATTCTTTAGATTAAATAAAGATGGAAACTCTTTAAAAATAGATGAGCTTGAAAGATGGTTTTGGCAAACTACATATTCTTCATATTTTTCGATATACTCTTTAAGTAAACAAAGAAAAGCTTTTAAAAAATTTCAAGATTTCGCAAAAGAGCAAACTGAAAAACCACTTTATATAGCGAATAATGATGAATTTGTAACTGCCGATTTTCCAAATAGAATTTTTTATGGGAGTGTAAGGTCAAAAGCTTTGGCTTTATTTTTAATTAAAAATGTTATTGATAGCACCTCAGAATTTGGAAATAAAGATCTTGAAGATTTTTACTCTTTTAACGCAAATGATAAAGACTTTAGGTTAATGTTTCCTAAGTTTAAGGAACTAGATTATAAACCTCGTATGGTTTCATTAAATAATAGAAGAAAATATGATTATTCTTTTATTTTAAAAGAGAGTACAGTAAACTTCAATTATGAAGCTAATTTTATAGAATATCCAATTGATCAAAAATCTTTAGAAAATATAGATGATTTAAAGGATTCCAGATATAATTTGATAAGTGATAGCGAGTCCAAATTTGTTAAGGATTTAGGAATAACATATAAATTTTCCGATAAATATGATATTATGCCATTTTAATATTATGTAAAATAGAAACAATGCATTTCTACCCAGATAGAGCGTTGGCAAAACGGCCTCATAAAACTTTGGTATAAACAATAGGCAAAGGAGCGTCAATATTTTAGAGGTTTAGTAGTAAGGTTTAATCAAAGCTATACATATTGATTCTAGTTCAAAGCGATCTTACAAGTTAGAATGCTTGCTAAAATATAGCGACTGCGCCGTACATTGTTTCCAAAGTTTTCTGCAGCCTTGATTTTTTTGTTTCTTTTTGTATCAAGACAAAAAGATATGTAAACACTTAGAATGTTTAATCTGTGTTACTAGGATAGCATGTGTATAGAAATTATCTCGTTAGAGTAATTTTATACTTATGCGGCAACGTCACGAGAATAGCATAAAAACTTTTTTCACGTATGTTTTATCAAATACGCGATTTATAATGCACCTAAAAGTTTTGCTTTTTTTGGCGTGGGCTATGCGGTAGGAAATTGTGTTTTAAAAAATTAATGCGATAGTGGTTAATTCGGTTCGATTTGTGCCAATGATTTCGGAGTTATAGTGCCAGTCATTTCGGTTCAAACTGTGCCATTTATATCGGTTCGATTTGTGCCACTACGAGAGATCAAGTAATTACCTTATCGC
>NZ_VTZU01000111.1 GCF_008370685.1 Aquimarina sp. RZ0
CATAGCCTGTGCAACGCACATATTTTGAGGGATCTGATTTATATAGAAGAAGCTTTTGATGCTCCCTGGGCAACCAAAATAAGAAAACTACTAGTACGTGCCAAGAACAAGAAAGAGCAAGATCCTGATCTGAAATCTTCATATTATACAAGGGCATTCAACACCTTTACTAAAACAATACGGCCCATTATCAAAGGCTATGATAAGAAATTCAAGAAAACTGATGAGCAACGTTTGGCTTTTGCTTTAGAAAAACATAAATACCTCTTTCTTGAATTTATCAAACAACCCTTAGTGCCTTTTGATAACAATCAGGCGGAACGTGATTTAAGGATGATCAAGGTCAAACAAAAAGTGTCGGGATGTTTTCGATCACAAGATCATATCCATTACTTTTCCAGAATCAGGGGATACATCTCAACACTTAGAAAGAATAAGCAATCTATATTAGAATCTCTTATCAATGCATTCAATGAAAAACCATACATCCCAATGAAGGGTGAATAGTTACGCTAAAAAACTACTATTGGCAGGCTTAAAATTAAATCTTTTGTACGAAAATATATTCAAAAAATCAACTTAAAAAGTATGAGTTTGCCCTGAGTTCCAGAAGAACTTATTTTCTGGATAAGACCATAAAACCAACTTATTTATAGTACTTAACAAAGGTTTTTAGGAAAAACGCAAAAAATTTCGGATGTTAGTGGTTTTTTTTCTTTGTGGATCACCTGAGCTATTGGATGTGACAGGTGTTTTTGAAGGTTTCCCTAGCGGTCTTAAGGAAGTATTATCTAGTTTTACCAGAGCACTACCTTCATGTCCGATTGGACCCAACAGTACAGCTCTATAAACTTCATTACGACTTCCTCTTACTTGAAAAGCTTTAATGTTTCCATCTAGTGCTTTAAACAGACGCTGCACTGCACCATTTCCCGATTCACATTGATCAAGATGAAATATTACTTTATTTTTAGAATTTTTAGGATAATGTTTTTTGATAATAGTTGCAATATTGGAATCATGATGTAATTTTCTATTGTCATCGGTATCATGACTGTTGAATGATACTCTGGGATTGGAACTTTCAGAAACCCAATCAAAAAGTTGTTTTAGATTTGGATCTTTATGCTTTAAATGACGACGATCCACAGTAAAAACTTTAGTGCTATTACCTGTTAAAGTGTTATTTATTTTTTTAAATACCGCATCCCTACTAAAAATCGAATCTTTTTCATCTGCAAATTTTATATATACTTCTCTTCCCATTTTAGATTTGAATTGATTTATACTATAAAGACACAATTGGGCTAGGTTATCCCTACCAAAAATTAGTTGTTTTTGAAAAAATGATTTTTTGGCTATTATTTAGTTAGAGTTGCTCCAATTATTAGGTAGTAATTCTACTAGTTTATTCGCTTTCAGGTTTAAAGGAGGCTTGCCTCGTTAATTATTACTATCCGATAGTTTGCACCTTAGTTTTCCAATTGCTAGCTACCACTGCTATTATTTCCCTGTCAAATATAGATTCAAAGTATCTTTTGTTGAATTTGTAACAACATTCATCGAGATACCTTTGCAAATAATCAATCCCTGTGGAGTGGTGCACATCTAATAATAATCTTTTGGCATTACTAATAGCAATGTGTACCCAAGGTAGTATTTCTGAGGTTTTGCTTTTGTCTTGGATTACTACTGCTTGATGATCTTTAAGATCATTATAATTGTTAGCCCCATCTGTTGTAGCAGATGCTTTTGTGTCAATGTTAGTTTTTGCTTGTTCAGTAGTAGTTTTCTTTTCAAGGTTATCCAGTAATTTCATTTTGATGTATCCAACTACTTTATTGGTTTTATGCTTATATTTCGGAGAAAGTTCTACAGGTTTTGATTCTATCATAACCAATATAGGTGCTTGTTTCTGACTTCCTTTTCCCCTTTTGAGTTTCCACTGGTTATCTTCTATTTCCTTTGCAATTCTTTCTCGATTTTCTTTATTAGGAACTACCTCAAAAAAAAACCTTCGTCCAGCTCTATTTGATGGTGTAGTTTATAATTATTGTCCCTTTCTCCCATAGCATATCGTATTTTATGGAGCATATACCAGATAGGCTCATAATAGAGGTATCCCAATTGCCGTCTCTAAGGCAGAAAAACTCTTCTTGGTACTGGTAAGCATAAGTATCGCAAAATACCAATAGTAATAAGGTGGTTGTGTGCCGCGCAATAAGGTACATCAACTAAAATTATTTTAATGCCTCAGGGCAAACACATTTAAAAAATCTTTGGATTTCTTAAAAATTCGTTATCCTTTTAAAATTAAGGAATGATGCTTAATCTGAGATTTAGTATAAAAATTATTCAAAGCTAAATCATCTAAAAGTGCAAAACATAAGTAGCACATTTTCAGCAATCATAAAAAAATGAAAGCTAAATGTGTTTGTCCTGTTAATGTCTCTTGGGCTTGCCTCGAGGATTATTTACTTACCTTATGCTCTGGGATTCTTTCCAGGACATCTTTTAGCCAGGTGTAAGTGTATTTTTCTCCATAATCTCTCAAAGTAAGTGTACTCTTTTTCCAACTCCTAAGAATTTTATACATCTCTCATTTTCGTTTAATATTTTCTTTTTACATACAGCAAAGCTAATACGATTTATAACTAAAATTTCGCATATTCATCGTTTCTTTTTCCTTTATACTTCGTTTAAAAAATAAACCGTAGCTATAGCTATGCTTGATTTTTTTGCCTTGCATAAAGAAAAAATAATTCAATGAATTTATACGAATTTTTTAATCACAAATCGTATAAGAG
>NZ_VTZU01000112.1 GCF_008370685.1 Aquimarina sp. RZ0
TATGTTTAAAAAGAATACAAATTGAAAATCAATAGTTTAAGGTTCTGAGGACACTTCAAATGATGAGAATATTGAGATATTTTAATTATTTGAAGTAAGCTCACGGTTCTTAAAATATTTGTTTTCAGGAAGTAAGGTTTTTAAACAAGCTCTAAACCCTAAATCAAAAACAAACAATATGTAGTTTACCATAGGCTTACACTAAAAGCAAGATTGAACTAAAATTTGGCCATCTTTTTAATACTGAAGGATCAGCACCCGAACGGTAGTCAATATATATCCCTAATACTAATTTGAGGAAGGCCAGCTTGCTCTAACGCATCCACTATAACACCTTTACTATGCTTGTTCTTTTCCTTAGAAAATTACCTCCGCGTAATTCTACATATCTATAGGTAATTATTGAATACAAGATTGTAATGAAAATGGTAATCCCAAAAACAATCACTTCACTAAAAGTATTTTGAGGTATTTGGATCCACCGGAACATAATGAGTGGAATTACCCTAATCATCAGATAATGATTGAGGTATATCGAAAATGATATTTTACCTAGATATTGAACAGGTTTAGTTATTAAAAATTTACTAAGTATTCCATCACTTTTGACCAACAAAAAGAGGGAAGTCCCAAAAAAAGTAGGAATAGCAATCATACTCACCATTTGTTTGGTTATTCCGGATAAGTAATGTATCCAGTAAAATAAAAGTATTAAAATAATAGGAATACCATACTCCAGCTTATTATGAAACTTATACGCTTTCTGTGACATTTTCCACACAAAATAACCTACATAGAAGGATAATACCCCTCTTACAAAACCATAATCCGAAAAAGTAAAAAATGCTTGATTATATATTGAAAATAAGACAGATAAAAGTATAATAATACTAAACAAAAGGGTTTTTCTTTTACCAATTGGATATAAAGACAAGAGTCCAAAAATAATATATGAGATCATTTCTGCAGAAATTGACCAGGTAGGATCATTTATCCCATGAGTAGTACCTAATATTGGGGTAGAATTAGAGAAACATAATGTATCTAATATTTTGATAAAGATATGAGAAAAAGGATCTGTATGTAAACAGAGGTGCGGAAAACAAATTTTGGCTATGACCTCAAAACAAACCACTAGCAAAACTGTAAAAAGAACCAGAGGATATAATCTGATAAATCGCTTTTTTATAAAATTCGTAAAATCCTTTATAGAATATAATTTGTTGTAATTATATGAAATTACAAAACCACTCAGGACAAAGAAGAAGTCAACAAAAATGTAACTTTCCCGAATAAAAAAATGATTAATTACAACATCAGGAATTATTTTTCCAAAAGAAAAAGTAATCTGCTGATAATGAAATAGAAATATCATTATACAAAATATTCCTCTTAGCCCATCTAGCTTAGCAATTCTCATTATATTTTCTCTCTTTTAAATTCTTAGATCGCCATTTGAAGTATTTCAATACTATTAGTGTTTTTTTGTACTGTTAATAGTACTTGACCTTCTGTTTTAGAATATCTTATATTCAATATTGTATTCCCTGCTATTGGGAAACCTTGACACCATATCCCAGATTGATCAAAGAGATAAATATTTTGCCTGTCTTTATCGCTACCCGTTAGGAAAAATGTTTGATCAAGTTCCATGACCTTTACATTCTCGAGAGTATTAACTGCCAGATTGATTTTCTCATTATCGATAATTAAATTACCGTTAGAATAAAATACCAGATTATAATCCTTAGTGACCTTTAATAAGTGACCTTTCTGCAGATTTATATCATTAAGCACAATATCTCCATTTTTGTCTATTTGTATTATTTTATTATCTTCTGTAGTAGAAATAAAATTATGTGAATAACTGTACCATGGATTGGATGAAAAATTAATGGGTTTCTTTATAGTAACTCTGGATTTTCCAATCCGATCTGTAATACTAAGTTTACCTTTATTCTGAAGCAATAGTATATAATCCGTGGAGTCTAATTTCACATGAATCGGAGGAGCTATTAAAGGATGCTCAATATGTGCAAATTTCAGTCCTGTAACTCTTCTGGCATGAGTATCCAGAGTAGTGATAGTATTCTTTTGAGTAATCAAAATGCGATAGCGCTTGTTGTGATCATAATCAAACAATGCCAAAGGTTGTGTAATGGATTGTTCAAAGCTTACAGGGAAA
Source organism: Aquimarina sp. RZ0 (assembly GCF_008370685.1). Taxonomy (GTDB): domain Bacteria; phylum Bacteroidota; class Bacteroidia; order Flavobacteriales; family Flavobacteriaceae; genus Aquimarina. The sequence continues at coordinate 2,186 of NZ_VTZU01000112.1, forward strand.
TTAGAAACATCATTACCTAATTCATCTAAAAGATAAACGAATGATGTAGTGTTAAAAAGTAATTGATATCCAATATGATCTGGATGATCGATAAATTTAAATTTCCCTAAAATAGGACCGTCTAGTTGTTTCTTCCATAAAATCTCTCCGTTTCCAGAAAGTAGATATATTATGTTTTCTGAATCTTGTATAGCTGCCCACATGTTTTTAGCAGATTTATCTGGATTTGATGCAAAAGACGAGGCAATAATCTTATGATCAAATATTATAGAATTTACTAAACAAGATGCGGTTTGTTGAGGTTCTTTTTTATAGAAAACCAATTTTAATTGATGTGTCTGATTTTCTTTTTTTTTTGAAACCTGAAACAAAGATACCTGACCAAAAGCAGGTACTATTTCAGAAGATTTGACCAGATCTTTATGTAGTGTGGTTGTTACCTTCTTTTTGTTTTTTTTATCGATATTCATCATAAAAACAGAAGTCTCTTTTGATAATTGTTTCTGGATATCATTATACCATGTTTGGTGAGTCAAAACCTGATTTTTATTATTACTATTGATTATTCGTTTTAAAGCATTTTTATGTTTAGAAAAAATGATAAAATCATTATAAAAACAAAAAAAATTACCTTGAAAATCTTTTATTAAAGGGGCTAATATTTTTATAAAGCTACCTGGTGTACCGAACTGATAGATTGGGATTCCTTGAAAAACGAGTGATTTTTTAAGTTTCATTTTTTTCTGAACATGGTATTGACCTTCTTGTGATAACACCAAGGCATTGTGCTCTCCCATTGTTATTGTAGTTATCTGATTTGTATGATTAAGAATAAAATCCAGTTCGTGAGAAATATCGACTATTTTTTTTCCTTGTTCTCTTGCCAGATTTTCTTTAAACAATGAGTAATTCCCAAATGTATAGCTAATCATAGTATCCACATCTGCCGGGATCACTTTGGCGACCTTGTTCTCTGAAACAGTTGTGTTTTTAAAAATTTCTGGCTTATATAATGAAAAAACTGGATTTGACACAGATCCTTTTAATTGAATAAAATTTTTGTCTACTACAGCGCTCAGGAAAACCCAATCCGAATTACTCTGGTTTGTATCATTATAAACCGAAGAAAATTCGACTGTTTGAGCTAGAGTACTAGCACGAATAACCACTGAAAGTATTGAACTTTTTTCTAAGGAATATATTACTTTTTTTAGTTTAAAGTCTTCTTTTATATTTTCGTGATTTCCATGAATAACCGACTCAGAACTAGATATCAAGAAGGTCTGTTTTATTTTTTTGAAATATAATCCTTGGCATATAAGTTGCTCGTTTATTTCTGTAAAGTCTCTTTTTTTTAAGGTTTTTAAAATATTCTCATCTCCGCGATATAAAAAAGAAAAATTCTTTTGCTTTTTTTCTGAACCTGTCACATATAATAATCCTTGTATGCTATCTTTGAATCCTGCATTGTACAGCTTTTCTATAAAATTGGTAGATTTTATCTTTGCATCATCTCCTAAAACAGGTAACAGGGATAAAAAACTTTTTGCCTGCTTGAGGCTATGTATTTTGATAATAACCTGAGTATCATTCAGAATATAAGGTGTCAATTCATCAGAAACATTGTTTTTACACTTAATACTAACAAAAAGTAAAAGAAAAAAGAATATTTTTTTGATCATATGATACTATTATAATTCATTTTTAAGACTAGCATTTTTTTGTGTTGGAAAATACATTAGGCGTACTTGCTGTATTAGAGTTTTTATAAAAAACTTTTTAAGAGGTCATCTGTGTTTTGTTATATCAAAAATAGTATTAAATGATTATCTTTTTTTTACACAAAACACTCTACTATATACATTACTGATTCTTTATTTATTAATTATCACTCATAAAAAATTAATGTAATTTAATAGAACTTAAAAACTCTTCCCAAGTATCTTATACAATTAATAGTTATCATAACCTATACCTTAAAACTCTTATATATACCTTGATAGATTTATAAAAAAATACTTGATAACATTACTCATATTGCAAAAACATAATAATACTTGGGAGAGTTTCTGTGGATACTTAGCGCATCCTTAACTAAACCTAAAAAAAACAAATTAAAAAATCTAACCTATATTTTTACAAGCGGGGTTATTTCCTCTTTTCCTGTGATTAAATGGTATATGCCTCTTTCAACCAAAGAAATGTTAAGTCTGTTATTATTTCGATCCATTATTTTTTGTACAACGATCTTTCCCAGATTGTCAACTAATTTTACAGGTGTTGGTTCAAAGGTAAGTCCGGTTATATTAACGATTTCTTTAGCAGGATTCGGATGTAACACAATTGTACCTGCTATTGGTTGGTTGATAGGAGTAATATTCCAATATTGATTTTCATTATCTCCATTGCCAAATTCAAAAATAATTGCATCAGCATCGATTGCCCCAAAATTTCTGTCCATTGCTCTCTCAAGACAATGAGTAGGTTTTAAAACAAATTGATTATTTTTAACACTTACCTCCCAGCGTTGATGTGCCTCTGACCCAGACATCCAGGTCTTTACACTTTGTTGATCTTCGCATGTGGCATGAGGCACCTCCAAAAATCCTTTTGTTTTTATATTTTGTATTGTATATATGTTATCAATTATGTGCTTGAAAGCCCATTGCTGGTTTTGGTTGTTCTGAGGATCTGTCATTTTTACGTTACCTACTTCTTCTACAGAAAACAATCTTTGTTTGGTCACAGGAGCCACTATAAAGTAGATTCCATCCTCTATGATCTCCCCGTTTTTTTGTCGTTCACCTTGGTTTTCTTGTGCTATAGATGCTGAGATAGAAATAAGATAAATTAAAATAATCTTGGTAATAACTATAGTATTCTTCATCGTAATGCTTTTTTAAAATAAGCCAGGTAGATATGAAAAACACATAAAACAATACATCCTACCTGGCTATGTACAACTAAATCAACTAACTTTGTAATAAAGACAATTATGAGTTATTATTACCCTATAAAAATTTACAATAGTCATTAAATATCGTTATGCTTAAGAATATTTTGGTTTATCTTTAAGATAGATATATGGATGTACTACAAATTTCACTCAAGCAGCATTTTGATTACATAATTATTTGGTTTGATTCCATTTTTCCGCTTTTATAGGCTACTCTAAGTTGCGCTATTTGTTGAAGTCCTTTTTAGTACATCTTTGCCCAGATAGTTTAAGGCGTTTTTGCAAGACCTCTTTATGAGCTGATTCTATAACCTCTGAACCAATGAGTAGCCCTTTTTTTTAAAGGTATGATATTGTGTCCGCTTTTCGTGATTTTTGTAATACCCTATTAGTCAGTTTAACTTGGCTGTTTTGCCAGGTAGATTGTCTAATGTTTTTATAATACGATTTATAACTAAAAATTTCGCATATTCATAGTTTCTTTTTCTTTTCTACTTCGTTTAAAAAATAAACCGTAGCTATAGCTAGGCTTGATTTTTTTGCCTTGCATAAAGAAAAAATAATTCAATGAATTTATACGAATTTTTTAATCACAAATCGTATAACAGCAGATATACCTTTACTAAGCATTGTCTGGCTTTGTCGATCGATCCATTGGCTTCTTTGGTCTTTTTCTTTAAAATAGTCTTTTGCAAACTCGCATAAACGCTCTTTGGCATGAAAGAAATCCACAATCTGTATGCAGTCGGGACAGGTATCGTCCACCCTGTTCCATATCCAGGTGGCACCATCTGCTATGAACACTTTGTTTTTTAAGTTTTCAATATCGTATTCCAACTTTGGTAGAAAATCTTTACTACTACCCTAATGAGCGATATAGGTGGAATGTTACAGCTCACAACGGTCTTTGGAAATGACTAGGATATCTTCTTGTTTATAGATACCGCCCCAGCTTGATCTCTTTCCAACCTTCCTCTCTTGTGAAATACAGTACAAAATGTTAAAAAATCTGGAGAAAAGTATAAAGGATCTCGGTTACGATTTGCTATTGAAAATTATTTAGAGCTAGCGCTTACACTGACTAAAAAGGTGTCTGAATTTAGAATGACCTTCAAGGCATCCTCAATACGCGAAATTAGTTTATTAATATCATTTGAATATTTTCACCAGATGTTGGATAAACATATTGATTTAATAGAACGAAGAGTTCTAAAAGGTGAAAAGATTCCTCATAATGAAAAGGTGTTTTCTTTATTCGAACTACACATCAAATAGATTAACAAAGGCAAATCAGGAGTCATTGCAGAGTTAGGTCAAAAACACTTGATTGTTGCAGATCAACATTATTTTATTGTGCTTAAAGGCAAGGGATTTTCTCACATTCCACGATGGAGACATTAAAAAAGGTTCATCCTACAGTGAAAAGAAGAGTTGAATATATTTAGTTTTTCGATACATTTTGATAGTGAAGAATCTTGTCGTCAACATTCTAAGTGGATTTGAAGCCAGTAGTGAGCTCAATAAATCACATATAAGAGAACTGACTACCGGTGATTATATCACTAAGGGAGAATAGGTACTGATCACACAGAGGTTTCAGGCTGTGGCAAAAATTTTATCACCTCTGCATTAGGGCACAGGATCTGTTAATAGGAACCCAAAGGTAACCATTATACATTTTTTTTATCAGATTGATAGGGTATATAAGCTCCTTAACTGTCTTTATAGAGTAGTACAGAGTAGTACAGTTATTGATTAGTTAAAAATAGAAGTTAAAATGAATGGAATTATTGAAAAAATTAAAATAATGTGTAAAGATTTGCCTGCAGCCTGCGGTTATTCAATTCGTAGATAACACACACTTTTAAAAAATGAAAAATGATGAAACAGAAAGTAAACATACTCCCGACCATTGAGAAAGAATACACCAACATCTTCAACCAGTATTCACACCAACTTTGTGATCTCTTATATAAAAGGTTTGGAGATTATGAAAAAGCAAAAGATATCACTCAAGAAAGTTTTTTAAAATTATGGAACAATCGATATAAAGTCTCCTATAAAAAAGTAAAAGGATATCTTTTTGTAGTTGCCAATAATACTTATATCAATAGTTTGTATAAAAATAAAGTGAGAAATAATTATGCCAAAGAGATAGAGTCAGAGAGACATCCAGTATCCACTATGGAAGCCCCAGATTATAAAATGGAAGAAAAAGATTTTTTGATAGCTTTACAGGCAGCAATCAATAAATTACCTCCTAAGCAACGTGAGGTTTTGATTATGAATCGTTTTGATCTAAAAAGCTACAAAGAGGTCGCTACCAAACTTAATATATCCATCAAAACTGTAGAAAAACGCATGCAGGCGGCATTTATAGCTATTACTAAAGCTGTAGGTAAGGATATAAAGAAATATAGACTTTAAGTGATAGCTATCTGGGGACAAGTTCCTGTGGTACATTTCTTAGACAAAAATCATATGGCTATCAGAAACTTTGAATAATGTTTATTTTTTGAGAACACCACCCTACTAAACCCGTAAGTTAAAAATCACACGATATTATGGGATGTAGAATAAAAAAAATACTGAGGGTTTGACTATATTAAAGTCAAACCTTTTTTTATAGGTCGTTAGGTAGGATTTTAAATGCTTTTATGCTGAAGGATGTCATATTCTTTTTAGAATTTAGCCTTAATTGTTTAAAAATTAACCCTAAATAATAAATCAATTGTAAACGGTAACCCCATATTATCATTCTTAAATAATTTAATAGTACCATTTTGTTCATCATCAATTTCATCGAAAAAAGGAACTTCAATTGCTTCTTCCTGATTTCTTTTTATTCTATCATATGTTCGGCTTATTATATTTTTTCTATTTAAAATATTTTGGACAGAAATACCCATTTTTATTTTATTTTCTTTCTTTTTATTCCAATTAAAAGAATATAGTAATGAAGCGTTTAATCTATGATAATCTGGTAAATGAAAATTATTATATTCATTATATTGAATATTAAAACTATCATTTTGCGATGTGTCCCCCGGCAATATTTGAATATACTTACTTGGAATACTATAGGGAGCTCCACTTTGAAATGTAAAAGATCCTCCCAGTTCAAAATTTTTAAGATCTAGTGTATGAGACCAATTAAAAACCTTACCAATATTATAACTACTAGGGAAATAATCGGTTCGAAAGTCAGGAAATTTAATTAAATTTTTGCTAAAAGAACTACTAAGCCAGGTTCGATATTTCCCAATTTTCCTTCTTATTAAAAAATCTATTCCATATATTTTTCCTTTTCCTTGAAAAAGACTAAAATTTCCTTCTTCAATAGCCGTATTATTAATTACACCTATTCCATTATTTTTTTTAAAATAAGCTTCAATATCTATATCCCATCCTTTTTTTCGAAACGTAACTCCAGATGTAAACTGGTCTGAAAATAACAAAGGTATTTCTTCAACTAAATTGGGGATAATAGATTCAGAGCTAAAAGAGTTTGTGATTCCTATCCACCATATGCTGTTAGAATCAACAATTGATCTTGAAGACACGCTGGGTTCTTCAAGGTTTTGACGCACTGCCTGACTTTTTCTTTCAAATGACACATTCAGGTTAAAATTATTTAGAAAATTGACATTAGATAATAATCGTGGTTCCCAACTAATTCTGTCGCCTCCATAATAGTTAGCTCTGACTCCTGCTCTAATCATAAAAGCTCTTTTTTTAAATAAAAACTCTGAATAGGCTCCTTGAGTGATAAAATTATCATTTACGTTTAAAACATTGATTAAATCATTGCCATAGCTTACATCAAATTCATTAAATGTAAATTCATATCCACTAAACATGCGCATCGATTTATTTATGCTATACTCTAAATTATATTTTGTACTAAAATCTGTAATCTCATTTTCTCTCGATATGCCTGTTAATCTAAAATTACTAATAATATCAAAATTAGACATTCCTTTATACTTAAAGTTACTGAATTGGGATAAAAAAGAAGAGGAAATATTTTGGGAGAGATTACTTTTCCAATTGACACTAATCCCATTACTATAATATTTAACATCTTCAACTCGTATTTCGTCTAAATCAAGTAGTTTTTGACTTGATTTTAACTGAGTTTTGTTACCTATGCTACTTATCGTCAGTCGGTTTTTAGAAGATAGATCCCATATAATTTTAGAATTATAGTCATAAAAAGTAAAACTATTAGAAATACTTTCATAGATAGATAGAGATTCATTTAATTCTGTATTATTTAAAATATTATCCTTTAAGCTATTAAATTTATTTGATGTTATTAAATCATTATTAGTATACCTCCCTGCTAATGATATTCCTATTTTTTTTCCTAATGGTATTTCGAGATTAGTATTAAACAATGTTGAATTAATACCTACTCCTCCTTGTATTTTATCTGTGATTTCGGATGTAGAGCTAATATCAATTATTCCTCCAACACTTCCTCCGTAACTTGCACTAGTAGCACTTCTATAAATCTTGGCCTTTTCTACAGTATATGCATTAAATAAATCCAGTTTATCAAAGAAAAGTCCTGGAGTGTAGATTTTTATTCCCTCCCATAAGATCAAATTAAGGTCAGGAGTACTCCCCCTAGTGCTAAAATCTCTTACATTCTCTGATACGCTGTTTAGCCCTGGAATTGTTTGAATAGATTGCAAAATATTTGGTTCAATAAGCCCTGGAAGCAACTTCGATTTTTTTGGATAAATTACTATAGAGCCATCTGGTTCTTTATTAATCCCAGAAGTAATATAATCCTCCATCAATAAAACTTCATCCAACACCTCCGAATCTTCAATCATTTCAATAATCCGATTTGATTTTTTTTTCAATTTACTTACTTCCAGAATTTTATTGATATATTTATCACTGATTATTACTAACGTATCTAAAACTTTGGTATTAATATTAAAATTTCCATTGCTATCAGAATACACTTTATTTTTTAGATCTGAGATCATTACATTTTTTAAAGGCTTTCTGGAATAAAGATCTATTATTTTACCAGAAATTGTAATTGGTTTATTAGAAATGTATAGTATATAATTATTATCTTTTTGTTTTACTTCGAACATGGTTTGCTCTTGTATGGTAAGCAAAAAATCTTCAAGCGATATTTCTTCTTTTGTTCCGATAGGCATATTAAATATCAAATCTTGTTCTTTTAATTGTACCGCATCATACGAAAATGTAATGCCTTTACTTTTCTCAAAATACTCTATTAAATCACGCAATGGAAATGTATAACTTGTATTTGGATTATTTATCTGAGGGTAAAAAAAATTAGTAATAAGCCAGATACTTAAAATAATAATTTTTTTAATCGGTTTCATAGAAAAATAATTAATGTCATTATAAACAGTTTGATATCAAACAAAATGAATGGGATTTCCTAATTTTAGGCTATCTTTTTACTTTGTTCAAACCTGTGATGTTCTCCTGGAATTAACAAATCGACCAGACAAAGAAAATTTCTTAGTAATTTCTACCTCTGATTTGTGCGTAAACTGTAGCCATTATTCACTATGAGAGTATCTTCTTTTTGATGAATTCCCTTACATTATTACTGCTTGAGTTTCTTTAAAGCATTTCACAAGCTTTTGGATTAGGCCTCTATAATCTGCTTGCATTGAGATAGAATATTTTACCTCATTGTTTTTTTTACTTGATTATAGGTATTTGTTAATCGTGGTTAATTATGTACTATTGATGATATTTTTTTGTGACATTTTAGTTGGTTTTTTATTATTAAACAGTTAACCACACAGAATCCCTACATTTTGAGTCAAGTATATGATTAAAAATATTGTATAGTCATCAATGAAGCCTTTATAGATATGTTAAATAATCGGGTAAGTTAAGTGTCAATTTGTTATATATATAATAGCATATGCTATTTTAAAAAAAAACATATCAAATTTTCTTATGAATAAAATTGAATCCATACTACAGGAAAGTGGTTATCAAGGTAAAAAAGCGGGATTTTTTGTCGATACCTTACAGGCATTGAACCTAACTACTCCAAAACATATAGCAGATGCAATCTATCGAGTGAAAGTTGCAGATAAGAATGATACTTTTTTTCAGGGAGAAGAGATCGAAAGTCTTCAGCGAACCTTAAGATCACGAGGCAGAAGACCAGAATCTAATAAGTCTTTTTCATTGCAGGAACTGGATCGTATTTTAGCTCCATTGAGCAAAAAAGATATTCAGGCAACAATGGCGTTTCTTGGGCAAACAACATATCGTTCCAGAGGAGAACGATGGAAAAAACAGGAAGGCAAAAGAGCCGAAGAATTGAACAAACATATAAATACTAATCAAAAGAGATTAGTAACTAATATAAAAGGTATAGGATGTTTTGAAGAAAAATGTCCTAAAGCAGAAACAAAGCTAGATTTTTCGATGGTTCATGGATCTACCATGGGGGTTGTAAAATCTAGATTGGATCACATGTTGCAACATAAAGAATTTCTCAGGTCTGCAAAAGAGGAAGGATTAGGAGTTTTTATGGCTGCCGGTGATCGGAAACTCATAAGATCTGGAAAACCGTTGGCGGGTGATGATAACGTACTAGATGAAAATGGAGGGTTTGTCAAAAAGGTTTGTACGCGCTTTGGTTCTGAGGCTACAGAAGCTCAAGCAGTGCAACATTTATTAGAAACACAATATGGACTGAAAGATGGTATGATAAATGGTATCCCTTGCAAAGTAGTGCAGGGTCCCAAACAGCTTTCTGAAAACAAGGACAGAACGGATACCTATGGTGCTACCAGACAAGTAATAAAAGATATCCTTGCTAAAAATCCTGAGTACTTTAAGGGCAAAAGGGATGTCGCATCAGTCTCTAACGACATGTATACAGAGCGACAGGGACTAACATTCAAGAGGGCTTTTGAAGCGGAATTTCCAGAAAGATTACCTGAAAGACTACAAATTGTCCCCGTAGGCCCTGGCAAAGAATGCCCAGAGGTAAAATTACATATGATATCAGATATTATAGGAGCAACTTCCTGGGAGAAGCTAGTTGCCGCCTGTTCTGAGTTAAAACAGGTACAAAGTGCCGTTTTGATGCAACAAAGAGATCTGGGGATGACAGTAACCCCTCAAAAATTCCCAACCAAAAATGCAAGTTCTTCGAGTGCACTATCAAAACCCAACCCGAATATATCTGCCAGATTACCACTACCCTCCACATCACAGAAAATACCTAAAGGAAATAACCATTCTCGTAGAAAACCACAAAGACCTTAGTGCTAAGGTCCTTTTATAAACCCTATAATTTATAGAAGTTAAGTCTCTTGTCGGAATCATTTTAAAAGAAAGAGATAAGAGCTTGTTTAAAAACCTTACTTCCTGAAAACAACTATTTTAAGAACCGTGAGCTTACTTCAAATAATTAAAATATCTCGATATTCTCATCATTTGAAGTGTCCTCAGAACCTCAAACTATTGATTTTCAATTTGTATTCTT
>NZ_VTZU01000113.1 GCF_008370685.1 Aquimarina sp. RZ0
TCAAAGGAAAAAGACTCAAAGCAGCTTGGGATCAAGACTATTTGATAAAAGTCCTAAATGTAAGGACATGATACTAAATTAAATAGATCATAATTTAACAAAATTAACAAAGCTTGAGTTTGCCCTGGATATTGCAAAAATAGATAATACTATTTGCGATGCTAGAAATGCCTATACAAATTATTTTAGTAAGTAATTTTATTTGAGTTCATTATTTGATTCTGAATAATAAAAAACCTTGAAGATAATTCTTCAAGGTTTTTTTGTTATTGCTGATTAACTATAGTTACTTAATCATTAATTTGACAAGTCTACTTTTACTTCCTTGATTAACGGTCATTAAGTACATTCCTGGGTTCAGCGTATGTAAATCTAGAGTAGTTGTAAAATTGTTAACTGCTTTGTAAGATTTATTAAACACATTTCTACCTCTTAAATCAGATACGATAATATCGATATTTTCATCAATACTATCAGGTGTTAAACTAAGGTTTAATATTCCTTCTGTTGGGTTAGGATAACTAGAGAATTTCTGAAATGAATTTTCTTCTACGGTTAATACATTGCCACTTGCAATACTAAAATCATCAATGATAACACCTTCTTCATTTACGGCAGCATCAGAATGAAAAACAAATCTAAAAATGATATTTGAAGCTGGTGATGGCGAATTAGCATCAAAATCACTTAATAAATAACTATATTCAGTTAAGATTGCATTGGCAGTTCCTAATGGGTTTGTGTCCTCTCCTTCTCCTGTCCATTGCGCTCCCGGGCAATTTTGACAATCATTACTAGCGCCAGAAGAAGCATTTGTACGATCGCTATTATACCAATTTGGATCAGAAGAGGTACCTAATATATTCCAATTCTCTCCTCCGTCAATAGAGTATTCTACGTATATAATATCCCAGTTTTCTTCTAAATCAAATCCCATTTTGAATTTTAATTCAGCACCATCCAGATTTGATAAATCGTAGCACTGAGAAACTAAATACGCTTTTGTCAGATCTGGGTGATTTCCATCTAAGTTAGTAGCATATACATTATCACTATGCTGCAATAATGTTCCAGAAGGAATTCCTCTTTCCCATAAAGATGTTCCTGTATCTCCTTCGTTATAGGCAACAAGTGCATCACTAGTGTTTTCAAAAGTATTTACTGTATTAACAGCTCCACTATCGTTTATGATAATTGATGAAGATTGTGTGTTGTTTTCAGGTCGTCCATCATTAACTACAGTCGTAGTAACGCTCAGCACATTTATGCCAGTTGGAAGCGAATTTATAGGTGAAAGACTGTACTCAGAAGATTCGCAAATAGCAAGATTTGTACTAATTACCTCATTGACAGGAGTACCTCCGTTAATTGTATAGCTTACATCTACAGAGGTAATAGGATTAGTTCCAAGATTTGTAATCATAATTTTAGGGGAAAAAGAACCATCACCATCACAGTTTACATTTGTACTGCCGGTAACACTTTGTAGCAATACATCATCATCCACTGCAACAAATTCATCCCCAACATTTACCGCATACCACGCATTTTGAACTTCCTGATATTCAGTGCCGATACAGTATAGGTTTCTGGCTACTGTCAAAGAAGCATTTCGAGCTTCCAGGAATGTAGCGTTAGGTGTCAGATAATCTCTTAATGTCAAGTATGCAACTTCTTCTGCTTTTTTCATTCCGATACCCGAAACGTTATAAGTGTCTCCGGCATCATTTGTTCCTGCTTTTCCTGACACTAATATATAAAACCAGTGATTCAGTACTCCACTATTAGAGTGTACTCCGCATTGGTCATTAGGTCCTGATGGTACGCAATTGCCTTCATCTCCTGTAGTTGTCCAATTAGTTCCCAGGTATGTATCAGGGTCACCAAATGCTTTAGGATTACTCATAGAGCGAATTGCTCCAATATCTTCTCCTATGTCCCACACACTGATATCAGGAGCAGTATCAGTTCCTGATCCAACTACGTAATGTTGGATTGCAGCACCCCATATATCAGAATATCCTTCGTTTAAACCTCCGGACTGATTGGCGTATACCAGATCAGCAGTAGTTTGAGTAACTGCGTGTCCAATTTCGTGAGCACAGATATCAAGGGTAGAAAGAGGGTTTGAATTTCCATCTCCATATGACATAGCACTACCATTCCAGAATGCATTAAAATAATTTGTGCCTACGTGTACATAACTAATTAGGTCTGCTCCATTACCATCATAGCTATCTCTGTTGTGAACTGTATCCCAGTATTCTTTTACTTTTGAGGCACCAAAATGGGCATCTAATGCAGCATTGTTAAAATCTGTATTATCATACTCGGCAGCAGTCCAATTATTGTCATTATCAATAAATTCTTCAAAATTATTAAGATAAGTGCCTGTATTCTGATCACCATTTAATGCATCTCTTGTGTAAACTTTATTGATATCATCATTAAGTGTAAATGTACCGTCAGCTTCTTCACGTGTTTCAATAGTTCGTTGTCCTAAATATCTGGTGTCTGCTGTACCAGCCGTAAAATGATTTAAAGCAGATGATTTTACTTTAGGACTGTTTTTCTTTTCTGATGATTTGTGTAAATCTCTATTATGATGTTTTGTTATAGGGTTGAAAAGTACAGAATTTCCATCTTTTGCATTGATGTATGAATTACCATTTATGTATGGCTCTGAAGCTACTATTTTAAACTTATATGCTAATACTACAGATTTTAGATTATCATCGTAATTAGGAATAATTACTAATTCTGAATCTGTATGTTCATCAGTTATCGTTTTAGTAGTGCTATTTATCCAGGATGCTTTTTTAATTTGTAGTTGCTCCATAGCTTTATATAAAGAGTTTTTACTACTTAATGATGGAGTGAGTTCTAGTCTTGACGCATCATATACTTCTGCGTTAATAGCGTGTACCTGAGACCCAGTTCTGTGAGTTATTAAGGTTCCAAATTCTACTTTTATTCCTTTATAGTATTGTTGATATCTATCGTGAGTAATGCCTGATTTATCAGTAGTTGATCTAATAAGACGAAAGGTATTGTCTGTAGAAAGGTTATTGGTTGATAAAAACGCAGTGATTACACTTTCTTTTGTATGGCCCGAGTTAAACGACATATTTTTGAATCCATTACTGCTTTTTTGAGAAAAAGAAATAGTTTTAATAAAAACGATCAGAAATAAGGAGACGAACATTTTTGTTTTCATAATACGATTTGTTTGAGTGTTGATATTTGTTTTGAGTTAGAATAAAATGTTATAAGCTACATTTTAGGTTAAAAATCCCTGTTTTTTATTTTCAGAATTTTGTAAAAATAAGATAATTAGGATAATGAACCTAAGCTCATCCGCATAAACCGTAAGTATTGATTGGTGCTCAAAAAAGTGAAGTAATAATCGTTAATTGAATGATTTTTTTGATAAAAATATGATTTTTTGAGATTGAATATTTTTGAGATTTGCCTAATAATAGCGTAAATCATTTGAATGATAGGCTGAGTTTGATCAGTAAAAAGCATAGAACTTTATGTCGGGTACACTCAAAAAAACGTTCAAAACGAAGTTATCAAGATTTCCTGGGGATATGCCTAAACATGGCATTCTTGCAGTCAGGGAAGCTTCATTCAATTATAAAAGAAGTGATACTGAATATTTGTACTGTCGCTATCGTTCTATAACCTGAAGAATTTGTATTTATATCTTTGATTGAGATAATATAAGAGTTATACTAAGCTTGTCAAAGGCGAATATGCCCTCCATTTTTAATTGCACTATGACAAACTCAGTATAACACTAAACTTTTATTAATACTGTATGATGTATTTATAACAATATTAATATCTATTATGGTTTACTTATTTAATAATAAGTTGCTTCGTTAGGAAATCACCAATTTTAACTAAATACACACCGGCATTCATATGACTAATATTAATTGATGTAGTTGTATCTTCTGTTTGTTTCTCCATAAGCTTTCTTCCAGCGTAATCATATATTACAATGGAGGTGTTTGGTTCAATCCCATTAAAATTAATTGTTTGATTAGCAGGATTAGGGTATATAGAAACATTCTGAGAAATAGTATCATTAATACCAAGTGTAGCATCACCACTTCGTCCAGGAGTAATACTCATATCCCAAACCTGAAGGCTCACATTAGTGTAGGTATTTGTATTGAGAAGTGTGCTAGTTATGACATTGTTTTCTCTTAGATATTGCAGAGGTACTGGAATTTCTAATACTCCAAAATAAATATTTCTTTGTGGGTCTTCACCTCGCCAATCTGAATTGAATTCTAATGGGAATCCGTTGATTGTAATTATATTTCTATCATCCTGTGTAGAAACGTGAGTCCAAAAGTAAGCACCACATAATCGTAGCATTGCTTCTCCTTTTTCAGGAATTGCCACGTTATTAATATTAGCAGTTAAGGCTCCGCTAGGAATTGTCACTCTATGAGGAGTAGAACCATCAGAGCCACTTAAACTTTCTCCATAATATTTATATTCATCTGAAGTTTCATTAACCTGAACGGGACTGGTAAAATTATAGGCTAAGATCATGGTAGCTTCATCCCCAATGGTAACTGTATCAGGAGGAGTATCCATGGTAGTATCTGATAATGTTGGTGTATTGCCATCAAGATGCAGATGTTTTACTCTTACATTTTCAATGGTATTGTTATTCTGTCCAAAGAAATTTAATGAAAGTTGTTTTTCGTTTCTTTCTAAATTGTTTAGTATTAGATATGTAGTATTTCCATCTACATAAGCATCTACTTGAATGTCAAGATCTTCAGATTTTGTATCAATTCGGGTTCCTTTTACATCTGCCCATAGTTCGTACCATTTTATGAACTCACTCCATTGCCATTCTCCTGATGCATCTTTATCCATCATGGTGTAAGGATATCTTTTGGTCACTTCTCCATTTTCGTTTACATGATTCCCCCACTCAGCTTTGACAGGCGTAAAAGGCATAGTTTTAATAATGTAATCTGGTCTTTCTAAAAACTGCATCATCATATGTGAAAATGGCTTAAGATTTTCCCAATCTCTTCTTGCAGGGTCTAAACCTTCTTGATCGATATAATTAGTTACTGCTCCATATTCTGAAATTACTACAGGTTTGCGGGTTCCAAACTTTTTTACATCATACCACTCCATCATATCCAACATAGCTTCTGTATGTCCTCCTGACCTTATGGTTGGTCCGTTTCCATTCCAGATAGGCCAATCATAAATATGCACAGCATAAAAATCCATATTCTCACCAGCAGTATCTATAAATCCTTTCCACATGACATCCCACTGATACCATTCATTTTCTCTGCTATCTTCGAATGCGGTTTGGCTCATTTCACGAAAGATATCAATATTTGCCTGATCTAACCATTGATCATAATGACCAGTTCTGTATCTACTGATCCCATCGGGTCTATGAAAGTCGTGTAATCCCCATGTCATACCGCCAATCAAAGGTGCTTTATCACCTAATCTATTTTTGATACCCTCAGCAATAAGATTGTGATATTCCCATAATTTTTCTTGTGAGGTAACCATGAATTCTCCAGTCATCATTAACATATCTGGCTCATTAATTACTTCCCAGTATTTTGGTAATGGTTGTCCATTTTCTGTTTGATTTTTGGCAAAGTATTTATCAAGATATTCTACTACCCAATCTGCAGAGGTCTCTACATTTTTAGGTTGCCATTTTGGATCACTGGTCGTCAAACCATTTGTATCCCATTTTAACGTAGGATATGTAGGATGTGGGTTTGTACCCATGATCATTTCTGAAGCTTTTGATTCATACTGTAATATATCCGAGCCCAATTCATCATAAATTTCTTTCCAGTATTCTCCCTGGATCGCAATTGAATCCATATGAGGATAGTTAGCGATGTTAGGATCCACTGGTGTATGTTGAAAATGGAAAGTGGCGGCTCCATTATCTCGACCAAAATAGACATCTAATTCATTAATTAAATAGTCCATTTTTTCCTGTTCTCCAACCCAATCAGGTTCATTGATAGCAGAATGTAAAGTGATGTGTCTTTCTCTTCCGAAATCAGAAACGCCTCCTACAGAGTGTTTTATGTTGAGGTTTATGTCAATATTGGTTTCTTGAGCTTTTAGAGAAGGAATACTTACTACCAAGATAGAGGTAGCCATGAATAATTTTGTAATTTTCATTGTAAAAATTGAGTTTGAATATTTGTTCTGCTTTGTATTTAGTTGTTTAAAGCAAACAAATATGAAAGATTTGTGAATTAAATAAATGAGAAAATTATAGTTCTTTACTTATGTCATAGATATAGGCAGGGATTTAGGTTAATAAATAGATTTGGAGGATTAAAATTTGTTTAAAAGTGTTGGTTTAATAAGCTCATCACTTTTGGTATTTATATATAATTACTTACTGTATTTTGCTAAATTTGATTGAAGGTATTATGATTATAGGTATACTTTTATAACGGTGCAATTTGTGCTCTTTTCAGTAAAAATTGAATTAAATAGACTAGACTAAAACTGCACATTTGATTATGAAATGCTTATTTAACTGTATTTTTTAGAACATTTAATCTTTAATTTGTAATCAAGCTTGTCTTAGTTATGTTCTGCCTTTATGTAGCTAATATTAATATTTATCTGGATAACTTAATAGAAAATTCTCGAGTTGATTGAAACAATGTTGACTATAAACCCGGAAAATAGTATTAGAAAGCTAATTATCTACCTCAGTTTTTTTGATTTTTTCTTTTGATACCAAAATACACTTAGAAGAAATATAACTAAGATTCCAGTCCCGATTTTCCAATACACGGAATAATTGGTGTCAAACAGAATTGGATGAGTATTTCCCAAAAGATAAAATCCTCCCCAATAAAAAGGATGAGTGCGGTTGATATCTGCGGTGTTTAGGTATTGTAATTTTGCCTGTTGTAGTGCTTTTGCTTTATTCATACCTTCTTTCAGATTTGTATAGAAATACTTCATTAATTCTGGAGTGGTTTTGTCAGATATTTCCCAACTACTTAATAACAGGCTTTTGGTTCCGGCATACTGAAAAGCAGTTCCCAGACTCATAATTCCTTCTCCCTTAGCAATTTTACCAATTCCGGTATTACACGCACTGAGTACCGCAAGTTCTGCCGGAATATCCAAAGCAAATAATTCATGGCTATAGAGCAGATTGTCTTCAATAGAATCATTACTTTGGGTGAAAAAAAGTTTAGAATTTTCAGGTCTTTTATTATCTACCTCACCATGCAATGCAAGATGTAATATATTATATTGGTTGGCATTCTTTTTGAAATTCATTTCAATAGCCTCTGATCCATAAAAATACTGCCCGTCAATAATGTCGGCAATGGCTTTAATTTCTCTGCGTGTTCCGGGGAGATCACCACCACTACTTCTTAGTGTTGCCAGGCTTATACTTTTACTATCAACCGACTTCGTGCTTTCAGAAAATGAGAAAGCCAGGCATTCCTGACCTTTTTTAGATAGAGAATTGTTTTTAAACTTGTTAAATAAAGTGTTTACAGTATTGGCATAACTAATCGCATAGTCTTTGAGTAGGTAAGATAACTCAGATGGATGATTAGAGATATCTTCTTTTGTAAGCAACAGTTCAAAATTAAGATGCCATAATGAACCGTCTGGAATTATGACGAGCTGATCGCCATTTATGTGATTTTTGATAGGAGCAATTAATTGGCGATATAGTGAATATGAAGCTTTTTTAAACTCATCGGTATTTTTATCTGTAATTGCAGTTCTTAAGAGTTCTATTTCTTTGATGAGTTGAGGTGTTGCAATTTCATTTACGGTCAACTTATTTTTAGAAATCAAGAAAGTGTAGGTGATACTATCAGCAGTAAAAAATTCTAATATTGTAGTTTTGTTGCCTAACTTTTTCTGAATTTCGGCAATAGTTATGATATCATTTTGATGTTTTAATTGGTAATAATTAGGATGTTTTTTTTCTAAGATTTCTGTTAATGAATCTCTCCTTCTGGAGAGATCAAAAAGTCTATTTTCATATTTTTCAATTTTAGTAGAATCAACTGGTTTTTGTTTGAATGCTTTTGCCATCTGGGATTGATAATAAGCATTGTCAGTTTTTATTTTTTTTTGTAAAGAAACTATGCTCGGAGGTAACCCTAATAAACTTTTGGCCTCTGATGCATTGAGAAGTTCTTTCAAAGTATTTGCCTTACTTTTTTCAGAATGGTAAAAAGAATGCTTTAATTCTTTAAAATGGTTAGTGTTATTATATAATAGCATTCGTGTTTTTATGGCTTCCTGATGAATTTCTTTTGCCGTGCTAGAGAAGGTTATGTTGTCTTCTGGGTTTTTTAAATCTTCTCGTATGTTACCGATGATTTTTTCTGCCTTTGCATATGTGTCAATGCTATTAATTAAATGTTGAATATCAAGGTCAGTATGATATAGGTTTTGAAAACTTTTTGCTTTAAATAATAATGTTTCTAAGGCTATATTTAGATCGAAGAATTTTTCTGAGTTTAAGGAATTATTTTTTTCAAGAAAAGTATTTGCTTTTAGAGCAAGATTATAATGATCTAGAGCAGTAGAATGTTCTTTCTTTTTGTCATATGTGTTTCCTATATAGTTCTCTATGTTCGCTATTTCAGGGTGATGATTTCCAGAGATCTTCAAACGAATCTCTAGTGCATTTTTATAAGAGTTAATTGCTTTACTATATTTCTTTTTTTCGCCAAAACTTAGTCCTATAAGGAAATATGAGTTCGCAACATAAGAATGATGTTTACCAAGGAGGTTTAGTCGGATATTTAAGGCTTTATAGCTCTGCTTAAGTGCTATGTCGTATTCTTCTAAGCATGATGTATTAAACCAATATTATAATATGAATTAGAAACTCTAACATGGTTATCCCCATATAGTTTTATGTATATATCTAGTGCTTTGTTATAGTATTCTAATGCTTTATCATATTCTTTATTTCCTCTATAAGCAACACCAATATTATTAAAATCAGTAGCTACTTCTAAATTAATTTTCCCCAGAGTTTTTATGTCGATGGATAATGATTTTTTAAAGTATTGTAATGCTTTCTGGTATGCTTTTTTAGCAATGTAGACTCTTCCAATTTCATTGTAAGAATAAGCTAGCTGTACATTTTTTTTTATTTTTAAAAGCAAGCTTTTTTGATGGTATTCTAATGCCTTATCATATTCTCCTTTTTTGAAAAAAATTCCCCCAATATTATTAAATGTAAACGAAAAACCTATATTATCTTTTGGAAGAATTCTTTTTTTTAAATCAAGCGCTTTTTTATAATACATCAAGGCAGTTTCATAATCAAAAATGGCTAGCTCATAATAGATGCCTATGTTATCATAAGCATAGGCTTTTTGGATTGCTTCTTTTTCAAGGTATTTAGTGCTTATTTTTATTGCTTTCTTAGCGTTTTTTAATGATTGTTCATATTCTTGATTTCGCCAATGATATTCAGAAATTTGATTATAACATTTCGCTACATTTTCCCATACTTTTGATGCTTCATAGATAGGCAATGCTTTCTGAAAATATGAAAGAGAACTATCTAATGCTCTTTGTGTCAATAAAGAATCCCCTTTTTTAAAATACTGAGAAGCTATCAATGTATCTGCAATAACTTGTGCCGATCCATTATTGTAGCAGCATAACACTAGTAGATATATGGTATTTATACTCAAAAAAGATTTTAGCAGTTTCATAAGTGTATTTGTATATTTATTAGTGGCATAGAAAGTAAAAATGTTACTTTTACACCTTTTAAGCGTATACATTTTTATGTTATCTGTAAGAATTCAGCGCTTATATTGACAGATACAATAATATAAAATAAAGTTAACGAACGTTAATTTTATAGATAAAATCATCTTCATAAGGTAACATTTTATTGTTGTAGTACATAAACCTATGAGTAGTAATACTGAAGAACATAAAATTATAGAAGGTATCGTAGCTGGTGATGAATCGGTTCTTAAAATATTTTATAAAAAAAACTATGCCTATATTAGAGGGTATATTCTTCAGAATTCTGGCGATGAGGCAGATGCAGAAGATGTTTTTCAGGATGCACTGGTATTGATTTATCAGAAATTGAGTGCGGGAAGTTTAGAGTTTAATTCCTCATTGAGGACCTATTTTTATGGAGTTTGTAAAAATATGTGGAGAAACAGGTTGAGAAAGAAAAAGAAACTAGTTATAGATGATGTAATTGTACAAGATTCTGAAGAAGTAGACGTTTCTGCTCTGGAAGAGATAGAGCACAAAGAAAAAGAACAGTTGTATCGAAAGTATTTTTTAAAATTAAGTGATGCGTGTAAAGAGCTATTAGAACTGGTTTTTTCCGGAAGAAATATGAAAGAAATATCGGATATAACAGGATACTCAGAAGGGTATGCAAGAAAAAAGAAATTTGACTGTAAAAGGATGTTAATAGAGATGATAGAAAATGATCCGATATATCGGGAATTGAATGTAACCTCTGAAAAAAAATAAATATGAACGAATGAAAAGGTCTCAACAATTATTTGAAAAAATAGAAGAGTATCTTGCTAATACATTGTCCCAGGAAGAACAGGTAGCTTTTGAGAAAGAAATGGCTATGGATAGCGAGCTTAAAATAGAAGTCGAGAAACAACGCGAGTTGCATCGGGTATTAAGTGATACAGATACAATGGCTTTTAAGGAAAAGTTACAAAAGATAAGTGCAGAAATAAAGCAAGAAGAATCTAAAACGAATTCATATTTTTCATACTGGAAAATTGCTGCTTCTATTATTATACTATTCGGACTGGGAACCTTATTATGGAATATCTCGGATTCTGAATCACCAGAAGATTTATATCTAGCGTATTACCACCCTTTCCCTGCAGAAGATCATACCAGGGGAGAAACACATAATGATACAAAAGGCATAATAGCTGCCTATGTTAATGGAGAATATAGTCGTGTGATACAGAAACTAGAAGGACTGGTAAAATCTTCTGATCAAGAGCGGTTTAAGTTATATTTAGGGAATAGTTACTTAAATACTAATCAAGAACAGAAAGCTATTTTTCAGTTTCAGAGTATTAGAAAAAGTAGTCAATACTATGAAACAGCAAAATGGTATAAAGCATTAGCATATCTAAAAATAGGAAAAAAAGATTCTGCAAAATCGATACTTAGTAGTATCATTAATTACAAAGGAATCTATAAAAGTAAGGCATTAGAATTGAGCGAAAAACTACTTCAATAACAAAATAAGGCTAAAAGAGGCTATGATTTCTGCGCTATCCATAGCTGGTTAGTATTCATATTTTTATCTTTGTCGCGTTTTTAATTATATACAATTACGATGACCGCAAATTTTATCCGAGAACTCCGATGGAGAGGAATGTTACATGATACTATGCCAGGTACAGAAGAATATCTAATGGAGCAAATGAGAGCTGCCTACGTAGGGTTTGATCCTACAGCAGATTCATTGCATATTGGTAATCTGGTGCCTATTATGTTGTTAGCTCATTATCAGAGGGCCGGGCATAAGCCGTTTGCATTAGTAGGAGGTGCTACTGGTATGATTGGAGATCCTTCTGGTAAATCAGCAGAACGTAACTTGCTGGATGAAAAAACATTAAAACATAATCAGGAAGCTATAAAATCTCAATTAGCACAATTTCTGGATTTTGAAAGTAATACTAAAAATGCTGCTGTTCTGGTTAATAATTATGACTGGATGAAAGACTTCTCGTTTCTTGATTTTATTAGAGATGTGGGTAAACATATTACTGTAAATTATATGATGGCCAAGGATTCTGTTAAAAACAGAATATCTTTAGAATCTTCTGATGGGATGTCGTTTACAGAGTTTACATACCAATTAGTGCAAGGGTATGATTTTTTACACTTATATAAAGAGCATCAGTGTACATTGCAGATGGGAGGTAGTGATCAATGGGGCAACATTACAACGGGAACAGAACTTATCAGACGTATTGGAGGAGGAAAAGGATATGCATTGACCTGTCCGTTGATTACGAAATCTGACGGATCAAAGTTTGGAAAATCTGAAGGAGGAAATGTATGGTTGGATGCTAAACGTACTTCTCCATACAAGTTTTATCAGTACTGGTTAAATACCAGTGATATTGATGCAGAGAAGTATATAAAGATTTTTACTTTTCTGGCAAAAGATGAAATAGAAAATTTGGTCGCTGATCACGCAAAAGCTCCACATCAAAGAATTCTACAGAAAAAACTAGCTGACGAAATCACAATATTGGCACATTCTCAGGAAGATCTGGATAATGCAATCAAAGCCTCGAATATATTGTTTGGAAAATCTACGTCAGATGATCTTAAAGGATTAGATGAGGCTACATTTCTTGATGTTTTTGATGGTGTGCCACAAGCCGAAGTTTCCAGGACTATTATTAACGAAGGACTTGATGTTATTGGAGCATTAGCAGAAAAAACAGGTTTTCTTAAATCAAATGGAGAAGCAAGAAGGGCATTAAAAGAAAATTCTATTGCAGTTAATAAAGAAAAGGTGAAAGAAGGATATATGATTGGTCATACCGATTTGATTAATGATATGTTTATCCTTTTGCAAAGAGGTAAGAGAAATTATTTTGTAATCAGAGTGGTCTGAGAAAATATCCCGATACACAAAACAAAGCCTACCAGAATATCTTCACCGTAGGTTTTGTTAACTAATAATCAAGTATTGAAAAAAAAACGTTTATAAAATTTCTTGAAAAAGAAAATTATAATAACTAAAAATCAGTTATTTACAAGTAAAAAGCACAAAATAAGAACAAGAAATGGCCAGAATAAGTAGAAGAGTCATAGTAAAATCGTTCTTTTTTCCTG
The DNA here is from genome assembly GCF_008370685.1 of Aquimarina sp. RZ0. Classification (GTDB taxonomy): domain Bacteria; phylum Bacteroidota; class Bacteroidia; order Flavobacteriales; family Flavobacteriaceae; genus Aquimarina. The sequence continues at coordinate 12,907 of NZ_VTZU01000113.1, forward strand.
AAAGAAATATTAAATATAGAAATATAAATTTAGCTTTCTCTATATTATATAAAGAAGTGGTTTAAACTTTTCTCAATTCGCTATAAAAATGTTCTTTTTCACTCAATTTTCGTCTTTTTCTTACAACGTAGCGCCGCTATGAAGTGCAAAAAATACTTCGATTGATTAAAAAACTACTATTTTTCGCTAGAATCAAAAAAGTTTAAACCACTTCAAAAAGAATAATTAGAGAAAAACCGGCTTACTTGGCATCATATGAGCTAATAATCCAGCCCCTGCATTTCCTTTTGGAATTGGAAGTGATGGAAGTGGATACGCTAGATCAAGCTGACCCCCTCCCTAGATAAGTATTAGGTGATATATAATCGCTGCCGTTCTGTCGGATACTGACCCCTCTGTATTAAAAAGATAGTCAAATTTTAGTTCAATCTTACTTTTAGTAAGTACAGAGATCAATTATTCTGGATCAAGCTGACCCCTTTGGATGGGATTTGTTGGATTCTAGAGCATATTGACCCCTTTATTGAACAAGATCTGTTTTGATTCTGGAGGATACTGACCCCTCTCTATTTTAGATGTTAGGATAGTATTCTGGATCAAGCTGCCCCCCTAGGCTATTTGATTTTGGTTTTACTTGATGGTTTTTTAACCATCAAAAGATAGCTATGGCAGGTAAACCAAAACGTATCGTTTTATTGAACTTTCTTATTTTTTGATAAATAATCTATTTTGAAAATTGTTATTGTCATCTTCGATCAATAATATATATATACCTGTTTTTAAATCTGAAATTCTTATTCTGCCTTTTTTATTGTTTATACTAAACTCATTAAGCAATAGGCCATTAATAGAGGTAATAGAAATCCTTTTGACAGTATGATAGGATTCAAAATTTATAATATCATTTGCAGGAGAAGGGAAAAAGACAAAGTCAGTATCCAATGTTAAGTCTGATATTCCTAAAGAAGGAGAGTCTTCAAAAAGCTCAGTAATTTCGTTTTCGGATAGAACTCTATTATAAATTCTTATATCATCCAAATCACCATTAAAAAAGAATTTAGGATTCTGTTGATCATTACTAGCTCCAATAAGAAGAGGTTCATTATCATATCCAATGGAAATATTCACTGATGATTCTTCAACCATTGTAGAATTGATAAATAGTTTTTGAATATTGTTATCATCGTCAAAAGTATACGTAATATGATCCCAGTTCTGGATATTTGGAACAAAACTAGGTGGAATAAATGGTCCAAAACCACTCTGATTACCTATAGTACCCCACATTTGATTATTTTGAAACCATATTTCATATGAATCCAAAGCTCCAGATCCTAAATGTTTATCTAATAATAATTGTAAACCGTTCAAGTTATCAAATCTACACCAAATAGAAATAGTGAAATTAATAGGTCTTATTGATTGATCATCTATTATAGAAATGTAGTCATTACCATCAAAGTTATATGCGCTATTTGAAAGACCAAACCTATCATTGGTTAAAACCGCCCCGTTAATTGTCCCATCATTTGAATTAGGACTTTCATCGTTCGCGTTTCCATTAAATGGATAATATCCTACTAATCCCTCATTTAAATTAACTTGTGCATTACTACTAAAAATATTTAAAATACAGCTAGCTAACAGTAAAAAAATTGAAGTTTGAAACTTAATAATAATTGATTTGATTAATCTTTGTATTGATTCCATTGGTTAATTCGATTTTCTTCGGTTAATAAAAAACCCCATATCCAAATAATATGGATACGGGGGTTTATTTTTTACGTCACTTCTAAATTACAAAAAAATAATAACTATCTGATCCATCGTTTTATTGAACTTTTAAGAAATCATCTCATCATACCTCGTTATTTCTTTCCAGCGATGTTTACATTTTAAACAATTGTAAGTTTGTTGGTCAATCCTTACAAATTTATTGTCTGGATCATAACATAGTACTTTTTTATCTATTAAATTATAGTAAAAAAAAACTTGCTCTGCATTTAGGACAACGGTTGATGTTTAGATACCGAATAAACCAGATAATTACAATACCTAGTAGAATTAATATGATTGAGATTGTTATCAAATTATCGTTTATTTGAACAAAATACCCCATACCCAGAGTTAATCTGAATATGGGGTAATAATTTTTTACGTTGTTTCTAAATTACTAAAAAATAAAACAAATAGGTTTTATTTCCCTGATTATTTAAAATATTTAGAATAATATGCGTTATCTGGTTCTTGATCTTTATCATTTTATTGAACTTTAACGTTTTTAATTTGGTGTGAGATCAAAAAAAGAATCTCTTCCAAGATGTTTACCGTTTACTCTTGCTGAATTTTCAATTAAGCCTTTTTCTCCAATAGGGTAAAAGGAATAATCAAAAAAAC
>NZ_VTZU01000114.1 GCF_008370685.1 Aquimarina sp. RZ0
CGTGCTTACTAAAAAAAGCAGCAACACTTTAAAAAACGGCCTTGCAAAGAGCTAAAGTTAATACCCAGTAAATTACGAATTTTACGTTAGCCTACGTACTGAAGTTTCTGGGGTCTATGAGGGATTGTAGCCAACGCCGGAGCATTCTCGGATGGAGAACAAAATGCATTGGCTGTATTATCAAATAGAATGTTAGTCACAGAAACGTTACCGATGTGGATTCGTTCTAATCAGACTAAAACATTTACACTTGATAAATTAAAGAAGAATAGCTCTACCACATTAAAAAATCATAAACTTACGTTAGAGATGACCTCCAATCCAGCATGGTATGCAGTGCAAGCACTGCCGTATTTGATGGAGTATCCTTATGAATGCGCAGAGCAAACCTTTTCCAGATACTATGCGAATTCATTAGCCAGTCATATCGCAAATTCTAATCCCAGAATTCAGGAAGTATTCAAGCAGTGGAAAAACACAGATGCTTTACTTAGTAATCTGGAAAAAAATCAAGAATTAAAATCGTTAATCATACAAGAAACCCCTTGGTTACGTGATGCACAAAGCGAAACAGAACAAAAGAAACGTATCGCACTACTTTTTGATCTTAATAAGATGAATAACGAATTACAATCAGCTTTAAATAAATTGCAGCAAGCACAATTTGGATCAGGCGCATTCCCATGGTTCAAAGGTGGTAGAGAAAACAGGTATATCACGCAACATATTGCTGCAGGTTTCGGACACTTGCAAAAACTTGGTGTTACAGAATTTGATGGCAATACCGCAAATATGATAGAGATCGCAGTTCAATATCTGGATCAGGAATTCATAAAAGAGTATGAAGAGCTTAAAAAATATTGCGAACGAAACAATGTTGATATCACCAAAGATCACTTAAGCTATACTCAGATTCATTATCTATATATGCGTAGCTTCTTTACAGATATCAAACGAACCAATAAGACTAACGAAGCTTGGGCTTATTACTTAGGGCAATCAAAAAAGTACTGGTTGGATAGAAGTTTATATGCCCAGGGAATGCTGGCATTGATATTACAACGAAATGACAATCAAGCTACAGCGACTAAAATTATCCGGTCTTTAGACGAAAAAAGTATCACTAGTCAGGAATTAGGGATGTATTGGAAATCAAACACTTCTAGTTGGCATTGGTATCAGGCACCTATAGAAACGCAGGCGCTTATGATCGAAGTATTTTCTGAGATAGAAAAAGAACCTAAAAAAACAGAGATTATTGACAACCTTAAGGTTTGGTTATTAAAAAACAAGCAAACAAACCGATGGAAAACCACAAAGGCAACTACAGAAGCTATATATGCCCTGCTATTACAAGGCAGTGACTGGCTGCCCATAACAGATATGGTCGAAATTGTATTGGGAGATCAAAAAATTGATCCCAGCCAGATAGAAGATGTAAAAGTAGAAGCCGGAACAGGTTATTTTAAAACCTCCTGGAATGGTAGTGAGATAAAATCCGATATGGCGACTGCCAAAATCACCAAAAAAGGAAATGGCATTGCCTGGGGAGCATTGTACTGGCAGTATTTTGAAAATCTGGATAAGATCACTTCTGCAAAAACTCCTTTGCAATTGAAGAAAAAGCTATTCTTAAAAAAGAATACAGATACAGGAGAAGAAATTACCGAAATTACAGACAAAACTCAACTTCAATTAGGAGATTTAATTAGAGTCAGAATCGAATTAAAATCTGATCGTGCTATGGAATTTGTACATATGAAAGATATGCGAGCTTCGGGATTAGAACCTGTTAATGTAATTTCTCAATACAGGTGGCAAGATGGATTAGGGTATTATGAAAGTACCAAAGATGCAGCTACTAATTTCTTCTTTGATTATTTACCCAAGGGACTCTATGTTTTTGAATATGAACTGAGAGTGAATAACAAAGGGGATTTCTCTAATGGAATCACCACCATACAAAGTATGTACGCGCCAGAGTTTAGCAGCCACTCTGAGGGTGTTCGCATAAAAATAAATAACTAATATCTAGTCGGAAATACAGCAAAATCATATCTTTTTGCGAAATTTTCAAATTATGAAAATCGTCTATTTCTGACCAGACACTGACTACAAAGACAAAACCTCACTGATATCTATAATCTATGAGGTTTTCTTTTTTTATAAAAAACATTAGTGAGTAAGGAGTACAATCCTATGAATATTAAAAAAATAGTTTGATACCAATTTAGAAAATATCAGGTAGAGAAGCTTCAAAAAAACAAACAAAATATCTATCTTGTCCAGATAAATTATCACACAAATATGATGTAATAAGAGTTTTTGCACATGAAAATTTTATGTAAGTAAGAATACTTCCCAATTATAAAATTCTCATAGCATCTATAATTACATTTCTTATAACAAATGACCACTCTGACGTATGTTTAAAAAAAATAGGAATCTCTTTTTACTCTTATCTATCTGTTTATCCTTTGTCAATGCACAAACAGTAGATTGGGAAAATCCAGATATCATAGGAATCAATAAAGAAGCTTCTCATACATATTTTATCTCCTATAATTCAGAAGCAGCGGCTATCCTAGACAGTTTACAAACAACAAATTATAAATCTCTAAACGGAAATTGGCAATTTAACTGGAGTAAGAATCCAGAGGAAAGAATACTTAATTTTTATGCGCTTAATAAACCATTAAAGGATACAATCCCCGTTCCTTCAAACTGGCAAATGCACGGATATGGATATCCACATTACACCAATATCACCTATCCTTTTCCTAAGAATAAACCTTTTGTTCCTCATGATTACAATCCGGTAGGCCAGTACAAACGAGCTTTTGAAATAGATGAATCCTGGAAAAACAAAGAGATTTACCTACATTTTGGTGCTGTAAAATCTGCATTTTACATATGGATTAATGGTAAAAAAGTTGGATATAGTCAAGGCAGCAAATTACCTGCCGAATTTAATATTACGACCTACTTGCAAGAAGGCAAGAATGAAGTGGCTATAGAAATCTATCAATTTACGGATGCCAGCTATATCGAAGATATTGATTTTTGGCGTTTATCAGGAATAGAAAGAGATGTTTTTTTACATGCTAGACCAAAATTGATGATTCATGACTTCTTTGCCAAAACTACCTTAAATACATCTTTAGATAATGGAGTACTTAATTTATCTGTAGAGCTTAAAAACACTACTCATAAGAAAGATTTTTATCTAACTTCAAAGCTCTATGATGGAAAAAAAGTTGTTTTTGACACTGATCGTAAAGCATCAATAGAAAAAGATGAAATCAAAACACTGGCATTTCAAAATACAATTCCAGATATTAAACCCTGGTCTGCAGAGCAACCTAATATATACACCTTGGTACTCACTTTAAAAGACGGACAAAACCAATTATTAGAATCTGTCTCTCATCAGGTAGGATTTAGGACGGTTACACTAAAAAACGGACAATTAGTAGTCAATGGCAAAGCCATTCTATTAAAAGGAGTCAATCGTCACGAACACGATCCTGTTTCTGGTCACGTGATGTCTAAAGAAATGATGCTAAAAGATATTCAGCTCATGAAACAGTTTAATATTAATGCTGTAAGAACCTCTCATTATCCCAATGATCCATACTGGTATAAACTATGTAATCAATATGGTTTATATGTGATTGACGAGGCCAATGTCGAAGCACACGGATATGGGTGGATCGTAAATCAAGTTGCTAGAGACCCTAAGTATCATACTCCTATTGTAGATCGGATTAAACGCATGTTTTTTAGAGATAAAAACAATCCTTCAATAATCATTTGGTCAATGGGTAATGAGGCAGGAACCGGTGTACCCTTTATAGACGGCTATCAGTGGTTAAAAAAAATGGATGATACGCGATTAGTATCTTATGATAGAGCAGAAGTAGATCCAGACTTTGATCATACTCGCCATACTGATATTATTGGCTATATGTATGCGCCCATCACTGCTATCAAACAAGAGCACTTAACTCGCAATCCCAATCGCCCTTTTATATGGGTAGAATATGCCCACTCTATGGGTAATAGTACAGGAAATCTTAAAGAATTGTGGGATTTTGTAAGAAGTGAACCCAGAGTACAAGGTGGATTTATTTGGGATTGGGTAGATCAAGGAATCGCTATTACGACTCCTAATGGTGAAAATTATTGGGGTTATGGAGGTGATTTTGAACCAGAAGGTATTAACCATTCTGGTGCTTTTTGCTTAAATGGATTGATTTTTCCAGACAGAACTATACAACCTGCTCTTTGGGAAGTAAAAAAACAATACCAAAGTATCCATACCAAAATTCTAAGTATAAAAGAACTAAGTTTTGAGATTTTTAATGAATACTGTTTTACAAATCTATCACAATATGACCTAGACTGGGAAATCCTAGAAAATGGAAAAAAAATTATGAATGGAACCCTTGCCTTAAAAGGAGCTCCATTATCCAAAACCCATATTAGTCTAAAAAAACAAGCAGAAGCTCTAAAATCAGGTAAAGAATATCTGATTAACTTCTATTTTAAGTCAAAAACAGCACAAACTCTAATTCCTAAAGGATATATTGTAGCTAAGGAGCAACTACTAATAGCTCATAATCCAATAGTACCAGAAGATGATACTATTATATCCAAGGACAAAATAAAAGTAACAGAATCGGATACCACTATTAAAGTCCAATGCGGAAAAGATATTACCATTGCGTTTGACAAAAACAAAGGACATCTGATGTCTTATCAGGTATTCCAAGAAAATTGGTTAACCTCTCCACTATCTATGAACACCTGGAGAGCACCTGTTGATAATGATATAGGGGCATCTACACCAAAAAAATCTGCAATATGGAAAGATATAGCTTCTAAATTAGAAGTAAAATCATTTCAATGGAAACAATTAGCAGATAAAAATATTATGGTAAGTATTCATAAATCAAACCCAGCCATTGCTAGTTTTTATATAAATTACACAGTTAATCCTTCAGGAAAGATAAAAGTACACTACGTATTTGAACGATTAAAAAGTTCGCCATTAATTCCAAGAATGGGGATGAACCTTAAACTAGCTAAGCATATGAATCAGGTGGTTTATTATGGCAGAGGTCCTTATGAAAATTATCCTGATCGTAAAGAGGCATCATTTTTAGGTATCTATCAAGCCGAGGCATCAGATTTTTATGTGCCGTATATAAGACCTCAAGAAAATGGATATCGAACGGATGTGAGATGGCTAAAAGTGATGAATAAAAATAAACAAGGATTAAAATTCTCCAGTCAGAGTCTTCTTAATTTTAATATCAATCATTTTAATAATGAAGATTTTGAGCCCAGTGGAAAAAATCTTCATACAATTGATCTAAAAGAGCGTCAACATACCAATCTAAATATTGATTATAGACAAATGGGAGTCGGTGGTGATACAAGTTGGGGACTACTCCCCTATCAACCTTACTTGATTTATCCAGAACCTATGAAATATACTTTTGTAATTGAACCTTTATTGCCTTAGTTTTAGAATAAAAAAAAGCTATAGCTATGCTAGGCTCAATTTTTATCCACTAAAATAAAAAAATATGATTTTTCTTTTCCAGTAAACTACCTCGGGGGAAGCTTCAGAGTATTTACACCAATTCAAACAACAACTGGTGTTATTCCTATTTTCCAAGAAAAAACAATACAATACTTCATAAATATTATACCATTTTTGCTTTAAAATTACCCAAATAAAATACAATTGTTTTTTCTTTAGGCAAAAAAGAAAAGTTCAGCATAGCCTACGGTTAATTTTTATTTTGAAGCATAAGGAGAAAAGAACAAATTTTAGTGGGTAATTTTAAGATAGAAATAGTATTATTCCCTTACTCATACGACTAGTTCCCTAATTTCTTATAGTAAATATGATGTTGTTTTAGGTACTTAGTAATAAACTAAACAACTATGAAAAATCAATACTGTTACTTCATCTCCTTATTTTTACTACTTACATTTACAACCATCAGTAATGCTCAATACAAATATGATAAACTATGGGCAAAAATAGAAAATCTAGAATTAGAAGGAAAAACAAGATCTGCTTCAGAAAGAATTGATTACATTCTTAAAATTGCTAAAAAAGACAATAATGACCCACAACTCATCAAATCTTTTTTTTATAAAGCTAAATATGAGTTATTATTAAAAGATGATGCAGATGCCTTTGTATATGAATTGTTAAAATCAGAAATTAAAAAAAGTTCTTTCCCTACCCGAAATATTTTAGAATCTATTCTTGCTAAAAATCTGGAAAATTATCTTGATAGTCAAGCTTACAAAATTAGAAACAGAACCAGTATAGACAGTATAATTTCAAAAGATTATAAAACATGGGATATCAATACTTTAAAATTTCAGATACATCAACACTATCAGAACTCCCTCAAAGAACATAGAGAATTAGGCAAAATTAAGGATACAGTATTTTCCAAAATCTTACTTTATGGAGATAATGACCTACAATATAAAAACACCTTATATGACCTCTTGGCGAATAGAGCATTAAACTTTTATGATTCTAATCTTTACTACAGTAATAAGAAAAATAATTTTAGCATTAAATCAGCACATTACACAATTCCGTCTGTATTTAAAAACTACACTTTAAAAAATTCGGAATCTTTCTCTACAATGCAAAGTGCTTTACAAATATTTCAAAACCTAGAAAAAATTCATGCCAAAGGAAATGATAATTTATCATTGGTAATGACTGCTTTAGAAAGACTTCGTTTTTTACAAAGAAAAAAACCATCAGATCAGAACCTGTATCTCAATGCACTAAAAAAACTACAGACAAAATATACTAAAGAACCTAAGGCTCAAATTAGTTTGCAGCTCGCACGATACTACCAAAAAAACATGAACCTGAAAACACATCCTAATTACAATGAAAAAGCGCTACAATTGTCTTATGAAATCTCTAAAGAATTTCCAAAAACAGTTGTGTCGACAGAAGCAAATAAACTAATTACATTTATTACCAATCCTCATCTAAAAATAACATCAGAAGGCTTTATAATTCCTAACAAACCGAGTAGAGTCCTTATCGAGTATAAAAATATAGACAGTATTCATTTATCTTTTTATAAAGTACCTATCCGTTATTATGGTATTCGGGATTTTTACTATAATATAGATTCACTACTTACTGTTTTTACTGAAAAACATACGGCTATTCAAAAAGTAGTATATGGATTGCCCAAAAACAAATATTATGTAAACAGAACTACAGAAATAATTTTACCAAAATTACCTCAAGGAAAATATATAATTATTGCACAAAAAGATGCAAGTAAGCCCTTCAAGAATTCAATTTATGGAATCAACTATATACAATCAACATCATTAGCAATCGTTACTAAATCTACAAACAAAAAAAACACCTATCAAGTAGTAAATAGATCAAGTGGTGCACCTGTAAACAAGGCAAAAATTGTATTAACTGATAATGATACAGAAAGCCCTTTCTATAGAAAATTAAGTACCGACTCTCGGGGAGAGGCAAGTATTTATAAAGGGAAAAAATCACATATATTTAACACTCTAATATCCAACAATAAAGATTCTCTTTTTATTCAAACAGACCTAGATCAGTTCTATCCCAGATCAAATTATAACCACATTAAAGATAAATTTGAAGCTAAAGCTTCTCTTTTTACAGATAGAAGTATCTATCGCCCTGGACAAAAAATATATTTTAAAGGAGTACTCACGCAACTCAAAAAGAACAAATCAACCCCTGTAGTAGGTGAATATGTTGCAATTACATTATATGACACTAACAGTCAAGAGGTAAAAGAACTGAGACTGTTAACTAATGAATTTGGATCGGTTCATGGCGAGTTCACCTTACCTTCTAACGGATTGAACGGAGCATATACCATTGAAATCGATGAAGATTACGATGAAGATTCCCATTTTTGGGATGATGTAGATTTTCAGTACCACGAACATGAAATTCTGGTAGAGGAATACAAGCGACCCAAATTTGAAATTAACTTTGATAAAATAATAGAAGTCTATACGTTCAATGACTCTATACATGTAAGAGGCAGTGCTAAAGCTTTTTTTGGAGGTAATGTATCCAATGCAATTGTGGATTATTCTGTAAAACGTGAAAAAAAATACTTTTATTATCCTTCTTTTACAGCAGAAGAAGTTACCATATATAATGAAACTGTTACAGATCAAAAAGGGAATTTCGATATTACATTTAAAGCCACCCCGGATCATAGATCAAAACCTAAAGACAGACATATTTATACATATGAAATTCAAGTAGAGATTACAGATATCAATGGAGAAACGAGAAATAAAACTCAGAAAATCAATATTGGATATCATAGTCTTGTTACTCAATTAATGATGCAGACAAATATCAATACAGACAGTAATGATGCAGTTGTATTTATTGATATCAATAATCTTAATCAAGTTCCTATCCCTGGCAAAGGAAAACTGAACATTTACAAACAACATCATCCTACTAGAATTTTAAGAAAAAGACCTTGGACTATTCCCAATATTCAAACAATTCCTGAAGAAGCCTTTATAGCTTTGTTTCCAAATGATAGATATACTACAGAAAACAAAACCATCCTTGATAAACAAAAACCTATTGCCATATACTCGGTAGATACTAGTAAGGACACTACAGTAGTATTAGAAAATATATCTAATTGGAAAGAAGGAACATATATAGCCAAATTCGACACTAAAGATCCTTATGGCTATGACATTACAACTGAACAAAAATTTACAGTTACCGATCCTAGAAAAAACTTTCTTCCAGACAATCGCATATTTGATATAAAAACCAACGATCGCTATATAGGTTCTAAAAACATACTAGAAATTGAAGCGCGCACTGCTGCTAAATCATTATTTGTAACTATAGAAGCGTTTCAGAAAAATAAAAGAATATACCATGATGTTATTGAAATCACATCAGGAAAATGGGTTATTCCTATCCTATTAAAACAAAAAAAAGATCAAATAGATATACAAATATCGTATGTAAAATATAATTGTATCTGGACAGATAATGTCAGATATAATTTTCCAAAAAAGACCATTGATACAAAACTAGCCATACAATTAGAAACTTTCAGAAATAAAATAGAACCAGGAAAAAATGAAACATGGAAACTAAAAGTATTAAACACTTCAGGAGCTCCAGCTTCTGCAGAGGTTTTGGCATCAATGTACGACCAATCATTAGATTCATTTAAAGAACATCAGTGGCAAAATAATATTAAAATCCATAACTATGAGTTGCTCTACTATAATATACTACCCAATATCGATATAAATACATCTTTTCAGAATACATACATCCGAATTAAAAATCTTGCCAGTTTACGGTATAGAGATCAAAACTTCACACATAATGATATTCATTCTTTCGGTTTTAATCTCGTAAACCCTGAAAATAATCAAAGATGGTATCTTAATACAATTGACTATCACCACCATATAAAAGAAACTAAAGGTGGTAAAAGATTAAAAGTCCCTGGAGGTACAATTTCAGGAATTGTAACTGATGATACCGGGGTTCCATTATTAGGAGTAAATATTATCATTAAAGGAACCAACCGAGGAACGGTATCTGACTTTGATGGGTTATTTACAATTGAAGCTAATAAAAATGACATTTTGTTTTTTTCTCATATTGGTTATATATTATCAGAAGTCAAAATCAACAATAATAAAGCTTCTATTGTTATGAGGGAGGATCCTGCTCTCCTAGAAGAAGTTATTGTTGTAGGTTATGGGACTACGCAGAAAAGATCATTGACAGGAGCGATTACGACTGTCTCATCACAAGAAACCAGTAGTGAATTTGATCAGTTATTAAGTGGCAAAGTTACAGGCATAACAATTGTAAGTGCTAATGGAGCCTTTGGAGCTTCATCAATTCTAAAAATAAGAGGATACAATACTACAGGAAAAAACAAACCACTAGTTATTATTAATGGTATTCCAAGACTCAAAGGATTAGAATCCATAGTTGCTAAGGATATTGTGGATCTACAGATGCTAAAAGGCGACGTTGCGGTTAAGATGTATGGTCGCAAGGCCGCTAATGGTGTTATCATTATCACCACCAAAAAAGGAATCGAAGAACTTCAAAAAATAGTCCCTAGAAAAAACTTAAAAGAAACCGCTTTTTTCTTTCCACAATTACAAACGGATAAGAAAGGAAATATAAGCTTTAATTTCACATCCCCTGAAACTTTGACTAAATGGAAATTTCAGGCATTTGCCTATGATAAACAGCTAAATTCCAGATTAATTCAGAGTGAAGTTATCACCCAGAAGGAATTGAGTGTAACCCCTAATCCTCCTCGTTTTTTACGACAAGGGGATACGATTTCATTATCCGCTAAAATTACCAATCTAAATATCAAAAAAATGAATGGCCTAGTATCATTACAATTAATTGATGAAATTTCTCAGAAAAATTTACAATCACTGATTATAGATAGTAAACAGGTTCAGAATTTTACCGTCGATGCCAGGCAAAACGCCTCTGCTAATTGGAAAATTCATATCCCAGAAAATGTGAAGGCTATACGATATACTATTTGTGCTAAAGCTGGTAAATTTAGTGATGGTGAGGAAAGTATACTTCCTGTATTATCCAATAACTTGTTAGTAACCGAAAGCATTCCTATTTGGGTAAGACCGGGAGAAAAAAAGACGTATGGATTTGATAAGATGGCAAAACAAACTTCTACAACCCAAAAAAATCATCAACTTACCATTGAATATACTACCAACCCTGCCTGGTTTGCTATCAAATCTCTGCCATATCTTATGGAATTTCCCTATGAATGTGCAGAACAAACGTTTGCAAGATATTATAGCAATGAGATTGCAACACATATACTGAATAGTAATCCTAAAATTAAAACTGTATTTGATATCTGGAAAAAAAACGATCAATTCGTCTCTAACTTAGAAAAGAATGAAGAACTAAAAAACATATTGATTCAAGAAACACCCTGGCTGCGAAATGCTCAAAGCGAAAAGGAACAACAAACACGATTAGCAGAGTTGTTTGACATCGTTAAAATAACTAAAAAACAAGAAGATATTCTGCAAAAACTAAAACGAATGCAAGATCCATCCGGAGGATTTCCCTGGTTTAGTGGCAGTAATCCAAACAGATATATTACAAGACATCTTGTTTCAGGCTTAGGGCATTTAAAAAAACTGAACATTGATTCAGAGAACATATACACTACCAATATTATTGCTAAAAAAGCAATTGCATATCTGGATATTAAGTATCTGGAAAATTTTAAGTATCAATTCCTGAACAATGGAGATTATTATTTTACTAATGATGATTTACACTATTTCTATGCACGAAGTTTTTGGGAAGAAAAATATCCTATAAGTCAAGAAATTAAAAATATTTACAACACATATATTCCAAAAAAAACAGAAGAATGGTTACAAACAAAACTATTTAATAAAACAATACTTGCATTGATACTGCACCGAAATAGCGATCAAAAAATAGCTAAGAAAATACTTTCTACTATAGAAGAGAGTGCAGTGCAATCAACTGAGCACGGAATGTATTGGAAAGAAAATAAAGCAGGCTGGTATTGGTATCAATCTCCTATCGAGACTCAAGCACTCATTATAGAAGCGTTTTCAGAAATTAATAACGATCCTACAATTATTGATAATCTTAAAATCTGGTTATTAAAAAATAAACAGTTACAAAATTGGAGTACTACTAAGTCAACTACTGAAGCTATTTATGCATTGTTATTACATGGTAGTGATTGGTTATCTGCAGAAAATACAGTGCAGATAAATTTTGGTGATGCATTAAAAACATCAAATATATTACAATTTGACCCTATAGAAGCCGGAACAGGCTACCTGAAAAAGCAATGGAACAAAAAGGACATCACACCAGTAATGTCTCATATTACGGTGCAGAATACTAGTACAGTTTCGCAATATGGTGGATATTATTGGCAATATTTTGAAGATCTGGATAAGATTACTTCTGCAAAAACCCCATTACAATTGAAGAAAAAACTATTCTTAAAAAAGAATACAGATACAGGAGAAGAAATTAACGAAATTACAGACAAAACTCAACTTCAATTAGGAGATTTAATTAGAGTCCGAATCGAATTAAAATCTGATCGCGCCATGGAATTTATACATATGAAAGATATGCGAGCTTCGGGGTTAGAACCTGTTAATGTAATTTCTCAATACAAGTGGCAAGATGGATTGGGATATTATGAAAGTACGAAAGATGCTGCGACTAATTTCTTCATTGATTATTTACCCAAAGGCGTCTATGTTTTTGAATATGACTTGAGAGTTAATAACAAAGGAGGTTTTTCTAATGGAATCACCACCATACAAAGTATGTACGCGCCAGAGTTTAGAAGCCATTCTGAGGGTGTTCGCATAAAAATAAAATAACTAGTATCTGGTCGTAAATACAGCAAAATCAAATTTGTATCTTTTTGCGAAATTTTGATTTATTTTTAATTGTTTGATATTAATCTACTTCAAAAAAAATAAAGCCTAAATTTCATCAAAAATCTTTCAAATTATGAAAATCGTCTATTTCTGACCAGAATAACTACAAAGACAAAACCTCACGGACAGCTATAATTTGTAAGGTTTTCAATACTGCTCTTAAAAATATTTTATGGAATTTCAATACCCACAAAGTCAATAACAAAGTGATTTTTCACTAATATTAGCTTTGTTTTTATAAGGAATTTTACGTCTGTTAAGCATAAGCCCAAAAGCTCTATGTTTCTATATATCGTGTAGATCTTATTTGATCCCTCCAAAAGCTCCAAAACACATGTTTTTATGCAATATTTCGGTTTTTCTAAAACCTATTTTTTTCATTAATTCTAACTGATATGTCATCGACCTGGGTGAATCTTCCTTTTCTATGTAATCCAAAACTTTTTTTCTATAGCTTTTACCGCCTATCCCTTCCAGGTAATCCCCATAACGTTTCCAGGTATATTCATTTATTTCAGCTGTTTCCTGGGTTACCAAATCAGAAATCATCAAGCATCCCCCAGTATTAAGTAACCCATAGAACTTTTTGAATGTTGTTTCCCAATCCATATCATCTCTCAGGTGATGTAATACTGCTCCAGCTAGTATAATGTCAAACTTTTTTCTTTTAAAATCAATTTGTCTTATATCTCCTTGTATTATTTCTACTGAATTGTTAGTCTTGGCAGAGACTCTTTCTCGTGCTCTATCTAGCATCGGTTTGCTCAAGTCAACTAATGTACAATGCAGGTTTGCTATTTTTGATAGCATTTTTAAACTGTAATTCCCTGCACCGCATCCTACATCCAGTATATACTGAGAATCAGGCTTAATTCTTCTAGAGGCTTCAGTTATAAGTTCAAGGGATATTTGTGCATCGATAGTTGCAACTTGACCTATGTCTAAATTTGAAAACCGTTCTACATCATTATCAAAACGCTCTTTTATTTCTTTTACTGTTGATTTATTCATAATTACTAGTTTAGATATGTTAATTCAAATCTAGTATTTTGAATTAATACTTCAAAAGACTTATTTTATCATTAATTAATACCTATAAAGTATAGTTATGGAATTACGGCATTTAAGATATTTTTTGGCGGTAGCTAATGAACTGAATTTTACCAAAGCATCCGAAAAACTTTTCATTTCTCAACCCCCGTTGAGCAGACAGATAAAAGAACTCGAAAATGAGATCGGAGCTAAACTATTTGATCGGAATACTAAGAAAGTTGTGTTAACAGATGCTGGAAAATTCTTTAAAGAAGAAATTTCTTGTCAATTACAAAATTTAGAATCAATTGTATTAAAAACCAGAAAAATATCAGAAAATGTAAGTGGAGAATATAGGATTGGGTATATAAGTTCAACATTTTCGGATACGATTGCAAAACTGGTTCAATTCTTAACTAAAAAATATCCTTATTTGAATATAAAACTATATGAAGTTTCCACAACGAAACAAATTTTAGCACTAGAACAAAGTAAATTGGATTTGGCTATTGTACGAGCACCTTTAATCTCTACAAAAATCACTTCAGAATTATGGTTTAAAGATTCTTATTCTCTAGTCTTTAACAACACTAAGGTCTCCATAGAAAACGCCAATGATTTAATGAACCTGAAAGATGAAGTTTTTGTGTTTTTTAATAAAGAGTACGCCTCTATATTTTATAATTCTCTTATTGAAATTTGTTCTCAATATGGATTCACCCCAAATATTGTTCACGAATCAAATAATATTAATTCAATACTTCAATTAGTAAGAAATGGTTTAGGTATTTCTATTGTTCCGAGTAGTTTAAAAAACAACCATATGTATCCAGAATTATCATTTTTGGATTTAGGCAGTAAGTTTTCCAGTGATGTTCTGCTTGCCAGACCCAAAAAAGAAGAATCACAAATTACCAATTCGGCAGTATCTTTTTTATTAGCTTGATTTTGACTTATACAATTCAATAGTCGTTTGAATTCACTAATAAGAGAAAATTAAGATTTTTTTATCTCGATGAATAAAAAAATATGACTGTCGGATTCCTTGCATAAGATCGATAATTTACGTATCTTCTTGTTTTAGAGCGATTTATTCTAATAAAGATTCAAGATTTTTTCAGGAAATTTCCAGATGAAGTGAGTTGTAAAACTCATTTCAAAGCAGAAAGAGACAAACAAGGAGTTATTTGTAAACGATGTTCAGGTATGGAACATTATTGGATTTCTACTCGAGACCAATATCAATGT
>NZ_VTZU01000012.1 GCF_008370685.1 Aquimarina sp. RZ0
GGAAGTGTAATTATAACCCTGTCTCAGGGTTAAGCCCCAGGAGGGCTCTGGAAGCTAGCTTCCAGAGCCCTCCTGGGGCTTGGTCGCTAAATCGAGTGCTATCCGATCCCCAAATTTAATATATAATTGTTGGATAATCAAGCTCCAATTGTGTAAAGGGGCTGTCCATTTCTTCTGAATATTTTTAGTGGCTAAGTATACTAGCTTTAGCAATGCCATATCATTGGTAAATGCTCCCTTTGTTTTTGTTACTTTGCGTACTTGGCGATGAAAGCCTTCTACCGCATTAGTGGTATAGATCATTTTTCGGATTGGAGCGCTAAATTCAAAATACTGTGAGAGCTCCTCCCAGTTATTTTGCCAACTATCAATCACCACTGGGTATTTACTGCCCCATTTCTCTTCTAAGTTCAAAAGTTCATCCTCTGCTATTTCTTTGTTAACAGCCCGATATACCTTTTTTAAATCCTTTAAAAATTCCTTCTGATCCTTAGAGGCTACATATTTTAGGGAATTACGAATTTGATGGACAATACAAAGCTGAGTGATTGCCTTTGGAAAAACACTTACAATAGCATTGGTGAATCCTTTGAGATTATCTGTACAGGCAATTAAAACATCTTGCAAGCCTCTATTTTGAAGATCCGTAAGTACTTGCAACCAAAAATTAGCACCCTCACTCTCTGAAACATACATTCCTAGTACTTCTTTATATCCTGCCTTATTAATGCCTAAAATATTATAAAGAGCTCTATGCACTACTTTACCATCAACTCGGACTTTATAATGCATAGCGTCTAACCAAACAATGCAGTACATCGACTCTAAAGGACGGCTCTGCCAAGCCTTGATATCAGGGATGATCTTATCGGTAATCTGACTTAGTACCGTATGGGAGATATCAGTATCATATATCTCTTTAATATGAGATGATATGTCCCGTAAACCCATCCCTAGACCGTATAAACCAATGATTTTATCAGATAAGTTGTCTGCTAAAATTGTTTGACGTTTTTTAACCAAGGAGGGCTCAAAACTGCTCTGGCGATCTGTAGGGACTTCTAATTCAAAAGTCCCTTCATTACTCTTTATCGTCTTTCTAGATTTGCCATTACGCTTATTACCTTTTGATCGCTCACTATCGCTTAAATGAGATTCCATCTCCGCTTCTAAGGCTTTTTCTATAAAACTCTTTAGCATAGGTGCGAAAGCGCCATCTTTGCCAAATAAACTCTTGCCAGTCATAAACTGTTCTAGAGCTTTCTTTTCTAATTCTTGCTGTTCTGTCTTTGTCATCTTATCTGAATAATGTATAAATTAAAAATTTAGTATTCAGACAAGGTTATATTTACACTCTCAAATAGAAGTTTAAACCACTTCATGATTATATAGAAAAGCTTTACCTCATTTGGTAAAGCTTTCTTTATTCTAATATAGTGGTTTTGGGTATAAGAAAATACGCTGTCAGATGTTCTAATTCTCTTCGATACTACCTTTCACTACATCTATCGTCTCTCATCTAGTACTGCTACCTGTGCATTAGTATATCTAGATGTAAGTAATGTTATCCACTTTGATAAAGTTTTAGTACAACTTTTCTCTATTCCATCTTATACGATTTATAACTAAAAATTTCGCATATTCATCGTTTCTTTCTCCTTTCTACTTCGTTTAAAAAATAAACCGTAGCTATAGCTATGCTTGATTTTTTTGCCTTGCATAAAGAAAAAATAATTCAATGAATTTATACGAATTTTTTAATCACAAATCGTATTACTATATAGATAATCGAACTCACATTTATTTTTCTTCGAGCTTTTATACTTATGTAAGTATTAGATTACTATGTGTTAAGAATATTCTTATATAGAATGTAAAACCGATGTATTATATAATCTTATATTTATTAACATTTTTTTAGTATTTAATTTTTAGTTTAGAATAAAATATTGATTGAGATAATATGAGTAAGGGTTGTTAATAGTAAAGGCTGTCTGTTTTATTGAGACTTTGAAGGGGTAATTGAAAATGTGGTAATTAGATGCAAGTATTTTATTCTAGACTAAAATGTATTTTACTTGTAATTATTTGTAATTATGAGGTTTATGTGATATCGATTAATGGTGTAAATAACTAATAATGATTACTGAATTGATTGATAGTGTTGTTTTAAAATGTTAGAATAACTGAAAAATGAGTAGTTGAAGAATTGGGTTTATTAGATAATGAAGAACTGATTATATTCTAAATAAAATGTTAATTTTTTTAAATCTGATTCATTAAATATTAATATTTTATTTGTAATTAGTAAAAGTGAGTTTATTGCTTTTTTAGTTGTTTTGACGTATTATTATGCTTTTAATCTATGCAATTTTAATTTTATACAAATAAAATGTTGATTATTAGACAATTATGTTTTTAAATCAACTGAAAACTAGATTTTCGTGTTATTTGTCGAGAATAAAAAACATTTTGTCTAAAAGTTCTGTTTTTTTTTCGGGGAATGATAATTTAACGATATTATTGTGTGGTAATCACGTAATTATATTACGATTTAAAAACCTGGATAATGAAAAATTTAGCATTTGTTTTCGGCTTACTTTTCTTCACAAATCTTAATGCTCGAACAGAAAGTGATAATTTGCAGGTAGTTAAAGATGGTTTGGTAATCGTAATTGTAAATTTTAAGGAAGGTGATAAAATAAAGTTATTTGAGGTAGAAACAGGTGATCATATTTTATCTAAAACAAGAGGTCAGATAGATCTTAGTCAACTACCATCAGGAAAATATTTATTAGAAAATAATTATGGTAGTTCTACTGTAATAGAGAAAACAGAATTTGAGATAGTTGTAGAAGAAGTATTAGGAATGGATTATATGGTTGATGTTGATAGTGAGTCAATGTCGTCTAATCTAACGACTGTTGAAGAAGAATTAGAAAACTATTATTATATATCTGAAAAAGATCCATTGTTTATTACTAGAGATGGAGATCTGATTACGGTAACTGATTTTCAGGAAGGTGATAAAATAAAATTATTCGAATTAAAAAATATAGTGCATATATTATCAAAAACAGTAGGGACTGTTGATTTATCGCAACTACCTGTTGGCAAATATGTACTGGAAAATAATAAAGGACAATCTGTAGTTGTAGAAAAAATTGAAACTGAAGAAGAAGAATATGCAGTAGCTTATAATTAGAAAAATTGAAAATTCATTTATATAGGGTAAATAGAATTTAGGGGAAAGACCTATCATATGTTTGATAGGTCTTTTATTATGTTCTTATTTTTCAAGATTTTTGGTCATTGTAAAACCTGTAAATAACCCTACTCCTGCCATTAAGAAAATAGTGCCAGGGTATGCTATTTCTTCTTCAACTCCTAATGTGTAGTGCAGGATTCCTGCAATAAAAATTCCAATCCCAACTCCCATTAGCAGTAATGATAGATTTAATATTAAAACCTTCCATATAGGAGTGACTCTTTTTTCTTTGCTACTATAAAAAATAGAAGCATCAGCTCCTTTTTCTATTAAAGCCATTCGTTCTCTATTTCTTGATGAAATAAATAAATAAAAGATTCCGAAAATTACTCCAAAAATGGCAGGTAAAATAATTACTTCTGATCCCATGTTTTTTAATTTAAATGATTAATACTGTTCGTTTTTTTTATTATGACGGTATGTGTCTATATCCGGTTACAAAAAATATTGAAAAAAATATTTTTATATTTTTAATATAAAGATGTAACCAGTAATAACATGGTGTCGTCTTATGGTTACATGAACCATCAATCAGATCAATATTATATTGCTCGGGTGTTAGCGGGTGAAACTAATGCTTTTTCTTTTTTGGTAGCTCGCTATCAGAATTTGGTGTATACTGTTGTGTATCGTGTAGTAAGGAATAGAGAAGTAGCAGAAGAGGTGGCTCAGGACACGTTCATTAAGGCTTATAAATCATTAAGCAGCTATAGAGGAGAAGCAAAATTTTCTACCTGGTTGTATACAATAGCGTATCGCAAAAGTTTGGATGCTATCAAGAAAGAGAAACATGTTATGTCTACAACACTTATAGAAGAAATAAGTGAAGGAGAAGTAGGATTAGTCAATGACGCATTAAGTAATTTGCAGGCTAAAGAAAGAAAAAAAATCATATCTGATAGTATTATGCAGCTTCCGGAAGACGAAGCTGTGATTGTAACCTTGTATTATTTTGAAGAGAAAAGTATAAAGGAAATCACAAAAATAGTTGGTTTGACAATGGATAATGTGAAAATTAAATTGTTTCGAAGTAGAAAAAAACTATATTCGATGTTAAAACACCATATTTTACCAGAAATAAATAGTAATAATGGAAGAGCAATTTGAAGATATTAAAAAAATAATTAAAGAATCAGGTGTAGATACTCCATCTGCTGATTTTATGCATAAAGTGATGAAAGAAATAGTAGTTGTTTCTGGTGAAAACTCGCAAGTGTATCAACCTTTAATTTCTAAAAACGCCTGGGTGGTTTTAAGTTTTGGGTTTATAATATTCATAGCTGCACTTACTTTTTTATATGATAGTGATACCTCGATCTTTGATCTATATAGTCTTTCTGTATTCAAGCCGGATAGTATTGATTTTGCTTTTTCAGGGTTTAAGTTTCATCAAACGACCACCTATGGTGTATTGTTTTTGGCATTATTGTTTTTGATTCAGGTTACGGTGATTAAGCGTGGCTTAGATAAAGATGTATAGTTTAAACCACTTCGACAAGTAGGTTTGTAATAGATAAAGTAATTTCAAAAAAAAATAATAGATAATGACAATGCATTCATTTTCTAAGTATATTGAGGGGTTATCTCAAAATTTTGTTCCAGTAATATCTTCAGAATTTTCTAATAAAGAATATATAGCTATTGATCTGTCCAAAAACAGTGCAGTATTAGAAAATATAGATGTGTCTTCTTCTCAGGCTTTTGAGGAGTGTATACATCAGTATTTATTAGTAAATAAGGCAAAAGTTGCTTATGGAGGTTATCATGAAGTACGTGGGATTTATAGCAGAAGTATGCATTTTAATCAGCAGGATCCAATGACTGAGCGCTCTATTCATTTAGGATTGGATATTTGGTGTAATGCAGCAACAGCAGTTATTGCACCATTAAACGGGAAAGTCCATAGTTTTAAGAATAATAATAATTTTGGAGATTACGGACCTACTATTATTCTGGAACATACCATTGGAGGTGTCTCTTTTTATACGTTGTATGGTCATCTAAGTGTAACATCGATTCATGCTATTAAAATAGGTCAGGAATTTGATAGAGGTGCTATTATCGGTAATTTAGGAGATTCTTCGGTGAATGGTGACTATGCGCCACATCTTCATTTTCAGATCATAAAAGATATGCAAGGAAATTTTGGGGATTATCCTGGTGTTTCTAATAAGATGGATATGCCCTATTATATAGAAAATTGCCCTGATCCTAATTTGTTGTTGAAAATATAGTTAAATTATATTATTTAGTTATAAGTTCCTGAAGGATATAGGTGTTCTCTTCACCATGGGTAAAAACACCTGTTACTTCCTCTTGATTTTCAATTTTTGTAACCAATTCGTTGCATAGACTATTGCAATCGATAGAAATCGTAGAATTTATGATATAGAAAGTGCTAGTGTCATTATGTACCCAGTTTACAAAGGTATCAGTATTTTCCTTTTGAGTTAATCTTATATTGAATGTAGTTTCGGGAGAAACTGAGGTTTTGGATATGAATTCTATCACCGTAGCTATTGTACTCGATCCATCAGCGCGAGGGTTTTCTAGATCGGTAACTTTTACTTTGATGTCTTGAATAAGACCTTGCTGAAATTCAAAACCTTCTATGGGATATGGATACGCCTGGAATTCTCTGTCACTGCCAATATCACTCCCTTCTTGTACTGTTATCTCAACTCCCGGATCACCTATCGTAAATGAAGAAGAAATTGTAGTGTTTTGATAATGATTTACTCTAAGATTAGAAATAGAAATTACAGGTCCATCATCACCATCCTTATTGTAATAACAGGATGAAAGTGTGCATAGTACATAGAATAAAAGAAAGGACGTGTTTTTCATAATGAATTCTTTCTATAAAGATCAAAAAAACCTGAAAGGTTGCTTCAGGTTTTTGTTGATTACTAATGTAATTATTTTTTTGCTTTCCTCGATAATCGAGATTTAAATGTTATGGGACTTGTCTCGAAATCAAACTGTTTTTTCTTATAAATGCCTCGCGGTACTTTATTAGATGTCTTCGTTGACTTGCTTCGAGGTAGTTTACTCACCCCACAAGTACCCATTCGCCTTTTTCTATTAATGGGATGGCTTGTTTGTATTTCAGGGTTTTATTCTCTCCGCTCATTACGTGTTTTATGGTTACCTTATCATTACGACCGATTTTTGGTTGCTCACGTACAATGGTTTCTGTTACAGGTTGCTGTTGTTGCTGTGTTTGTCCTGTAGCTCTGTTTTGAGCAGCACGCTCATCCATATTAGGGATCTCTTCTTTAGAGGTTTCCAGGTTTTCTTTTTTGCGTACCTGACGTGCTTCAGAAATATCTTGTGTGTCACCTGTAGGTAATTCTCCTTTAAACAGGAAGGATATTACGTCTTTATTTACCTCCTGGATCATAACTTTAAATAATTCAAAAGCTTCAAATTTATAAATTAATAAAGGATCTTTTTGTTCGTGGACAGCTAGCTGCACACTTTGTTTTAGCTCATCCATCTTACGTAAATGTGTTTTCCAGGCA
The DNA here is from genome assembly GCF_008370685.1 of Aquimarina sp. RZ0. Classification (GTDB taxonomy): domain Bacteria; phylum Bacteroidota; class Bacteroidia; order Flavobacteriales; family Flavobacteriaceae; genus Aquimarina. Next base: position 6,793 of record NZ_VTZU01000012.1, read on the forward strand.
TCATCGATAATGGCTAAAGTGATATTTTTTTCGAAATCCGTAATGAGTTGCTTTCCTTCGGTTTCATATGCTTTCTCGAGGTTGGTGGCAACATTTAAGCTTTTTACACCATCTGTAAAAGGTACTAAGATGCGTTCGTATTTACTTGACGGATCTTCGTAGACTTGTTTGATTACCGGGTATGCCGCTTCTGCATTGCGTCTCATTTTATCCTGATAGTGTTCGTATGCAGCTTTATAAACTTCTCCGGCAATAGTAAGTATATCTTTCTTTTCAAAATCGCTTTCGGTAACCGGACTGCTCATAGAGAAATAACGGATCAGCTCAAATTCAAAGTTTTTAAAATCTACCGAGCCTTTATTTCCTTCGGTAATCACTTCGGCTGTTTCATAAATCATGTTTGCAATATCTACACGCAGACGTTCTCCAAAAAGTGCGTGGTACCTTCTTTTGTATACCACTTCACGCTGTGCATTCATTACATCATCATACTCAAGTAATCGCTTACGAACACCAAAATTGTTTTCTTCTACTTTTTTCTGTGCTCTTTCAATGGATTTAGAAATCATAGAATGTTGGATTACTTCTCCTTCTTTTAGTCCCATTCTGTCCATCATTTTAGCAATACGTTCAGATCCGAATAGACGCATCAGGTTATCTTCTAGCGATACATAAAACTGAGAACTTCCCGGATCTCCCTGACGACCAGCACGACCTCGTAACTGCCTGTCTACACGACGGGAATCGTGACGTTCTGTACCTACAATCGCCAGACCTCCCGCTGCTTTTACGGCATCGGTTAATTTGATATCTGTACCACGACCAGCCATATTGGTTGCGATTGTTACTACTCCGGGATTCCCTGCTTCTGCAACAATATCAGCTTCCTTTTTATGGAGCTTTGCATTCAGTACATTGTGAGGTACTTTTCTTATGGTAAGCATTCTACCGAGTAATTCTGAGATTTCTACAGAAGTTGTACCAATTAGAACGGGTCTTCCTGCATTAGAAAGTTCGGTTACCTGCTCAATAACAGCATTGTATTTTTCACGCTTAGTTTTGTAAACTAAATCTTCTTTATCTTGTCTTGCGATAGGTCTGTTTGTTGGTATTTCGACAACGTCCAGTTTGTAAATTTCCCAAAGCTCTCCTGCTTCTGTAACTGCAGTTCCTGTCATCCCTGATAATTTACCATACATACGGAAATAATTCTGTAATGTTACGGTGGCAAATGTTTGGGTAGCGTCTTCAATCTTGACATTCTCTTTGGCTTCTATGGCCTGATGTAATCCATCACTATAGCGCCTACCATCCATAATACGTCCGGTCTGTTCATCAACAATTTTCACCTTGTTATCCATCACTACGTATTCTACATCTTTCTCGAATAATGAATAAGCTTTTAATAGCTGGCGTAAGGTGTGTATGCGTTCGCTTTTTACACTATATTCTCTAAATAGTTCTTCTTTCTTTTCGGCTTCTTCTTCTTTGGATAAACCTAGTTTTTCAATTTTGGCGATTTCCATTCCTATTTGCGGTAGTACAAAGAAATCAGGATCGTCTTTACCAGAAAGGTAATCTACACCTTTGTCAGTAAGATCAATTTGGTTATTTTTTTCTTCAATTACATAATAGAGATCTGCATCAATCTTATGCATCTCACGATTATTATCCTGCATATAGAAGTTCTCTGTCTTCTGAAGTAACATTTTTACTCCTTCTTCACTTAAAAACTTAATCAGGGCCTTGTTTTTAGGAATCCCTCGGTATACTTGTAGTAATTTAAACCCACCATCTTTGGTATTTCCTTCTTTAATAAGTTTTTTGGCTTCTGCAAATACTGTGGTAAGATATTTTTGTTGTACCGAAACGATATCTGAAATCTTTGGTTTTAATTCATCAAATTCATGGATGTCTCCTTTAGGAATAGGACCAGAGATAATTAAGGGTGTTCTGGCATCATCAATTAATACAGAATCTACTTCATCAATAATAGCATAGTTGTGCGGACGTTGAACTAAATCCTCAGGTGCGTGAGACATATTATCACGTAGATAGTCGAAACCGAATTCATTATTAGTTCCATAGGTGATATCTGCATTATAAGCGGCTCTACGTTCAGAAGAGTTAGGTCTGTGATTGTCTATACAGTCTACTGTTAATCCGTGGAACTGAAAAATAGGTGCCATCCACTCACTATCACGACGAGCCAAGTAATCATTTACGGTAACCAGATGTACTCCATTTCCCGAAAGAGCATTTAGATATACGGGAAGTGTGGCAACTAATGTTTTACCTTCTCCTGTTTGCATTTCTGCTACTTTTCCTTCGTGTAGTGCAATACCTCCTACTAATTGTACATCATAATGTACCATATCCCACGTAACTTCTTTGCCGGCTGCATCCCAGCTGGTTGACCATATGGCTTGATCTCCATCCAGAGTTATATGATCTTTGGTACCAGAAAGTTCCCTGTCATAGGAAGAAGCAATAACTCGTATGGTGGTATTCTCTGTAAATCGTTTTGCGGTTTCTTTGATAACAGCAAACGCCTCTGGTAAGATGTCGTTCAATGTCTTTTCTGTAGCATCATACGCATCTTTTTTAAGTTTATCAATCTCGGTATAGATATCTTCCTTTCTGTCAATATCTTCAATAGTATCAGCTTCTTCTTTTAATTGGTTAATTTTAGTATTGATCTCAGCACGTGCTTCATTAACAATGTTTTTAAATTCGATTGTTTTAGCACGCAGTTCATCATTAGAAAGTATTGAAATACTTTTTTCGGCTTTTTTGATCAATTCAACTTTTGGTTGAATTTCTTTTATATCTTTTTTGGATTTATCTCCAACGAATACTTTTAGTACAGAATCTAAAATTCCCATAATCTATGGCTGTGTGTTTTTAATGAGATTTTAATTTCAAAAAAATAAAATTAAAAAATCCCTTAGAAGCATTTTCAAATACTCGTTTCAATCTTTTGATATTCACTGTAATCTCAATGCCTCATTGATACTATTATACAATACTTCTTAGCTTTTTGGAAGCATAAAAAAGTGGCGTAATTTACGCAAAAAAAAAGCCTCTTGCGAGACTTTTAATACTATTTATTTATTTTTTAATATTCATCCTCATTCCAAAGATAATCTTCATCAGTAGGATAATCGGGCCAAATTTCTTCTATAGAATCATACGAGTCTCCTTCATCTTCAATAGATTGTAAATTTTCTACAACTTCTAATGGCGCTCCTGTACGAATTGCATAGTCAATTAACTCATCTTTGGTTGCCGGCCAAGGTGCATCACTTAAATAAGATGCTAATTCTAAAGTCCAATACATATGCTTACTGGTTTAATTTTTTTTTGCAAAAATAATTTTTTAGTTTAAAAAGTCAAGTAAAAAATTAATTATTTAAACAATAATTATAAGAACGTGATTTTTAAGGGTTTCCTAATTATTAATTTTAAGCAATTTAGAAATGTTATGAATTTTTCTCAGGAATCCATTTTATTTCATCAGCTTGCAAATCTGTAGACAACTTTCGTGCCAGTACAAATAGATAGTCAGATAGTCGGTTTAAGTACTGTAAGGTGGTCTCTTCAAAAGGAGATGCGTCATATAACGAAGTCGCTAATCGCTCAGCTCTCCTACAGACGCAACGGGCAATATGACAGAATGACACAGTTTGATGCCCTCCAGGTAATACGAAATGTGTCATAGGTGGTAAAGATTCATTCATGCGATCTATTTCATTTTCTAAGAATACAATGTCCTGATCAGAAATAGTAGGAATATTTAGGCGTTTCTGCCCGCTTTTAAGGATTGCTTTCTCAGGATCTGTTGCTAATACTGCTCCTACGGTAAATAATTTGTCTTGTATCTTGATCAATACTCTTTTGCTTAATTCATCAATTTGTTGATCTCTGATTAAACCAATATATGAGTTTAGTTCATCGACAGTTCCATAACTATCAATTCGTATATGGTGTTTAGGAACTCGGGTGCCTCCAAATAATGCAGTAGTTCCTTTGTCTCCCGTTTTTGTATATATTTTCATCTTTAGTACTTGTGATTAAATAACTTATTTACTCTTAACTACGGATAAAGAAAGTTATTATTACTTTCAATACTACAAACATTCTCATAAAGATCCAATACTTGTAAGAATTATAACTGTCGGGTTTTGTTAGTATGTGCTATTTTTTTTAAACGGTTTAAGCATTTTATTAACCTGATAATGAGTTTTTTTATTCTTCACTTAATGTGTATATTTAACAGGGAGTATTCCCTAGTAAAATAACAGCCTACTTCAAAAATAATGTTTTTAACTTATTAAAACTTAAACTAGATTATGAAACAAATAAAGAGAATAACTGTATTGTCAACTGTATTGTCAATTTTATGTTTATTAAGTATATCCTGTAGTCAGGAAGATATACTAGAAGAAAAATTAAATGAATCCTCTTTTTATTTAAAGAATGTGGATGGATCTTTGATAGATAAAATAGAGCCTGAGCTAATATCACCTATTTATGAAGATTTAAAATCTAACGGTAAAATCAATGAAGCAGTATCTTTTTTGAAGAATTATAATGATAAAGGAAAGTATATAGGGGATGTTTCTGATGTAGATATAGTGAAGGCTTCAAATCCTAGCTTTTATTACGGGGTTCATTTACAAAATACCGGATGGATTTATGGCAATGATAGTTCTGTAGATGTAACACCAAGTTACTATACTTTTGGAACTACCGGAGAGCATAGAAGATTAGAAGCTTTTTACTTAATTCTGAACAATACTAATATTTGTTATGAATCTCATTTGCAAAATATTGGATGGAATCAAGGAGTGTCTTGTAATGGTTCTATTACCGGGACGACTGGAGAAAGTAGAAGAATGGAAGCTATTAAGATATCACTGGATTCTGGAGTAGGTTTTGTGTTGTATCAGGCTCATTTAGCGGGAACAGGCTGGGAATCAGGTTGGGCATATAATGGGGACGTTTCTGGTACTATAGGCCAAAGTAGAAGGTTAGAAGCTTTCAGACTAAGATTTTTATTATACTAAAAAATAGATTAAAATTTTGGAGTAGGCTGCTATATTAAATTGATTTTGAGAATTGAATTGTGTTAATTTTTTTAAACATAACTACTGCCTTACTGAAAAAATATTACCTTATTACAGCACAAAAGCTGATTTTTTTGGCTAAAACTAGTATTCGTGAAGAGTTCATGAGTAAGATGAAAAATTATTCTTTCTTTTTATTTAAGTAGTTTTTTCTAAAATCTCTGTTTTTTCGATGATATAATTTTTTTTTATTCCTTCCAGAATTCCACAAGACTATTATGAATAAAATAGCAATTCCTATAATAAGCAATAACAGTTGTATTTCTTCAGAAAGTGAATCAAACATGCTTCTTTTTTTTATAGTAAAAGTAGTAAAATAGTTTGTGAGTAAATTGATTTTAAGTTATAAGAGTAGCAAAGGATGTATGCGATGAGGTGTTAAGAGTATTGCTAATAATGGTTTAATCTAAATAGAGTTTGCAATTGGATTGTGTTTTAAAACGGAAAAAAAGCGATACTTTTTAAAATTAAAAATTAGCATAAAGCCCATGAATTCAAAAACTCACTCACTTCCATAATAATCCACACAAAAACTATTACATTTGTAGCGCTATGGAATTTTCTTCAAAGTTACTGGAAAATGCGGTATATCAAATGTCTCAGCTACCTGGAATAGGTAAAAGGACAGCATTGCGTTTGGTGTTACACCTATTGAGACAACCTGAAACACAAACCCAGTATTTGGTAAAAGCATTAGGAGCTTTGAGAGAAGATATTAAGTTTTGTAAACAATGCCATAGTATAAGCGATGTAATTTTGTGTGATATATGTCAGAATCCTAATAGAATGCAAGATGTAATATGCGTGGTAGAAGATATAAGAGATGTGATGGCAATAGAGAGTACTAATCAATATAGAGGTTTGTATCACGTACTTGGAGGTAAGATTAGCCCTATGGATGGTATTGGCCCTAAAGATCTTTATATTGATACCTTAGTAGAAAGAGTGAAATCAGGTTTGGTTAAAGAGCTTATTTTTGCGTTAAGCGCTACTATGGAAGGAGATACAACTAATTTTTATATTTATAAGCAACTAGATAAAATAGAAATAAAAACATCTACTATTGCCAGAGGGATAGGAGTAAATGATGAGCTAGAATATGCAGATGAGATTACATTAGGGAGAAGTATTATTAATCGAATTCCGTTTGAAAATGCATTAAAGAGTTCTTAATATTGTAAAGTGTATTGTGTGCTTGTCCGAAATTAATTATGAGTTAAATTATATTATCTAAAAAAAACCTTTTCTTCTGAAACTATCTGTTATTATCCTCAATTATAATGTTCGTTATTTTCTGGAATTATGTGTTCTTAGCGTACAAAAAGCAATCACAAACCTGGATGCTGAGATTATCGTGGTTGATAATGCTTCTTCAGATGATAGTTGTATGATGATGAGAGATCGTTTTCCTGAAATAATGTTAATTGCAAATTCTGATAATGTTGGTTTTGCCAAAGCGAATAATCAAGGTGTTGCTATGGCAAAAGGAGAAAGTATATGTATTCTTAATCCAGATACTGTAGTGTCCGAGGATACTTTTATGAAAATCCTTACTACTTCAGAAAAACTTCCTAATTTTGGTATAGCAGGACCAAGATTAATTAGTGGGGTAGGTTTTTTTCATCCAGAAAGTAAACGTAATATACCTTCTCCATTGACATCTTTTAGCAGGCTTTTTAAAATACGTTTGGGAAAGGTAAGGAATTATTATGCAGATCACATAAAAGCAACAACGATAGGAGATGTAGATATACTTGTGGGTGCTTTTATGCTGATCAGGAAAAAAGATTATGAATCCGTTGGTGGTTTTGATGAAGATTATTTTATGTATGGAGAAGATATAGATCTCTCTTATAAAATTAAGAAAAAAGGATTACAGAACTATTATATAGGGAATGTTCCTGTGATTCATTATAAAGGAGAGAGCACAGATCGCAATGCAGAGTATATAAAACGCTTTTATGGTGCAATGCGATTGTTTTATCGTAAACATTTTAGAAGTAATTGGGTGTTGGATAAAATAGTATACTTAGGGATTGGAGTTACCTCAATCATACAGTCTTTTAAAAAACATCATAGAGAAAAACGATCGGTATTAGCATATTATTTAGTTTCTGACAATCATCAGCTGGCAAAGTTATTGAGTGGTAGATTACAAAAAGAAGTGAAGCTAATATCTTTAGAATCAGCAAAGAAGTTTGGATTTGAATATTACGAGCTTATCTTTGATAATGATCATATGACATTTGGAGAAATTATTGAAGCAATGCAGCTGTTGAGAAAACCTACAATGACTTTCAAAATTAAGCCTCAGGGCTGTAATTATATTTTAGGGAGTGATTTTAGTGACGGAAAAGGAGAGGTAATCGTTTTTTAAATAAATTTTAATAAACAAAAATTAACTAAAGAGGATTGATTTTGTTAATTTCGCAAAATAGACAACATATAAACACCTTTGATTAATAATATGGCAAAATTTGAGCTTAAACTTCCGAAGATGGGTGAGAGTGTTGCAGAGGCAACCATAACTACGTGGATAAAAGAAGTTGGAGAAACTATCGAAATGGACGATGCAGTATTAGAAATTGCAACGGATAAGGTAGATAGTGAAGTTCCTTCTGAGGTAGAAGGTGTATTGATAGAAAAACTTTTTGAGGTAGATGATGTTGTAAAAGTTGGTGAAACTATTGCTATTATAGAAACAGTGGGAGAAGGTGTAGTGTCCTCTGAGCCAGAAGAATCAAAAGAAAAAGTTGCAGAGTCAACTCCAGCAGCAGTTGAAACCATAGAAACGCAAATAGCAGCAGTTACCGAAACTACAGCATCTGCTATGAATGATTACTCTGGAGGGACTAAGTTTTATTCGCCATTAGTAAAAAATATTGCAGCAGCAGAGGGTGTTTCTATTACAGAATTAGAAAGGATATCTGGAACTGGCAAAGATGGTAGAGTTACTAAAAATGATATACTGCAATTTGTAGAAGAACGTACAAACGGTGGTACTACAAGGAGTTCTATTAGTTCTGAATTAAAAAAGGAGGAAACAGTACCTGTTAATGTGGTTCCTACTCAAAAAATAGAAACTCCAAAAGCAATTCCTGTTGCCTCAGGAGAAGACGAGATAATAGAAATGACCAGAATGGGCAAACTTATATCTCATCATATGGTAGCTTCTGTACAAACATCCGCTCACGTGCAATCATTTATTGAAGCTGATGTAACCAATATATGGAACTGGAGAAAAAAGGTAAAGGGAGATTTTATGAAGAAAGAAGGAGAGAATCTTACTTTTACTCCTATTTTTATGGAAGCAGTCGCAAAAGCAATTAGAGATTTTCCGATGATAAATATTTCTGTAGCAGGAGATACCATTATTAAAAAGAAAAATATCAATTTGGGTATGGCAGCGGCGCTTGCTGATGGCAATCTAATTGTGCCTGTAATCAAGAATGCGGATCAGTTAAACCTGGTAGGTATGACTAAGGCAGTAAATGATTTGGCTAATCGAGCAAGAAATAATGCTCTAAAACCAGATGATGTACAAGATGGAACGTATACAGTAACTAATGTGGGTACTTTTGGGAGTATTATGGGAACACCAATAATCAATCAACCTCAGGTAGCTATTTTGGCATTGGGTGCAATTCGTAAAGTTCCGGCTGTTATAGAAACTCCTGATGGAGATTTTATTGGGATACGATATAAAATGTTTTTGTCGCACTCTTACGACCATAGAGTGGTAAATGGAGCGTTAGGAGGGCAGTTTGTACAACGTGTAAAAGAATATCTGGAAGAATTTGATGTGCGTAGAGAATTTTGAAACATTAGGATTCAAGTAACAGACGAGTTCGATATATAAAATAGCCATTTTTAGACTAAAAATATATAGTGTAAATCACGATGTAAACGATCGTGTTTTTTTTTGTTTCAATAAATTAATTATTGTGCTATACAATAAATTCTTAGTTACGTAGGTTTAAAATATTAATAAACCGTATACTTCGTGCCATCTTTATGGCAGATCAAGGTAGTAATAAAATTTTGAAAGTACTCTTAAAAATACTCACACTGATACTCCTCTTCTCTGCTTGTTCAAACTTGAAGAAAAACTTAGTTGTGGTCAAAAATGATTATGAAATTGACCTGACTAGTCTAGAGTATGTGAGAGAAAATCTAAATGGATTTTGGATTCCTGAAAATAATCCAAACGGAAAGGAAATCTTATGGTTATATTTTAGAGAAAACAAAAATTTGACAGATTGGGATACACTACCTTTTACTGAAGAAATAAGAAGAACCGAAATATTACCATATAAACCTTGCGCCACGGTTGCTACTCTAATCAAGGTGAATAATGAAACTCAGCTACAATTTGTTTCACGTAGTGGTCAGGATACAGTAAAAATTGACCAACTAACCAAAACAAAATTTAAGATTGATGGAGTTACTTATTTAAGGCATAAGGGATATGATTTTCTAAGACAATAAAGCTGTAGTTGCTGAGGGAACACTCATAAAAACTATGGCTTTTCTATTTTAAAACTAAACTTATTTTGGAGTGTATAGCTATAAATGATTGTGATGAAAATTGTTATTAGTCTCGATGGAGTAGGATAAAAGTTCAAAAAATCAACTAGCAATTTCATGAGTAGGTAATTTAGTAGTATTGCGCCTGATCCAATAATTAAATATCGCATGAATTGTACTTTTGTAGCTACGCTAGACGCTCTAAAAGTAATATACTTATTAAGGATAAAACCAGATGTAAAGGTGATCGGAAACACAAAGAATAGAGAAGCGATATGAGGACTCATCACTATGAAATATAAATCTACATTTTGTTTATCAAAAATGAAATGAAAGAAAATAAAGTATAAGACAGTATCAAAAACCAAGTTGCTTCCACCGCAAAAAGCATAGCGATAAGTTTTTAGTGATATAAACCTTCGAAAAATAAAATAGAAGACATCTATATATTTTAGCATAGTTCTCTTTATCTCGATCTAATTGGAAGATACGCGTATTAAGAAACGTAGATAAATAACTGTTGTTACAGAATTATTGATTTTTATGCCAATTCTGTTTTTAAAATACTAGAATTAGAATAAGTAATCTTACTAGAAAATGTTACTGAGAATTGGGGTGAATATTATTTTAATGCCTATGAAAGCTTACAGTAGAGGCCTTCGTTAGTTAAGAACTAGAGTTTCTATTATAATCCGAAGCGCGTGAGTTTTAGTGAAATTCTGATAAGAATTTTGTATAGAAAGCAAGCCTTTTGAGTTTAAAAGTATTCTCAATACACTTTTTCTTCGTCAAAGAATTGACGGTTTTTAATCTTCTATACTTAAATAGTCGAACTTTAGGTTAACATCATAATAGTTTGATTAGTAATGTTCCTGTGAGAGCAAAAAGGCTTCATTTGATTGTGCGGTGTGGCAGTGCTTAAAAAAACAAGAGTTAGAGTGATGAAAAAGGAATATCGATAGAAAAGTTTTATTTAGTTTGTAAAAGAAACCAAAAACAGAGGAAAAAATTATAAGAAATAAATGATGTAATATCATTAAGGCAATAACCCAAGACTTTGTTTGCTAGAACCTTCTTTTATTTCATTGTTAAGAGTAGCTAATCGTGTAGTTTTCTTTTTATTGGGAATAAATCCATTTTTCTCCATCAACTCCTTATAAAAATCAGCTTTAGTTTTTCTGGAACTCATATTACTTCCTGCTTTTATTTTAATGTCAAAATTATTTTTACTAATAAGTGCTCTGTAAAAATCAATTTTAGTGGTGTGATTTTGATTTTCAATTTTTGACTTATTATTACTTGTAGTAAAAGTATCTTGTGCGACTATACTAGAGAAAGAAAGTAAAACTACGATTGTAAGAAATAAAGTTTTCATAATTTTGGGGCTTAATGAAATGATTATCTTGAATTTAGTCCAAAATTACTATGAAAAAATAGTCTTAAAAAATGTTTTGAATACTTTTAGATAAAGTGGTTTTTTATTACGGTGAAATACGCAATTTTTACGGTTTAACCCTAATTTTCAAAGATTTAATTGGGTGTTTTTTTTAATTTTTAAGGGATTTTTTAATATTTTTTAAGGCTTAAACTTTTGATTTAATGTTATTTGGGTGTGTATTGATATTGGTGATATTCAAATTTTATGGCTAGAGTCCTTTCTTTTCTGTGCATCTGATTTAATCGAAGATGTTGGAGTTTGTTTTTTTCGATCTAGATCTATCGTTTTTAATTCATCATTAACGATAAGATCATATGTATAAGAAGATACCGCATCTGTTAATGGGATTAGAACAATCATTTGTACTTTGCTATTGGCAGGTATATTTTTTATAATAGGTCTATGGGCACTTCTGCGATATCCCAAAGGGTTTATTTTTAGAAAAACACTTTTGTCAATATCAGAATCATTTTGTATATAAATAATGGTTCTTTTTTTTTGTTGATCTTCAATTAATCGAACCTCTTTTTTTTGAGTAAAACTAAAACTAAAAGAAAAAATCAATATAAGTTTAAGTAAATCAAGGGAATAAGTCTTAAAAATTAGATCCATATCCTTTTTATCCTAAAGATACAGTTTGTCGGGTAATATAAAAATAAGAATAGTTTGAATTTTCAACATTTTAACCACGAAAGAGAAAAAATCGATCTTTCATATGTTCAATTTCGGAGTTTTTATTAGTTACGATATAGTTAATAGCTTCTGTAGTAAAGTGTTTTCCTTTTTCTGTTAAGGATACCACATTGTTCTCAATACTAATCATATTATTTTTTAATGCCAAATCCAAAACAGATTTGGCTTTCACCTTTTGCCAGTTAATATGTTCATTAAGGTGTTGTACGTGTCGTTCTGTTTCGTCATCAGTATGGTTTCCCAGGTGTAACAGAAAAGTAAGTAGTGAAACTTCTATACGCTGCTGTCTCCGGCGGTATATGACAGAAAGAAAGCCCTTATTAGGTGCAAATAAATAAACAAAAAGAAAAATAATTCCTAATACCGAGGTCATCGATCCAGAGATAGATGCGTCTAATCCATGTGCAACCCAATATCCAGATATAGCCGATATTACACCAAAGATACAGGCTAATAAAAGCATTTTTTTTAGGTCATTTGTTAGTAAATAAGCAGTTGCTGCCGGAGCAATCATAAAAGCAATTACCAAAATCGCACCTACAGCATCAAATGCTCCTACAGTGGTAATAGAAGCTACAGTCATTAAACCATAATGCATTATTACGGGTGATAAGCCTAGTGCAGCTGCGAGACCTACATCAAAAGTGCTTACTTTTAATTCTTTAAAAAATGCCAAAAGCAATCCTAATGTCATCAGTAGTATAGCACCTATTATCCATAGTGATTTTGGCCCCAAATCAGTACCAGTTATAATAAATCTATCAAAAGGAGCAAAGGCAAGTTCGCCTAAGAGTACAGCATCAATATCCAGATGTACATCATTTGCATGCTGAGCAATCATAATGACACCAATGCTGAATAGCGCAGGAAACACAAGCCCAATAGCAGTATCTTCTTTAACCAGTCCGGTTTTCTGAATAAACTCTACTAATACTACGGTAAGTACTCCGCTTAATGCTGCAAGAAGAATTAATAATGGAGAAGATAAATCATGAGTAATAAAAAAACCAATGACGATCCCTGGTAATATAGAATGGCTAATAGCATCCGTAATAAGTGCCATTTTTCTAAGCACTAAAAATGTTCCGGGAATGGCACAGGTAATGGCAACCAAGCTCGCAATTAATTGTATTTCAATTTGTGCACTACTCATACTCTTTATCTGTTAATTGGTCATACAAATTAGCAGCAGTTTTATATCCTGTAGCAGTTATTGACCACATATTCCCTTGGATTTTTATATAATCTTTATCCTCTAATGTTTGTAAAGAACGCTTCGTAAATCCCTGAAAATTATTTAATATTTTGATAGCATGTGGATGCGAAATGTCTTCATGATCTCGAGCAATATTATACATAAAAGATAGTGTTTTATGTAGTTGAAGATCATTTCGGTTTTTTCTGAATCGGATTTCTCTAAATAACAGTCCGCGACCCGGAGAAAATATAAAAGAAACTAATACAAATACCGCAGCAACCAATACAATGACTGGTCCCGTAGAAAGATTATTATGATTAGCGCTGATTGCTGTGCCAAAAACACCAGAAAAAGCGCCAAAGATTGCAGCAAGAATAACCATGACTGCCAGATTGTTGGTCCATTGTCTTGCCGCCGCCGCCGGAGCAAGTAACATAGCGCTCATCAGCACCACACCAACTGTTTGAAGTCCTAAAACGATAGCAATAACAATAAAGGTCGTGATAAGGATGTCAAGAAATTTAGTGTTAAACCCTAAAGTCTTTGCATAATCTGCATCAAATAGTGATAGCTTAAGTTCTTTCCAAAATAGTAATAATACAATAAGACAAATACCAGTGACCAGAGACATCATCCATACATCACTTTCTAAAAGTGTAGCTGCTTGTCCAAAAAGATAATTCTCTAATCCCGCTTGATTAGCATTTGGCATTTTCTGGATATAGGTTAATAAAAGCATTCCAAAACCAAAAAATAACGATAAAATTAGCCCCAGAGCAGTGTCAGATTTAAGGTGTGTTGTCCTGATAATTCCTCTAATCCAAAAACTACCAATTAAACCACTAATTAGAGCCCCTAAGAGAAAAGCATTGCTATTTTTAGTTCCTGTAATTAAGAATGCAATCGCTATACCAGGTAATGCTGCGTGTGATATGGCATCCCCTAACAAACTTTGCTTTCTAAGAACAGCAAAACTACCCAGCATACCACAAATTGCTCCTAATACTGCAGTTCCTAATGTAATAGTGCGCAGTGTATAGTCTGTAAAAATAAGTTTTATATATTCTTGAATATCCATATGTTTTACTTGATAATCGAGATTTAAATGCTCCGAGGTAGTTTACTGTTGTACACTTACTTTGTAATTAATACCATAAGTTTTGGTCAGGTTGTCATCATTAAAAATATCTTTAACAGGTCCAGTTGCAATTTTTTTTACATTCAAGAAAGTTACCCAATCAAAATATTCAGGTACAGTTTGTAAATCATGATGAACGACAACAACTGTTTTTCCGGCTTTTCTCAATTCCTTGAGGATATTAATAATTGCTTTTTCTGTAGTGGCATCAACTCCTTGAAAAGGCTCATCCATGAAATATATAGAAGCATTTTGTACTAAGGCTCTTGCTAAAAAAATACGTTGTTGCTGCCCTCCGGAAAGTTGACTGATTTGCCTGCTTTTGAAAGCTAGCATGCCTACTTTTTCTAAAGCTTCGAGCGCTGCTTTTTTTTGTTTTTGACCTGGTCGCCTGATCCAGCCCAGACTTCCATAAGTACCCATCATCACGACATCCAATGCTGTAGTAGGAAAATCCCAATCTACGCTTCCTTTTTGCGGAACATAAGCAACAAGAGATCGTTGTTTTTTATATGGTTTCCCGTATATAGAAATACTTCCGGCTATTGGTTTAATAATATCCAGAATCGATTTTATCAAGGTAGATTTTCCAGCACCATTGGGCCCCACGATTGCCATTAGAACTCCTTCTGGAATAGCAAGATCAATATCCCATAAAACAGGTTTGTAATTATAGGCAACAGTGAGATCGTCTACTTGGATTGCAATTTTTTGTTCCATTATTTTAATGCATTTACAATAGTGTTTACATTATATTCAAACATTCCAATATAAGTACCTTCTATAGTTCCAGGATTACCCAAGGCATCAGAATATAGCGTTCCACCAATGGTAACTTCTTGATTTTTAGATTTTACGGCAGCTTGTAAAGCTTCGATAGTACGTTTGGGGACAGATGTTTCTACAAAAATTGCTTTTATCTGTTTTTCGATAATAAAAGAAGCTAGTTTCTGTACGTCCTGAACGCCTGCCTCTGTAGCTGTCGATAGCCCCTGTAGCCCTACTACATTAAAATCGTATTCTTTTCCAAAATAGCTGAACGCATCGTGAGCTGTAACCAATACTCTTTTTTTTCTAGGTAATGTTTTAATAATCGCTCTTAACCTGGTTTCCAGCAAATCGATTTCTTCTAGATAAGCTTTTCCGTTTGCCTCAAAGGCATCGGCATTCTTGGGATCTAATTTTTTTAGCTTTTCTATAGTAAAGGTAGCTACTTTTTTCCAGTTGCTTGTACTAAACCAAATATGCGGGTCATAGTTAGAGGCAAAATAGTCAGACCCTATAAGCGCGTTTTTGTCAAGCACTTCCCCGATAGCAATGGTTTTTATATGCTGAGAACTCATTTTTTTGAATACTTCGACTAACTTCCCCTCAAGATGAAGTCCATTATATAATATTACATCAGCATTTACAATTTTATTGACATCACCTTCACTGGCTTTGTATAAATGTGGATCCACGCCAGAACCCATTAGTCCTTCTACATTTATTAGATCTCCACCTATATTCTTGACTAGATCGGTAATCATAGTTGTCGTTGTTACAACATTTAATTTCTGATTAGGATCTTTGGTTTCTTGTTTGCACGAAAATGTGGATATAGAAACTATAAGTATAAATAATACTTTTTTCATCTGTTTTATATTTATCGTTTTTAGAAGTAAGATGAAACCTTCGATGGTTAAAATAATTAGTCATCTGTATATTCAAATCTTTTTCTAATTATGGCTGTTTCTTGCTATCTTCTTATTTATTTTCTTTTGATGCATATGTTTACTTTACGAATTTTTAAAATCTGACACACTCTTTTTTTGTTGCTTTCTGTGATGTCCAAAAAGCTATAATGTTTATTTGGAGGAATTTACTCAACTTGATTTGTGTATTACTACGGTGCTAACTGAATTAATTTTTTTAGAGAAAACACAAAGCTGTGAACTAAATATTTTAAAAAGTGAGTACGATGATTCTATACATTTGCATTAGGTTTAGTATTTTTGTTTCATTAATGTAGCAAAACTAAAAAAGTTAGTTATGACTAACAAATCTAATTCAAATAATTTAACAAAAAGTGAGGAAGATTACTTAAAAGCTATTTTTCAGTTGCTTATAGGGGATAATTCTCGAAAGGTTGGCAATAATCAATTAGCAGAATATCTAAAAGTATCTCCGGCATCGACTAATAACATGATTAAAAAACTAAAGGCCAAACAATATGTCTTTAGTGAAAAATATGGCAAGTTAGAGTTGACAGAAGAAGGGAAATCAATCGCAGTACGCTTGATCAGAAAGCATAGGCTATGGGAAACGTTTTTATGCAATTATCTTAATTTTACTTGGGATGAAGTACATGAGGTGGCTGAGCAGCTTGAGCATATTAAATCGAATAAGCTGATAGATGAGCTGGATAGTTTTATGGACTTTCCTACAAAAGATCCACACGGAGAAATGATTCCCAATGCAAATGGGGAATATTCATTATTGCCAAAAATAACATTGTCTTCTCTTGATGAAGGTGATGTTTGTCAATTAATTTCTGTAAATGATGGGTCCGTTACTTTTCTGAAATATGTTTCAGAAATTGGTTTAGCATTGAGCAGTGAGATTAAAGTTTTAGAAATCAGGGATTTTGATAAATCTATTAAAATTGGTTTTAATACTTCTGTAGAAACCGTTACCAGAAAATTTGCAGATAATGTATTTGTGAAAATTGTTTCATAGGTTAATAAATGTTAAAATTATGATATTACGTTGTTAGATTACAAACAATACCTAGTATCTTTGACCTTCACAATCAATTTATGGAACTTAATTTGAAAAGACCGATTTGTTTCTTCGATCTTGAAACTACTGGTATTAATATTTCTAAAGATCGAATCGTAGAAATATCTGTCCTAAAAGTATTTCCCAATGGCAATAAAGAAAGTAAAACTTGGTTAGTAAACCCTGAAATGCCAATTCCTCCAGAAACGACAGAAGTTCATGGAATAACGAATGAGAAAGTCGAAAATGAACCTACTTTTAATCAGTTAGCAAGTAAGGTTAATGAGATGATTAAAGGGTGTGATCTGGCAGGATTCAATTCTAATAGATTTGATATTCCGTTACTGGCAGAAGAGTTGTTAAGAGCAGGTTTGGATTTTGATATGAAAAATACAGTTGCTGTTGATGTACAGACTATTTTTCATAAAATGGAAAAGAGAACCTTGTCAGCGGCATATAAGTTTTATTGTGACCTGGATCTCGAAGATGCACACTCTGCCGAGGCAGATACCAATGCAACATATGAGGTGTTAAAAGCGCAATTAGATAGATATCCGGAGCTAGAAAATGATACTAAGTTTTTGGCTGAATTCAGTTCTAGAAAACAATTTGCAGATTTTGCAGGTTTTATAGCTTTTAATAAAGAAGGTAAAGAAATATTCTCTTTCGGAAAGCATAAAGGTAAATTGGTAGAAAAGGTGATGGAAGAAGAACCAGGATATTTTGGTTGGTTACAGAATGCAGATTTTCCTCTGTATACTAAAAAAGTATTAACGGCTATCAGGTTACGTAAATTAAATAACAGCCTTAAATTGTAATTTACTATATTTTATGAAACTTATTTGTATTGGTCGTAATTATACAGAACATATTGCAGAATTAGAAAACGAAAAACCAGAAGAACCTGTCGTTTTTATAAAACCGGACACTTCAATTCTTTTAAAAAAACAACCTTTTTTTATTCCAGATTTTTCTAATGATATTCATCATGAAATTGAAATATTGGTTAAAATTAAAAAGGTAGGAAAGCATATTGATCAAAAATTTGCGCATAAGTATTATGACGAAATTGGATTAGGAATTGACTTTACTGCTCGAGATTTACAAAGTAAATTAAAAGCAAAAGGATTGCCTTGGGAAAAAGCAAAGTCTTTTGATGGATCAGCTGTAATAGGTGATTGGATAGGTAAAGAACACTTTGCAGCTGTTAATGATATTGATTTTTGTCTAGAAAAAAATGGAGCGATTGTGCAAAAGGGAAATACCAAACTCATGTTGTGGAAGATCGATGAATTGATAGAATATGTGTCAAAATATTTTACTTTAAAGATTGGAGATGTTATCTTTACAGGAACACCGGCTGGAGTAGGTCCTGTAAAAACAGACGATATACTTACTGGTTTTATAGATAAACAACAACTTTTTTCAATAAGAATTAAATAAATGAGCAAAGGGTATAGCTTAGATAGTGTAAATGAATTATCAGGTGGAGACAATGAGTTTATCACCTTATTGGTGCAAACATTTTTAGAAGAAATACCACCTGATCTCGATGGTATGGTGAAGGCTGTAAGTGATGGAGATCCTCAGACAGTATATCAATTTGCCCATAAAATGAAACCAAACCTTCAGCTTTTTGATATTGATTTGCTAACACAGATTAAGCAAGTAGAATCTTGGTCTAAGTCTGGGAACGATAAAGAGCATATTATGCCGACTCTCGATCATATTGTAGTTACAGTCAATGAGGCGATTAAGGATTTGAAAGCTGATTTTCAATAAGTATGCTCGCAGAGATAATAACGATAGGAGATGAAATTCTTATTGGTCAGATTGTAGATTCTAATTCTGCGTTCATAGCTAAGGAGCTTAATAATATAGGTATAGATGTTTATCAGATAACATCTGTTCAGGATGATAAACAACATATCCTTAATGCGCTTGAAGAAGCTAGGATAAGGGTAGATTTAGTATTAATCACGGGCGGATTAGGACCTACAAAAGATGATATAACAAAACACACAATATGCGAATATTTTAATGATTCTTTAGTAGAGAATCAACAAGTGTTACTGCATATAGAAGCACTCTTTGAAAAATATTTAAAAACTCCCATTTCAGATATTAATAGAATGCAGGCTTTAGTGCCTGCAAATGCAGTTGTGCTGATTAATAATTTTGGGACTGCACCTGGAATGTGGTTAGAAAAAGAGGAAACAGTTTTTATTTCTATGCCCGGAGTACCTTTTGAGATGAAAAACTTAATGAAAGATGAAGTATTGCCGAAACTTCAAAAAAGATTCGACAGGCCATTTATTCTTCATAAAACTATATTGACTTATGGTATGGGGGAAAGTATGATTGCAAAAAAAATTGAAAGCTGGGAAGATTCCTTACCGACTTTTATAAAACTTGCATATTTACCCAATCTGGGTAGCGTGAGATTGCGTCTTTCTGCTCGGGGAAAAGATGAGAATCTTTTGAAGAATACGATTAAGGAAAAAATTATTGAATTAAATAGACTAATAGGTGATATTATCGTAGGATATGAAGAGGATGAATCCATAGAAGTCTTAATTGCTAAATTGTTGACTTCCAGAAATCAATCTTTGGCAGTTGCAGAAAGTTGTACTGGTGGAAAGATTGCGCAATCTTTAACTGCGCATTCTGGCGCTTCCTCTTATTTTATGGGAGGAGCAGTTACTTATGCAACACAATCTAAGATTGATATACTAAAGGTTGATCCGGATATAATAAAAAAATTCTCAGTTACAAGTAATGAGGTAGCAGAAGCAATGGCAATAGGGGTAAAGAATAAATTTAATGCTGATTATGGTGTTGCTACTACAGGAAATGCCGGACCTTCAAAAGGAGATGGAGATGTAGAGATAGGGACTGTTTTTATTGCGATTGCTACTCCAGATCGTGTTTTTTCAGAAAGATTTGTATTCAGTAATCTTAGAGAGCGAACGATTGGTAAGGCAGTTAATAAATCTTTTGAACTTTTGTTAAATGAATTAAGGGTGCCTATTGGGGTAGTGTAGTGACTTCTTTTGACCAGTCTGTTGCATCTTGTAAGTTGTTAAAATAGAAAAAAGGTCTCTGCGCAAAATGTTTTTCGATATGAATCGACATTTCGTAAGCCTTATTGTATGTTACAACAGCATAGCCTCTAAAGTTTTCCATAGATATCAGTGGGCAATTTAAATAATCTATAGGGGTGATAGCGTGAGAATTGATTCTGTCAGAAATATAGGTAAAAGGTCGCCCATCTCCATAATGCTCTAGTACAATTGGAATTAGATCACTAAGCTTCTCTAGATTGATAACCTCTCCTTCATTTATTTCTGCAACAAAGTAATTCTCATAAAAATAGTAGGTACCTAGATTTAAGTCATATTTCTGGATAAAATGATTTGTTACTTTAGTTCTCATAATTATGGGGTTTTAATATATGCTTACAATATGTCGTAAAAATGACCTAATTATTTCTTTTTAAGTATTGTTTTTCAGTTTGTTATGTGGTGTTGGATGCCAAGGAATCCTTAGCTGTACTATAAAAAAGGTACTTGCTTAACAAGATAACTTCAAAAATAATTTTTAACGTTATTAATTTTTAACTTTGGTTTTTAAGAGTAGAATGTATATTTGAAGGAAATATTTATTTCTGATTTGTTATATCAAGGCTTTGTAAAACAGGCTTATGACCTCTAATAAAAATTAAATAAATAGTTTAGTCCTAAAAATTAGGACAATATATGAAATCTTTGATAACATGAAAGAGTTTCAGTAGGGAGAATTTCAAAAAAAATACATAAAACTATCCAATGTATGGATGATTGATTTTACAAGGGTAGTAATGCGACGGTTATTTTATATAAAAAAAATGCATTCACTTTGCCTTAAAACTCATATGAACTATTGTTTAATATCAAAAAAATAACAACTAAAAAAAGCGGATCTTACTGATCCGCTAATTTACTACTTAATTACCCCATATCAAGTAGTTAGTTACAGTTATGAAAACTAACTGGTGTAAAAGTAATAGCTATGCCTTAATTCTTAAATAGGTATAAACCCCTGTTTTTTGTTTTTGGCGATATTGTACGATAATTGGTTTTGTTCACTAGTGTGCCTATTCAAAGAATATAACAAAGTGTGTATTAAGTTTTGTGGAGTATTAAATAATAGCTTTTGTAAAATATAAAAAACATAAAAAAACATATAAATATTACTTGGTAGTTAGGTAAAAAAATCGTTAATTTGCACCCTGTTTTGAAATAATACCAAAATTTAGAAAAGAGATGTCAAGAGTTTGTGAGCTTACAGGTAAAAAAGCAATGGTAGGGAATAATGTTTCTCACGCGATGAATAAAACAAAACGTAAATTCAATGCGAATTTAATTAAAAAACGTTTTTATATTCCGGAAGAAGATCGTTGGGTAACACTAAAGGTTTCTACTTCTGCTTTAAAAAATATAAATAAGAATGGTATTGCTGCTGTTTTAAAAGAAGCAAGAGCTAAAGGTTTCTTAACTAAATAAATAAGCTTTTAAAAAGATACTATAATGGCAAAAAAAGGTAATAGAGTTCAAGTAATATTAGAATGTACTGAGCATAAAGCTTCCGGTAAACCAGGTACTTCTAGATATATTACAACTAAGAATAAAAAGAATACTCCTGATAGAATGGAAATAAAGAAATTTAATCCTATTCTTAAGAAAATGACCGTTCACAAAGAAATAAAATAAGTAAACAATGGCAAAGAAATCAGTAGCATCGTTACAGACAGGATCAAAGAGATTAACAAAAGCCATCAAAATGGTAAAATCTCCTAAGACAGGAGCGTATACTTTTGTAGAGTCAATTATGCAACCAGAGGCAGTAAATGACTTTTTTAAACAAAAGTAATTCGTAAAAAAGAATATTATTTTTTAAAAAGAAGCCATTTCAATTTTATTGGAATGGCTCTTTCTTTTTATATTTATATGATTTTATGGAATTTTCCACATATTAATTTTTAGTATACTGAATTCAATACATGGGCTTATTTAAAAAAATATTCTCTTCAGAGAAAAAAGAAACATTAGATAAAGGGTTAGAAAAATCTAAAACTAGTTTTTTTTCTAAATTAAGTAAAGCGGTTGCTGGTAAATCTAAGGTAGATGATGATGTTTTAGATAATCTGGAAGAGGTATTGGTGACGAGTGATGTTGGGGTGAAAACCACAATTAAAATAATTGAAAGAATAGAAAATCGAGTGTCTAGAGATAAATATATGGGCACGGATGAATTAAATCGGATCTTAAGAGAGGAAATCGCCGGTCTGCTTTCTGAAACAAATTCAGGTGAAGCTACGGATTTTGATATTCCTACCAATAAAAAACCATATGTTTTAATGGTAGTAGGTGTAAACGGTGTTGGCAAAACTACAACTATAGGTAAATTAGCGTATCAGTTTAATAAGAAAGGACTAAAAGTAGTATTAGGTGCTGCTGATACATTCAGAGCAGCTGCAATTGATCAATTACAGGTTTGGGCTGATCGTGTAGATGTACCTATTGTTAAGCAAGAAATGGGTAGTGACCCAGCTTCAGTTGCTTTTGATTCGTTGCAATCCGGAGTGAATCAGGATGCAGATGTTATTATCATAGATACGGCAGGAAGGTTGCATAATAAAGTGAACTTAATGAATGAGTTAACCAAAGTGAAGAGGGTTATGCAAAAAGTAGTTGGAGATGCGCCACACGATGTTCTATTAGTGTTAGATGGTTCTACCGGTCAGAATGCCTTTGAACAGGCAAAACAATTTACTGCAGCGACAGAAGTAACTTCATTAGCAGTTACAAAATTAGATGGTACTGCCAAAGGTGGTGTGGTGATAGGAATAAGCGACCAATTTCAGATACCAGTAAAGTATATAGGAATAGGAGAAGGGATAGAAGATCTTCAGGTATTTAATAAATATGAGTTTGTAGATTCTTTTTTTAAGTAGAGAGATCCCAATGTATTAAATTGGTCTATTTTTTGCCGAAATTCCCTTGTTGTATGTATGGTTGTAGCTGGGTGTACTATGCGCGCCATTGTTGTACTTTTATTTTTTGGTAGTAATTCATTTTTAAATTGATTATATAATAATAGACAGTGTATGTCTCTCTTCTTTTCATTATGCCTTATTTTAAGTCAGGTGACTTACTTTGAAATCGATGTTGCTATAAATAAAAGTAAACTTTCTAACATTTTTCGAGAGTTGACAGTTTTTTAATTCATCGTTACTTCCTTTTATAGTGTTTAAGTACAAGTACACACTATTTTTAGTTTTAATGGGTAATTTTTAGATCGGATGATACACGTATATTTTGTTACAAAATAGTTAAAAAGTTGTCTTGTGATTATGATGGCGGCTTTTTTTTATACTTTCATTTCATAAAATACCCTTGTAACCATTGTTCTATGAGAAAATTACTATTTTTTTTCACTCTACTTTTAGTGTTTATTTCCTGTAAAAAGGAAAAAGAAGAACTACAAAAAAAATCACAACCAGGCGTAGTTTGGCAACCTTATGATGAAACTGCAGACCTGACATCTACAAAAGAGTTAGTGCAGGAAAGAATGCATTTGAAACTAATCAATTCTAAGGTTTTAGATAAGAACGATATCTGGCAACCTCTAGAATCGGAATTAGAGTATTTCTCTGAAGAAGATTATAACAGGTTAAAGGTGTTTATTATTGAGAAAAATATACCATCTATTCAGCAGAGCATAAAAGATGGTAAGCTCACATATGAAGAGTTGACCAAATTTTATATCTACAGGATCAGAAAATATGAAAGTGATAATACTCTATCCTTAAATTCTGTAATATCCTTAAATCCAAAAGTTGTAGTACAAGCAAGAGAGCTGGATAAGATGGATAAAAAAACTATTGATATACATACTGTTTTCGGGATGCCTATTTTACTTAAAGATAATATAGGTTTTGCAGATATGGCTACTACTGCTGGTGCTATTGCATTACAAAACAATAAAACAGCTAATGCTTTTATTACCAAAAAGCTTCTGGAAAAGAATGTCTTGGTTTTAGGAAAAGCAAATCTTAGTGAGTGGGCGTATTTTCTTTGCACTGGTTGTCCGGTTGGTTATAGTGCAATCGGAGGACAGACCCTTAATCCATATGGCAGAATGGTTTTTGAGACTGGTGGCTCTAGCTCAGGAAGTGGTGTTGCAGTTGCGGCTAATTTTTGTGTAGCAGCGGTTGGAACAGAAACTAGTGGATCTATTTTGTCTCCATCAAGTCAAAACTCTGTTGTTGGATTAAAGCCTACAATTGGTTTAGTAAGCAGATCAGGGATTGTGCCCATTTCCAGTACTTTGGATACACCAGGACCTATGACCAGAAGTGTTATTGATACAGCAATTCTGTTGAATGCGATGACAGGTAAGGATCTTCAGGATTCTGCTTCTGTTTTAACAAATGTCGATTTTATGTCTCCTATCAAAGATGTAAGTTTAGAGAAGAAACGTTTTGGTGTGATTAAAGCATTTTTGGAAGATTCTGTTTATATGAATGCTATTAATAAAATCAGGTTAGCAGGAGGAGAAATTATAGAGATTGAGCCTGAACAAACTCCGCTGCCCGATTTTTTAAGTATTTTGAATGTCGATATGAAAAATGATCTTCCTCAATATGTGAATTCCTATGCAAGTGCTGCCGTTCGTATTAAAACTATTGAAGACGTTATTGCTTTTAATTTACAAGATTCCGTAATCAGAATTCCGTACGGTCAAGGAATATTTGAGGGTATTGTTAAAGATAGCACAACAGTAGGTGGTTTAGAAAAAATCAAAGAGAATCTAAAGAATGTCGCCAGAAATTATTTTAATACTCATATTGATGCGCATAATCTGGATGCAGTTTTATCTATCAATAATTATCATGCAGGCTATGCTGCTGTAGCAAAGTATCCTGCATTAACGGTACCGATGGGCTATGATACGAATGGAGAACCCAAAGGGCTTACTTTTATAGCAAAACCTTTTTTAGAAGATAAATTATTACAACTGGGACTCGGGTATGAGTTAGTGTCTCAAGAGCGTAAAATGCCTGTTAAGTATGATTAATTAATTAATTAATTAATTAATGCATTGATTTTAATCCATAAATCATTATCAAAACCCGAAGGACCCAGCAAAGTCTGACCGGTGTCATCTCCCATTCTCACAATAACAAGGTCTTGACTGGGAATTATATAAAGTTTTTGATCATTTTTTCCTAAGCCAGCGAAAAGATCTTCTGGCGCATCAGGCATTAATTCTCCGGTAAATTCATTTTCGAAAGCAGGTGTTCTAAAACTCGATTTGCCGTTTAACCACCATAAGTATCCATAGGATTTATTCAAGCTTTGAGATGTAGTGGTCATTTCGATAAAGTAATTTTGATCAGATAGGATTTTTGTATTGCTCCAGATTCCTCTATTGAGGTTTAGAAGTCCAAAACGAGCCATGCTTCTAGCTGTACTATAATATATAGTAGCATATCCGAGACTTATCCAGGTTCCATTCATACCAATTTTGTTTTTTAGTTTAGAATCAAAATAGCTGTTATAATCAGTATTTGTTGCTCTGCTTACAATAGTAGTTAGTAATGTGTATGCTGCATTGTGGTAGTACCAGAAGTTACCAGGTTCATTAAGATAGGTTAAGCAATCGAAATCAGTACAGTTTTGATTAGAAACATTGTAGTCTAGACCTGTAGTCATCGTTAAATGATCTCTTACAGTAATAGTTTGTTCCTGATCAGTAGTGATGTTGGCCCATTGTGCTCCCAGGTATGTTGAAGAGGATGCGTTAATATCCAGTAAGCCTTCCTGTTGTGCCAGTCCTATAGTGAATGCTGTCAGTGTTTTACCAGCAGAGTACCACGGATTATTATCAGATGGCAAAGCTCCATTAAAATATTTTTCAACTATAATTCTGCCATTTTTTAGTATAATAAAAGCCTTAGTGTTTTTTTCTTTCAGAAAACTATAAAGAGGTTCTTCTGCGCTTTTGTTCCAGCCTATATCTGTGATTGATGCTGTTTCCCATTCATCAGTATTAATAGGGGGAAAATATAGTTCGTTTAGATCCGAATTAAGTTCTTCGGTAGCACGTTGATCGATATCAATATCATCAGAGCAAGAAAATGATAAACTTAATAAGGGTAATAAGAATGTAGTTCGTATATTTTTCATAGTTTGGGGAGTATAAGTATTTTGACTATACAATATACAAAAGGTTTAAAACATACATTTTTTTATATAGTACTCAAGATGAGTTTATATAGCATTACATGATTATCCTCTGAATTTACTCGATAATCAAGATTTAAATGCTTAGAGATGTGCTTCGAAATCGAAATGTTTTTTTTCCTAACAAATGTCTGGTATCCTTGCCTTGAGTTAGTTTACTGGAATGAAAAGTCCTTTTTCCCTTGGTTTCAGAGTAACAACAAACCATAGCCCTATTGTGCTTGGTTTTTCTTCTTCATTAAAATAAGAAAAATAATTTTCTTTTACGGGACATTCAAGCAACGCATGGTATTATTGGTAATTATAGGTTAAACTTTAGTTATTCATTGTATCTTTGCAAACCTTTATCCAAAAGCTATGAGAACAAAGACTTTAAAAAATAATAAGATCAATGTTGTTACATTAGGTTGTAGTAAGAATGTATATGATAGTGAAGTTCTTATGGGGCAATTAAAAGCGAACAATAAAGAAGTAGTTCACGAAGAAGAAGGAAATGTTGTCGTTATTAATACTTGTGGTTTTATTGCGAATGCAAAAGAAGAATCTATTAATACGATTTTAGAGTATGTCCAGAAAAAAGAAGAAGGTGTTGTGGATAAGGTATTTGTTACGGGTTGTCTATCCGAAAGGTATAAACCTGATTTGCAAAAAGAGATTCCGGATGTAGATCAATATTTTGGAACTACCGAGCTTCCGGGGTTATTAAAAGCATTGGGAGCTGATTATAAGCACGAGCTTATAGGGGAAAGATTAACGACGACTCCAAAAAATTATGCATATCTTAAGATCGCTGAAGGGTGTGATCGTCCATGTTCATTTTGTGCAATTCCTATTATGAGAGGTAAGCATAAATCAACTCCTATAGAAGCATTGATTATTGAAGCAGAAAAGCTAGCGGCAGATGGAGTTAAAGAATTGGTGTTGATAGCTCAAGATTTAACATATTATGGATTAGATCTTTATAAAGAAAGAAGGTTAGCAGATTTGCTTCGCGAATTGGTCAAGGTGGATGGGATAGAATGGATACGATTGCATTATGCTTTTCCCACGGGTTTTCCAATGGAAGTATTAGAGGTAATGCGAAAAGAGTCTAAAATCTGTAATTATATAGATATACCTCTACAGCACATTGCAGATCCAATTTTAAAATCGATGCGTCGTGGTACTACCAAAGCTAAAACTACTAAACTACTCAGAGAGTTTAGAGCTGCAGTACCAGAAATGGCAATTCGCACAACATTGATCGTTGGTTATCCAGGAGAGACTCAAGAGGATTTTGAAACTTTGAGGGATTGGGTAAAAGAAATGCGTTTTGAGCGCCTTGGTTGTTTTACATATTCTCACGAAGAAAATACACATGCTTACAATCTGGAAGATGACGTTCCTGAAGAAGTAAAAATGGAGCGTGCTAACGAAGTTATGGAGATACAATCACAAATTTCATGGGAATTGAACCAACAAAAAATCGGACAAGAATTTAAGGTGGTTATTGATCGTAAAGAAGGAGCTTATTTTGTTGGTAGAACAGAGTTTGATTCTCCTGATGTAGATAATGAGGTGCTGATCGATGCTTCTAAGTTTTATCTTAAAACTGGAGAGTTTGCGATGGTGAGAATATATGAAGCAGGAGATTTTGATTTATATGGAGAAGTTATTTGATTATAGTTTCTTATCTATTACTTCTCGCTGTAAATCTTGATATATAAAATTCATCTTTATTTTTAACCTAAAATGAGATGAAATTTGCACAGATGAGATATTTTTTGATTGGCATAGTTCTGGCTACGCCTAAAAAAATAACGAAATATGAGTCAATCATATCCATTTTTTGGGAAATAGAAAGAGTCAAGATGATTTCTATTAGTGAATAGATCGTTTTTTATCTGAAATTCTAATAATTAAAATATCATTGTTCTGGTGAACAACAAAAAAGAGAAGATTCATAGAACCCTCTCTTTTTAGATATTAACTTTCTAAATTTGGCTAATTTTATCCTTAAAATATTTTTTAGAAAACTAGTTTCGTTGTAATGTTTTAATCTCTTTTACTACGCTCCAATCGCTATAAGTATTAAGACCGCATTTGGTTCTAACAGCTACTGTATAAACAGTGGATCTTTTTAAATTATTGATTGTGATAGCGCTCTGTTGAGCATTTAACGTATTTGTAGTTTGATTGTTTTCATCTAAAGCATTCGATTTTTCAGTGTATCTTACTTCCCAAGAATAATTAGTTGTTTGAGATATTTCAGAAGACCATGCAAAAATAACTGACTTATCAGTAATTTTGGAAACTGATAGTGCAAATGGAATAACGCAGTTATCAACCTCTTCTTCGGTTGGGTTATTAGTGTCGGTAACAGTGCCTCCACTAGTAAGATCATTTGTGTTAAATTCTTCTGTTTCACATGAAATTAGTAAAGAAACGATAATTAGTAGAAATGAGATTTTCTTGATCATTGTAATATAGTTTAATTGTTTTAATTCTTGTTTTAAATCGCCGGCAAAAGTATTCAAAAAAATGAGACAAAGTCTTAAAGTTTTTATAAGAATTTATTGGGGAATTTATCTCTTTATAAAAAGATGGATGCGATATATTTAAGTATTAGGCCCAAATAGGTTAATATTTGATAACAAGATTGATGAAATGATCAGAAATGATGTGCTTTTTAATCCTTTTTGTTGAATATATAGCAAGTGTGTTTTTGTTAAAAAAAATAAAATAATTATTCATTTTGTAATGTTAAACCCTTTAAAATGCATTATTTTATTTTTAATTTAATAAAAACGATTATTTATTACGAATATGTTATTGTTGAGTGAGGTGTCTAGGAAATGCTTTAGAGAATTGAGATCTATATTGATAAAACCATAACTTCGTTATAGGATTAGTGACTTTTTATTAGATGATTGTATATTTTGTAAAACTTTTTTCGTGTTATAAATCGCCTAAATAAAAAGAGAATTTTTTATCTAATAAGAAAAGAAAAGTGAGGTATTGCTAACATCAGTTTTATTTTATTTTGAGAGTTTGCTAAACCGTTTTTTGTTGGTAAAATTAAGATACAGGATTCTCAGGATGATTTAGAATAGAAATGATCGAATACTTTGTACCGTCAATTAAGGGTTTCATGTCTTCGAAGCAGTTTTTAAGCTGAGTTTCGATTATTATTGTAGGATATTAAAACCAATAACAGTAGTGCTTTGACAAAGGAAAAGTGTATTGAGAATAGTTCTTTAAGCCCAAAACGTTTGTTTTGGATACAAAATTCTTATCAGAATTTGACTAAAGCTGACGTGCACGGGATTAATCGAAATTCAGGTTTTTAGTATTTGTATTCAAAGGCTGCATGAAAATTATACCAAAAATGAGGATTAAGGTCTTAATCCTTCGTATACAACGATGCTAACTGCATTCGCAAGATTAAGACTTCTGATATGGTTATTAAACATTGGAATTTTATATGTTTTATCTGGATGAGCTTCCAGAATATTTGCAGATAGACCTGTAGATTCCTTCCCGAATATGAGAAACATGTCGTCTTGATAATCAATTGACCAATGACTCGATGTTGCCTGACTAGAGAAGAATACCATTTTTTTACCTTCATGTTTCAAAAAGAATTCGTCAATATTTTCATAAATATGAAGAGAAATATGTTGCCAATAATCTAAGCCAGCTCTCTTTACTCGTTTATCATTTAATTCAAAACCAAATGGTTTAACCAAATGCAAATTAGAACCTGATGCCAGACTTAATCGACCAATATTACCCGTGTTATTAGGAATTTCTGGTTCTACAAGAACAATGTTATATGCCATTAAATAGTATAATATTTAAAGAAGTTAGGTCTTCCTATTTTTTAAACCTGAAAAATAGTGAATTAATTGAGAATAGTTTCTTTGGATTAAGTTACTTTTTATAGGAGATAGTTTTATTTGATTAGCTTATTAATAAAGTATTCATTGATTTGACAAAGTATAGTCCATAAATGTATTTATACATTCTTTACGGAACTTAAAACAGGTAATCCTAAAAACAATAAGTTTTGTCGTATTTTCCTTACGCTATTGAGTTGTTTCTAAAAATTGACGACAGATCTTTATCAAGAATCTAGAAATCAATCAGAGGTTCAGTTCGCTAAACAAGGTTATAGCATCGATAATTTTCTCAGGTTTCAGGCTAATCATATTTCTTTTTTTAAAGAGTATTATTTCTGCTTTAAAAATACTCGAATAAAAAAGGTAAACTTGAGTAAATAATAGTATTAGCTATCACATAAAATACGATCTTTGGCAGTGTTGGCGTCAAGCACTTTGATAGTTCCTTTGGTAGGAATCATATGCTGCCAGACCCAGTTATAATGTTCAATCACTTGTACTGCCTTTAGATGAGGTCTATCAGCTGTCGTATGCCCATCTTTTATAATAGTAATCTTATAATCCTTGGCTAAAGCTGATTGAATTGTAGATTCTACGCAAAAGTCAGTTGCACAACCAGTAATATAGATGTCGCTAATGTCTAATTTAGTTAATATAGACTGAAGAGCAGAGTTGTAAAATACATCATTAGCATACTTATCAACGAAAATATCTTCTGGTTTTACCTCTATAGCATCCAATAATTCCCATTCTGTGGTATTAGGAATGAATTCATTAGTTGAAGTACCATCATGCTGAATAAAAATTACAGGAAAACCCAGCGTTCTAAATTTTTCAGAGAGTATGTTGATTTTTTTAATAATTCCTTCTGTATCAAATCTGGGAGTTGTTGATGTGAAAGAACCTTTTTGCATATCAATAACTAAAAAGGCTTTGTTAGGATTCATTGTAAAAACAGTTTCAGGTGCGTTTTATTTTATAAATATATTATTAAAATCATGTATAAAAATAGATTAATTGTGGAGTTAAAAAAAATAGAATGTTCACGAATAATAATACTTCCGGCATAAATTTATTGACAATCATACTATCAAAATAACTAAGTTTTAGCAGTATGATTGTCAATAACTATATTACTTACTGTTTAGTAACAGGGAATCCGCGATCTTTCATTAAAGCCTCTATTTTGGCATCACGACCTCTAAATTTACGATATGCTTCAGCTGGATCCATGGCATTTCTGGGAGCAAATAAATATTTAACAAGTCTATTCGCTACTTCTTTATCGTAAAATCCATCAGGAGCTTCTGCGAATGATTCTGCAGCATCAGAGGTTAGTACATCTGCCCACATATATCCATAATATGCCGTGGCATACCCTTCTCCAGAAAATACGTGACCAAAATGCGGTGTACGGTGGCGCATGACTAATTCTTTTGGCATATTTAATTCGGCTAGTGTTTCTTTCTCAAAAGAAGCTATATCTATATTTGATGGGTCTGCTAAATGAAGTTTCATATCCATTAAGGCCGAAGCAAGGTATTCTGTGGTTGCAAACCCTTGATTAAAGGTAGCAGCTTTTTTTATTTTGGCAACTAATTCTTTTGGGATAGGTTCTCCTGTTTTATAATGAACCAGATATTTATTAATTACGTTGTCTGTAGATAACCATCTTTCTAATAATTGAGATTGAAATTCTGTATAATCACGAACACCTCCATTTAGTATAGGATATCGAACTTCTGAAGAAAAGAAATGAAGCGCGTGTCCAAATTCATGGAAAAAAGTAGTAGCATCATCCCAGGATACGAGCACTGCTTCTCCAGGAGCTGGTTTCACAAAATTAGAATTATTAGAACCCAGAACTGTTTTCTTACCATCAAATGTGGTGTGGCTTCTATAGGTTGTTGCCCAGGCGCCAGAACGTTTCCCTTCTCTGGAAAATGGGTCAAGATACCATAATCCAATATGATCTCCAGATGTTTTATCATTTACCTCCCAAACCTTTACATCTTCATGAAAAACAGGTACCTTTCCCTTTGCAATAGGAGTAAACTTGAAATTAAATAATTCTCCTGCAACATAAAACATAGCTTCAGTTAGTTTATCTAGTTGCAGGTATTGTTTTACTTCATCAGAATCCAAATCGTATTTTTTCTTTCGTACTTTTTCTGCATAATATCTGTAATCCCAAGGCTCGATAGTAATTTTATCCCTATTACTATTAGCAACTGCTTGCATATCGTTGACTTCTTCTTTGACACGTGCAATGGCAGCAGGCCAAACGGCATTCATAAGCTTCATTGCATTTTCTGGGTTTTTTGCCATTCTGTTTTGTAATCGCCAATCAGCATAATTATCATATCCTAATAATGCGACACGCTCTTTTCTTAGTTTAAGTATGTTGACAATGTTCTCATTATTATCTTTGTCATCCCCATTATCTCCTCTGGAATAGTAATTTTTCCAGACTTTTTTTCGTAGTTCCCTTTCGGTAGAGTAGGTAAGAAAAGGATCCATAGAAGATCTGGTATTTGTAATGGCATATTTACCATCTTGTCCTCTATCAGTTGCAGCTTTTGCGTATGCCTTGATTAAAGGTTCTGATAACCCTGCTAATTGATCTTTATTGAGATATGTCACATATCCTTCTTCGTCTGCCAAAATGTTATTAGAGAAATTAGTATAAATAGCAGATAATTCTTTATTGATGGCAGCGTATCGTTTCTTTTTTTCTGAATCTAGCTCAGCTCCGTTCATCGCGAATTGTTCATATGTCAACTGTACTAAACGCTGCTGATCTGCTTCCAGAGGCTTGCTTAATGAATTTTTATAGACTGTTTTTATTCTTTTAAATAATATTTCGTTTTGAGATATTTTAGAACGAAATTCTGACAAAATAGGTGCCATTTCTTTTTGAATTTCTCTAAACTCAGGAGACGATATATTACTGCTTAGAATTCCGTAATATGTAAAAACACGATTTAATGCAGCACCTGATTTTTCTAATGGAAGCATAGTATTCTCAAATGTAGGAGTATCAGTATTGGCAGTAATAGCATCAATATCTTTTAGATTTAATTCCATTCCTTTTTCTAATGCAGGTTTTATATCCGATACTTTCATTTTATCAAAAGCTGGAGTTCCCCCATAAGGACCTGTCCATTCTGATAACAAGATATTTGATGCTTCCTGTATAGATTCTGTAGTCTCCACAATTTCTTTCTTTTTATCGCAACCGGTTATCATAATGACCAGCGCATAGACAATAATA
Organism: Aquimarina sp. RZ0; assembly: GCF_008370685.1. Lineage (GTDB taxonomy): Bacteria > Bacteroidota > Bacteroidia > Flavobacteriales > Flavobacteriaceae > Aquimarina. The sequence goes on from NZ_VTZU01000012.1 coordinate 40,121, forward strand.
GTTTTATTTTTTTTACGGAAGTGGTGCGTATACATTGTGTATAGTGTTTAATATTAATTCTTTTATTAATGAGTATTTATTATTTTTTAATGTATCAACAACTAAAATTAAAAATAGTACTCATTAAGAGTGTTGTTTGTTAATGTGTTTGTTGTTAGTTGATTATGTAAAAATATAGTAAGGTTTTAAAGAAATACACTATTTAACTTAGTATTATAATAAAGGACATATTATTTGACACGCTTGTTTATAACCTGAATTTATTATTGTTCGTAAAAAAAATGGCGTTTACAAAGAACAATTTTCCGTTTTCCCAGAAAGACCTGAATAAAGGGTTGTCTATGAGGTATATAGCGCTTCCGTTGCCGATTCGAGTTTCGCCAAAAACTAATGAATTTTTTAATGCTTTTAAAGCATCGTTTCCTGAAAATCCAGCTACATTTGTAGGTTCTTGAATATAAGCTACATTATATCCATTTTGTAAAAGTTTATAAGAATTACTCCCTAGTTTTAGACTAAAATAAGTATCATTATATCCAAATGCCATCGGGTGAGATGTATCTATTTTTGTTTTAAAAATACTACCCGTTATAAAATCTTTAACACGTTCTCGTTCTCTTTTTTCATAGGGAATAAGGTTGCCAATAGAATCTTTTTTCTTACTCTTTGGTTTGTTAATTTTTAGATTAAAACTTTCTTTATTAACAAAGGGTTTAACGCCGTCTGCAATAGCAATTATTTTTCCACCTTTACTAATCCACTTTTTTAATTTATTCAAAGTGTTTTTGTCAAAATAGCCGTTGTAACCTCCATTAGGTAAAATCAATACATCATAAGTACTTATGTCTATATTCTTAAAATAATCTGTGTCTACAGAGGTGATTGGGTAATGAAGTTGCTGCTCAAAAAAATGCCAAATTTCTCCATAACTCAAGGAAGAGGTATGTTTACCTTTCAATACAGCTATTTTTTGCTTGTTAATTAGTTTGATATCTGGTGAACCAAAATCAACTCCTTTAGCAGCAAAACTAGATGAAGCTACATATAATCTTCTAGTATGTTTATTAGCGATATTGATAAGTGTTTTATCATAATTTTTGTTTTTAATATTGTCACTTTTAGTAATAATCAAACTACCTTTTTTGAATTTATTACCATCATTAGAAAAGTCTTTTTCGGTGAATCTGACTCTAATATTGTTTTTTAATAAATCAGTAAGGAAGGCAGCATCGTCCATGCTATTCCATTTCGTAATATATCCGGCACCCGATGCATTTGCTATATTGTTTATAGGGTTGTTTTTTTTATTGTCAGAAGCAGAGATTAATGAGGTAGAAGCAATAGTTTCTAATCCATATGCATGTGGTATGCTCCAGGCTGTTATGTCATAAGTGAGCGGGTCACTTAATTTAGCATCCGGTTCAAAAAGAACTTTTACCATCTTACCTTTGGGTTGGTCTGTACTTACTACCAATGCATTAGTTGCATTCATACTCCCTTGTTTGTTTTCTCTAAAATTGAAACCTGTTACTTTTCCAGCATTTGTAAAACCATATTTTATCTCGTGGGTATCTAACAAATCTGTGAGCTTTTTGATTTTATCAGCCTCTCCATTAAGTATATAGCTTTTATATTTCAAACTAGAATTATTAAAGAATTTTTTGAATTCAGTATTCAGCTTTAGTGCATTTTTTGATGAAATTTCCAGCGTTGACAAGCCTGTGGTCGTATGGTGTAACGCACGATCTTTTAGGGTTAATGTAAAGCCTTCATCTGTCAGAATTCCTAAACCGGCGCGGCCATGACCTGCTTGTTCATAAGTCATCCCAATTGCTCCCATAAAAGTAGGGTAGGTATCTCCATAACTAGGGTACAACAGATCAAAACGTTCCCTTGTAAAAAATAACCATCCCTGCTGATCAAAATATTTGGCATGGTTCTTACCGATTTGTGTTTGAAAATCTTTTTGCCATGGAGTAATAATTTCATGAAAAGGTTCTGCTGCAGGAGCAAAATAATAAGGTTCGTTAATTCCCTGCTCGTGAAAATCGACGTGGATATGTGGCATCCATTTATTATAAACTACCAGTCGACTAGATGATTCTGTCTGTGTAGCCCAGGCCCAATCCCTATTTAGGTCAAATAAGTAATGGTTTGGTCTTCCTCCCGGCCAGGGCTCCTTATGTTCTGTTGCATTTTGATCCGTATTATATGGAGTTGCCTTAGTTTGAGTATACCAATTTACATATCGATCTCTACCGTCAGGGTTTACACAAGGATCTATAATGACTACAGTATTCTGCAACCAATCCTTCTTTTTGGTAATTAATTCGTAAACAGTTTGCATTGCGGCTTCGGTACTAGAAGCTTCATTACCGTGTACATTATAACTTAACCAAACAATGGCAATAGTAGGAGTACTAGTACCTTCAATGATTCCGGCATTTTTAAGATGGTCTAATCTAATATTTTCTATGTTTTTTTGATTTTCTGCACTTGTTACAATAGCATAGGTTAATGGCCTGTGTTCGTTCGTTTTACCATACGTTTGAAAAGTAACCAAATCAGAAGCGGCTGCAATGTGGTTAAAATAGTTAATTACATCGGCGTGGCGAGTAAATTGACTTCCTATTTCATACCCCAGAAATGCAGATGGAGATTGAAGAGTATTTTGTGCAAAAGTTGTAATAGTAGTCGCAACAAATAATGTGAATAGAGTTTTTTTCATTGATGAAATTTTAATGAAGGTAAAATACCGCCTTAAGTTAAAGATATAAATTAGATTAACTAAAATTTAGTATTTGTATAGGAATAAACTAAGAGCTTGTTTAAAAACCTTACTTCTTGAAAACAAATATTTTAAGAACCGTGAGCTTACTTCAAATAATTAAAATATCTCGATATTCTCATCATTTGAAGTGTCCTCAGAACCTCAAACTATTGATTTTCAATTTGTATTCTTTTTAAACATACTCTAAGTCTGAACAAGCCCGCGAAGCATTTGTTGGGAAAAATATTTCGATTTTGCAGAAAGCCTCTGAGCACTTAAATCTCGATTACCGGGTAAAGCGAACATTAGATACTTTATTTTTCCAAGACGCTATAGAGTAAAAGGTTTTCATTATTAAAAAAAATATAAAAAGAAGGAGAACAACACAATCTAATGTATATTTAGCATTCAAAAAAATAGTATTTATGCCTACTAACTGTATTCCGTTTAGAGATACAAATTATTTTTCAGCTTTTATTTGTGATTATTTAGAACAAAAACCTGAATTAACAGCGTTTTACGATCGTTTTCCGAAGATAGAGAATTTTAAAAATCAGCTGGACGATAAACAAGAATCCTTTCCGTTGGCTCATCGAGAAGTGTTACAAAATGTTTTAGAAATACAGTATAAAAATATTAATACTTCTGAGCTCACACAAACAAATATTTCGTTATTAGGCAATAAGACGACATTTACAATAACCACAGGACATCAACTCAATCTATTTACCGGACCTTTATATTTTTTATATAAGATTATTTCTGCTATTAATACGGTAAAAATATTAAAGGAGAAGTATCCGTCTTATGATTTTGTACCTGTCTACTGGATGGCGACAGAAGATCACGATTTTGAAGAGATTAATTATTTTAACCTTTTTGGAAAAAAAATACAATGGAATCGCGCTGATGGTGGTGCAGTTGGGATTTTTGATACGGATGGTTTGGATAAGGTTTTTGAAATTTTTTCTTCAGAAATTGGTTTGGGAAAAAATGCCGATCGATTAAGGTTACTGTTTAAGGAAGCGTATCTAAAACATACAAACCTTGCTGAAGCTACGCGATACCTGGCCAATGAGCTATTCAGTTCATATGGTTTGGTAATTATAGATGCAGATAATAAAGAGTTGAAAAAACTTTTTGTTCCTTATATGGAAAGAGAATTATTAGAAAAAATTTCATACCAACATGTACTTCCTGCTTCAGGAAAATTACATGAGAAAGGATATAAAGTACAGGTAAACCCCAGAGAAATTAATTTGTTTTATCTATCAAAAGGATCTAGAGAGAGGATCATAGAAAAGAATGATAGTTATGCTGTAAATAATACAGAAATTATATGGAGTAAGAATGATATCTTACAAGAACTTTCTGAATTTCCGGAACGGTTTAGTCCCAATGTAATGATGCGGCCATTGTATCAGGAAGTAATTTTACCTAATCTGTGTTATATTGGAGGAGGAGGAGAATTAGCCTACTGGTTGGAGTTAAAAGATTATTTTGAAGCTGTAGAGATTCCATTCCCTATACTACTGTTACGTAATTCTGTGGTGATTAAGAGTGATAAACAAGCTGAGAAGCTTAAAAAATTAAAGATCACTGATAGAGAGTTATTTCTTAAACAATATGAATTGATTAATCATAGGGTTCGAAAAATTTCTAATATAGATATCAATTTTGATGAACAACGAAAACACCTGATTGATCAATTTAAAAGGATGTATGAGTTGGCAGAGCAAACAGAGGTCACTTTTATAAATGCTGTAAAAGCACAAGAGGTAAAGCAGCTTAAGGGATTAGATGTTTTAGAAAAGCGGTTGCTAAAGGCGCAAAAAAGAAAGTTAGGTGATCACGTAAAGCGGATAACGATTTTGCAGAATGAAATATTCCCTAATCAGAGTTTGCAAGAGCGCACCACAAATTTTTCTGAAATGTATCTTGAATATGGAGAAAGGCTGATACCAGAACTTATGAAGAATCTAAATCCTTTATTGGGAGAGTTTATTGTACTAACGCCAGAGAATACATAGAGAAAAAATTAATTATTCTATTGAGTAGTTTTATTCAAAAAAATAACCCTATACAGTGATCAAAACTGCATAGGGTTATTTTTGTTTACTGTAAAAGATATATTATTTTATGTCAAAACGATCAAGCATCATCACTTTATCCCAAGCGGCAACAAAGTCTTTTACAAATTTTTCTTTCATATCATTGCTCGCATATACTTCTGCCAGTGCTCTCAACTCAGAATTTGATCCAAAAATAAGATCTGCTCGTGTAGCTGTCCACTTAAGTTCATTGGTAGCACGATCTTTACCTTCAAATTTTTCTTGCGTATCAGAAGTCGCTTTCCATTTGGTGCTCATATCCAGAAGATTTACAAAAAAATCATTGGTTAATGCTCCGGGACGATCTGTAAGAGTGCCAAGGGTAGAGTTATTATAATTAGTGTTCATAACCCGCATACCTCCGACAAGAACTGTCATTTCTGGAATAGTTAAGGTAAGTAGTTGAGCCTTATCTACCAGTAATTCTTCTGTGGTTAAAGTATATTTAGTTTTTAGATAATTTCTGAATCCATCTGCCATAGGTTCCAGAACTGCCATAGACTTTACATCTGTTTGTTCTTGTGAAGCATCCATTCTTCCTGGTGTAAAAGGAACTCTAATAGGATAACCAGCTTTTTTTGCAGCTTCCTCAACTCCTGCAGATCCTCCTAATACAATAAGGTCTGCCATAGATATTTTTTTACCTTTTGATTCAAAGTCTTTTTGAATTTTTTCTAATGCTGTTAATACCTTATTCAATTGATTAGGATTATTAACTTCCCAGCTTCTTTGAGGTTCTAGTCGTATACGTGCCCCATTAGCGCCACCTCTTCTATCAGAGTCTCGATAAGTCGATGCTGATGCCCAAGCTGTAGCGACTAATTCACTGATGGTTAGATTAGATTTAAGGATACTTGATTTTAAATTATCAATATCCTTTTCGGTTACTAATTTGTGATCAACCGCAGGGATTGGATCTTGCCAGAGAAATTGTTCTTTGGGAACTTCGGGACCGATGTAAGTAGTGCTAGGTCCCATATCTCTATGTGTTAATTTAAACCAGGCGCGTGCAAAAGCATCATTAAATTCCCCTGCATTTTTATAATATCTTTCTGATATTTTTTTGTATATAGGATCTGAAATTAAGGCAATATCAGACACAAGCATTGTCGGTTTGTGTTTTTTGGATTTATCAAATGCATCAGGAAACATTGTATGTGGTTCACCTTTAGCAACAAACTGATGTGCTCCTCCTGGGCTTTTTGTTAATTCCCATTCGTTTTCAAATAAGCTTACAAAAAAACCATGACTCCAGGCTGTGGGAGTAGAAGTCCAGATTACTTCTAATCCAGAACCAATAGCATCTTTACCTTTTCCGGATTTATAATCACTTGTCCAGCCTAATCCTTGTTCTTCAATACTCGCACCTTCAGGTGATTTTCCTACATGCGTACCTTCTGCCTGACCATGTGTTTTTCCCAGTGTGTGCCCTCCAGCAATTAGTGCAACGGTTTCTTCATCATTCATCCCCATTCGACCAAATGTTTCACGTATGTCTCTTGCAGAAAGTAATGGATCAGGGTTTCCGTTTGGTCCTTCGGGATTTACATAAATCAATCCCATTTGTGTAGCTGCCAATGGTTTTTCTAATTCGCGATCTCCTGTATAACGTTCATCTCCCAACATTTCGGTTTCTTTACCCCAATATACATTGTCGGCAGGTTCCCATACATCTTCTCTGCCTCCGGCAAAACCAATAGTTCTGAAACCCATTGATTCAAAAGCAACGTTCCCTGTTAATATCATAAGATCCGCCCAGGAAATTTTACTTCCATATTTTTGCTTAATTGGCCAAAGCAATCTTCTTGCTTTATCTAAATTAATGTTATCAGCCCAACTGTTAATTGGAGCAAAACGTTGTTGTCCTTCTCGTGAACCTCCGCGACCATCACCAGTTCTATACGTACCAGCGCTATGCCAGGCCATACGTATGAATAGTCCTCCATAGTGACCGTAATCAGCTGGCCACCATTCTTGGGAGTCAGTCATTAACTTAGCTAGGTCTTTTTTTAATGATTGGTAATCCAGGTTTTTAAATTCTTTAGTGTAATCAAAATCTTTACCCATAGGGTTAGATTTTGATGCATGTTGCCTGAGTACATTTAAATCAAGTTTGTTGGGCCACCAATCCCTATTTGTTTTAGCGTCATTACTGACATTAAGACCACCGGATGGTCCTTCTGGAGTGAAGCCAAATGGGCATTTTTCTTTTTTTACTGGTTGTGCAGCTACTTCTTTAGCTGATTGTCCTATTACTTCATTTTTTTGACACCCTGTGAAAAAAAAAGCAACGAAGGTCAACGGTATTAAGAGTGATTTTTTCATCGTGTATTTTTTTTAAAATTAATAAACATTTTAAGATGGATTAGGAGAAGAATATTGTTATTAGAAATATTGATATAAGGTCATTCTATATTAGGGAGACGGACAGTGATAATTAACTTGTTAGAAACCTATCCCAAAGTGTAATGCCGCTGTAAAAGATATATCTTGATCATTTCCTACTCTTATCGGTAATACTAATTCTGCAAAAACATTAGTTTTTCCTAAAAGGAATCCTCTATTCAGAAGTGGTGTAATTCCGTATCTTCTACTATTGGTCTCATAAGCAATTCGATTTCCAAATGTGAGTTTGTTACCTATGCCCCAAAGTAATCCAGGGTGTATCAATAGTTCGCTTACAGCGCTAATATTATCTCCTTCAGAATTTTTGATGGAACTGATGAAAGGAACAAGTTCTACATCAAAAGCAAACTTTTCATTTTTTCGTACAGTAACACCAATAGGAAATCCAATAGCATATGGATCAAATCCATTGAAGGTACCTCCATCCTGGAAAGTGATGATAGGTTGGACAATGCCAAAATGGCCACCAATCGTATTTTGTGCTTTTGCATTGTAATTACTTAAGGCTGCGAATATGATACTCGCAATAAAAAAGGTTTTTTTTAGAGTCATGATATTGGTATAATATGTTAGTAAAAAATTATAATTGTTTATATGCTTGACGAGATAGCATAATGGGTTTAGAGTGTATTCGTATTTATAATAAAATAGAGGTGAATTTTCAGATATTGTCTGAAAATATTAGCTTATTAAATTAAGTGATAACAGAATGATTTCTATAAATAAAAAAATAGTTTAAAGTATCCTGTACTTATTAATAAAGAATGATTTGAAATATTATTAGCTTTTTGAAACTTAAATTAAGTATATGAATTATTTGCAAAAGCATTCCATAGAAGATGAAAATATACGGGGTATTAACTATTTTGAATAGGGTCAATCAAAACAAAAATAAGTGTAAATATTATTTTGTTGGTAACTAGAAAGTTTAATTAGATTTTTCATGTAATAAATTTATTTAAGTTGGTAAGTCAAATTTAACACTACAAATATTGATAATATGTTAGCTGTCTAACATATTATCAATATTTGTAGTCATATGATTACTTTTCTTTGGAATAAAATTATTTAGATTAAATCTCTATTTTTGAGTTAGTTGTGTTTTTTTTTGTTCTCGTGTATAGTAATACAATGTGTTCTTTGAATTTCGTGGAATAAAAAGTCCTTTTATCTTAGTTTCAGAATGCAAATAAACCGCACTGCTATGCCCGATTTTTATTCTTCACTAAAATAAAAAAGCCATAATTTTATTTTACTGTAAATTTAAACAGGATGGTATAGCAGATTTTTTTGGATCATTGAATAGATATGATGTCAAGACCGGTAAATGAGGGTAAGGTAACTGTTAGGGAATTTTTTAAAAGTCCATTCGGAAATTAAAAACATTATGGCTAATAGCACTGTGCGAAATGTGATGAAAATATGTGTTAAACAAATTGTTCTAAACAACAGACAGAACCTATTATACGATTTACGGGTGAGAATTTCGTAAAAATAATGGCAAGGATTTTTCGCTAGATTGATGAATCAAATTAAAGAATAGCCATAGCTATTGTTTCATTTTATGAAGAAAATATGGTAGAAAAAGAATGTCATTAGATGCGAAATTTTTATTCGTAAATCGTATTATTTGAGTGTTTTTAAAGCAAAGTGGTAAACTTAGTACAGGGAATTCTATTGAGTTTTATGATGTTTCCCCTGTATGTGAAGGGGGTAGATTTAAAAAAAATAAAGAATATTAGGAAGTGGTTTTAAGCGATAATCGAGATTTGAATGCTCCGAGGCTTACCTCGAAAATCAAAATATTTATTGAAATAAAAAGCCTTTAGAATATGATTAATTCTAAAGGCTTTTCTTACGTTTAACTAAACTTGGTCCAGTGTTTATTATATGTTGCCAGATATTTATGCTAACATAGCAGAGACATCTGCAGTTTTAACAGTTTTTACAATTCTGGCAGCAATTTTATATGGATCTCCATTTGAAGCTGGACGACGATCTTCTAACCATCCTTTCCATCCTTTTTCAACTGTAATAATAGGGATTCTTATGGATGCGCCTCTATCGGATATTCCAAAAGAAAATTCGTCTATCGATTGTGTTTCGTGCTCACCAGTTAATCGTTGGTCATTAAACTCACCATAAACAGCAATATGCTCCTTTGTTACAGGTCTAAAAGCTTCACAAATTGTTTCGTAAACTTCCTTAGATCCGCAAGTTCTTAATATTTCATTAGAGAAGTTAGCATGCATACCAGAACCATTCCAGTCACCTTTGATTGGTTTTGGATGGTATTCAATATAGTAGCCATACTTTTCAGTAAGACGATCTAATAAGTAGCGTGCTATCCATATTTCGTCTCCAGCTTTTTTAGCTCCTTTAGAAAATAATTGAAACTCCCACTGTCCACTTGCAACTTCCTGATTTATTCCTTCAAAGTTTAAACCTGCATCAATACATAGATCTGCGTGTTCTTCTACAAAATCTCTACCATGCGTATTTCTTCCTCCTACAGAACAGTAGTACATTCCTTGAGGTCCAGGATATCCTCCAACAGGAAAGCCTAAAGGTAGTTGAGTGTTTCTATCCATAATAAAGTATTCTTGTTCGAAACCAAACCAGAAATCACCATCATCATCAATCGTAGCTCTTGCATTAGACTCGTGCGGAGTTCCATCAGCATTTAGAACTTCAGTCATTACTAGATATCCATTTCTTCTTGCAGGATCAGGATAAATAGCTACAGGCTTTAGTAAACAGTCAGAAGAACCACCTTCTGCTTGTTTTGTAGAACTTCCGTCAAAAGACCAAGTTGGGCAATCTTCAAGATTCCCACTAAAATTATCTTCAACTTTTGTTTTACTTCTTAGATTAGCAGTTGGTTTATAACCATCTAACCAAATGTATTCTAATTTAGATTTACTCATAATTAATACTTTAATAAATTGAACTCTTAAATATCCAAAAATAATTTTATTTTGCGACAACTAAAAAAAAATAGGGGGGTAAAAGGGGTTTTATTGTAAATTTTTACGAACTACCTAGATTTTAGTAGGGTATTTTTGTTTTTTTTTAATTTTTAAAGAGCATAATTCTATTATTAACAACAAAAACTTACTCTATATTTGTATTAAATTTAGTTCAAATTATGTCAACATTAAGATTTCAGGCTTTGAAAGAAACATTAAATCGTACTAGTATATTAGTTGCAGAAACTGAACGTAGATCATTACTGTTTGGTAAAAATGTTTTTAACCAGGCTACGATGCTTCAATACCTAACAAAAGATGCCTTTGATAGTGTTGTGGACGCTATTGAAAACGGATCGAAGATTGATAGAAGGATTGCAGATCAAATCGCATCTTCAATGAAGGATTGGGCATTGTCCAAAGGGGTTACTCATTACACACATTGGTTTCAGCCACTTACTGGAGCTACGGCAGAAAAACACGATGCTTTTTTTGAAACTATAGGCAATGATCGGGCTATGGAAAAATTTGGAGGCGATCAATTGGTACAACAAGAACCTGATGCTTCTTCTTTTCCTCACGGAGGAATTCGCAATACTTTTGAAGCCAGAGGATATACGGCCTGGGATCCTACCTCCCCAGCCTTTATTTATGGGACAACTTTATGCATTCCTACCGTTTTTGTTGCCTATACGGGAGAGGCTTTGGATTATAAAACTCCGCTTCTGAGGGCTTTACAAGCAGTAGATAGTGCAGCGACTGCAGTTGCCAAATATTTTGATAAAAATGTTAAAAAAGTAAACGCATCACTGGGGTGGGAGCAAGAATATTTTTTGATTGATAGAGCATTGGTCAACTCCAGACCTGATTTGTTAATGACAGGCAGAACATTATTAGGGCATTCATCGGCAAAAGGACAACAATTAGATGATCACTATTTTGGTAGTATTCCTAATAGGGCTTTGTCTTTTATGAGAGATTTAGAAAATGAATGTATGCTTCTTGGTATACCCGTAAAAACACGTCATAATGAAGTCGCTCCTAATCAATTCGAATTGGCGCCGATTTATGAGGAAACAAACCTGGCAGTAGATCATAATTCTCTATTGATGGATGTAATGGAAAAGGTAGCGATGAGACACAACCTGAAAGTTTTGTTGCATGAAAAACCTTTTGCAGGTGTAAATGGATCAGGAAAACATAATAACTGGTCATTAAGTACCAATACCAACGTTAATTTGTTAAGTCCTGGAAAAACACCTATGAGTAATCTTCAGTTTTTAACTTTTTTTATAAATACAATTAGAGCAATTAACGAATATGAAGAATTGATGAGGGCAGGTGTTGCTTCTGCTAGTAATGATCATCGTCTTGGAGCGAATGAAGCACCTCCTGCGATTATGTCTGTTTTTATTGGTCAGCAATTAACAGCTGTCCTCAAAGAATTAGAAGGAGTCACTGATGGAAAACTTTCTCCGCAGGAGAAGACAGATCTTAAACTTAATGTGGTAGGTAAAATACCAGAGATTCTATTAGATAATACGGATCGCAACAGAACTTCTCCTTTTGCATTTACAGGAAATAAATTTGAGTTTAGAGCAGTTGGATCCAAAGCTAATTGTGCAAACCCAATGACAATTCTAAATACTATAGTAGCAAAGCAACTCAAAGAATTTAAGAAAGAAGTAGATGAACTGATTGATACTAAAAATCTTAAAAAAGATGAAGCTGTTTTTAATGTTTTAAGAGAATATATAAAAAAATCCAGAAATATTCTTTTTGAAGGAAATGGATATGGTTTGGAATGGGAGAAAGAATCAAAAAAAAGAGGACTCAGTAATAATAAGACCACGCCAGAAGCATTAAAAGCAAAAGTGTCTAAAAAAACTCTTGATTTGTTTGATGAGATGGGAGTAATGAATAAAATAGAAGCTGAGGCTCGTTATGAGATTGAGATAGAGGAATATGTGATGAGGATTCAGATAGAAGGACGAGTATTAGGTGATATTGCAAGAAATCACGTAATTCCTACCGCTATTAAGTATCAAAATATGTTGATTCAGAATGTATCTGGTTTAAAAGAACTTTATGGAAAAGATTTTGAGAAATATGCCAAAGAACAAATGGAAATTATTGAAGAAATTTCTTTACATATAGGTAAGATAAATACAAAGGTTAATAAAATGGCTACAGAACGCAAGAAAGCTAATAAATTGGAAGATTTAGAGAAGAAAGCTTCAGATTACTGTATGAAAGTAAAACCATTATTTGATGAAATACGTTATAGCTGTGATGAATTAGAGTTATTAGTCGATGATGAACTATGGCCTTTGACTAAGTATAGAGAGCTTTTGTTCACTAAGTGAAGTTAGAAACCATTTATTTTTTGGTAAAAGTAATAAGTAAAATCAACTCTATTAAGAAGTTTTTAATTTCCAGTGTTTTGCTAAAAGAGCAGATACTGTGAGATTAAATCAGGATAGGACCTCGAGTCTTCGTAATAAAAAATTAATGTTTAACATACCGGTGTCTTATTGAGATGACAAACATTCTTTAGGTTTAACCTGAAATCCAGTTATTTTTTTTAAATAAATGTTTTAGATATCGTAGACTGTTTCTTTTCATTAAAGCTGTGACACGCTTTTTCAATTTGAATTAATCTGATAAAATCACGTTTTTTTATCTAATATTTTCAAAATAAAAGTTAACTGTATCCATACGTTCAATCTTTTGTTTTCTTATGAGTAAATTCGAGTTAAAGTTGTGTCATTAATTAGGGTGAAATGTATTTGACCTGTTATTTATGTAGGAATGCTTGTTTTTTTTGTAAAAAAACCAACTTATACAATTCTTAGACGAAATCACGATAAACTGAATCAAATTATTTTTTAATTCAGACGAGAAAGAAAATTCATAGATAGCGCAGCGTTATCGATGCTTTTTATTTTGAAGTGTGAAACAAAAAGAGATAATTTTAGTAGGTGATTTCATTTGAGAATTGAATACTTAGAATTTTAATCCAATTTTAAATATACACTAAGATGAAAAAAATCACATTAAGTCTTCTAACTTTTTTAGGAACAGTTACATTGGTTGCACAATCTAATACTTCTACTTCTGATCAGTCAGGAGAGAATAATACTGCTCAATTTACTCAGGTTGGTAATGATAATAGGATAGAATCTCAACAGGTTGGAGTAAATAATTTAATCCTTAATATTCAAGGTAGTGAAACTGATGTTTCCAGAACAGGAACGATCATTCAGTCGCAACAAGGTAACGATAATCAAATTACTATTCAGCAAGTACAAGATCAGAATGTAGTTGCATTGACTACGCAGATAGGTGATGCCAATTTTCTTTTAATTACTCAGAATATTGAAAGCTTAGGCGGTGAAAATTTTGTTTCTTCTATGCAAACAGGTAATCGTAATATTGGAACTATTTCGCAAGAAGGATTAGGAAACACCATTGAAGGTCGCTCTAATGGTATATTAGTGTTGCAAACCGGAGATGATAATGAAGGAATTGTTAATCAAAGAGGGGTGGATCATAGTGTTGGACTTTTTCATTCAGGGACTTTTAATAGCTCTATAGTTTCTCAGTTTGGGATAGACAATGGTTCGGGTATTACTTTAAGCGGAGGTTCAAATATAAGCGCTCTGGAGCAATATGGAACCCTTAATAGTGCCGGTCAGGATGTGGTCGGTTTTGATAATCAGCTTACAGCTATACAAGGAGCAGACTCTGTAGCGTCTGATGATGCAAGAATACGTCAAACCATATTTGGAGACGAAAATCAAGCATTTGCACAACAAGGGGATAATTTTGATGATTTTATTGGGCAGACGCAAACAGGAAGTAATAATGTAGCCAGTGCCACACAAAACCTTCGTTCTTCTGGAGAGTCGAATCAAGTTTTTCAAGTACAACAAGGTGATGGTAATACTGTAACAGCTGCTCAGGAGGATGGTAGTCAAAATCTAATAGGGCAAGGACAGCTAGGAGATGAAAATGTTGCTATATCTCTTCAAGAAGGAACACTGAATTTTAGTGATATAGAACAAAGAGGGAATGTAAATTTTGCCAGTGATACACAATTGGGGATAAATAATCGCACACGAGTAACCCAAAGAGGTAATCAGCACCGAAGTGCGATAACTCAACAGGGAAATAATAACATCACTATCGTGTCACAATTAGATAATATTCCTAATAATTAGATTCGTTGTAAAAGAACGATCAATGAGTAAGGAGGCGTGTTTATCTGTATCTAATCTAAAAAGGTTTTGTCAAAATAAACACGCTTCAAAACTATATCCGTTTTAATGTTTTGTTTACGATTAGTCTTAGAGTATGTTTAAAAACCCTTCTGCCTGCTGGTCATTACTTTGACAACCTTGACTTTACTTCAAATAAGCAACATATCTCGATATGTCGTCGATTTGAAGTGTCATCAGAACACCAAACTACAGACAATCAGTTTGCATTGTTTTTAAACATGCTCTTAGAGTATGTTTAAAAACCTTACTTCTTGAAAACAAATATTTTAAGAACCGTAAGCTTACTTCAAATAATTAAAATATCTCGATGTTCTCATCATTTGAAGTGTCCTCAGAACCTCAAACTATTGATTTTCAATTTGTATTCTTTTTAAACATACTCTTAAATATTATGAAAGGTGCACTCTTAATTTTTTAACATGTCTTTTGTTAATTATAGAAGTTATAACAGGTAGTAAATAATAGAATAGAAGATAGAGTTCCGAAAAAAGCAATCTTTGAAGTGATGGTTTTCGCGAAATACACACTACTAAGGGTTGTACAGGGGTAAGATTTTTCTCTCCTTTTAGAAAAAATGTTTATTTTTAACAAAAAATTAATATCTGTTAAAACCGTTAAAAAGTAACAGAAAATCACACTTTTTACGGTTTTTCCACAATGTATTTTGTCGAATTCTTATAAAATCTGCAAAATTCGCATTAATATTTTCATAAATTTGAAACCGTTAAGAATAACGTACCCAAGCAAACACCTAAGTAGTCCCCAAGAAAATTTTTTTTGAAGCCAAAAAGAAATGTTTTAATATTTTCTTTTTAACATGTCCTATCCCCGAGATTGTTTTTTTAATTTGAATTATTAATCAGTTTTAATATATATTCTACGTATGAAAAAAGTAATTTTTAGTCTAGCAACTTTATTAAGCACTACAGTGATAGTTGCACAGTCGAACACCAGTAGTATTGATCAATCGGGAGATACGAATTCTGCTAGTATCACGCAGGTAGGTTTATCAAATTCTAATACGACGATGCAATTAGGATCAGGGAATAATGCAGAAACTATCCAAGGTAGTGAGTCATTCGTTTCTCGAAACGGAATCGTTACACAAATGCAAACAGGTGACAAGAATAGTGCATTTGCTCAGCATGAAGAAGATAATAATGAGGTGTACCAAGTACAAACTGGAAATGCTAATACAGCATCATCTACTCAGAATTTAGTTCATTTTGGAGGAGAAAATTTATCAGAACAACTTCAGGAAGGAAATGGAAATTCTTCAATGATCTCTCAAGAAGGTAATTTTGCTAGTTTTGGGGAGTCTAACTATGCTGGTCAGGGTCAGTCTGGTGATGAAAACAAGGCAGAAACTACTCAAGGAGGAGTAGAAAACTTTAGTTTGATACTTCAGTCAGGTGCTTTTAACAGTGCTACCATGGCACAGGTAGGAGATTTAAACTCAGGTGATCAAAGACAAGTTGGTGAGGCGAATGCTGCTTCAGCAGAGCAATGGGGAGAAAGTAACTTATTAATACAAGCTCAGTCTGGAGGTGGTAATGTCGCTACATCTCTTCAAGGTAGTTCTTCTTTTGATTCTAGAGGAGGTATTGTTGATCAACTTCAGGATGGTGAGGAAAATGTAGCTTTTGCTCAGCACGAAGAAGATAACAATTTAGTTGTGCAGACTCAGGTAGGAGATGAGAATTCTGCATCAGCATCTCAGAATTTGAGATTTTTTGGAGGAGGAAACTCTACAACCCAATTACAGGTAGGTAATGGAAATATTGCTACAGCTACTCAAGAAGGTGATACTGGTGTTTTTGGAGAAGGAAATATCGTTTCTCAGTCTCAATCAGGAGATGAAAACAATGCTATCAGTGAGCAAAGTGGAGAATTGAATTTAAGTAGTATTATTCAGACGGGTAACCTGAACATGGCCCGGGATACTCAGATAGGATCAGGAAACTCTACTTTGGTTAATCAAACAGGTACATTACATAGCAGTATCATACTACAGAATGGGACAAATAATGCTGCAATTGTGACTCAGAGTGGTGGTACTACCGGGGAACTTTAAGATATTATTTTAATATAATATTTCAGTATATTTTTATAAAGAGTTATATTAACCATCTGTTAATATAACTCTTTTACTACTTTTAAAACCATATCGATGAAAAAAAACATAACAACGTGCATCTTAGGGTTCTGCTTGCTTATTTTGGGAGCTGCACACGCTCAAAACACTCAAAATCCAGATGAGGTCTTAGTTGAGAATCAAGAAAGATTTGTTGTATTAGATCAATTAGATAATGATGCTTCTCCAACAGTTACTGAAAGTTTTATAGCAACTACTAATTCTGTATTTATACAGCAGGTGGGCGCAAATAATTCTGTGTTTTCTAATATTAATGCGCAATCTTCTGATATTCAATTGATACAGAGAGGAGAAGGTAATTTGATTGATATTAATGAAACTTCTGGAGAAATAGAGAAGTTTATTTCTCAAACAGGTTCTAATAATATTGTTACAGATTTTTCTTTTAACCCTACTATTTCTACAAGTTTAGAGATTATTCAAGAAGGAAATGACCACTATTTTGAGCGTTTTGGGAGTAACGAATTATCTAATAACCTAAAGTTTAAAATGACGGGAGAAGCTCGTACCATTATTGTTAGAAGTTTTTAATAGTTTATGAATTATAAACTGATCGCGGTATTTGTTTTATTTTTTCAGTTTTCTAATGGTCAGTTTACAAATAAAGAAGTTGTTGCCAAAATTAAAACTGAGCGGATAGATAATGTCGTTTCTGTTATTGCAGAAGCGACAAATACTACAGAGGTGCATAAAAGCTTAAGATATACACTTTCGGTTTTTAGAACAAGTAAGGATAATAATCTACAAAAAAACAATCAAGAAGGCAGATTTACATTAGAAGCCAATGAACAGAAAAAATTAGCTACCACTTCGATAAGATTTGCCGAAACGGATAAGATCATAATTCTCTTATTGGTATATGAGGAAGACAAAATTGTAGGTAAAGATCGATTAGCTTTTAATGAAGCTACAAAAAAAGAGGTAGTTAAAGAAGATGATAATACTGCTGATGATGGGATCACATTAAGAGGTATTGTTATAGAAGAAACAAAAACAAAGCCGGGAAAAGATTTTTATGAATTTTTCTATAACTCATATACGCTTAATAGAATTAATGGTAATAAAATTGTAGGAGTTTATGAAAAGTTGAGTTTTGGAAGAAGTACCATCGTTCAGGTAAAGATTGAAGATAATGTCATTCATGAATTTCTTGGAAAGCCTGATTTAGAATACCTCGAACAAATGTCCAAAATTTCTATTCGAAAAGTTTATAAATATTTTAAAGATCAAGAAAACCAAAAGAACGATATTTTTCAATATTAAATTTATTTTTATTCACACAAATATGAAGTCACTCGTCATTACTGCTATCCTTGCTTTGTTTGCCTATTCGGGCGGTACCGCTCAAGATTTGGTATACAGACCAAAAAACCCAGCCTTTGGTGGAGATACATTTAATTATCAATGGTTATTGAGTTCTGCGGAGGCTCAAAATACTTTTACAGAAGATACCAGTTCTGATAGAAACCAAAGATCTGATTTGGACAGGTTTACAGAAGGTCTTAATAATCAATTGTTGAGTCAAATTTCCAGAACCTTATTCAATGAGCAATTCGGACAAGATGGACTTACAGAAGGGACATTTAGTTTCGGAACTTTGTTTATAGAAATTTTTCCTTCAGGAGAGGGTTTGGTAATCAATATTTTAGATACAAATACAGGAGATCAGTCTCAAGTAATAATTCCTAACTAAATTTTAATGCGTCATACGTTTTATCAGGTAATTGTAATACTTTCATGTATTTTATTACTACCTCGATGTGGAGCTTATTTTAATCAACCGATCACCATTGAACAAGCTCGTATAGGTGAAGATACAGAAATATCTCAGAAATTAAGAAATTTTCCATTACCCGTAGAACCAGTTGTGGTGGGTGTTTATAAATTTAGAGATCAAACTGGGCAATACAAGCCTACAGATGCGGGAAGTACATTTAGCACTGCCGTTACGCAAGGGGCAACTACTATTTTGATTAAAGCTCTAGAAGATTCTAAGTGGTTTGTACCTATAGAAAGAGAGAATCTTAGTAACTTATTAAATGAGCGTAATATCATACGATCTACGCGCAAGGAATATAGAAAAAACAAGAATACGAGCGAACCTCAATTACCACCATTACTGTATGCAGGAATTATTCTCGAAGGAGGTATTGTATCTTATGATTCTAATATTATAACAGGTGGATTAGGAGCACGTTATTTTGGTGTAGGCGGTTCTACGCAATATAGACAAGATAGAATTACGGTATACCTTAGAGCTGTATCTACCTCTAGTGGTAAGATCCTGAAAACAGTATATGTTTCTAAAACAGTCTTATCTCAGGCATTGGATGCCAGTTTTTTTAGATATGTAAAGTTCAGTAGATTATTTGAGGCAGAAACCGGGTTTACTAAAAATGAACCAGGTCAGATTGCAGTTTCTGAGGCAATCGGAAAAGCAGTAGAAGGTTTGATCATAGAAGGTATAGAAGACAAATTGTGGAGCTCGAAAGCAGCACCAGAAAAAATTGCTGCTATGATCACAGAGTATAATGCAGAAAAAAACGAAGCACAGAATACAGGGCTGTATGAACGATATTTTAAAGAGAGAAGAGGAGAAACCGCTGTATTTGGTAACGGCGGGGTTGCATTGATAAGTGGAGATTATAACAATTCTAATATATCTTACTCTGCAAGAGCAGGAGGTAAGTGGTATCTTAACCCATATCTAAATGTTAATGCAAGTCTTAATAAATTCGAACTCAGAAATGAACAAACTTTTTCAGAAGGGTTTAATGCTGTAGATATAAATACAGAACTAGTGTTGCTTCCTTTTGAGAAATTGACACCATCTTTTTTTGGTGGAATGGGGACGGTGAATAGTGATGATTTTAGTAGCACATTTTTTAAATTTCAATATGGCGGAGGTGTAGAATATTTGGTTTCAGATCATATAGGTGTTTCTCTTAATGCAACACATAATCTTGTTTTGGGAGATAAATTAGATGGAATAGCACAAGGGAAAAGAGATGATCAATATTTTAATTTTTCAATAGGATTAAATTGGTATTTTAAAAAACCTTTAAAAATGGATAAAGAGCTTCGGAAACAAAAGCGTATAGAACAAAAAGAATTAAAGAAGTTAAAGAAGAGAAATCAAGAAGTTATCAAAAATAGAGGAGTTCCAAAAGAATAAAAATTTCATGATGATGAAAAGAAATATAGTAAAAATAATTAGTATCGTTACTATTACGTTGGCTACCGCTTGTAGCGAAGATACCGTAGATTTAGAAGGGTTAGGTGCTGTAAGAGGTAGAGTAGTTGCTGTTGATACCAATGAACCATTAGAAAATGTAAAAATATCAACAAACCCATCTACAAGTACAGTCTTTACTAATAAAGACGGATTTTATGAAATAGAGAATATACCTTCTGGAGATTATTCTCTTTCTGCTCAGAGAGAGGGGCTTTTGGCGCAATTTGAAGGGATTTCTATAATCGCAGATCGAGAATTAGAAATAGTTTTTGAGATGGATGTAGAAACTGCCGGAAACAAACCGCCAGATGCTGCAATTCTTATTGAACCTACAGATAATGCAGTGGATCAACTATTGGAGGTCACATTAAAATGGAGCGGTAAAGATCCTGATGATGATGACCTGAGCTATAGAATAACACTGAGGAATGATGAAAATTCTGATATCCAAACCTTTGAAAACATAACAGATACTACTTATGTGCTTACTGATCTTTCTTATAAAGTGAAGTATTTTTGGCAGGTAAGTAGTAATGATGGTATTAATTCTTCAGTGAATAGTGAAACATTTGCTTTTGAGACACAGAGTCCGCCAAATAACAGGATTGTGTATATGCGTTCTGTAAATGGTAATGGAGTGATCTACTCTGCCGATGAAGGAGGTATGACAGAGGTTAAGCTCACCTCAGAATCCAAAAATAGTTTTAGACCCAGAAGAAATACCAGTACTGGTAAGATAGCTTTTTTACAATCAGTAGGATCACAAACTCATTTATTTACAATGAATGAGGATGGATCGCAGGTAACACAAGTTACTTCTCAGGTTTCTGTCACTGGTTTTAACCTGGAAGAAATCGATTTTTCCTGGGCAGAAAACGGATCAAAGTTATTGTTTCCTAGTCAAGATAAATTATATAGTATCAACGCAAACGGGAGTGGTCTTTCTCTCGTGTATCAAACATCAAATGGAAAGCTAATAACAGAAGTAGATAAAAACGATGTCAATAACACGATAGCCTTAAAAACTAATAATCTGGATGGTTATGAAGTAGAAATCTTCACTATTAATTCCTCCGGGGATGTGTTAGAAACAATATTATCTGATGTTCCTGGTGCCGCAGGAAGTGTAAACCTTTCTGTAGACGGGACTCAACTTTTGTATTATTATGATGTTTCAGGTTTTGAAAATAGTGATTACAGACAACTAGACACACGTCTTTTTGTGTATAATTTTGGTGATAGTTCTCAAACAGATATTTCTGGAGACAAACCAGCAGGAACTAATGACATAGATGCGCGTTTTTCACCAAATGAGGCTGTTGTGATATATACGAATACATCTAATGACGGAATCTCTCAAAAAAATATACAAACCATAGAAATACTTGAATTATCCAACAGGACGGATTTGATTATGAATGCCTCTATGGCAGATTGGGAATAATATAATTCTGAATTCTGAATTCTGAATTCTGAATTTCGAGTATCTTTGCTGCCTAATAGTGGTAATAATACAATAGTAATGAGTCAAGAAGTAAGTAAACGTTATGCTCAGCGTGGAGTTTCGGCATCCAAAGAGGATGTGCACAGTGCAATCAAAAATATTGATAAAGGACTTTTTCCTCAAGCATTTTGCAAGATAGTTCCTGATTACCTTACAAGAGATGAAGCATATTGTTTGATTATGCATGCAGACGGAGCAGGTACCAAATCTTCTCTTGCCTATATGTACTGGAAAGAAACAGGAGATATTTCGGTTTGGAAAGGAATTGCTCAGGATGCATTGATTATGAATATTGATGACTTATTATGTGTGGGAGCTACCGATAATATTATGCTATCTTCCACGATTGGAAGAAATAAAAAACTGATTCCTGGAGAAGTCATTTCGGCTATTATTAACGGCACCGAAGAATTATTAAATGAATTAAAAAGTTTTGGAGTAACTATTCATTCTACAGGAGGCGAAACCGCCGATGTGGGAGATCTGGTACGTACAATCATTGTAGATTCTACAGTTACTGCCAGAATGAAGCGTAGTGATGTTATTGATAATGCCCGAATTAAAGAAGGTGATGTCATTGTGGGTTTAGCCTCTTTTGGACAAGCTACTTATGAGAAAGCATATAATGGAGGTATGGGAAGTAACGGTCTGACTTCTGCTCGCCACGATGTGTTTGCTAAAACTCTCGCAGAGAAATATCCAGAAAGCTTTGACGCAGCAGTGCCATCAGATTTAGTATACTCTGGTAAAACTCAGCTGACGGATTCAGTCAAGAATTCTCCTATTGATGCAGGTAAATTAGTGTTGTCGCCTACAAGGACATATGCGCCTATTATTAAACAAATATTATCAAAATTTGATAATAACACCATTCACGGAATGGTACATTGCAGTGGTGGAGCACAAACAAAGGTTTTACATTTTGTTGATAAGCTACATATTATTAAAGATAATTTATTTGATGTTCCCCCCTTGTTTCGATTAATTCAGGAAAATTCTGGTACAGACTGGAAAGAAATGTATCAGGTGTTTAATATGGGGCATCGTATGGAGCTGTATGTATCTCCAGAAATTGCAGACGAAATTATGACAATCTCTAAAAGATTTGATGTAGATGCTCAAATAGTAGGTAGGGTTGAAGCTGCTTCAGAAAAGAAATTGACCATAACAAGTGAATTTGGGACATATACCTATAATTAACTACGTTGCGATATTAGAGTATTTGTTTCTTAAAAAATCTAATTTTGGATTGATATATTTCTTGCAAAAAGGTTTTTCTGGATTTTTTATATAGTAATTGAGAAGTTCATTTCTGGAAGGTTGAAATTCTTTGAATTTAAGGATACGTGTAATACGATTTATAACTAAAAATTTCGCATATTCATCGTTTCTTTTTCCTTTCTACTTCGTTTAAAAAATAAACCGTAGCTATAGCTATGCTTGATTTTTTTGCCTTGCATAAAGAAAAAATAATTCAATGAATTTATACGAATTTTTTAATCACAAATCGTATAATTATAGCAGTGTCAAAATCTTTTTGAAGCTCGCAAAGTACATGTTCTATGTATTCGTATTGTTTCTCATTTTCTTTAAAATAATATACGGCACTTCTGTATTTCTTTCTAAAACTGTGGTTCGAAGTACTATTATGGGTATGTAAATGAATTTCAATTAAATCTTTTAGATTGATTATTTGTGGATCATAAGAAACGATAACAGCTTCAGAGAAATAGTCATTTTTGTCAAAACTACTAATATAGCCTTGCGCTACTTTTGTAACACCATTCAGTTGCTGAAAAACAGCTTCTGTACACCAATGACATCCACCACCAAAACCTATTTTTTGCGTACGAATCATTGTCATATCCTACAAATTAAAAATTGAGAAAATAAATATTTTATTATGTTGATTTTAAAATTAAGTTATTAAAAGTCAAGATGAGTTCATACATAAAAAATACATTGGTAAGAGTATTTTATAAAAAGTAAATATATTTAAAATTGCAATGATATAATGACAGTTCTCAAATAAAATTACCTGCTAAAATCGTTTCTTTTTGTTTTATTTCTCGTCTGAATTAAAAAACAATTTGATTCAGTTTACAATGATTTCACCCAAGAACTGCTATAAAACGCTATTTTAATACAGTTTTCTTTTTGTGAAATTAGTCAAGATGAGTTCAATATGTGTCATCAGAGAATTTAAATAAATTGATACAAAAGAATACTCAAAATTTTGCCTCTTGCGCTGTTTTTGAATTACTTTCTCCATCCTCTTCTTCTGTTGTTACAAGTTCAATAGTTGTGTCGTTATCAAATTTTCCTTCCTTTTTTTGTACAAAGATTGGAACGGGAATTAAAGCAACTATAATTAATGATATAATAAAGACAATCCGTCTTAATGTTTTTTTTAATCTTTTCATTGTTTTATAAAAATAAATGGGAATTGAAATAATAGAAGTTCACCATTATTGATTTTGCAAAATGTTTTACATACAATTGGTTAAGGGTAGTAAACTAAGTGGATGTTTAAAAAGAATATAGTCAGAAAGCCCTGTTTCAATAAGAAACATGTCAGGTTATTAAGATCATTTGAAACGATCTTAAGATTTTCAAAAAATAACTACTGACAAATAAGGTTTTTAAACAAATGTTACATGAAAAGAGTTTCCTTCAGTATCATATGAATTACGATGAGGGAGGAGTATGGTGTAAATATTGGATAAAGAAATTAAGGTATTATATTCTTTATCTTTAAGAGTGCTGAGGATAGTATGAAATTTTGACAACCAGTTTACATACAAACCAACTTCAAAAATATGAATAGATTTCCCTTTGTTGTAAAGTGTTTTAAATGAAACAGATGGCCTTGAGGAGCTTCTTTGGTTTTTTATTACCAATTCTGTAGTTACCTCCGGGCAGAGTGGTTGGTTATAATTAGAATATCCTGTAACGCTACACAGAAGTAGTACGGAAAATAACCATTCTTTTATAAGATGTTTTCTATATGGGTTTGTATCTCTATTCATAATAGCCTTATAAAGATACAATTTTTGAATAGATAATAATAGGAGTAAGGGCGTAATGATAAATATAAGGTATGCTCTTTTAAAGCTGTATAATTAAGATTCTAATTTTGGGATAAAAAAAATGTTCAGCATAAAAATTTGTAGCAGTTTTTGTTTTAAGGATTATGTAAAAAAGACACGGTTTTATTAATGAATTCAAATTGGAAAAGGAATTAGTTACAATGTATAGGAAATCTAATTATAGAAATGTATGAATCCTTTGTAGAATCATCTGCAATTTATAATTTTGGACGGCATAGAGATTATGTCATAGATCTTTTAATTGATTAATTATTCAGTACTAAAAAAATATATATTTTAATGAACACAGATAGAATGATGAAACTGGGCTTATTTGCATTATTGTTAATTACTTTAAATACTAATGCTCAGGTCAATGATTTGCGAGATTGGCTAAATCTTGTTCCTGCAAACAGACCGCCGTTGGAAGATTTAAATTTTTCTAAGGAAGCCTTATCACAAAGTGAGGCTACTACAGCACTAAACCTTTTGATTGAAGAGAAACAAGCAAGAATGCTTGATGATTTTGACTTTCAATGGGATAATCGTGTGCTTAAACATGATATTTATGAAATGCCTTTTTATTATCAAATTTTTGGAACAGAACCTGTTGATGGGCGTAGTTTATTTATTTCATTGCACGGAGGAGGAGGAGTCCCGATTGAAGCTAATGATCAACAATATGAAAATCAAAAACATTTGTATGATGTCATAATGAATTCGCTAGAAGGGGTTTATCTCGCTCCAAGAGCTCCTACCAATGTATGGAATTTATGGCATCAAGAGCATATAGATGATTTTCTTAATATTATTATTCAATTGGCAGTTATAAAAGAAAATGTAAATCCCAACAAAGTATATATACTTGGATACTCTGCAGGAGGTGATGGTTTATATCAATTGGCTCCGAGAATGGCCGATAGATGGGCCGCCGCATCCATGATGGCAGGCCACCCTAATGATGCCTCCCCTTTAAGTCTTAGAAATACACCTTTTGCAATACACGTGGGTGCATTAGATAGTGCTTTCAATAGAAATGGTGTCGCAGAAGAATGGGGTGTTCTTCTTGATGATTTGCAAGCTAATGATCCTCAAGGATACGTTCATGATGTTAATTTGCATGAAGGGCGAGGTCACTGGATGAGTCTTGAAGATGCTGTAGCACTCCCCTGGATGAAAAATTACCAACGCAATCCACTCCCAAAAAAAGTGGTATGGAAACAAGACGATCGACATCATACTAGTTTTTACTGGCTTCAAGTACCTCAAAACAAAATTGTAACCGGAGAAGAGGTTGTAGCCGAATATAATAAATCCTCAAACGAAATCAATATAATTGAAAATTACAGCGACACTCTCCAATTACTAATTAATGATACTATGTTGGATTTGGATGTGCCAATTACTATAAAATATCAAAACACTGTAATTCATCAAGGTATGTTTCACAGGACTATTCTAAATATTTACAAAAGTTTATTTGATAAAGGAGATAGAAATCTGGTTTTTCCGGGTATGATTTCGATAGCAAATAATCAAACAGTAACCGAAGAGGATGTTACATTAGGATTGTTAGATGATATAGCTATTCAAGGTATAACCATTTATCCGAATCCTATCGTTGAATATGTTAATGTTGATTTGTTAGCAAAATTTGAAAAAGAAACAACGATTTCTCTCATAGATATTCGCGGGAGTATTGTAAGAAAAATAAAAACTTTTTCACCAAAAAATAAAATAAATTTGGGTGCGTTAGCTAATTCGGTATATTTTCTTAAAATTGAAAATGATGAAAAGATACATACATACAAAATTTTGAAATTATAATATTCTAGTAGCTTTTCGAGTGGTGAGAAGCAAATATAACCTTCTTGTATAGTTCTCATGACTGTTATCCAGTAATTTTTATAATATATTTTGACAAGCATTATCAAAATTAGCAAAGTAAACGAATACATAAATAGATTCGTTAAGAGGTTTAAGCGAGTGCCTTAAATGAGCTAGTTGTATGAGTTTGATGTCAAAGCTAAGTACTATAACTTAGATTTTGTTTTATTCTAAAAATTCATTAACCGGAAATCTTTTAGAATCTTAAAAAGCCATATGAGCTTTTATCAAAAAAGCTTACTTTTGTAAATTCCACATACAGGACAGATAGCACTATGATTGATAAATTAAATATTGTAAAGCAACGATTTGATGAAGTAAATGATCTAATCATTCAACCAGATATTATTGCGGATCAAAAGAGGTATGTAAAGCTCAATAAAGAATATAAAGATCTTAAAGCTCTTATGGATGAGAGAGAGCGATATATTGAATTAACAGATAATTTAAGGGAGGCAGAAGAGATCATTGCCGATGGGAGTGATGCAGAAATGGTAGAAATGGCCAAAATGCAACAAGAAGAAGTAAAGGAAGAGCTACCTGAGTTAGAAGAAAAAATTCGTTTCATGCTTGTTCCCAAAGATCCTGAAGATGCTAAAAACTGTGTGGTAGAGATTCGTGCCGGGACGGGAGGAGATGAGGCAAGTATTTTTGCAGGAGATTTGTTTAGAATGTATACTAAATACTGTGAAGGTAGAGGATGGAGTACCAGTGTAGTTGATCTTAATGAAGGTACCAGTGGAGGATACAAAGAAATTATTTTTGAAGTAAATGGAGAGGATGTATACGGAGTCTTAAAATTCGAAGCGGGAGTGCATCGTGTTCAGCGAGTACCACAAACTGAAACACAGGGGCGTGTGCATACCAGTGCAGCTACTGTAATGGTATTGCCAGAGGCAGAAGAGTTTGATGTAGAATTGGATATGACAGAGGTGCGAATTGAGCGAACAACTTCTACCGGGCCTGGAGGACAATCTGTAAATACAACCTATTCTGCAATTAAATTACATCATGAGCCAACAGGAATGATTGTAAGTTGTCAGGATCAGAAATCATCTCATAAAAACCTAGAAAAAGCGCTAAAGGTACTGCGGTCTCGTTTATATGATATGGAATTAGAAAAGAAACAAGCTGCAGATTCTGAAAAACGTAAAAGTATGGTCTCTTCCGGAGATAGATCTGCAAAAATCAGAACCTATAATTATCCACAAGGTAGAGTAACGGATCATCGTATAGGACTTACTTTATATGACCTGAGTAATATTATTAATGGTGATATACAAAAAATTGTAGAAGAACTTCAGCTGGTAGCCAATACTGAGAAATTAAAAGAATCAAATGAAGTGTTTTAAAAAGCTTTAAGTAATAAGAAAAACATTGGATTTAGATAAAAAAAAGAAGAATTATATGATTGTAATTCTTCTTTTTTTTATTCAATATATCATTTGATAGAAAGCGATGTTAAAGTTTTTTTGTGTAGATACCAAATGCTTTATTTTTCACTTTCAGACACTTTCTTGGCTGTAATTATAAAGTAAAGACCAATTAGTATAAAAGGGATGCTCAACCATTGCCCGGTAGATAGTAAGCCTAAAGCACTCTCGAATCCTCCCTGACTTGTTTTGACATACTCCACAAAAAATCGAACTGTAAATATGAGAACCAGGTACGACCCAAACAAGAATCCCCTATTGTGTCTTTTGTCAGTTTTCCAATAAAGAAACCACAGTATAAGCGATACAAAAATATATCCAAAAGCTTCATACAATTGAGCAGGGTGTAAGTAAGGAACAGATTCTAATAAGTGACTGAATTTTGGGTTTTCTACGATGGCTGCATAGGCATCATTCACATTCTTAATTCCGGTTTCTCGAATTGCTTCTGATTTACTAAAAGTAGCTCTTATAAATTTTACTCCAAATAATGAATCTCCGGATTCTTTACCAACAATTTCTGAGTTAAAAAAGTTTCCCAATCTAACAAAAATACCGCCCACTGCGGCAGCAATGGTTACTCTATCCATAATCCATAACGGATGTTTGTGGATTATTTTTTTAGAATAATAATACATAGCAATGATAAATGCTATTGCAGCACCATGACTAGCTAATCCAGTAAATCCAGTGAATTCAAATGTTGGTTTAAACCGCATGGGTAAAAGGATTTCTAAGAGATTATTTTTGTAATAATCCCAGTCATAGAAAAAAACATGTCCCAATCTCGCACCTAATAATGTTCCGATTACTGCATAGATAAATACAGAATCTAATTTTTCCATAGAGAGCTTCTCACGTATGTAAATCTTCTTTGTAAGATACCATCCTAATGAAAATGCAACAACAAACATCAGACTGTAAAAGCGTATGGTGAAAAAACCAAGATCTAATCCTTCGATAGGATTCCAGGTAATTTTAGAGAATATCATATAGAAATCTATTTTTCAAACGTAAATATAGGTATTTAATCGAATTAGAAATTACAAAAAAATGTAATAATGAGTTAAAGGATTATTCTGATCGGTTAACTTCTTCGGTATTGTTGGTATCATTATTGTCTGGTACAGGATCATAACCACTGCCGCCCCAGGGATGACAGCTAAAAATTCGTTTTACAGAAAGCTTACTTCCTTTGATGAATCCGTGCTTTTGTAACGCTTCAATAGTGTAATGAGAACACGTTGGTTGATAGCGGCAAGTCGCAGGGGTTAATGGCGAAATTAAGTTTTGATATAGTTTAACTAATCCTATTAATGGAGCTGTAAGTACTTTTTTAAAAGATGTTCTAGCTGTTACCAAAATTGATCAATTAATTCAGTGAAAAACTAGTGCCTTCTCTTCCGTCTTTGAGCTGTATCCCAATAGCCAGTAACTCATCTCTTATTTTGTCACTTGTGGCAAAATCTTTATTAGCTCTAGCTTCTGCTCTCAGGTTAATTAATAATTCCACAGTTCCAGAAAGTTTATCGCTAATATCAGAAGAAGCTTCATTTTCATTAACCAATCCTAAAACATCAAAAACAAAATCATGCATTGTTTTTTTGATAAGCTCGTGGTCCACTTTGGACAAAGAAGCTTTTTCTTCTTTTACAGTATTGATAAACTTAACAGCTTCAAATAGTTTTGCAATCAAGATAGGACTATTGAAATCATCATTCATAGCTTGATAGCATTCTTTTGTCCAATTTATTGCATCAAATCCTTCTGTTTTTTTGTTAATCGATACCATATCCAGAGCTTGTATGGCATCCATTAATTTGTAAAAACCTTTTTCTGAGGCTTCCAAGGCATCATTAGAAAAATCTAAAATACTTCTATAATGAGCTTGTAGCATAAAAAATCGGGCTACAGTTGGACTGAAAGCCTTACCTAAAACAGTATTGTCGCCACTAAAGATTTCTGCCGGAGAAATAATATTTCCGGTAGACTTGGACATTTTTTTTCCATTTAGAGTAAGCATATTGGCATGCATCCAGTAGTTTACAGGCGTTTTACCACAAGCAGCTTCTCCTTGTGCTATTTCACATTCGTGATGCGGAAATTTAAGATCCATTCCTCCTCCATGAATATCAAATTGTTCTCCTAGGTATTTGGTGCTCATTACAGTACATTCCAGATGCCATCCCGGAAAGCCATCACTCCATGGAGAAGGCCAACGCATAATATGTTCTGGTTCTGCTTTTTTCCATAATGCAAAATCCTGAGCGTTCTTTTTATCACTTTGAGCGGCCAATTCTCGGGTATTCGCAATCATATCTTCGAGATTACGACCACTTAGTTTTCCGTAATTATTTGTTTCATTAAACTTTTTTACATCAAAATATACAGAACCATTTGCTTCATATGCAAAACCATTTCCTATGATGGTTTTGATAATCTCAATTTGTTCGACAATATGACCGGTAGCCGTTGGTTCTATACTAGGAGGTATGTTATTAAATTTAGCCAAAATATTATGAAAATCCAGTGTGTATCGCTGTACAATTTCCATGGGTTCTAATTGCTCCAACCGTGCCTTCTTAGAAACCTTATCCTCCCCTTCGTCAGCATCATTTTCTAAGTGACCAGCATCCGTAATATTGCGTACATAGCGAATTTTATAATCTAAATGTTTCAGGTATCTGTAAATAAGATCAAAAGAAATAAAGGTGCGGCAGTTACCTAAATGAACATTACTATATACAGTAGGGCCACATACATACATACCTATATTACCTTCTGTAATTGGTGTAAATACCTCTTTTTGCCCTGTAATAGAATTATAAATTCTTAGTTCTTGAACTTTATATAATGGAGTTGCCGCCATAATTTGGTGTATATTTATGATTAGGATTGGTTGATTTAAGGATTGTGTATTAAAATGTAGTATCGAGTTTGATGTAATCTAAAAATTCTCTTTTTACAGCCTCTTCTTTGAATTTACCGCCAAACTCGCTTGTTACAGTACTGCTTTCTATATCTCGAATTCCCCTGGAATTAACACATAAATGTTTCGCATCAATTAGACAGGCAACATCTTTTGTGCCCAGAACAATCTGAAGATCCTGTACAATCTGCATAGTCATTCGTTCCTGAACCTGAGGGCGCTTGGCATAATAATCTACTATGCGATTCATTTTTGATAGACCAACAACTGTACCGTTAGAGATATAAGCTACATGAGCTCGACCTACAATGGGTAGAAAATGGTGCTCACAGGTAGAATAAACGGTAATGTTTTTTTCAACGAGCATTTCACCATATTTATAGCTATTTTTAAAAGTAGAAGCATCTGGTTTTCTTTCTGGGTGTAAGCCTGAAAAAATTTCATTTACAAACATTTTGGCAACACGTTGTGGGGTACCTTTTAGACTATCATCGGTAAGATCTAATCCCAAGGTTTCCATAATATGCTTCATGTCTTCTTTAATTAAAGCAATCTTTTCTTTGTCACTTAATTTGAATGCATCTTCTCTAAGAGGAGTAACGGCGCTGGTGGCAACATGATTATCACCTAACGCTTCAATAGCTTCGAGGGCCTTGTCTATCTTCACAAATTTTTAATTTTATTATTATAAAATCCAAAAGAATTAGTAATGTTGTAGATTGAATTATTCAATTAAACACTTAAAAATCCAATGACAATTAATTCCTTTGTTTAACTCCCTACATTTTATGTCTTTATTTTGTAATAATAAAAACATTTTGTTTTAAATTAAAATATAAAACGAATAATGTAGAGGTTTGCAAAGATACGATTTTGTCTTTTTACTTGGTGAAAGCTATGTTAACAATTATAAATAATACAGATGTAAATCAGTTTTGTTTATAGAATTTATTACTTTTAGTTCTTTTATAAGAAAATTAGCTAACATACGTTATAAAAATATGATAAAA
This sequence comes from Aquimarina sp. RZ0, assembly GCF_008370685.1. Lineage (GTDB taxonomy): Bacteria > Bacteroidota > Bacteroidia > Flavobacteriales > Flavobacteriaceae > Aquimarina. The sequence goes on from NZ_VTZU01000012.1 coordinate 71,902, forward strand.
TTAACGCCCCAAATTTCATTATTTTTTGTTCTACTGTTTTTCCGTAATGCAATTTTTTATTCGCAGGATTTTGATATAGCTTGTAGAACTGCCGAACCTTTTTGCTCTGACGCTGCCTTAGATCTTACATTCGCTAATACGATTGGAGATGTTGATGGCTTGGGAGAAGTTGGTTGTTTAAATACTACACCCAATCCTTCCTGGTTTTTTATGAGAATCGATACTGCAGGAGAACTTGTTTTTGATATTCGGCAATGGGTTGATGAAGATGGAGATAATAGATTAGATCGGCAGGAGCGACAGCTTGATGTTGATTTTATTGCCTGGGGGCCATTTAATACCTCCTTTGTTGTTTGTGATATCTTGGAGAGAGGATGTGATCTTAATGGAGACGGAGAGAATATTCGCCCTGCCGAATGTGTCAATAATGTCGATGATCCTGATTTTTATATAAATAACGACGATAATACCAATATCATAGATTGTAGTTATGCAAGAACATCAGATGAGAATTTTATAGAAACATTTACAATTCCTAATGCGCAGTCAGGAGAGTATTATCTTGTTTTGATTACTAATTTTGCAGATGAATCAGGAGTAATCCAGTTAGATCAGACAAATCTCGATGAGGATGATGCAGGAACTACGGATTGTAGTGTTCTGGTGGATGGTGTTGGACCTGATATTGCTACCTGTGGAGAATTTCCTGTAGCTATTCAAGGAAGGTTTGGTGGAGCGGTCAGATATCAGTGGTATCAGGATGATGGAACAGGTAATTTTGTGCCTATTGCTGGCGCTACAGATCCTTTTCTGGAAGTAAATCAACCCGGGACATATCAATTAGAAGGATTTGATATTTCGGATGTTTCTTTGGGGACTGATTCTTTACAGGTTTTGGATGTTTCTACCGTCGAAATTACTGTTGGATATCGCATAGATGAAGAATCTTTTAACGGAGTCTATACCATAACAGCAGAAATTACAACAATACCAGATATTCAGGCAGATGGATTTACCGATTTTGAATACAGGTTGGATAGAGATCTCGAAGATGATGCTTTGGATTTTTTTACGTTTAGGGATTTCCAGTCATCACCAATATTTGAAAATGTTCCTCCTGGAGATTATCAAATCGTAGCCAGATATGCTAATTGTCCTACAAATGAGGGAGAATCGATTGTAATTATGATTCTTGGTTATCCTAAATATTTTACACCCAACGGGGATAATTTCCACGATACCTGGAATGTAATTAATCCAGAAGACCAACCAACGCCGTCATTAATTTATATATTTGATCGAAATGGTAAATTATTAAAGCAACTGAATCCTGCTGGATCTGGTTGGGACGGCACCTATAATGGTAGCCTAATGCCTTCCTCACAATATTGGTTTAGAGTAGAGTTCAATGAGCAATTGGATAGAGATGCTACTAGAGCACGGAGAGTATTTTCCGGAAGTTTTTCTTTAATCAGGTAATTGCCCAAAACAAAAAGTTGTTGTATTTTTTAGGGGAAATAGTAGTTTTTTTAAAAAAAGCGATGAGTAGTTTTTATTTTTAGTTTTTATTGCAGTAATTAGTGGGGATTTTTGTACAAAAATTTGACCGAATAAGGTGTTTTTAAGACTGAAAGTTAAAAAAATTGTTATTTTAAAACCTAAAATTATTAAAACTATACTATGGATTTTTGTTCCGTTGAGCTTCTTTTTGAGCGCGAATTTGGGTATAGCGCAAGGTTCAGTTTGTGCTGATAATATAGGTGATACTGGAGCGGATCCTTTTTGTAGTAGTACCGGGATTTTATTTCCTAATTGTAATCTTGTTAATAATGATTGCACTACAAGTTCGGAGATGGGGCCTAATTACGGATGTCTCATTTCTCAGCCTTTTCCTGCTTGGTATTTTTTACAGATAGATGAAAATGGATTGTTAGGATTTACTATTAGGCAAACAGCAAATGCTGATGGTACTGGAATGCCTCTGGATGTCGATTTTATTTGCTATGGTCCTTTTGATGATCCAGTTACTCCGTGTGTTTCAGAATTGACAAGCGCTAGTATTGTCGATTGTAGTTTTCTTTCTGATTTTACAGAGACTATGACAATTCCGAATGCAGTTTCTGGAGAATATTATTTAGTTTTAATAACAAACTACTCTCAGCAACCCGGTTTTATAAGTTTTGAGCAGACTGTTGGTTCTGGTTCTACGGATTGTTCTATTCTGGATGCTTTTTTAGGACCGAATCAAAATATTTGTGGATTTACACCTGTATCTTTAAATGGTGCCTCAGATGGTGCAATAAGATATGAATGGTCTGTTTTTAATGAAGAAACTATGCTTTTTGATACGATCGCTGGTGAAACTAATCCTTTATATACTGTGACAGTTTCTGGTCGCTACCAAATACTGATAGAAGATATAGAAGGAAATACAGAAACTGATGAGGTTGTTATTACATTTAATTCGCCACCTGTAGTTGAGAATTCTCCATTGGATATCACATTGTGTGAATTGAGTTCAGACACTGCCGAATTTGATTTTACAGCTAATACATCTCTGATTTTAGGAACTCAAGATCCAGATCAATTTGTAGTAACATATTATACCAGTCAATTGGATGCAGAGAATAAGGAGAATTCAATATCAGAAGTTTATACAACCATTGCAGGTGAAGTTTTTGCTAGAATAGAAAATGTAAATCTGAATAGTTGCTATTTGACTACGAGTTTTAATTTGTTAGTAAATCCATCACCAAATTTATCTAATTCTACTTATAGCTATACAATTTGCGAAATATCAGATGGCTCACAAGATCAGGGGACTTTTGTGTTTTCTGACGTATTGGGTAGTCTGACAAATGCCAATGGGGAGTCTGTAGGTTTGTTAGCAAATGATGAGTTATTATCCATCTATGATTTTAGCATTACATTCCATAATTCTGAAACAGATGCTAGAAATGATGAAAATCCAATTACAAACGGCAGCCAGGTTGCTGCAGGAGATATTATTTTTGTTAGAGTAGAAAATAATCAAACGTCTAATCCGACAGCTTGTTTTAATATTGATAATATAGCACGTATCTATATTGAAATTGGTCAAATCCCAGAGGCTAATACAGAGGTTCCTGATTTAGTTCAATGTGCAATATCGTTAGAGAATCAGCATGTTGCATTTTTTGACTTAACATCCAATAATACAGTTATATCTGGGAGCAATAACTCACCAGAATCTCAGGTTATTTATTATGCAAGTTTACAAGATTTTGAAAATGATTTGCCTATTGCAGATACTCGTGCGTATTCAAATATTAGTAATCCGCAAACTGTAATAGCTGTTATTATTGATCCCGATAGCGGGTGTGAGAGAAGCACTTCAACCAGTTTTGATATACAGGTAGAAGCATTACCAGTATTAGTAAATAATGAAGCTTTTTCCGGGAGTGTGGATGTTTGCGTTTTTGCCGATGGAATTGTACAGGGTATTACAATGATAGGTGAGGATATAGGAGCTGTTGACGGGCAGGAATATAGGTATGATTGGACACCAGATAATATAGATTCTGATAATGACGGAAATGAAGATGCTATTTATTTTATTGATGAATTGTTACAAGAGCAAGTTTTTAATTTGGTAATAACAAGAATCGCATCATCTGGAGGTGGAACTGATTGTAGTAATGCTATTAATCCAATAACTTCTGAGCCATATAAAATAACTTTAAAACCTATTTTAGGACTTGTAGGTGTAGATTATGAAGTGGTCGAGCCTTCTTTTTCTACTACTGAGTATACGATTGTGGCGATTCCCGAGCTTCCTATTGGGGATTTGTCGGATTTAGAATACGCATTACAAAGTATGAGTAGTAGTAATTTTTTAGAATATCAGAATTCTCCCGTATTTACGAATGTTTCAGCTGGTGATTACAAGATATTAGTTAGAAATAAAAAAGGTTGCTTGCCAGAAGCAACATCAGAACGGATTAGATTAATAGGTTTTCAAAAATATTTTACGCCCAATGGGGATGGCATGCATGATACCTGGAATTTGATCAATATGGAAAATCAAATAAGAACGTTGATTTATATTTTTGATAGAAACGGAAGATTATTAAAACAATTAATACCCGGAGAGCGAGGGTGGGATGGAACCTATAATGGCAAACTTCTGCCTTCTTCAGAATATTGGTTTAGAGTAGAATTTAATGAACCAAAAAACTTAAATACAACTCAAAGCATATTTTCAGGTAGCTTTTCGTTAATACGATAGAGGGGAGGGGGTTGTAAATAATCATAAACACATGGGATTGAGAATTCTCAATCCCATGTGTTTAAATAAATGCTTCTTTATAAATTAAGTCCAAAAGTGAAAGTAAGATTATCGCGATAACTATCAATAGAGACCGCATTTGTGAATCCAGAATTGGTATAAAATTGTTGACTGCGTTCTTGTACAGAATAATCGTAAGCGACATCGAATTTAATTTTACCAAAATTATAACCCAATCCAAAGGATACTCCTGTTCGTTCACCTAGAATCTGTTCATTTTTATATGGGCTTTCTTCATAGCTATATCCTCCTCTAAAACTCCAGTTTCCGTTTCTTAATTCACCTCCCAATCTAAGGGTTGATGCTGCTTGCAAGTTGGTTTCTATTGCTCTGTTTAATTCAGAAAAATTTGCCCTTCCGTCAGAATCAAATTCTGTTGTAGTGTAATCTTTGTATGAATAATCCAAGCTAATCAATCCTCTTTTGCCAAATAATATGGCAATACTACCAGTGGCTTTTGCTGGTGTGCGTAGTCGGTACTCTGGAAAGATATTAATAACATTGGGGTCTAATACGATTCTTCCGTTTTCTCCGTTGGTTTCTAATCGTTGAAGACTTTCTTCTTCTATGTGATACCAGGTAGGAGATTCAAACGAAGCTCCCAGACGCAACATATCAGATACTTTAATAATTCCTCCGATCTGAGCGGAAAAACCAGCTCCCACAGTTGATAATCGATTGGTAAATACTACTTCATTTATGGTACTGCCCGCATTGTTGTTAAATTCTCCAAACTCTGTCACTCTATCAAAGTTTATAAAATGAGAATTAAGGTTAACACCTACATAAAAATTGTTATTGATTTGAGTACCTCCATTTACGGTAAATTTACCGTTTAGCCCTGTACTCTGATAAAAATAGTCTTGATCAAAAAAACCAGGACTTATATTTGATGAATAAGAAGTGTTATCATCATCAGTAGGGTCATTAGGTGATATGATGCCTCCTTGTAGCCCTAGAAAAGCTTGTTGCGCACTAAATCCTTCATTTTCTCCAAGATCAAGATATACACTTTGCACGGTTTCATTACCAGTGGCTGGTTGTATAACGGAGAAGGGAATCCCCTGTGCTTCTGTTCTAAAAAAGCTATCTATAGAGTTGTTATTTCTTCCAAAAGCCGAAAATTCATCAGCATTATCAGCGGTTTGGTCATATGCGACTCCTAAGGAAAGCTTATTAAAAACAGAAGACTCATTTCTGTTATTATATACAAAAACGGCACTTAATTGATTGAAGTTAAAATTATTAGAAGAGCTTGTAAGAAAGCTATTAGAATAGTTAACATCATTTTCGACATTAGCACTGGACAATGTTACAGATCCAGAAGAGTTTAAAAAAACTGCAGATCCGGCTGGATTAATTTGTAGTGCCGACGCGTCTCCGCCAAGGGCGCCAAATGCTCCACTCATTCCTCTAAATCTTGCCGTGCCTAATATACTTTGTTGTGAATAGCGTAAGGCATCTGTGAGGTCCTGAGCGTTTAAAAAAGACATAGATAGTACACCTATGAACAAAAATATTTTTTTCATATTATGCTTATATTCTTAATTAAAATGAATTTTATCTTCGTCTTCCTCCTCTGGAAGAAGATCTACTACCTCCTCTTGATCTAGAACCACTGCTTCTGCTATATCCTCTACTTCTTGATGCAGAACTTCGACCGCTTCTGGAAGAGCCTGAATAATTTCTAGAGCCAGAGCTATTCCTGCTGGACCTAGTATTGCCATAGGATCTTGAGTTACTTCGACTGGAATTTGATCTGGAACCAGAATAAGATCTATTGTTGGAAGATCTTGACCTGTTAGAATATGCTGCTGAGTTTCGTGTTCTTCTATTGTCTGCGGATACTCTTCTTCTATTATTATAAGTGCTTCTATTGTTGTAAGCGCGGTTGTTTCTTGATCTGGTATTATAGACTGCATTTCTACTACGACCTCTGTAGTTGCTTGCATATCCATTTCTGTATCCTCTGTTGTACGCGACATAACGATTATTTCTGTAAAAAGGAGGACAATAGAATCCGCCATAAAATCCACCATACCAAGGATTGCCAAAACCGATACCCCAGCCGCCATAACCAAATCCACCAAAACCGAAGCCTCCATTAAATCCGCCAAAGCCTCCATAACCGAATCTGTTATATGGTCCATAGAAGCCTCCCCAGCCATAGTTCCAGGGACCACCCCAACCAAAAGCACCGCCCCAGTATGGATTGTTCCAACCATTATTATAAATATTTACAGATACTTCGTCATAATCACTTCCCCAGGTGGGTTGTCCGGCTTTATAATCCAAAGCAACTCCTGTTGTGTCTGAAGAATTGTAGTTTTCACTAGCATAAGAGTCTATATCAGTAAAAATGGCATCTTGTTCTAAGGCATTATCAATCTGAGCAGATTTTTCTGAGAAGTAATTAGAATAATAATTAGGCTTTTCCTGAGTTGTAGTAGTTTTTGGTTTGTAATCTCTTTGGCTTCCTGCATCACCATAAATACCATCATCATAAGATACATAGTCATAAGAACCGCAAGAGGTCAACATAAGTAGACTAGCTGCAAAGAAAACCCCAACAGCCCCAATTTTTTGAAAATAATTTTTAAGTCGCATATCTCCTTATTTTATTGTTGAACAATACAAATTTAGTTAGTTTTGCGCTAACTATTTTTTATTTAACAAAGTCACAACATTTGTGCCAAATAGCAATTTATGAGCAAAAATTTAACAAAACGTAGTGAAGATTATTCAAAATGGTATAATGAATTGGTCGTAAAGGCTGATTTAGCTGAGAATTCGGCTGTAAGAGGATGCATGGTTATCAAGCCCTATGGATATGCTATTTGGGAAAAAATGCAGGCAGAATTGGATAAAAAATTTAAGGAGACGGGTCATCAAAACGCATATTTTCCTCTTTTTGTGCCAAAAAGCCTGTTTGAAGCTGAAGAAAAAAATGCAGAAGGCTTTGCGAAAGAGTGTGCGGTAGTGACGCATTATCGATTGAAAACAGACCCTGATGATGCGTCAAAATTAATAGTTGACCCTAATGCTAAGCTGGAAGAAGAGTTGATTGTTCGACCTACTTCAGAAGCTATTATATGGAATACTTATAAAGGCTGGATTCAATCGTATAGAGATTTGCCAATCCTTATAAATCAGTGGGCAAATGTGGTAAGATGGGAAATGAGAACACGTTTGTTTCTAAGGACAGCAGAATTTCTGTGGCAAGAAGGGCATACAGCCCACGAAACCAGAGCAGAGGCAATTGCAGAAACGGAACAAATGAATAATGTATATGCTGATTTTGTCGAAAACTTTATGGCTATACCTGTAATTAAAGGAAGGAAGACAGAAAGTGAACGTTTTGCAGGTGCAGAGGATACTTATTGTATAGAAGCATTGATGCAAGATGGTAAGGCTTTGCAGGCAGGGACGTCACATTTTTTAGGGCAGAATTTCGCAAAAGCGTTTGATGTGAAATTTACTTCCAAAGAAGGAAAGCAAGATCATGTTTGGGCTACATCCTGGGGAGTTTCAACTAGATTAATGGGAGCGCTTATTATGACACACAGTGATGATAATGGTTTGGTATTACCTCCTAGTCTGGCACCAATACAGGTGGTTATAGTGCCTATATATAAGGGGCAAGAACAATTGGATCAGATTTCTAATGTGGTTAATACGCTTGTAGATGAGTTGAAATCAAAAGGAATTTCGGTAAAATTTGATAATCGCGATACATACAGACCTGGAGCTAAATTTGCCCAGTATGAATTACAGGGAGTTCCGTTAAGAATTGCGATTGGTCCTAAAGATCTTGAAAAAGGAACTGTAGAGCTTGCTCGTCGTGATACACTGACCAAGCAATATGTAAATAAAGAAGAAGTTGTGAATACGGTAGCGTCTTTGTTAAGCGAAATTCAGGATAGTTTACATAAAAAAGCAACTAGCTATAGAGATGCGCATACAACAGAGGTGTCTTCCTTTGAAGAGTTTAAAGAAGTTCTTGAGACTAAAGCAGGTTTTATTTCTGCACATTGGGATGGTACTATCGAAACTGAACAGAAGATAAAGGAATTAACTAAGGCTACTATACGCTGCATTCCTTTTGATCAAAAAGAAGAAAATGGCAGTTGTGTTTATAGCGGAAAACCTTCTAAAACAAGAGTGTTATTTGCTAAGGCATATTAAGTTTTAGAAAAAAATAAAATAACACTTGCGCGATTAAAAAATAGTTGTATTTTTGCATCCGCAATTAGGCAAACAACTATGGCCCGTTCGTCTATCGGCTAGGACGCCAGGTTTTCATCCTGGTAAGAGGGGTTCGATTCCCCTACGGGCTACGAAATAAAAAAAATAATTGCAGGTTTGTTGTGAAAGCTATAAATTTGCAATCCTTTTAGAGGAAAAAAGGCCCGTTCGTCTATCGGCTAGGACGCCAGGTTTTCATCCTGGTAAGAGGGGTTCGATTCCCCTACGGGCTACAAATTTTATAATAAAAAATTTAACGAAAAAAAAGATGGCAAATCATAAGTCAGCATTAAAGAGAATTAGAAATAGTGAGACTAAGCGTCTTAGAAATAAGTATCAGCATAAAACTACTCGTAATGCTATCAAGAAATTACGTGAGTCTGATAAGAAAGAAGCTGAAGCTCTGTTTCCTTCTGTGGTGTCTATGATTGATAAATTAGCTAAGCGTAATATTATTCATGATAATAAAGCTGCTAACTTAAAATCAAAATTAGCGAAGCACGTAGCGGCTCTTTAATTAAGAGGTCTTTTAGAAAATAAATAATTAGCTTCTCCAGAAATTGGAGAGGCTTTTTTTTGTTTACTATAGTGACAATTGTTGAAGTGAATTCGGGACCCCTAAAAAGAATGAGCTAAATATTTGATCTATATTACTTGTTTTTCTCTTCGATCCAGCGAGACATAAATTCTGTACTCCTTAAGGTGTGATGTTGTAGCATGGCACCAATAAAATTTTTAAATCTATGTTCTTCGAGATTACTTTGTAAATCGATAATGCATTGGATAAGTTGATTTTCGTATTTTTCTTTTTTAAATCGGGTATTAATAATTTCAGTCCCACGCTGTTGTGCTTCTTGCCAAATATTTTGTTTATTATATAATTGGACCGATGCATTTGCAAACTCAATATCATTGTTTTTGATAAAACCGTTCCAGTCTGATGGCTTATTAGTCATTCCTTCTGCGCCAATAGATGTCGTGACAGTTGGTGTTCCACAGAGCATAGCTTCTGCTAATTTACCCTTTATCCCTGCGCCAAAACGCAAAGGAGCGAGGCATACTTTTGCTTTTTTCATTACGTGCATTGCGTCTTTTGTCCAGCCTTTTACCAGGAAACCTTGTTTTGTGTTATGTAGCTGGGTTGCTTTTGGTGGAGGGTAGGCTCCATAGATATGAAGTTCAGCTTCTGGCAGTTGTTTTTTTATCAAAGGCCAGAGTATATGTTGTAAGTATAATACACTATCCCAATTAGGTTCATGTCTGAAGTTACCGATGGTAATAAAATGATTTCTTTCCTTGTAGTCTAACCAGTTGTTTTTTGTTTTTGTTGTGATAGGATCAAATAGAAAGGGGATGTAAAAAAGAGATTTTTTTTTAATACCAAAATGCTGTTCCAGAATATTTATTTCGTAATCAGAAATGATTAAAGAAATGTCGCATCGATAGATGCTTGCAATTTCTCTTTTTGTGATATCATTACTTTTTAAGGCTGTAATAGTAAACTCTTTTTTTTCTTTAAAAGCTTGCTGACGAACTTTTCTTATGCAGTGAAGATCTTCTGTGTTGAGTATTTTTAAAGCATTGGGCTGATGTTTGGATACTCTCCATCCAAATTGTTCCTCTATCATAAAACGATCAAATAGAACAGTGTTTGGTTGTAGTTTGGTGATAAAATCATCAAAGGAGGAATCGTTAAGTGTTATATTAACTTTGTTAATCCCCAGTGATTCCAGGTCAGTCATATGGTTGCTATCTTTTGCCGAGCTAGCAAAGGTTATTTTCCAGTTTTGAGCTAAGAATATATTAATTAATTGGAGCATTCTTACTCCCGCAGCAGATGAATTAGGTTCGGGCCAAACACTGCCAATAATTAAAATAGTATCCATAAGAATTGAATTTTATCAGGTGAGATGGGGTTAAGTATTTTTTTTAAAGGGTAATTTATGTAATAAGTAGTTTAAAAGTTAAGTATTTAAATAAAAAAAGCCTCAGTATAGACTGAGGCAAGTATATGTATCAAAAAAAACAGATTTTTTATAATTTAGAAAAAAGTGTTTCCATTTTTTGTTTTTGTTCTTGGGCTAATAATTCATCTACTAAAATACGACCACTGTGTTCATCTGTAATAATCTTTTTACGAGAAGCGATTTCCATTTGTACTTGTGGTGGGATAGTAAAGAAAGAGCCTCCAGAAGCTCCACGCTCAATAGCAACTACTGCTAAGCCATTCTTAACATTTTCTCTAATTCTCTTATAGGCAAGAACGAGTCTCTCTTCAATTTCTTTTTTGTAATCTTCTGATTTTGCTAGTAATGCCTGTTCTTCTTTTTCGGTCTCTGCAAGTATAGCGTCTAGTTCTCCTTTTTTGTGAGCAAGATGCTCATTTCTTTCGTTAAGACGTGTTTTGGTTTGATCAATGATGTCATTCTTTTGAATGATTTGAACTTTAAACTCTTTGATATGTTTTTCTGATAGCTGAATTTCTAATTCCTGAAACTCCATCTCTTTACTAAGAGAGTTGTACTCACGATTGTTTCTTACATTTTTTTGTTGCTCTCCGTATTTTTTGATCAGTACTTTAGCTTCTTCGATTAGATTTTTTTTACTCTTTATGCTTTCGTCGATAGTCTCAAGATCATTGTTTAATTTATCTAATCTTTTGTTTAATCCAGCTACTTCATCTTCAAGATCTTCAACTTCTAAAGGGAGTTCTCCACGTACATTTCTGATCTCATCAACTCTAGAGTCAATTAATTGCAAATCATACAGTGCTCTTAATTTTTGCTCAACAGTAACTTCTTTCTTTGCCATATTTTATGTGTATTGTATGGGATTGGTATTTTTATCCGATAAAACGATTGCAAAATTACTGATTTTTTTTCTAAGATAACTAACAATTAAGTTTTTTGTGTATTGCTCGCTTTCATAATGACCAACATCTGCAAGAATAATACGTCCTTCAGCTTCATAAAATTGATGGTATTTTAGATCCGAAGTAATAAAAATATCAGCTTTTGCATGGAGTGCATTTTTAATTGCAAAACTACCGCTACCTCCCAATACCGCTACTTTTTTTATCGGTTTTCCGAGTGTTGAAGAATGTCTTACACATCCCGTTTTGAATACGTTTTTTATATGTTTTAAGAATTCTGATTCGTCCATTTGATCCGGTAAATCACCCACCATACCCATTCCAATGTGTTGATTTTTGTTTTCTAAGGTAGTGATTTCATAAGCGACTTCTTCGTAGGAGTGATTCTCAAACAATGCCTTTATGATTACACGCTCATTATGTTTTGGATATGTTATTTGGATTTGAGTTTCCTTTTCGTACTGCGTTTTACCGACGTCACCAATGGATGGGTTTGCATTTTTTAATGCCCTAAAAGTTCCTGTTCCTTTAGAAGAAAAACTACAATTATCATAGTTTCCAATTGTACCACCACCGGCTTCAAATAGTTTAGCCCTTAATAATTCAGCTTCTGCAGTAGGTGCAAAAGTCACAAGCTTTTTTATGTTTCCGCTTTGCGGTATAAGAATTTTACGATTTATCAGACCTAATTGCTCACAGATCATGTCATTTACACCTTGTAAAGTATTATCCAGTGCTGTATGAATGGCATAAATTGCAATATCGTGTTTGATGGCTTTCATCACAACACGTTCTACATAATTATTGCCATTAAATTTTTTGATTCCTTTAAATACAATAGGATGGAAGCTTATGATGAAATTGCAATTTTTTTCGATTGCCTCATCTACTATAATTTCCAGGGTATCTAATGTTACCAATATTCCTGTAATCGCTGTGTTTTTATCGCCAACTAATAATCCTACGTTATCAAAATCTTCGGCATATGCTATTGGAGCCAGAGTTTCAAGGTGAGATATAACCTCTTTAATTTGCATCTGTGGTATGTTTTAAAATAGAAAGGGAATGTAAAAAAACTTTTAGCAATAATCAAAGTTTCGTTTTATACATTTGTCAAAAGGAATTATGAATGAATTTGGATACAAAAAAAAGTTGACTGATTACAATCGTACGTGAAGTGGTTTTGAATTTACTAAGAAAAATACTTTTGCCCATTGTTCCTGTATATTATATGGTAACTTGGTTAAGGAATAAACTTTATGATCTTGATATAAAGAAATCAATGACTTATGAGGTACCTGTTATTGCTGTAGGTAATCTAAGTGTTGGGGGGACTGGAAAATCACCGATGGTTGAATATCTCATTCGATTACTTAGGGATAAGGTGCATTTGGCAACATTGAGTAGAGGTTATAAGCGAGAAACTAACGGTTTTCAATTGGTCACTATTAATTCTTTGGTAAAAGATGTTGGTGATGAGCCTTTACAGTTTAAAACTAAATTTTGTGATATTGTTGTGGGGGTAGATGGAGATAGGAGGAATGGTATTGCTAATCTAATGAATTTAAGACCCAAACCTTCACTTATTTTATTGGATGATGCTTATCAGCACCGAAAAGTAAAAGCAAGTTTTTATATCTTGCTTACGCCTTACGATGACCTGTATTGTGATGATATTCTCCTGCCAACTGGTAATTTGAGAGAGCCTAGAAAAGGTGCGGATCGAGCAAATATTGTTGTAGTGACCAAATGCCCTGGAGATATTACGCAAGAAGATCGGGTTAGAGTCGCACAAAAATTGCGTATAAAGTCTAATCAGATATTGTTCTTTTCTACAATTAATTATGGGAATGAAATTTTTAATACCTCGGCAAATCGATCTCTGGATTCTCTGAAAGATGTTTTTTTTGTATTAGTTACCGGAATAGCAAATCCAAAACCACTGATAGATTATTATACATCAATAGGGTTGGATTTTAAGCATGTTAGGTATCCTGATCATCATAATTTTACAACCAAAGAACTTAGTGATATAAACAAACATGATTTAATTATTACCACCGAAAAAGATTATGTGCGATTATCCCCAAATTTATCTTCTGATAAATTATGGTATCAACCAATAGAAGTGAAATTTATAGAAGGTAAGGCAGACTTTGACGCTAGAATATTAGAGAATCTCAAAAAAGCGAAGTAATAAAATATTTTTTGTTTGTAACCAATCGTGTTCAGGAATTCCAAATTATTTCTTTTTCTATCATTGATTAATCGCATAACGTATAGCTATGCGTAATGCGGAAGCAGAAAATCTCTAAATTTCGAACTAACACTAAGTCAAAGATTATATTTTGTTTTTATATTTTCTAAAATAGGGCTTGCTGATTTTCTAAAAAAAGCGTTTCAAGTGTTTTGTTTATAGTATATTGAAGTTTTTTTCTTTTCCAAAAAGTCTGTATAAGTGCATTAGATTTTTTATCTTCAGTTCAAATGCCTTGCACTTATGATCAAATATACGGCATCCAATCAATTAACATTAGCGGGTTTCGAGCATCCCTTTGACCAAGAGTTATCTCCAGAAAACAGATGGGTAAAGTTAGCCTGTTTAATGTGAATGCTGTCTCTTTATTGGATACATTTTTTTTTAAGAATCTGGGTAATCAGCTCGATACTTCCTATGCCAATATTTCATGATTCCGTAAGTGATGCCTTGTTTTTCACTATAGTCTCTTATACTTGACGTACTCTTCTTCCATTTTCTTAGGATAGTACCCATCTCTTGTTTTCTTTTTGTTTCTTCTTTTTGCATAGCACAAAACTAAAACCTAATAAGAAGCCAAACAATATGTGGTTTACCGAATACTTACTATTGTCTTTTGTATCTCCATTGTATTATTTTTAATTTAACTCCTTCCTTTCAAATTAGTTCTTCTAGTTATATTTTATACGTTTTATAACTAAAAATTTCGCATATTCATCGTTTCTTTTTCCTTTTTACTTCGTTTAAAAAAATAAACCGTAGCTATAGCTATGCTTGATTTTTTTGCTTTGCATAAAGAAAAAATAATTCAATGAATTTATACGAATTTTTTAATCACAAATCGTATTACAATTAAAAGAAGCAGTAGGGTAGTAGGGTTGTACTTTAATCTTCTTCTTTTCTAATCAGAAAAACACTGTTTTTTTTAATTAAATGTATTTATTAGGAGGAAAAAGGTGCTATGAAGTAGTTTTTGGTGTAGTGAATGCTTTGTGAAGCTTTGTGAAAAACTCTTCTGTTTTATAAGGTTTGGGGATGATATCATTGAATCCGTTATTATAAAACTCATCCAGATTATCGTCCAGTGTCACTGCGGTCAATGCTACAATAGGTATCTTAATATTGAATTCTCTGATTTGCTTGGTAGCCTCGATACCACTAATTCCCGGCATATGAATATCCATAAGAATTAGGTCAAATTCGCCATCTTTGGTTTTATTGATGGCAATGTCTCCATTATCAGCTACATCGCATATCATTTTGTTTTTTTCTAAAATCTTTCTGGTGATTAACTGGTTAATCTTATTGTCTTCTACCACTAATACACGCTTATTGACCATTACACTGTAGTCAATTTTTTTTGCTTCTTCGCGGTAATTTGTAGATGAGTCTTTAAAAACTTCAAATGTAAGGTCAAAATGAAATCTGGATCCGTGACCTAATCGGCTTTCTAGTCTAATTTCGCTATCCATCAATGATAATAAGTTTTTTACAATTGATAAGCCCAATCCGGTACCACCAAATTTTCTGTTGATCTGAACAGATCCTTGTGTAAAGTTTTCGAAAATACTTTGTTGCTTTTTATCAGAGATACCTACTCCATTATCTTTTATTTCAAAATTCAAAAAGACTTTGTTATCAATATGATTAATCATCTTTACGTGTATCCAGATATCTCCATTTTGCGTAAACTTTATGGAATTTCCTATTAGGTTTATCAATATCTGGGATATTTTTAGAGGATCTCCTTTAAGCTTACCAGGTATAGATTTGTCAAACTCATAATGAAGCTTGTTGTTTCTGTCTTTTGCGGATTTGCCTAGTGCAATTAAAACATCATTAATTCTTTTTTGAAGATTAAAAGAAGTGTTTTCTATTTCTACTTTATTGGCTTCGAGTTTGTTTAGGTCCAAGATATTATTAATTAAAGAAAGTAAATACTCTCCAGAGAACTTGAGAGAATTAAGATGTTCTTTTTGGTTAGGTGTAGGGCTTTCTTCTAGTAAGAGATGAGTTAATCCGGTAACAGCATACAGCGGAGTTCTTAGTTCGTGTGTTATTGTGGATAAAAATTGAACTTTGGCTTCGCTGGCACGTTCTGCATTTTCTTTGGCTAATATAAGTTCTGAGTTTTTATTCTGTAATAATTCATTTGCTCTGGCTCTTAGGTTATTATTTTTATATAAGGATAATGTAAGAAGTGATAAAATAGTGATTAGAGCAATACTTAAGATAGTCGTTAGGCGACCAAGTTTGAGTGATTTTTGCTGTTGATTGGTCTGATTTGTTAACTCTTCAATAATAATATCACTCTCCTCAAGATTTAATTTGGCTCGTGCATCTTGCGCAATTATTTCCTTATTGATGTTAAACAAAGAGTCTTTAAATTGCTGATGAAACCTTAAATTGGATAGTGAGGTCTCAAACGCTCCTTTTGCCTGATAAATCTCGCTGTTTAATTGATAACTTTCTGATTGGATTTCAAAATACCCCATCTCTTTACCTATTTGTATCGCCAGTTCATTAGTTTCTATAGCTTCGTCTAACAAGCCCAATATCATTTGTGCTCTTGCTTTATTGGTATATAGTTTTGCCTTATAATAAAATTGCTCGAGTGAATTTATATTAGGAAGTCCACTGTTAAAATGTTTGATGGCCGTTTCTGGTTCATCGATTGCCAGTGCTAATAAACCAAGATTTAGTTTTAGTGGTCCTTGTAGATTTTTCAGATTATTTTTTTGAATTAGCGATTGTGCTTGTTCCAGATGTTTTTTTGCGGTTCCGAAATTTTTAAATTTTGTGTTGATTGCGCCACAAATAGTATAAGAATATGCGAGTGCTACTTCATCATTTTCTTCTTTTTGAATTTTTATTGCACTTGCTATTTGTTCTTCTGCACTTTTTAGGTCACCTAATTCCAGATATAGCTCCGCAAGAACTCGATTTGTTTTTGCCCTGTAAGTTTTGTTATGATCTTTTAATGCCAATTCCCTTGCCAGCGTAATATGATAGAGCGCACTCTCTAGCTGAGCCGTATTAATTGCTTGGGAAGCCATGGTAAGATAGACTTCAATAGAGTCCTTTACTTTACTACTCTCATTCATCTCTCCAGTTTGGGGAAATAGTGTAAAGTTGCAGCTAAGCAATAATAAAATTATAAAATTTTTGATTTGGGTTGGCATTTTCCTCGAAATAACTCAACTAATATAGTTATTTCTTATAAATGTTGATAATTAAATCAATTATTCTATTGCTATATCCTATTTCATTATCATACCAACCGATGATTTTTACCATTTTTCCGATCACAGAAGTCATTAAGGAATCAAATAGGCATGAATTAGGATTCCCTAGTATATCTACAGATACTATCGGGTCTTCTGTATAATCCAGAATACCTTTTAGATAGGTTTCTGATGCTTTTTTAAAAGCTTCATTAATTTCTTCAATAGAAGTTTCTCTTTTTACATTAAAAGTAATATCCGTAAGTGATCCGTCTGGAACAGGTACTCTGATACCACATCCACCAATGACATCACTAAGTTCTGGAAAAATTTTTGTCAATGCCTTTGCAGCTCCGGTAGTAGTGGGAACTATAGATTGACTAGCAGCTCTTGCTCTTCTGAGGTCTTTATGTGGCTGATCGTGCAGGCTTTGATCTGTGGTATAACTATGAATGGTAGTGATATATGCCTGTTCAATGCCGCATAATTCTTTAATTATTTTGATCATTGGTGCAGCATTATTAGTGGTACAGGAGGCATTAGAGATAATGCGTTCTGAGCCATCCAGAATATGATCGTTTACACCAAGTACAATAGTTTTAATGGAATCTTCTATAGGAGGAGCAGAAAGTAACACCTTTTTTGCTCCTGCATCAATATGTTTTTGAACAGCAGATTTGGTTCTAAATTTTCCGGTAGCTTCTACTACAATATCAACAGCATAGTTCTTCCAGTTACAATTCTCAGGCTTTTCTTGACTAGAAAGAGGAATTGATTTATTATTAATGATAATATGCTCTTCAGAATATGATATATCGTGTGTAAGTACGCCGTGGATACTATCATATTTGAGAAGATGACTTAATGTTCTTGTATCCGAAAGATCATTTATTGCGACTACTTCTATATCTTGATGATTAATTAGTAGTCTAAAAAGATTACGACCTATTCTTCCAAAACCATTAATGGCAACTCTTATAGGTGTATTCATTAAATTTTTTGATTGAATTTTACTTGTATTTATGTTAAATGCTTTTGAGCTTTATAAGAAGAGCGGACTAAGGCTCCGCTTTCTACATGTCTGAACCCCATCTCTAACCCAATTTCTTCATATTTTTTAAATTGATCAGGAGTAATGAATTCTTTTACAGGTAAATGTCTTTTACTTGGTTGTAAATACTGTCCAATTGTTACAATATCAAGATTTACAGATCTTAAATCTTTAAGAACCTGAATGACTTCTTCTTCTTTTTCACCAAGACCAAGCATTATACCACTTTTTGTTCTCGAGATACCGTTATCTTTTAGATATTTAAGTACTTCAAGGCTTTGCTCATATTTGGCTTGAATACGTACCTCTCTTGTTAATCTTTTTACGGTTTCCATATTATGAGAAACGACTTCTGGTTTTACCGTAATGATTCTATCTATATTCTTAGTTTTTCCTTGAAAATCAGGGATTAATGTTTCTAAGGTAGTTTCAGGGTTCATTCTGCGAATAGCTTGTATGGTTTCTGCCCAAATAATAGAACCACCATCGGCTAAATCATCTCGATCTACAGAGGTAACCACTGCGTGCTTGATATTCATAATTTTGATAGAACGGGCGACTTTTTCTGGTTCTTCCCAATCTACAGTTTCAGGTCTTCCTGTTTTTACGCCACAGAAGCCGCAAGATCTGGTGCAGATATTTCCCAGGATCATAAAAGTAGCTGTTCCCTCACTCCAGCATTCGCCCATATTAGGACAGCTACCAGAAGTGCAAATAGTATGTAAATTGTATTTGTCAACTAAACCTCTAAGTTCAGTATATTTTTTTCCTGTAGGTAGTTTTACTCGTAGCCATTTTGGTTTCCCCTTTGGTGGGGCTACAGCCGCAACATCATTATTCATACTTAGCAATATTTTTACAAAAATACGAAGAAACCTTAGATTAATTCTTAGTTCTTTAAAAAGTTCTAGTTATTGCAGAAAATGAGTAGTTCTCAAAAATATAAAAAAATCTGTAGCTGTGGTTATGTCTTAATTCTACTTTTTTTAGTACACAAAAAATGACTTTATTTTATGTGAGTAATTTCAAAACCAGAATTGGTATTCCTGTTGAGGACAAGAAGACAAATAATTAGTTTTAAGACATAAGTCAGTCAAATAGTAAATGGTTTAGGAACTAATAATGATATCATTCAGGGAATAGAAAATAATTTCATATATGAATTAAAAAATTCAAATGTGGTAATGAATTGTACAGTTGTTGTTCACCTTTCTTTAATGAAGAAAACAATTTATAATGCTAATAAGATAAGATTGTTAAAATTTAAAATTTTAATGGTGTACAATAATGTCACCTATTTTTAAGTTTTTTTTTTGGTAAAGAATTGATAAACTGACGAAAATCAGGGTAATTTCCAATTAAAAATCAGGGTTTTCACCCTTGATTTATCAATTTATTGTGAGAAAATAGTGTTTTGAGTATTTTTTTTTTGTAAATCTAAAAGTGAAGTGAAAAGCCGAAAACCTAGTAATGACGCTTTGTGAGAAATGCTGGCGGAATTTTTCTGTTATCTTTTTTGACCTACTTTGTGGTTAAACCATATAAAAAATAAGGTTAAACAGTTGTAAATACGATTTCTTTTTATATTTTTGGAATACATAATTTTGAGCATAAACGCTTTAAATCATGGTTAAAATTAGCTTAACCCCATTTTTTATTAATTAAAAAAAAGTTAAAAAAACCAAAAAAATGTCACAAGAAAAAAAACAACTCGAAAAAAACAGAAAAAGAGTAGAAAAATGGTTAATGAGTAATCAAAGATTTATTAACATCACAGGAATCGAAAAGGAGATATCTGCACCTAAAGGATTGGTTCAAAAATTTATCAAATACGATAAAAAAATAAATGATAAATGGATAAATCCACTACACGGTGTTATAAAAGTAATTTCATCTTTTAGTCTTAGATAAATAATACAGTACAGCAATAAGTAATAAGGGAAAAAGGATTCAGCAGAAAAATGAATCACTTTTCCTTTTTATTTGTAATAATTTCTGCAAGAAGCTTACGAGCGCGTAGTAATTTTATCTTTACATTATTCATCGGTTCATCTAATACTTCAGAAATCTCTCTATAACTCAATTCCTGAAAATACCTTAGATTAATTACTTTTTGATAATTAGGTTTTAATTGTTTTATGTAACGTAATAGTTGAGCAAGGTTTTGCTCTGTAATCAATTGATCTTCTGGTGTAGGTGTGTCATCGGCTATTTTATAAACAGCATCATCGACTTCTGTCGTGGTTTTGGATCTTATAGACGCATTTCTTTTACGCAGTAAGTCAATATGTATGTTTTTGGAAATCTGAATTAACCAGGTTTTGAAGTTATATTCTTCTTTAAAGGTATCTATTTTGTCAAATGCTCTGGAAAAGCTTTGAATGGTGATATCTTCAGAGTCATACTCGTCTCTTGTTCTTTTTAGCTGAAAGTTGTATACATCATTCCAGAATGTATGTAAAAGAAAATTAAATGAAGCTTGTTTACCTTCTTTTGCTTTTTTTATGTGTTCCGAAAGATCAGAAGGTTCTTTTTCCAAGGAGTTACTTTTATCAATTCTAATTATAGAATAAACTAATTAGTGTGTTCGCTTTCATTACAATTAGAATACTGATCAGGAGTTTTTCCGCAGAGAGAGCAAGATTCACCTTCTTTATTAAGAAAAGGGCTTTGACTTGCACATGTGCCTGCAAACTTCCCATCTTTTTTAGCCCATAATTTTATAGCAATACCAGCAAATGCCAATAATAGAAGAGTGATTGTAAGTAATAATAATTTCATGATTAAAATATCAAAATTCAATTGCAAAGATACAAAGAAAAATAGCCAGAATTGATGTGATTTATAAATTAGAAAGCGGTAATGACTTACGAATCTTTATTGTGTGTATTGTATTTTGTTGATAAACAGTTGTTTATTTAATTTTTTTAGTATGCTAACGAAAACCAAAATTCCTGTTTTTCAACATCTGTGGTATGATTTTAACAAAAAGTAATCTTTAAAAATTAAATAAATTGGATTAATTTTTATAGGTGATTGATTGTCTTGAAAAATCTAGATAATATTAACTTCAGTTTCTAGATTAATATTGAATTTTTGAAAGACACTGTTCTGTATTTTTTTAGAAAGTTTTAGTAATTCTTGTCCGGTAGCTTCTCCATAATTTACGAGCACCAGTGCCTGCTTGACATGAACACCAGCATCTCCCCACCTTTTTCCTTTAAACCCACATTGTTCTATAAGCCAGCCTGCCGGAACTTTAGTGTTATCCCTGTCTATTTGATAAAAAGGGGCGTTAGGATATGTTTCTTGCAATTTGGAAAAGTCTGTTGTCGATATGACAGGATTTTTGAAAAAACTACCACTATTACCTATCTCTAAAGGGTCGGGAAGTTTGCTTTTTCGAATTTTGATCACTGCTTCTGATACATCTTTGATAGTAGGGTGCGTGATATTGTTTTGCATCAGAGCATTTTCTATAGCTCCGTAACTAGTATTTAGCGTATGTGTTTTTGTTGTTAATCTAAAAGCAACTTTTGTGATAATATATTCACCTTTGAGTTTACTTTTGAAAACCGAATTGCGATATTCAAAATTACAGTCATCATTCAGGAAAGTGTGTTTTTCACCAGTTTGTATGTGAATTGCTTCGCAGCTCACAAAATTATCTTTGAGCTCTGCTCCATATGCTCCTATGTTTTGGATTGGAGCACTGCCGACATATCCTGGTATTAAAGACAGGTTTTCCAGTCCGCCATGATTATTTTTAATGCAAAATTGCACAAAATCATGCCAGTTTTCACCAGCACAAGCCGAAACTAAAACAAAATCTTCTGATAGTTTTTTAATAGAGATCCCTTTGATAGCAATATGCAAAACCAAAGCATCTACATTTCTAGTGAGTAGCATATTGCTGCCACCACTAATGACAAAGATGTTTTTTTTTGGCCTAATAGAAAGTACGTCTATAAGTTCTCTTTCTGAGGTAATTGTTAGAAACTCAGAAGCTACTGCATCAATACCAAATGTATTGTATTTTTTAAGAGATTTATTATACTCTATTTTCAAATGTTTAAAATTTAATATGAATAATCCTTGAGAGAGACAAGTTCTTTATGGTTATAAAATTACATCACTTTGGACTGAAACTATCGCTTCTTGTTCTTTATATTTTTCTAAAGCAAGTTTTAGAATGTGAACAGCTTTTTTTAGATCTCTCCTGTTTAAAACATAAGCTATTCTCACTTGATTTATCCCTTCATTAGGGCTTGAGTAAAATCCAGAAGCCGGGGCAACCATTACCGTTTGTCTGTCAACATGAAACTCATCTAAAAGCCATTTGGCAAAATGATCAGCATTTGAGATAGGTAATTCTGCAATACAGTAAAAAGCTCCTTGTGGGGTAGCAACTTTTACTCCCGGAATTTGTCTTAACCCCTCAACTAATGTATCTCTTCTTTCTTTATATTTTGCAACCGTTTCTATATAGTAGGTATCGGGAGCCTCCAGAGCTGCTTCACTGGCAATTTGAGCAAAAGTAGGAGGGCTTAATCTTGCTTGTGCAAATTTCATTGCAGTTTCCATAACACTTTTGTTTTTGCTAACAATACAGCCAATTCTAGCACCACACATACTATATCTTTTTGAGACAGAATCTACAACAATAGCGTGATCATTCAGGGCTCTTTCCTGTAATATGGAATAATGTTCAGAATTGTCATATACAAATTCCCTATAGACCTCATCAGAGATTAAAAATAAATCATATTTAATAGCTAATTCTGATAATTGCTGTATCTCTTCTTTACTATATAAATATCCTGTTGGGTTTCCAGGATTACATATAAGAATGGCTTTTGTCTTAGGAGTAATAAGTTTTTCAAAATCTTTGATTGGCGGAAGCGCAAAACCATCATCAATTGTAGAAATCACAGGAACTACCTTAACGTTAGATTGTGTAGAAAAACTATAATAATTAGCATAAAAAGGTTCTGGTACGATAATTTCATCTCCGGGATCAGTAATACTACCCATTGTAAATATTAAAGCTTCACTTCCTCCTGTAGTAACTAAAATATCATCAGAAGAGATCGTAATATCATGCTTAGCGTAGTATGCAGCTAATTTTATTCTAAAACTTTCAAAACCTGCAGAATGGCTGTAGGCAAGAACTTCTAGTTTATGATTTCTTACGGCATTTAGGGCTTCAATAGGCGTTTTTATATCGGGTTGTCCAATATTAAGGTGGAAAATATGTTTTCCATCTTTTACGGCTTTTTCTGCAAAAGGAGCTAACTTACGAATTGGTGATTCGGGCATTGCTTTACCTTTACTTGATACTACAGGCATTCTTAGATTATTTAAAATAAGTAAAATAGCGGTAAATTTCTTAAATTATTTAGAATTTAAGTTAATTATTGTAATGAATTTTTAACTATTTTTCTATATTTAGCGAAAAGGAGGTTTTGTACTTGAATTTTTATCATTTTCTCAAAAGAAAAACTTTAATTCTATTTTTGTTGGTTTCTTTCACCTTAATCGGGCAAGAAGGGTTCGAACTTCCTTTAAGGGTTAAGAATAGCAAAATCAATTTTCAATTAGCTAATAATCTTATTATCATTCCGGTAGAGCTTAACGGAGTTAGCCTTTCTTTTATAATGGATACAGGTGTGGGATCTACCATTCTTTTTAGTATCGATAACCGAAAATCTTTAGAGTTAAATAATGCATCCAAAATATATCTTAGAGGTTTGGGGAATGATGAATCTGTAGAAGCTGTAAAGTCATTTGGTAATACCCTAAAAATAGGAGATGCTATTAGTGCAGATCATACTGTGTTTATGATTTTTGACAAATCTATAAATTTTTCCCCTCAGATGGGTTTCCCTATTCACGGTATCATTGGGTATGATTTTTTTAGAAAATTTATTTTGGATATCAATTATACTAGAGAAACAATCAAAATATTTGATCCCAGATTCTATTCTTATAAGAATTGTAAAAAGTGTTATCGTACAGATTTAGATTTAGAAAACGGAAGAAAAAGGCCTATAGTAAAAGCTAAGTATCATACAGAAAATGATGTATTAGATATCAATCTCTTATTAGATTCTGGTTCCAGTTCTGCTTTATGGTTGTTTGAGAGTGATAGTATGAATATACGTGTTCCTAAGGATTCTTTTGAAGCTTTCTTAGGGAAAGGGTTTAATGGTGAGATTTTTGGAAAAAAAACTAAGATTAAAGGGCTTCAGATAGGAGATTTTAAACTAAAAGAAGTTACGGCAGCATTTCCTGATTCCATGTATATACAAGGAATTCCCATAAAAAAACGTCAAGGTTCTATCGGAGGTGGTATTCTAAGAAGATTCAACCTGATAATTGATTACCCTAATAGTAGGATTTCGTTTAAAAAGAACCTTTTTTTTTCGAAACCTTTTTTTTACAATATGAGTGGTCTGACTATCCAGCATAGCGGGATAAGGATATTAAAAGACTATGATATTAGAAAAGGAACAAATCGACCTTCTCTGGATTTTGTGTCAGAACATGATGGAAAAATCTCTAATAGTGTGTATAGTGCAAACGCTAGTGGTTTTATATATACAGTGCAACCTAGATTTGAAATAACAGATGTAAGACCTGATTCTCCGGCAGCTATGGCAGGTCTGAAAAGAGGAGATGAGGTTTTGGAGATAAATGGGCGTAAGGCTCAGAAGTATAAACTCTCTGAACTTAATGACTTGTTTTATTCGGATGAGGGAAAGAAAATAAAAATGAAAATAATGAGATTAGGGATAGAAATAAAATATATTTTTTATCTAAAAAAAGTGATATAAAAAAAGGTTTCGATCAAAAACCGAAACCTTTCTTGTACTAAGACTTTTTTTTAATTCTTTTTTTCAAGAATACTTTTTGTGTCGTCTAATACAGTACCTTTTATTTTAATAGCTTTTGTAGCTTCTTCAGCGTTAGAGTATACTGTTATAGTTTTACGGATAGGTCCGACTCTTTTTGTGTCATACTTAACCTCAATAACACCAGTTGCTCCTGGAGCAATTGGGTCTTCCGGTTTTTTAGGGATTGTACATCCGCAACTAGAATATACTTTAGAGATGACTAAAGGAGCATCTCCTGTATTGGTGAATTCGAATGTACGAACTCCATCACTACCTTTGGCAATTTCTCCGTAATCGACGACCTCTGTTTTAAATTCAATTTTCGCTTTAGCATCCTGAGCATTTAGGGTAGCTCCCAGGAAACTAACAAATAAAATCATTATTATATTTTTCATATTGTAGGTTTTATAATATGTAAAAGTACTTACTTTTTATCCAACTTCAAAATTCCGAAAGACTTTCAGGTTGTCGTATATAATAATTACTTTTGCATTTTAAAAATCAAAAATCAGACCAAAGTATGGCTTTAGCAGCAAAGTATGATGCAAAATCAGTAGAAGAAAAGTGGTATAACTACTGGATGGAAAATAATTATTTTCATTCTGAAGTTGATGAAAGAGAAGCCTACACAATAGTCATTCCACCACCTAATGTTACGGGTGTTTTGCATATGGGACATATGCTCAATAACACTATTCAGGATGTGCTGATCAGAAAAGCACGTCTTCACGGATATAATGCTTGTTGGGTGCCTGGTACAGATCACGCTTCTATAGCTACAGAGGCAAAAGTGGTAGCAAAGCTAAAAGAAGAAGGGATTGATAAAAATAGCTTAACCCGTGAGGAATTTTTGGAACATGCCTGGGAGTGGACTCATAAGCACGGAGGTATTATTCTGGAACAACTTAAAAAACTGGGAGCTTCTTGTGATTGGGAACGTACTGCTTTTACGATGGATGACAATTTGTCTGCTTCTGTGATCAAAGTTTTTGTAGATTTATATAATAAAGGGTTGATATATAGAGGGTACCGAATGGTGAATTGGGATCCTGAAGCTAAGACGACCCTATCAGACGAAGAAGTTATTTATGAAGAAAAGCAAGGAAACTTATATTATCTAAATTATAAAATAGAAGGAAGCGATGAATCTTTAACGATTGCTACGACACGCCCGGAAACAATCATGGGGGATACTGCGATCTGTATCAATCCTAATGATGAGCGATTTATAAATCTAAAAGGTAAAAAGGCAATTGTTCCTATTTGTAATAGAGCCATTCCGATCATTGAAGACGAATATGTGGATATGGAGTTTGGTACAGGTTGTTTAAAAGTAACTCCCGCTCATGATCAAAATGATAAAGAGTTAGGAGATAAACATAGCCTGGATGTGATAGATATTTTTAATGATGATGCTACACTCAATTCTTTTGGATTACATTATGAAGGGAAAGATCGTTTTGTGGTTCGTAAAGAAATTGTAAAAGAGCTTGAGAGTATTGGAGCTTTAGAAAAAACGGAAACCCACCTTAATAAAGTAGGAACTAGTGAACGAACCAAAGCTGTTATAGAACCAAAGCTTAGTGATCAATGGTTTCTAAAGATGGAAGGTCTCGCAAAACCAGCACTTGATGCAGTATTGGATAAAGATGTACATCTGGTTCCCGAAAAATTTATCAATACCTATCGTCACTGGATGGAAAATGTTAGAGATTGGAATATCTCACGGCAGTTATGGTGGGGGCATCAGATACCAGCATATTTTTATGGAAATGGCAAAGAAGATTTTGTTGTGGCCGAGAGTAAAGAGGAAGCACTTCTGTTGGCAAAAGAAAAAACAGGAAATTCTGCTTTAACGATTACAGACTTAACACAGGATCCAGATGCTTTGGATACCTGGTTTTCATCCTGGTTATGGCCAATGAGTGTATTCAATGGTATTTTAGAACCGGATAATAAAGAAATCAATTATTACTATCCAACAAATGATTTAGTAACAGCACCGGAAATTTTATTTTTTTGGGTAGCAAGAATGATCATAGCAGGATACGAATATAGAAAGGAAAAACCTTTTACAAACGTGTATCTCACAGGTATAGTAAGAGATAAACAAAGGAGAAAAATGTCTAAATCATTAGGGAATTCACCTGATCCTTTGGATTTGATCGATCAGTACGGAGCTGATGGTATTCGTGTAGGGATGTTGTTGAGCTCTCCTGCAGGTAATGATTTGATGTTTGATGAAGATTTGTGTAAGCAGGGTAGTGCTTTTGTAAATAAAATATTTAATGCATCCAGGCTTGTTTTGGGATGGGAAGTCGATGCTGATATTTCGCAACCAAAAGCTTCTGAAGTGGCTGTGCAATGGTATCGATCTAAATTTCAGAATGCCTTATTAGAATTAGAAAATAACTATAAGAAGTATAGAATTAGTGATGCGCTAATGACTACTTATAAGCTTATATGGGATGATTTCTGTGGTTGGTTATTAGAAATGGTTAAACCAGCTTACCAATGTCCGATAGATGCAAAAACATATAATGAAGTGGTTACAATTTTGGAAGATAACCTAAAAATAGTACATCCGTTTACTCCATTTATTTCTGAAGAAATCTGGCAGCATATTAAAGAAAGAACGTCAGAAGAGGCTTTGATTATTAGTAGTTGGCCAGAGATTTCAGAAGTTGACACCGGGCTGATAAAAGAATTTGAAATTGCAGCTGATGTGGTTTCAGGAATAAGAACCATCCGAAAAGAAAAAAATATTGCATTTAAAGAGACTATAACATTATCGATTCTAAACCATGATAAGATTGCTAATATTTTTGATCCTGTGATTGTAAAAATGGGGAATATAGATACGCTTTCTTATGTAGAAGAAAAAGTGGAAGGAGCTTTGTCATTTAGAGTGAAATCTAATGAATATTTTATTCCTATTTCTGGAGCAATCAATGTAGAGGAGGAAATTAAAAAGCTCACAGAAGAATTAATATATACTGAAGGCTTTCTGAAATCAGTACAGAAAAAATTACAAAATGAGCGTTTTGTAAATAATGCTCCGGAACAGGTGATTACTAATGAGCGTAAGAAAGAGGCAGATGCAGAGGCAAAAATTGCAACGCTAAAATCAAGCCTTTCTGGCTTGCAAGGAGGATAATGATATTCTATTAATGAACTCATCTTGAGTATTACTTTGACCTACAAAAGTCAAACTTTTCGGTTCAACACCACTGCTCAAGATGAATTCAATATGAAGAAGACGTTGACCATTAAAAGTTGTCAACGTCTTTTTTTGCCCGATAACCAAGATTTAAATTTAAATGCTCTGCTTACCGCGAAATTGAATTTTTTCTAATAAATAATGCATCGTGGGCTCGTCCCGAAGTAGCTAGCAGTAAATTCAGAGGGCAAATGGTAATAGAAGTTGGTATAAAATCATTTTTTTGTTTTTCAGACGTGTAACCCTGTAATACGATTTATAACTAAAAATTTCGCATATTCATCGTTTCTTTTTCCTTTCTACTTCATTTAAAAAATAAACCGTAGCTATAGCTATGCTTGATTTTTTTGTCTTGTATAAAGAAAAAATAATTCAATGAATTTATACGAATTTTTTAATCACAAATCGTATAACTGGTGAAATTATTACATTGTAGTCAGGATTATTCTTTTTAAGTTTTATATCATTTCCTACTAAAAATAACCGCTGAATAGTTACGACCACTACATGAGTAAATTAATATTTTTTGCCATAGAAAAAATTAGAGAATATATTGTCAACTTTGTATTCAGATGCAATATTATCGTCTGTTATTAACCATAAGTTTTCTTTTAGAATTGACTCCCTAACATCGATTAAAGGCGTATTAACAAGTTTTTCTAATATTGTTCGGGTATTTTTATTTTTTTTAAAAAGAGGTGTATTGTCAATTTTGAAAGACAAAAGGTTTTCTCGTATACTACTTTTGGGTATTGCAAATGGTGTATCACTTGCAGCAACAAAATTTCTATAGGTTACTATATGCTCATATACATTAGCTCCAGTATAGATATTATCTCTAAGTCCGGTTGTATTCCAATAAACCACTCCTCCTATGTTCAGAGCGCTCTTACATTTTTCAAGAAATTCTTTAGAAAGCAAATTTGTACTATGCTCCCTCCAATAAAAAGTAGTATTCATGATAATCATATCAAATTTTTTATCTGGATTGTGATGTAACCATCTTCTTCCATCATCAATGTGAATTTTAATTTTTTCATCTTTTAGAATTGAAGCGATTTCAGGGTATTCTTTTATAGCATTTATGTACTGCGGATTTATTTCTATAATAGTTAATGTATTAATTTTTTCATAATTGCTTAGCATTTTTGCCCAAGCCCCTGTACTTAATCCGATCATTAATACATCTCGAGGTTCTGGATGTAATGCTGCTGTCATACATGCTCTTTGGATTCCGTTAGAATCGTTTTCTATATCTACTTGAACTCTACCGTCATAAATTCCATTGCCATAGACTATATCCCCAGATTCATCTCCAACAATAGTAATAATTCCATTTTTTCCATGCCACATTTGAGTGAATTTTGTCTTTTCTGAATACTCTGTTCCAAAATGAAAAATTTCGAAATAGTCAGCATATAAGATGTCTGATGTAAATATCATAAAAACCATTGTGCCTATAGAGAAGTAGGTCATAGTTTTGTTAGATAATATTTTGGATTTGGTTTTTAGATAAATGATAAGAGAAATGACTAAACAAATGATGCAAAGAATAGTAACTATTGTAGGAGTAGAAAAATGGTCCAACAATACAAAACCTGTTAGTAAGGGACCAGCAGTAGCTCCCAATATAGTACCTGCATATATCCATGAAGTATATTTTCCGATCAATTCTACTTTCGGAGGTATAGATATATGACATAATAGGGGGAATATACACCCTAGTAAAAATGAAACAATACTAACGATAATGAGTAAGAAAATGAAAAACGACTCATGTAGTGTCATAAGATGACCTGTCAAAGGGAAGCCTGCAAAATTTAAAATTCCAGCCAAAAACAGGCATTTCGAAATTATTAACGTAATATTTTTTTCGTTTTTAGAAATCAAAATATTTCCAAACTTTGCTCCAAAAGCAATTCCAAACAGAACAAGAGATAGTACAAGTGCAAAAACTCCTGATTTTCCTTTCATTACATAGCCTATGACAGACATCCATAATATTTCCATACTTATACTGACAAAACTCACAATGGTTGCTATAATAATTGCAGATCTTAGTTTCATATAGTTAATTTTTGAGAGAATTTTTGTATTAAATAAGTTAGTAATCCGATGATGAGATTAAGGGCGGCAGCAATATAAGTCACCGTAGATAATGAAAATAAGGTAAAAAGAAACCATATAGTTATCAGGCAAGCCAATGCCGAACCTAAAGTATTTACATAATAGAGTTGAGATAGAGAGTTTCCAACAGATCCTGAAACCTTATAAAGATAGGTGACCAATATAGGTAATGTTGCTCCCATACCTATAGTAGGGATAATTAGAATCATAAAAACAGTAAAAGGCAAGAACCATGTGGGAAAATGCAATGTTACAAGGGTTATATACTTTATAATAGGAATACTAAAAATGCCAAACAGACCTATCCCTATCTCAAAAAGAATAAAGAGAAATAAAAGCCTGTTCTTAAATTTTTTAGAAAGATATCCTCCAAATAGGGATCCAATACCAAGCCCTAACATAAAAATAGATACTATAATTGTTATAGCTTCTATATTAACTCCAAAGGAAGTAAACAAAACACGTTGCCATACTATTTGATAAATAATGGCTGAAAAACCAGATAAAAAGAAAAGGGATACTATTTTTTTTAACATTATTATCTTTTTTTAAATTTAAGAATGATTAGGGTCTATTTAAAAACAATTTACAAAGGCAAAACCCTTCTCTTTTTTATAAAGATTTTATATCCCCTTGTTTTAAAATCACTGAGTAAAAAATCAGTTTTTTTACCTACACAAAAAGAGTAAATAGCTATTTTTTGTTTTTCATAAACAAAGAAGTGTAATTTCAAGATTACAATGATGTAAATTAATGGTTCTCTTTTAATGTTTTTTTTGAATAGCTTGTAGTGTTGCTCCACCATGTTTGGTAACCCTGGGTCTGGTCGAAATTTTTAGAGGTTTAAAGGTGATGCCTTTTTCTGTAGCCTTTGTAGCCCATAAATATCCATCTCCTGGGTTTAAAACATTCATATCCTGTGGACTTAATATTTCTAGTTGTGTAAGCGAGTATTTTATATGATCCAGCCACTTTGGACTGTTAAATTTGTGCAATAGTACCACTGAACTTAACTCTATGATCTCATTAGGTAAACTGGGGGGATCCTGGCTGGCAATAAGTATGTTTACTCCTTTGTGGCGCATTTCTCTTATGGTAGTAACAATATTGGAAGTAAGTTCTTTATTATCCATATATTTATGAGCCTCATCAAAAACGATGAATTTATTAAAATGATTGCCGTCTACTTCCTTTATACCCGAAAAAATATTAAGTATGATAACAAACAACCCCAAAGCTTCATCCTTATCAATAAATTCATCTCTCAGGTCTACAATAATCAACCTGCCCGGTTTTACAATATCCTTAAGATAAAATGTATCATCAATATACTCTGCAGCAAAATCAATTTTTTGTAGAGCCAGACCTTTTTCAAATTCTGTAAAAAGAATGGAAGATTCAACATCTCTTCTTATAGCGTCTAGATTTAGGTTTTTTCGATGACTTTTTGCTATGGCTTTCAATTGTTTTACATAGTTGGCATCGGTTCCTACAGCCCCCAACATAAACATCCAGTCCTGAACTTTTAACTCCTTAGGATTAAAAGCTATAGGGAGTATTTCTATTGATGGATATTCTTCTCTTTTTTCCAGGAGCTTATCTTTAGGACATAAGATAATAACATCTTCGATATTACCAGGATCTGCTCCGTATACTTTTTTTAGTTTTTTTAATTCCCTATCCTGATCGTTTGGGTATATCATAGAAGTAAATTCTGGTTCATATTCCATGCTTTCACTGTAGTGAAAAATAACACCTGCAAGAGGGGATGGAAGTTCAGACACATGACTGAATTGCTTCAGTACCATTTCTGAGATAGTTCCAATGGTATAACTCTTTCCGCCTCCTTGAACACCAAAAAGGCTAATAGTGTTGGTTCCACTTAAATCTATAGCAATCTTTCCGCCTCTATAACTTTCTCCAATAATTCCAAATTGATTAGTAGGAGAATTGCTTCCTATCAATATATCATAATGAGGTGTTATGTGCTCAGTAGGTAATGATATGGAATCTACATCCTCAGGCATTCTCCATTTAGAAAAATTTAAAGCAGGGTATGTCGTGAAGATTATTTTGCTTAAGTTTTGAATATCTTCTTTATGATTGCTGACAAGACTGATCAAATCTCTTTGTAATACATCTTGTCTTGCCGGTAAGAATGAGATTCGATCATAAATCGTTTTTTCTGAGGCGCATAAAACATGAATACTTTTCAAATTAATATCCAATCGCTGCCTAATTGTGTTATGATCTCTAATCAGATCTTCATCTGGTATTAATCCCAATAAAAAAATAAAGTTTCCTATATTTTTTGCGTTAAACCCATATGTATGGAGAGCAATTAAATAGTTGATTGTGCAATAGATATCAAGAGGATTGGGTTTAATATAATCTAAACAATTCAGAATATCCTCTTTTATGATTTTATAATAATCCTCAGGAGCTTTAGCAAGTAATTTTGTAAAGGTTTGTGTTTGCAAATCCCAAGAAAATAATTCATCCATTTCTTTTATCCCAATAATATTTTCTACAACAGATATTACTGGAGAAGGTATCAAAATTAAAAAGGCTTTATTTTTATTTTGTAAAAGAGGAAAAAATTTAGATACTGAAATATATTTTTGATCATCGCATAATTCTGAATCAAGAATGTAGGGTGATATCGATGGATATTCTGAGTTAAGAATTTCCCAAATGTATTCCATACTATTTGAATTATATCCCTTTATCCCATATACTTCACCCGGCTGTATTTTTAAGAGTTCTTCTTGGATGAATATTGTAAATTCATCCATAATAGATTTATAATTAAAACTTAATGTTGAAATATCTTTTATCATTTCAATATCTTTTTAATGTTGTCTTCGCAGAGAAAGATCTCAGGGTTAAGCCGAAGGTTTTAGTGTTTTCAAAACAAGAGGGTATGAGCGCTCAAAAAGACAATTTTACATGTCTTGGTCTATCTTATTGGTAGATCAAAATTTAAAATAGAATTGAGAATAATTTAGCTAGCTTTAATTCTTTGAAATTCATCAATGATCAAAAAAAATATTCCATAAACCTCTAGTTTTTGATAATAATTCCATCACCGTCTTTAAAATTACCTGTAATAATTACAATGAGATCAATAAGAGCCCAAATGCCAAGTCCACCAAAAGTAAGGAGCATAAAAATTCCTGTCCATGGTTTCCTAACATAAAATCTATGAATTCCTAGTGGTGCAAGAAAAAAGCACAGTAATAATGTGACCATAAAATTTTTGTTACTTTTCTTAACTGTTTCCATTGTTAATGTTTCCATAATGTTATAGTTTTAAATTTTTGTTTTATTAATTTTTGTTTTATTAAATTTTGTTGTTGTTGCTTGGAGTTATTACTTACCTTACGCAATTGGATAAGTATTTTCTTCGTTTTAACAAAAAAACCTTTTGGTAAATCTCTTTTTTCTTAAAAAATAATATTTGCCGTAGTTTTAGCCATTAAATTGAGTTTAGATAATATCGAACAGATCAATTAGATTTGATTGTAATGCATTAATAGTTATTTAAATAAAATCTTCTCAACAATACTGTTTAATTTTAAAAAATGTGCGTAAGGTGAATTAATTTGATTATCCTTTTAGTTTTTAAAACACTGTTTTATATTTATCTATTTAAAAATTGAATCAAAGAGTACTCTCATTAATCAGTGCTGAAACAGCAGATTGCACAATTTTTTAGTTAGTAAGTTTTTATCATGTAATTTTCAATCAATAATCCATGAGGGTTTTTTTCTGACCTGCTTATATTTTGAAGCCGAAAGGAAGTGTATAAATTATTTACACTTTCTAGCTGATTATCTGTTCTTTTTACAATTACTTTTCCATAGAACTCCCCTCTATATGGATGACTGCTGTCATCAACTTTTATAGAATCGATTTGTAAATGATGTTCAAAATTATTAGATAATAGATCAGAATAATGACCATTGTGTTTTCGTGTCAGATACAGGTCTTTCCCGGAACTTCCAATAAGATGAAGTGCTTTGTCGATTCTCTGTTCATAATTAAACTGATCAATTTCAAAAAAATGTTTATGAAAAACCTTGATGTGATCTATGATTTCAGGTTTTCTGGTTTGATCTACCTGATATTTGTCTATGCTATTGATAAGGATAGCTTTTCCGTCGTTAGTTAATAAATATGTTGTATCAATATATTTAGTACTTACACGATAAGACCATAGCATACTTCCAAAAGAAATTAATACACAGAGAGCAAAACTGGTAAATAAAGCAATTTTAATAGTGGTAAAAGTCTTTGGTATATTTTTTAAAGAATCTAACTCCATGGTTTCAAGATTTTATTTTTTAAAAATGAAGGAAAACTTCACAAGGTGTTTTAGAAGCGGTTTAATCTTTTCTCAATTCGCTATAAAAATGTCCTTTTTCATTCAATTTTTGTCTTTTTTTTATATCGTAGTGCTGCTATGAAGTGCAAAAAACATTTTGATGGATTAAAAACTACTATTTTTCGCTAGAATCAAAAAAGTTTAAATTACTTCTATTAAAATACGTAACAAAATGATACTTTTAAATAGATATAAGATAGAAAAACTGTGCCTGAGAATTTAATAAATTATTAGGGTTACCCATTTAGTTCTCAAAGTGTTGAAAATGAGCAGTAATTTTTTTTGAAAATTTTGACCGTTTTGCCATAAAACTCAATATTTATAATCCTTAAGCTGATATAATTAATATTATTCCTGCGACTTAATTGGGTAACCCTATAAATTATAAAACAGTTTTTGATTTACACTAATTAATATTCATCGAAGTTCTATCTGGAATACTGTTTTTTTAACTTGAAAAAAACATTTTAAATAGCTTGTTATATTATACAAAAACATTTACTATTAGTGCAGCTAATCCAAATACTGCCAAACCAATTACAAACTTGATAAAGTTTTTCTGAGCCTGATCATTTCCTTGCATATATTGAATGAAAATCAGGAAACCACCTACGATTGCAAAAACACCTACAGCAGCATTTAGCGAAGTACTGATAGTAGATCCCCAAGAAGAGATTTTATTAGCTATTCCGGAACCTCCGCCTCCGGAAGCTGATGCGAAACTTGAGGTTAGTAAACATGCCATAATCACTAATTGCTTAGCTCTTTTTTTAAATTTAATTATTTTCATTTTCAACAGATTTATTATTAATTATTCTTTTAATTGGCGTATCCATAAGGATGATTTTAGAGTCTGTTAAATATTTAATATACTCAAACAGTTCTCCCTCTCTTTTAAATTTCTTCTTCATCCATATATATATAACTAATAGTACTGGGCATATTAGAGAAATTAAAAAGTTGGTAAATACAGTAAACATAAAGAATAGACTAGTTATGATTATGAAAACTACTGTCTTTAGAGGTATTCCAAATACTACAGGAACTTTTTCTAGTTCTTTTGGGATCTTAAATTCCATTGTTAAAGCTATATTATATGAGGTTAAAAAATGATCTCTAAATGAGTTACCATCATAAAAACAAACAAGGAATCAAACTACCCTATAAGTTTCTAAAATTTTTAACTGATATATTAAATAAAAATATTGGTTTTGATTACTAAAAACTAAATAGATGGGTGTTAAGATTCACTCAATCAGTTAGTTAATTTGATTAGTTTGATATCAGAGATAGGTTGTAATTGTTTTAACAACACGGAGAAAAACATTTGAATTTAATCAAAAGTGTTTAGAATAACTGAGAGTATGTTTAAAAAGAATACAAATTGAAAATCAATAGTTTGAGGTTCTGAGTACACTTCAAATTATGAGTATATCGAGATATTTACATTAATTTGAAGTAAGCTCACGGTTCTTAAAATATTTGTTTTCAAGAAGTAAGGTTTTTAAACAAGCTCTAAGATCTATTCTCAGTAAGAACCGATCTTGTTTATATGGGTTGTGATAAAAATCCCACTAAAATTCTAGTATTAAATTCAAAAAATGAAAAAAGAATTTTAATAATTGCATAGGGTGATTGTCTGCTTCAGATGTCTTTAGAAAAAGTACCTGACATGAAATCAAAGTGTTTAGATTACACTTTTCAGTTATAGATTAAGCAGGTACATTAATAGTTTGCTATTTAGTTTGTATTGATTTTGATAAATCCTTTTTATAAATGATACTTGACAGCAGCTATCAATCGCATTAATTATTAAACAATTAATATCTATAATTTAACACTTTCTTAGAACTAATAAATAACTTATGAAATCACAGAAAATTATCCTATTATGCGTCTCTTTTTTTTGTTTTATGACTACGATTTCTCAGGAAAGTAAAAAAAAATTATCAATAGCGCATTCAAAATTCGAAAAATATGCTTTTGCTGACGCTAGGGAGATGTACTTAGAATTAGCTGCGACTGGTTATAGACCGGCAGATCTGTTAATGAAACTAGGTGATTCGTATTATTTTAATGGAGAGCTACAAAATGCTTTTGAGTGGTATGCTGAATTGATCACCAAATTTTCAGATTATGATGCAGAATATTTATTTAGATATGCGCAAACTCTTAAAAACATAGAATTATATGATGAAGCGAATAACAGGATGAAAGAATATTACCTGAAAAAAGGAATTAGTTATAGTGACCTTTTTAAAAACAAAGAGCGTAATTATCTGGAATTAATAGACTTGCAATCTGATAATGCTAAAATACTAAACTTCGAATTCAACTCTATTTACTCAGAATCATCTCCAGGTTTTATGCCCGATGGAGGCGTGAGTTTCTCCTCATCCAGAGATATGTCTTCAAAAGAAAAAGACACTCGTAATAATCAACCTTTTAAAGATTTGTATTTTTATAAAGAAGGTAAGATTACTAAATTCCCATCACCGGTCAATACAAAAAATTCTGAAGTTTCTGTAGCATTTACAAAAAATGGGGATACGATTTACTTTACAAGAAGTAGTAACTTAAATGGTGAGAAAATAAGCAAATACAGGAGCACTGCTCATTCTAAATTATATCGCGCCATATTCAAAAAAGGTAAGTGGAAAAATATAAAAGAATTACCATTTAACGATTCCAAATATTCTGTGGCTGATCCGTGTATAAGTCCTGATGGTAAAAAATTATTTTTTACCAGTGATATGCCGGGTGGATTTGGGAAAATGGATATTTATGAAGTAGAAATCCTCAAAAAAGGAAAATTTGGGAAACCTAAAAATGTAGGTAGCAAAATTAATACTATAGGTAATGAAGTAACACCTTTTCTTGGCAAAGAAAAAGAATTATATTTTGCCAGTAACGGACAATTAGGATTAGGAGGGTTAGATATTTTTGTGAGTGAATGTCCAAATGGAGAATATTTAGCCCCTGTTAATCTAGGAAAACCTATAAATAGTCCTGGAAATGATTTTGGCTTTGTAATCAATCAGGATTTAAAAGAAGGGTACTTTGCAAGTAATAGATCAGAAACTATTGGAGATAATGATATCTTTAAATTTAAATTAAAGAAAAAACTAATCACAAAATATAATCAGACACTTCAAATAAAAATTAAGGATGCTATAACAAAAAACAGCCTGGGAGGAATTGGATTATTATTATTTAATGAAAAAGGGGATATAATCGAAAGAGCTTCTACAAATGAAAACGGGTTTTACGAATTTGATATTAATTGCTCTCAATCCTACATTATTAGAACCTCTAATGACATCTATAGAACGGAAGAAGTTGTATTTCAATCAAATTACGAAATTCATAAAAAACATATGCTGGATATTGATTTATACCGAGGGGAAAATCTAGCAAGGATTAGCTTTCCGGCAAGAAATGACCTTAATGATATATTACAATCATCTACTATTTATTTTGATGAGGATGGGGGAGATCTAAAATCTAGTGATAAAATTGAACTAATGGATGTCATAGGATTACTTACAGCCAACCCTGATTTAAAAATAGAAGTGAAAGGCTATACAGATAATCAGGGAAATCGTGACTATAATCATATATTAAGCTTAAAAAGATCTATGAGTATTAAAAATTATCTGGTTCAAGATGGTCATATAAATCCCAATAGGATAAAAGCCATCGGTAATGGGGAATTAAACCCAAGGGTTGATTGCGGAGATGATTGTTCTGAAAATGAACATCGACTTAACAGGCGGGGCGAATTAGTAGTGGTGCAATGACACCTCAATCGAATACATTCAAAACCTAATATGTGAAATTAAAAGTTTCCTTACCGTCTCTATTGAAGGAATCTCATTTGAATAATCATCATAATTTTTGAACTATTCAAATTCGTTTATGACCAAATAGATAATCAATAAATATTCTTTTGACCTACGAACGAAACAGCTCAAAATAATGATCCTTATTTCGGAAAAAACTACTTTTTTGAGGGTATGGTTATCTGTAAAGTATTTTATAATATAAAAATGCACAATATAAACTAGAGTATAAATCAAAAATCTTAAAATATGGAAAAACTACAATCAAGAGCATCAGTACCAACCCAGAAACCAATGATACCCAGAGCAGAAGCCCATAATAAATTAGAACTTAAAATTACAGCGAGGTATGGTGAAAAATCTGATCTTAAAACTAGTATAAGAAATAAAGCGAAAATGGAATTGACCATTTATCTAAAGAGCCATACAAAAGGGGTTAGCTCTTCTCAATTAGATAAATTTATAGATGATGCCCAAAATAAAGTAGATAAGAAAAATAATAAGAGGATTAAGAAAGTAAAAAGATAAGAAAATAAGATTATAGCGATTTACTCCTCAAATCCTATAGGTGTATGGCCGAGGGATTATGATTCTCAACTGTAAAATAATCTTCGGCCATTTTAATCTCATCGGAAGTGTAATTATAACCCTGTCTCAGGGTTAAGCCCCAGGAGGGCTCTGGGAGCTAGCTCCCAGAGCCCTCCTGGGGCTTGGTCGCTAAATCAAGTGCTATCCGATCCCCAAATTTAATATATAAT
>NZ_VTZU01000115.1 GCF_008370685.1 Aquimarina sp. RZ0
CTCGCGGAAAAGATGCTCACCGCCTTTTTTAAAATATCGCGCTCTAACTTTATGTTTCTTAACTCTTTTTCTAAAAGTTGAATACGTTTTTGATCTTCTGATAATACTGATACACTTGTAAAGTTACTTGTGTACTTAGCCACTAAAAATATTCAGAAGAAATGGACAACCCCACTGCAAAATTGGAGCTTGATTATTCAACAATTATATATTAGATTTGAAGATCGAGTGGCACTTGATTTAGCGACCAAGCCCCAGGAGCAGGAGGGCTCTGGGAGCTAGCTCCCAGAGCCCTCCTGGGGCTTAACCCTGAGACAGGGTTATAATTACATTTCCAAAATTTCGTAAATTCTCTGACACTACTGGTACTTAAACTTGTAATATAAACAGTAGACTATAAAAATTTTCTGGGTTAATTTAATTAAATCATCTTCCAATCCTGAAGCTATCCGCCCTTGCTTTAAACCCATCTAAAACTGTACCACTACCAAATACACCTCCAAATCTTTTCCTTATAAGAAAAAATTTACTTTGTCCTCTAAAATTTAGTCTATCATAAAATGTAATAGGATAACCTACGCCATTACCTGAATTTGCTGAACGAACTCTATTTCTCCAAAATCTGTTCAAATTTTGGTAATTATACTTTACATTAATCCTAACACTTCTACCTCTTTGTCTAGAACTTTCAAAAAAAGTAAGTTGACCCCCGTTCATTTTAGCATTTTGTTTAAAAGCGTAATCATCTCTACTTTCTTTATCATCAAAAAGAAAAGCATGATTCTCGTCTTCTATAAACCAATCTGTATTATAAAAAACATCAGAACCATAAACTTCAGTCAATTCTTTCTCAGAAAATGTTTTGCCTTTAAAATGATAAGTTGTGTTTTCTATTTCACTAACCTCGACAGGCTCCTGTAATTCGCTTTTTGAACAGCCTATTATTACAGAAAATAGTACTATAAAAATTGATGATTTAAAAAATGTTTTCAAAATTGTAAATTTCAAGTTTTGCATAATTATAAATATTTATTGTTTTGTACATGTAAAACAAATAAAAAGCTAAATACCCTAATATTTTATTAAAAATATATGACTATCTGTTTGTTTACAGAGTGCTTTCCATTTGGTATCCAATAGGGCTATTATACGATTTGTGATTAAAAAATTCGTATAAATTCATTGAATTATTTTTTCTTTATGCAAGGCAAAAAAATCAAGCATAGCTATAGCTACGGTTTATTTTTTAAACGAAGTAGAAAGGAAAAAGAAACGATGAATATGCGAAATTTTTAGTTATAAATCGTATTATAGCTCTATCGAATAGAGCTTCAAAATATCTTCTATTAAATTTGTAACAATATTCATCTAAATAACTTTGTAAGTACTCAACACCTGTAGAATGATGTATATCTAATAATAGTCTTTTGGCATTGCTAATTGCAATATGCACCCAAAGCAGTATTTTCTGAGGTTTTCCTTTTATCTTGTATTACTGCTTGATGATCTTCTAGATGTTTTTTGATATCATTATAGTTGTTAGCTCCATATGTTGTGGCTGATGCTTTTATGTCTATATTTTCTTTGATTTGCTGATTGGCGGTTTCTTTTTTAAGGTTTTCAATGACCTTCATCTTAATAATGTCTACTTTCTTTGGGGTTTTATGTTTGTATTTCTCAGAAGGCGCTACTGGTTTTGATTCCACCATTACTAATACGGATATGGATAGCCTTAGCTATCGATACTATTTTATGACGAAGTATAGAACCAAAAGAAACAATTTTTACAGCTATTGTATGTAATAAATGGTATCTGGCACTATAGATCGCTCTGGGGTTTACATAGGTATTATCTCTGGCAAACTCCCTGTTCTCTCGCATCATCTCCATACGTGTTTGTTCTATCGGTTTTACATAATTGATATCAAAATCCATTGTGCATAATTCTTCTTGTATCGCAGCTCGATCTCTGGCGATCCAGCGATTTACTGTTTCTCTACTAAATCCACTGGCTTGTCCCCAATTGCCAAAGGCTCCTCCTGCATCCAATAAAAAATAAGTCCTGGAAATAAATCTTATCATATGAATCTAATTGTAATGAGGAGATGTTTTAAAAATCACCCAAAAAGAAAACACCAAAATTGTAAGAATACTAAATAAATAAGTCCTATACGCTGCTGTTTTCTTTTAATGTGTTTAAACTCCGCTACAAAATTTTGCCACTTATTCTGATACGAAAACAAATAATAAAATAGTAAAAAAACTAAAATAATTACTGGTATTAAAGTATAATACTTGTTATTAGTAAATATTTGCTCTGGAATTAGCATAAATACAATACTTAGTAGCAGTATGCCATGAAAAGTTCCTAATAAAATCATAGCTGAATTATGTGCCTCATCTCGTTCACTTCTAAAAGATCGATACCAACAATACCCAATAAAAAACAAATATCTAAGATATTTAGGAGGACGTATATTGATAAGCCACTCTTTCATATCTAAAATCGTTTATACCAGTTATTATATACAATGGCTGTGATACAAAATTGAATTATTTTGGGTATAGACAAGAAATAAAATCTATGGATAGCCTTAGCTATCGATACTATTTTATGACGAAGTATAGAACCAAAAGAAACAATTTTTACAGCTATTGTATGTAATAAATGGTATCTGGTACTATAGATCGCTCTGGGAGTTGCATAGGTATTATCTCGTACAAACTCTCTACTTTCTCTCATCATTTCCATACGCCTTTGTTCTATAGGTTCTATAGTATCTGGTCGGAAATAGACTATTTTCATAATTTGAAAGATTTTTGATGAAATTTAGACTTTATTTTTTGAAGTAGATACCACAGCATCAAACAATTAAAAATAAATCAAAATTTCGAAAAAAGATACAAATTTGATGTTGCTGTATTTCCGGCCAGATACTAAAAATCAATCTCAAAATCCATTGTACATAATTCCTCATCTATTGCCACACGATCTCTGGCAATCCAGCCATCTACTCAAATAGTAAAATTGAGACTTCCTAATACCTGAGATATTCTTTTCTCCATAACTTCAATACCAAATACATCTTCTAAAATAATTGGATACAACGCTAATAATAGATAAACAAATAAATAAATAAATAAATAAATAAGACCTATCTTTTGTTGCCTCCTTCTAATATGCCTAAATTCTTCTATATAAGATTTCCATTTTTTATTATATAAAAACCAATAATAATGTACTACTAAAATAAAAAATGCGAAAAGTAAAATTTGAAAATTACTAAAAACTTCTATAGAATCTTTGTAACATATTGAGCTAATATTATCCAATATAAAAATAACCATTCCATGTGGTAAAGCTAAAAACAACATAGATGATACTTGTGCATCTTCTCTTTCACTTCTAAAAGAGCGATACCAGCAATAACCTATAAAAAAAAGGTATCTTAAAAATTTAGGTGGACGTATATTCGCTAACCATTCCTTCATTTTTTAAAATCGTTTAGTACTATAGATAGCGCGAGGCGTTACATAGGTATTATCTCGTGCAAACTCTCTGCTCTCCCGTAGCATCTCCATACGAGTTTCTTCTATCGGTTTGATATAATCAATCTCAAAATCCATGGTGCATAACTCTTCTTGTATCGCAGCACGATCTCTGGCAATCCAGCCATCTACCGTTTCTCTACTAAACCCACTGGCTTGCCCCCAATTACCAAACGCTCCTCCTACATCTAACAAAAAATAAGTCCCGGAAATTGCCCAACCTACGCCTGGAATAAAACCTGTCAATCCAAAAGCTATATCAATATACTTTTTATTCTTTAGTTCGCTATAATTAGAATCATTATACTTTTTAGCATTTCTGATATCATTAATTGAAAATAAGACCGTAATAAAAAAACAAATTCTACCTCCTTTCTTCCATTTTGCCCCAGCCATTTTACCTTTGCTCTTTGCCGTGATCTCATCGATATCACGTGTCCATTTCCCATAGGTTCTGGGCGTATCCAGGCCGGGTACATTCCTAATCGGTGCCCATTCACCGGTCCAGCCCTTATAATAATTAGAAAAATTACCTGCAAACAGATTATTACTCGCCCGGTAATGATTCGCCATCATAAAACTACTGGTCGCACCGGATACCTTGCCTGCACCGCCGATCCCTGTTTTTGCCATTCCATACAGGGCATCCTGATAGTGCATCTCCCGCCACTCCGGAGGTACAGCATCCCATTCGTTTAGATAACTACTTCGGATATCTTTTTGGGTGATTTCCCAGTCCTCATACTCCACACGAGAACCACTCTCCGGATCATACGCACGGATACGGGCAATAGGATCCCCTCCCAATTCGGGGCTGATCATCATCTCTATGCTGATCTCACTACTGGCAGACATAGTGATCCAAATATCATAGCGGCTGTCATACACCTTATACCCATCTGCGGTTTCCTGGATATACCGT
The DNA here is from genome assembly GCF_008370685.1 of Aquimarina sp. RZ0. GTDB lineage: Bacteria > Bacteroidota > Bacteroidia > Flavobacteriales > Flavobacteriaceae > Aquimarina. Next base: position 4,472 of record NZ_VTZU01000115.1, read on the forward strand.
TCGGTAAGTTCTGCATCACTCATCGTTCTGGGATCGGTATTACCATACAGATCCTGCATCTCATAGCTGGCGCGTGTGGCAGCGGTATCATGACCCTGCATCGCTAGATCTACCTTATAGAGTGCTTCGCTTAGCTGTGTACGTGTATTGTCTATAGCGGTACGAAAATGAAAAGCTACCTTTTGTGCCTGTGCAGCAGGAGAGATACTACTCCCCGCTTCCTTACCGGCAGATTGCAGCGCCTCACGAATCAGCTCATGTACTTCTTTCAGACTTTCTGGATTGGTATACATAGCTTATGCTTTTGAGGGCCAGTTATTTTTATACTCCGCATCACCAATGGTCAATACCTCTGCAGAGATTTTTAGTTTTAGCTTAAAGGGTTCATTGCTTACTGCGTGATAATAACCACTCAGGCGCGCGCAATAAGCATTACTGAATTTTAGTGTCATCAGTGATGCCATCGAATCCCGTTTCATAAATACAACCTGACCGCTTTTGGTCTCTGTAGGGCTAATTGCCCAAGTAAGTAAGTCAGTTTTTTTCTCAAACTCCAAGGATAAAACGATAATCCCTCCCCGGGGAGAAGCAGAAGGTCTGCCATTATGATCCAGTGGTTGATCAAAATCAAAGGAACAGTCTAATAAAATATAAGAGGCATCATCAATTTCTAGTTTTGCGTGAAAAGACATAATGTTTTGTTTTATTAGTTATACTATTTAATTCAATTTCTTATCTATCTGTATGCTATAAAGGTAATTAATGCAGCAATCAAGATTGTTTGCCGATATCTCAGCCTATTTAGTATCTGATCAGGAACAGGCGATTATCATAATTTGTATCTTTTTGATGTTGCTGTATTTTCTGACCAGACACCATTTACAGTAATATCCCAGGGCAACCGCTTGAGGCTCATCGTTTTTTAGCATTAAAACACTAAAATAACAATAATACTACATGTATCCTATGAATTTATTGTGATAAAACACCTCTTTTTCACTTCCTCATCTGCACAAAATCCCCCTATGGGCAGACTTTATTGTTTTCTTCTTTACAGGAAATAAAAAATGGCATCACAGAGGCATCCTAGATTCCTACTATAGCTCGGGCTGATATATAGCCGTTATAAAAATTAGTATTGGCATTCTTAAATCGTTTCATCACCTTATCTATTCTATTTGCCAGCAGTGCGGTAACTTGCTCAAAGAGATCTGCCATTTGTATCGTTGCTTGCTTTTCTGCAATGCGATATTGTCTGGGTTGCCCGTTTAATGTAAGAAACTGATCCATACTATTTTTTAGATCGGTAATCTGATCTGCTGTTACCCCATAATCAGCAAGGTTCTCCAGGTGCTGCTCCAGCAATGTTATCGTTTCTGAGATAACGGTAATAAAATCCTGATTGCGGGTGCTGTAGAGATCTGTAAAAGTTTTTGCCGCTTTTTGTTCTAGTTCTACCAGAGTATTGATCGCCGCATAGGCTTCCAGCGAATCGTTGAGGATATCTGCTTTCTCTGATACAAATCGTTTTTGTGTGGTTTTATCATTTCCCAGATAGATCCTTGCGGCTTCCTGATCTTTTTGCTGTGTCTGGATACTTACCAGTAGCGTATCCAGTTCATTTTTTAAGGTAACCAGAATAGGTACCCCGCTCCATACAGCCGTATTGGCATTGAGATAGGTATTTACCGCTTCGTACATGTCTAATCGATTAATTTGTCTTTGATCCATAATTTTTGAGTTTTTAAAAAATGAGTTCTATATTATAGTGTACAGTCAGAAATACAGTAAAGTTTCATCAAAATCTTTTAAATTATGAAAACCGCCTATTTCAGACCATACATTATATAGATGTCACTGTACCGCAAATTGTTACCTGTTTTTTTTGATTTTTTTTAGGTAAAAATTGTTTGCATACCATATTATGAACACCAATACCCTCATACCGCCCATCTGAAAAGGGATTGCCGCTGGCTAAGCATTACCAATAAATAAAAATGAATACCAGAAAAAAAAACAGCTAATTATGTTATCAACGTAAATACTTATTTTTTGACTGTAGATGGTCATTTTATCACTGTAGATACGTATTTTTTGACTGTAGATGGTCATTTTATTACTGTAGCTACGTATTTTTCGACTGTAGATACTCATTTTATCACTGTAGCTACGTATTTTTTGACTGTAGATGGTCATTTTATCACTGTAGCTACGTATTTTTTGACTGTAGATAGGTGTTTTTTGACTGTAGCTGGTTGTTTTATCATTTTATCTAATATACCTTATAGCAAAAACAATAATGATGAGATAAGATCTTATTATTTTTAAACTTTTGCTATTGATTATAGGGCTAAGAGCTTGTTTAAAAACCCTGCTGCCTGCTAATCATCACTTTGACAACCTTGACTTTATTTCAAATAAGTAACGTATCCCGATATGTCGCCGATTTGAAGTATCGTAAGAACGACAAACTACTGACAATCAGTTTTCATTGTTTTTAAACACATGCTCTAATCCCAATATCTATTATGCTAAAAAAGTAACACAGGAATCTATGGATATACTTTCTATTTACCTGATACATATTCTGGAAACCATTTATAAAAAAGTGTTTGGATTTTGATTATTTAAAAAAGTCTCAGATCAGCTAATACTGGTTAAATCTTTATCTTTGGATAAACAAAAAATTACATGTCAGAATACACATTGCTTCTTGTTGCGGTTATTGCAGGTATCATTGGCTTTTTTATTGGTAAATATGTGACATCATTAAAAAACAAAAGTGATCAGAGTGCGCTAAACGAACGTGCTAATCAGCTGCAATTGCAGTTTGATGAAGCACAAAAAACAGCGGATCAACAACTAACCTTCACAATACAGCAGCATCAGGAATACAAACAAACTATAGAGAAACAACTTTCTGATATTGCCAAAGAACGTGATGAGATCCGCAGAGAAAAAGATTTTCTGAACACAGAGCTTACCCGTCGCAATACAGAATTCGAGAACTTACGGCTTAAAAATCAGGAGCAAAAAGAAGAAGTAGAAAAACTTCAGGAAAAATTCACAAAAGAGTTTGAAAACCTCGCCAATAAGATTCTGGACTCAACATCCAATAAATTTACAGAGCAGAATAAGGAGAACATCAAAAACATCCTGAATCCACTACAGGAAAAGATCAATATATTCGAGAAAAAAGTAGAACAAACCCATAAAGAGAGTATCGGTAATCACGCCGCCCTACGCCAGCAGATTCTCGGGCTCAAGGACCTCAACGAACAGATGAGCAAAGAAGCCACCAACCTGACCAAAGCCCTAAAGGGAGACAGTAAAATGCAAGGAAACTGGGGCGAACTGGTACTGGAGCGTGTCCTGGAAAAATCGGGACTGGAAAAAGACCGTGAGTATTTTGTACAACAAAGTTTTACCACCGCAGATGGACAGCGTATACTACCGGATGTGGTTATCCATCTGCCGGATCATAAAAAAATGGTAATTGATTCTAAAGTGAGCCTTACAGCTTACGAACGTTTTGTGAACGAAGATGATGAAACCCTGAGAGCAAACTACCTAAAAGAACACATCACTTCTTTAAAACGTCATATTGATCAATTATCAGAAAAAAATTATCAGGACATTTATGATATAGAGTCACCAGATTTTGTATTGCTATTTGTACCCATAGAACCTGCTTTTGCCATTGCTATTAATGACGATAGTAAACTATATAATCAGGCTTTTGAGAAAAACATCGTGATTGTTACCCCGTCTACCCTTCTGGCAACCTTGCGTACCATTGATACCATGTGGAACAATGAAAAGCAGCAACGCAATGCTATCGAGATCGCCCGGCAGGCAGGAGCACTATATGATAAGTTTGAAGGACTGGTAAAAGACCTGACCGGAGTAGGCAAAAAAATTGATGATGCCAAAAAAGATTACACCGCTGCCATGAGCAAACTCGTGAACGGAAGAGGAAATCTAATCACAAGTGTAGAGAAACTCAAAAAAATGGGAGCCAAAGCAAAAAAAGCACTCCCGGAGGCTATTATAAAAAGAGCTTCAGAAGAAGATTAATACTAAAAACATTACTATGAAAAAAAATATACGCAACTTGATACTATTACTTTTTGTTGTTGTTACCAAAATAGTAATTGCCCAACAAACCTATTTCCCTGAACGTGGAAACTGGGAAGAGAAATTACCATCGACGTTTAATATTAATACCACAGCGCTTCAGGAAGCCATCCAATATGCCCAAAACAATGAGTACTCGGGAGCCAAGGATCTGCGACAAGCCATCCTGAAAGGTTTCCAGCGAGAACCCTATCATACCATCTTAGGCCCCACAAAAAAACGAGGAACTCCTGCCGGGATCATTCTCAAAAACGGATATATCATTGCCAAATGGGGAGATGTCGCACGGGTAGATATGACATTTAGTGTTACCAAGAGTTATTTATCTACCTTGGCTGGACTGGCAATAGATGAGAAACTCATTAATTCTGTAGATGATTTTGTATCCTCCTATATCTGGGATACTACCTTTGATGGCAAACATAACAAAACAATACGCTGGAGACACCTGCTCACACAATCATCAGACTGGTCAGGGCAATTATGGGGAGGTTATGACTGGGCAGACAGACCCCCGGCAACTGGTGATATCGATGATTGGAAACACAGAAAACTACACGAACCCGGAACCGTTTTTGAATATAATGACGTACGCGTAAATGTATTGGCATATTCACTCCTAAATATCTGGAGAAAACCACTGCCACAGGTATTAAAAGAAAAGATTATGGATCCCATAGGAGCCTCTACCACCTGGAGATGGTATGGGTATAAGAATTCCTGGGTACCTATAGATGGTATCAATATGCAATCCGTGAGTGGTGGCGGGCATTCTGGTGGCGGACTCTTTATTAACACCCTGGATCACGCCCGCTTTGGATTATTATTCTTACATAATGGCATGTGGAAAAACCAACAATTACTCTCTGAAAACTGGATCAAAGAAGCTACCACACCATCAAAAGCTAATCCTAATTATGGCTTTATGTGGTGGTTAAACCAAAAAGGAAATCGCCATTGGCAGGGATTGCCAGAACACATCTATTATGCTGCAGGTTTTGGAGGGAATTTTATCATTGTTGACAAAAAAAACAACATCGTGATAATTACCAGATGGTTAGAACCTGATAAAATTGATGAATTTGTATCCAAAATTTATGCATCTTTGTAATTATATAAAAACTTAAGCCATGTTTTCAACACTATTTTTTATCAAAAAAAGACAGGTTCTTGCACCGCTCCTTTTGGTACTTGCAATACTTGTAAGCTGTACAAAAGATACTGATAATCTCGATTTTGTATCTGGAACAATAGAAAGCATATCTCCCGACAGTGGCCCTGGTGATACCGAGGTAACCATTACAGGCATTGCATTTGCCGGAGATATCAATACGATCGCTGTATTTTTTAATGATACAGAAGCCGTGGTAAATACTGTAACTCCTACAGAGATCAAAGCTGTTGTACCTAGAAAAGCTATGACAGGAATCGTAAAAATAGTGATCAATGGTGAAGAGATCCTGGGACCGGAGTTTAATTACATTCTTACTCCTGCACAAGTATCAACACTGATAAGAAGCGAAATGCCAGGCGATGTTGATGGTCCCGCAGCAGATGCATCTTTTTCTGCATTATGGGGGTTATTAACGGATGAAGAAGGTTCTTTGTTTATCTCTGATTACGGAAATAATAAAATCAGAAAAATCGATAGCAACGGTATCGTAAGCACAGTAACAGGCATGACTGGAGTAGCTGGTGATATGGATGGTACGCTGGCAGAAGCTACTTTCAGCAATCCGAGAAGTATGACTAGGGATTCTGAAGGGAATATTATAGTAGCAGACTTTGAAGCTCATAAAATCAGAAAAATTAATCTTAGTGCCGGATCCGTAGAAACGATTGCGGGGACAGGAGATTTTGGGCTTGTTAATGGTGATGGCAGCATTGCCCAGTTTTCTTCTCCCTTAGGTCTCACCATAGATGCCTCTGATAATATATATGTAACCGAATTCGGTAATGCAACGATCAGAAAAATTACGCCAGATAATACGGTAAGTACTCTGGTAGGTACCGGAGTCGTAGGATTTGTAGATGGTCCCCCAGATGTTGCCCAGATAAATTTTACTTCGGGTATGGAAATTGACAGTGATGGCAATATTATATTCGCTGATTCTGGGAATCATAGTATCAGAAAAGTAACCCCTGCCGGAGTCGTAACTACCATCGCAGGCACCGGAGAAGCAGGTGATGTCAATGGAGAAGGAAGTGTAGCACAATTTAGTGCCCCCCTGGATGTAGATATCGATTCTGAAGGGAATATCTATGTGGTAGATTTTAGTAATTCAAAAATAAAAGTAATCACTCCCGACGGAATGGTCAGCACCTATGCAGGCACCGGGGAAACAGGTTTTATGGATGGTATCCCGTCTATAGCCACCTTTAATAATCCAAGAAGTCTTTTTATTGATCAAAATGACCTCATATATGTAATCACAGACGACAGCATCCGATTAATAAATCCAGCGTTCTAAAACAACCTATGAAAAAAATACTTGCAATCATTATTATAGCCCTAATCCTTTTATTCGCTTCCTGGTTTGCGACTATCTATTACACCACTTATAGCCAAGGAGTCAGAAGCGGTGAATTAATTAAATTTAGCCACAAAGGATTGGTATTCAAAACCTGGGAAGGAGAAATAAGCCAGGGGATTTCAGGAGCTCAGATATTTAGTTTCTCTGTAGAGGATAAAAATAAAGAAGTCATAAAAAAACTAGAAGAATATCAGGGCAGATATGTAAAACTAAGCTATAAAGAACGGTTTTCTAAAATTTCGTGGCTGGGAGATTCTAAATATTTTATCATCGATGTCAAAGAAGAAGCGTCTCCTCATTTCAGAAAATAAGTATGTGTCCTTTTATTTTGATAACGAAACGATTTCTACTTTTTTGATTCTGAAGAAAAACAGTTGTTTTTTGTTTCAATTGAAGTATATTTTGTATTGAGAAATGATAGTATAGCCATACTCCTTTTATAAGAGCTTGTTTAAAAACCTTACTTCCTGAAAACAACTATTTTAAGAACCGTGAGCTTACTTCAAATAATTAAAATATCTCGATATTCTCATCATTTGAAGTGTCCTCAGAACCTCAAACTATTGATTTTCAATTTGTATTCTTTTTAAACATACTCTAATACGATTTATTACTAAAAATTTCGCATATTCATCGTTTCTTTTTCCTTTCTACTTCGTTTAAAAAATAAACCGTAGCTATAGCTATGCTTGATTTTTTTGCCTTGCATAAAGAAAAAATAATTCAATGAATTTATACGAATTTTTTAATCACAAATCGTATAAATACTCAAATAAAAATCAACATTTTTTGTTCAGACAAAAAAAATAAAGCAATCGCCTAATTATAACTACTTTTTATTTTGAAGTATACACGAAAAAGAGCAAATTTGAACGGGTAATTTTAAGCCCTAAATGGTATTAGTATCTAAAATTTGAATTTATGAATGATATACAAAAAGTATTTGTATTCCTGGGACAAGGAACTCAATATAGAGAAATGGGATATGACTTATATAAAAACAATCATGTTTTTAGATCAAGCATAGAGGACAGTGAAATAATAATTCAGAAAAATCTAAATAGATCATTAATTGAAGCGCTTTATGAAAATACCCAAAAGGACTTTGATGACCTATTAATAACCCATCCAGCAATAGTTGCTGTAGAAATAGCAATGTATAAAGTCTTGATAAGTTTAGACATCACGCCTGATTATGTCATCGGGAATAGTTTAGGTGAATTTGCAGCCGGAGTGGCTGGTGGGATATGGGACTCAAGTACCGCTGTAGAAGCCTCTATAGCTCAGGCAAAGAGTATTCAAAAAAAAGGCCTGATAGGATTAGGTAGTATGATTGCCGTAATTGATCAGGAACATACACTTGACAAGAATTCTTTTTTGGATTATAACCTCTATTTGGCTTCAAATAATTTTGATGGTCACTATACGGTTTCCGGATTGAATAAAGATTTAGAAGCCTTTGAATATATGCTCAAAGATCAAAGTATTAGTTTTATTCGTCTTCCTGTAAAAGTTCCTTTTCATAGTCCTCTCATGAAGGATTCGATGCATGATTTTAAACAATATCTGTCGACTCTCGAAGGAATAAACCAGTATCCTACTAAAAAATTTATCTCTGGATTACACTGTAGTCACATAGATCATATCGCTGACAATTATTTTGAACAAGTTGTATCTCAATACACAAATTTTTCAAAAGTTGTAGACTATATCGAAAGCAAAGGATCTTTCTTGTATATCGACCTGGGACCATCAGGTACCGGATCAACTTTTGTGAAATACAACTTACCACCAGCATCTCAGGGATCAAAAACATTTTCGATTATGAGTCCTTTTAAAAATGAAGGTAACAGATTGATAAAACTGAAAGAAGTGTTGGCATCCAATGATTTACAAGTATGCTAAAAAGAGCCAGCCGCCTAGTAGTAATTTGTCGAAGCGTAGCATAGAGAAACTGTATCGAGACCTCATCAAAAAAGTAGCACTGATTACATCTCGATACACGCTCGTACCTTACGCGCTCAATGAGACGGATCATTCATATCTATATTGCGTTACTTTTTTTATAGAAGCCTACAGCTTTCGTAAGTTTTAATCCATAGTTTTGACTACTTTTGAAATTAATTAGAAACGTATGAAAAAGTATAAAAAATCTAAAGAATCCAGAGTGATCATTTCAGAATTAATGCTTCCCTCCCATTCTAATTTTAGTGGAAAAATTCATGGAGGATATATCCTATCTCTTATGGATCAGATTGCATTTGCCTGTGGCTCCAAACATTCTGAAACCTATTGCGTTACAGCGAGTGTGGATAAAGTAGATTTTCTAAAACCTATAGAAGTGGGCGAATTGGTTACTATGAAAGCCTCTGTTAATAATGTAGGCAATACTTCTATGGTGGTGGGCGTTCGGGTAGAAGCCGAAAATATAATGACTGGTAAAGTAAAACATTGTAATTCGAGTTACTTTACAATGGTTGCCAAAGATAATAAAGGGAAAAGTGTTCCTGTTCCCGGGTTAGTTCTGGAAAATGAAACCAGTGTACGACGTTTTGTGCGCAGTATTATAAGAAAAGAGGATGCCAAAGCCAGACGCGATCGGTTTAAAGCTTCAGAATTCGAATTAGAGGAACACTTAGAATTGTTAAAAGAGTATAACGTAAAAATTACACTATAATTAATGTGTCCCTTTTTCGTTATATTTTTGTTATCTTGAAAAGAAAAATGAAATTATGAAAGCCCCGATAAGAATTCTCTTTGTAGTATCAGCATTGCTATTTTTTACCAATTGTGGAGGTAGTGATGATGATGCATCAGATCCTGAAATTATGATAGATCCTGATCCGATTCCCGGAAAAACTTCTACCTATACCGGGGATGTCAAAGCCATTATTGATACGCACTGTCTGGAGTGTCACGGTGATCCACTTGATCAGGGAGCTCCTATGATGCTGATAAACTATGATCAGACAGTAAATGCAGTAGAATCAAGAGACTTATTTGGTAGAGTAGCTACCAGAAATGCTTTTAATGTGATGCCACAGTCTGGAAGATTACCACAAGCAACTATAACGATTATAGAAGACTGGATTGCTGATGGTCTTGTAGAGTAATAGCAATTAATATACGCTACTTTTTAATGTAATCTATGATATAATTAATTCTTAGTTTTGATATTCATAAACTTTTTTACTAACCTGAATTTCAATTATCTTATACCATTTTTGCTTTAAAATTACCCAAATAAAATACAGTTGTTTTTTCTTTAGGCAAAAAAGAAAAGTTCAGCATAGCCTAATCTACGGTTAATTTTTATTTTGAAGCATAAGGGGGAGAGAACAAATTTTAGTGGGTAATTTTAAGGTAGAAATGATATTATACGATTTGTGATTAAAAAATTCGTATAAATTCATTGAATTATTTTTTCTTTATGCAAGGCAAAAAAATCAAGCATAGCTATAGCTACGGTTTATTTTTTAAACGAAGTAGAAA
>NZ_VTZU01000116.1 GCF_008370685.1 Aquimarina sp. RZ0
TTTTTCCTTTCTACTTCGTTTAAAAAATAAACCGTAGCTATAGCTATGCTTGATTTTTTTGCCTTGCATAAAGAAAAAATAATTCAATGAATTTATACGAATTTTTTAATCACAAATCGTATAACTCTGTTGGAAATAATGGTCAAGGAGTACGACAAAATGAAAATGTAGATACCGAAAATAAATTATCAAATGGAAATATTGGTTGGATTGCAAAAGGAGAATTGCTTGAATATACAATTAATGTAACTGAAGCTAATAACTATACGATTACAGCTCTGGTAGCTTCTTCTGGAAATAACGGAAAATTTCATATCGAATTTAATGGAGTTGATAGAACAGGGATTCAATCTATTGGTTCAACTGGAAACTGGGACACTTTTGCTCCATTAGTTATTGCAAATATTTCTTTAGATGCAGGAAAACAAGTGATGCGTATTTATATGGATGAAGGCGGTTTTAATCTTGGTTCATTGAACTTAGAGAAACAGGAACAGATTTTATCTAATACAATACCTTCGATTGATCAAGCTGGATCAGATATCAAAGTATACCCTAATCCATCATTTGATAAATTCTCTATTCAAGGGCTAGAAAATAGTAACTATGATATCCGATTAATGGGAGTTTCAGGAAATTTATTAATAAGAAAACAACTACAACAAGGAAATACTACTGATGCTATTAATGTTTCTCAATTGGCTAGAGGTTTATATCTTCTGCATATCCTGAATAAGGATACAAATAATGTTTATACTAAAAAGTTACAAGTTGTAAAATAGTAAGAAACACATAATCTGTATATTCTAGTATCTGATAAAATAGCCTTACATATTTAAGGCTATTTTATCAGATACTAAATTAAAAAATTGAATAATTATATTTAAGTGATTTTAACAATATAACTTCTAAGTTTAGTAATTTCTGGATGTGAATCACGCTAGAAAATCGATATTAAATTAATCTAGCTAACCACTCTTTAAACTGATGAAAATTCTGTGGAGCTACGCCATGACCCACAGGAAATTCCTGTAATGAAGTTTTAATACCTACTGTGGCGAGTTTTACTGGAGCTTTACGAGCCCAGTCTACAGGAATTACCTGATCTATATTACCATGTGAACAATAAAGATTGAGATTAGAAAAATCATTTGATTCATAACCTTCTGCAAGGATATCTTCATTAAGATATCCACTTAGAGCGATTACATTATTAATTTTTTCAGGGTAGGAGAGTGCTACAGCATAACTTAGAATAGCACCTTGACTAAAACCTAATAGCGTTACATTATCAGCGTCCAGATTGTATGCCGTCACAGCCTCATCAATAAAAGAAGCTATTTTATCTCGTGATTCAATAGCCTGAGCGTCATCACTAAACTTACCCTCTGCGGCATCAAAGTAGATAGCATACCACGCATTGCCATATGGTTGTATAGGATAAGGGGCTCTTACAGAGATAATACACAATGTTTCTGGTAACTCCGGTGCAAAAGAAAATAAATCATTTTCATCACTGCCATATCCATGAAACATAAATAAAACAGGTGTTTTTTCTTTTTTGCTAGTGGGTTCTTTAATAATATGATATAGTGATAATGTTTGAGTTTCCATATATGTTTTATTATGTTTTGCCGGGGTTATCGAACTTTTATTTTAGCTGTAAATGTATACGATCATCATGCTTTACGGCTTGACATCCCTAAAACTTTATTTTAATACTTTTTATATCTAATCAATTTTTTAGATGAGGATCTATAAATGCTTTTGTAACCTATTTTTGATTTACAATTGCCAAAAGTAAATCTTTTGCAGCTTTTTTAGAAAACTTCAACCTATTATTTGAGGATCATACTGCCAATATCTTTTTTCTGTACAAGCTTCTGATAATATTTTTGATGCTTAAGGTTTTTATACGATTTATAACTAAAAATTTCGCATATTCATCGTTTCTTTTTCCTTTCTACTTCGTTTAAAAAATAAACCGTAGCTATAGCTATGCTTGATTTTTTTGCCTTGCATAAAGAAAAAATAATTCAATGAATTTATACGAATTTTTTAATCACAAATCGTATTATAACCCAATAGCCTATAAAAACAGCTCGTTTATTAGAAAGCTTTCCTCGCGGATCGTTATAAACAGGTGAGAGATCGATCTTTTCTAAGAGTATGTTTAAAAACCCTTCTGCCTGCTGGTCATTACTTTGACAACCTTGACTTTACTTCAAATAAACAACATATCTCGATATGTCGTCGATTTGAAGTGTCGTCAGAACACCAAACTACTGAC
>NZ_VTZU01000117.1 GCF_008370685.1 Aquimarina sp. RZ0
GCAAAACAAACACATAAACGGTATAAGAAATATTTAAATTATATTTTATCCCAATTCTACATCAAAATTGTAAAAAAATTAATGCAAAAATAATTGGAAGGTTGTTATAGAAGAATCCACAACAATCTTACTTATTCCCATATCGAAGCTTACCAGTTTCAATTTCAATAGCCGTTTTGGCGAGTATTGTAAACACAAAAGCTCCGAGAGCCCATATACCGAGTGTTACACCAATTTCTATTCCTGTTGGTGTATATTCTGCAATGGTACCATAAGGACCTGGAATAAAGCCTGGAACGATCAAGCCGAATCCTTTTTCAATCCAGATAGCAACAAACAAAATAAAACAGCAAAAATATAATACTTTGAAATTGTTCCGTAGCTTACCAAATGTAAGCAATACCGTTGCCAACACATTTAATGGGATTGCTGTCCAGATCCAGGGTAGTAAGGCCGTCTTGCCTTCTAATCCAAAAAATAGATAATACGCACTTTCACTATGATGCGTAGGCGCATAAAATTCTTTAAATAATTCTGAGACTAGCATTATCAAATTGATTTGTGCTGCAACAGTAATAATGATTGCAATCTTCCTGATGGTTTTATCAGCAATCTTAAAATCTGTAAATGACCGAATGACAGCGAGGACTAGAATTATTAATGCAGGTCCGGCGGCAAATGCAGATGCCAAAAACCGAGGTCCTAATAGCGCATTATTCCAAAAAGGTCTTGCTTGCAATCCCTGATATAAAAAAGCTGTAACCAAATGAATCCCTACTGCCCAGAAGACAGATAAAACTGCCCCGGGAACATATACTTTGGGATTTGCATCTTTACCCTGATAATGTCTAAACAGAATATAAAGTGGAATTGTGATATTTATAAATAAATACCCATTCAGGACAATAACATCCCAGGTAAGCATAGAATTGGGGAAGTTAAAAACCCCTAGTCCCGGGATCATATGCCATAAAACAGAAGGACTTCCCATATCGGCAACCACAAATGCCAAACACATAATCAAGGCGGCTACGGCCAATCCTTCACCAATCAATACCGCTTGTTTAAAATCAATATCTTTTAACACATAGGTAGGCATAACCAACATCACTGCCGCAGCAGCTACACCTACCAAAAACGTAAAATTAGAGATATACAATCCCCAACTAACTCTGTCATTCATGCCTGTTACACTCAGACCATGCTCTAGTTGTATTGAATAGCAGTACATCCCTGCTAACATCACAAAAGTCAAAAAACCCATCCAAATCAGATATTTCATTGAACCTTTGGTGATTGTATCAAGGCTATCTTTAACTAAACTTCCAAAAACTTTGAGTGTTTTCATGTATATTAATTTTTGGGCGTGCCCTTCGTTACACTTCGGTCGGGCTATCCGCTATATCTTTTGTAATGTCTTATCCCTCGACAAGCTCGGGAAGACATTACAAAAGGATGCCGCTATTATCCCTCACGCAAACTCTTTTTGTGATGTTACTATTAATCCATAAAATACCAGAACTTAGGCTCTGTGCCCAGGTCCTCCTTTAATCTGAATATTTTTTTATTTTCCAAGACCCACCGTATAGTACTATTTGGGTCTAATAAATTACCAAAAATTCGCGCTCCTGTCGGACATGCTTCTACGCAAGCAGGATCTTTTCCTGATCTGGAACGCTGTACACAAAAAGTACATTTTTCCATCACACCTTTCTTGCGCATTCTATTTCCCAGATAATGTTGGTTTTTATTTATTTCTTCTTCTGGAACTTCTGGTGTACTCCAATTAAACCGTCGACCGTCATAAGGACAAGCAGCCATACAATAACGACATCCTACGCACCAATCATAATCTATGACTACCAATCCATCATCTTCCCTCCAGGTAGCTTGTACAGGGCATACTTCTACACAAGGTGGATTATCACAATGAAAACATTGCGTTCCCATATAGAAATGACCTTCTGCAGGAACTTCATGATAGTAATTATCATCGGCCTCGTTAAACTTAAAACCTTCTCCATCCCTCATTTCATGAATTCTGATATATTGCATTTCAGAATTTCTATCCTGATTATTTTCTTTGACACAAGCATTCACACAATCCATATACCCTTGACATTTAGAAATATTAAAAGCATATCCAAACAACACATTTTTTGCTGCATCTGTAGATTTCATGGATATGTTTTCTTTTTTTCTTAATTCATAAGATCGTACCAGTCGATTTACCGTTGCACTACGTTCTTCATCTGTCATCAGTTTATAGTTTCCTTTAAACTGTTCTTCCCAATCTATCTGTGCTTTTTCCTTAGAATCATCTCCCGTAGTAACACTACAAGATGTGCTAACAGCACCAGCTCCAATCATCAAACTAGCAGTCAATTTCCTAAAAGCTGTACGGCGATCCATTTTAACTTCAAACACTTGATCAAAACCATCTTTTTTACGCTCATCTCCAATAGCAGCATCTACAGCCGCCTCAAAAAACTCCTCATCACTAATCTCAGGTATGCTATGAGAACCACAGCTTCCTGAGGTGCTTCCGCAACCGCATGATGTTTTAGCAGAAGCAGGTTCGTTGCTATGAGAACCACAACCGCCAGGAGTTCTTCCGCAACCACAGGATCCACCTGAAGTTTGCTTGGTAACACTATTTAGATTTAGCTTAAAATATTTTCCAATCCCACTCATAACTTACGTTGTATTAAAATCACAATAATAATGTTATTGGATTATTCTCTTTCTTTTACTTTCTGCGTATTAAACCTTGATGGCCACCTGGATTCTATTTTAGGCCTGTGTGGATTGTGACAATTCACACAAGTCATCGCTGCTCTTGGCACTGACCATCCTCCTATATTTTTTCCATGAGCACCGCCTTTCCAGTCTTCAAACTGCGAGGTATGGCATTGTGCGCATAATTGATAACTTTGATTAAAATCAATAGTAGTACCAGTCAAACTTTGTAGGTTGTTCATATCATCGCCATTATGACAAGTAGCACAGTTCATAATCTTTTCATTGGCATGCACCAGATCAATATCCCAGTGTGCTTTCTTTAAATCTATATTTTTTAGTTCTTTTAATGGTTTTGTATGGCATTCGATACATTCAAAAGAAGTAATCTGACTCTTACGTTCGGGAATCAAAAAAGTATGCTTTCCTTCAGTAATCTCTATGGTTTTGATATCTCCGATATACGATGCTGAAGAAATAGAAGTACCGTGATACTTTTTACTTTCTGCTTCTATCTTATCTGTTAAACTGTGATATTCTCCTTCACGATGCTTACACGAAAACAGTATCGTTATGAGCAAGCTCCCAAGTACATATATATTGCTATTTTTACTGATCATTTGTAAAATTTTTTCTTGTAAAGACAGAAGAGGATGTAATGTTTGTTGCAGGGACGTGGCATTGTCTACAATTAATTCGATCTGGATGTGTAACTCTGATTTCTTTTGGAGCTGCAGGTCCCGCATGACACGATAAACAATTCTCACGCATCTGGATTTGATGAGGTATTACGGGAGGACTCCCTGGTAACGCATTGTTAGTTCCCACAGATGCTGCAAGTGTTTTAAAAAAAGTAGTTTCTTTAAACAAGGTTTTCTCCGTTTGTGCCACATGGCATTGTCGACAATTAATCATCTCGGGATGTGGTGTAACTGGAGCATAGGCATTAAATTGTTCTGTAAATCCTCCATTTTGATGACATTGTAAACAAGCTTTCCCTCCCATACCACGTTCTCCTTTGACTAATGGATGTGGAATACTTGGCGGTGCTCCTGGATATGCTTGATTATTATAATAAGTGGCTAACGTTCTTTGGTGCGCTACATCTATTGGCATATTGAGATACTCTAAGGCATATTCAGAACGTTCAAAAACTCCTTTCTCTGAAGGAATTATTGCAATCGGAGTTTCCTTAGAAATAGAAATATACCCTTCTTCTAAGCCTTTTCTATAGCTATATCCCCAGTTCATAATAAAACCAACAAATAGCAGTGTAAATAATACGATAATGCCTAGTCTTTTTTTCATTAATTATGCCTTTTCAACTTTTACAGCACATTTTTTATAATCAGGTTCTTTAGAAATCGGACAAAAAGAATCCAGGGTGATATCATTGATCAACATATTCTCATCAAAAAACGGAACAAATACCTGCATAGGAGCAGGCACCCCTCTTTGATCTACAGAAGCTGGTAAAATAATCTCTCCGCGACGGGTTGTTAATTTTACCGTATCTCCTGTTTTGATTTGTAATCGCTTCGCATCTCCAGGATTTAGTTCTACATATCCATGAGGCATTGCCTGATGTAATACAGGAATTCTGCGGGTCATGGATCCGGTATGCCAATGCTCTACCACGCGACCTGTTCCTAACCAGTATGGATATTCCTGATCAGGTTCCTCTGCGGCGGGCTCGTAGGGACGTTGCCAGATGACTGCTTTACCATCAGGTTTACCATAAAAATGAAAGTCTTTTCCATTAGAGCAGGCAGGATCGTATTTTGAATTAAATCGCCATTGCGTAGATTTCCCATCAACATAAGGCCACATAGCACCAGATTGTGATTTTAATACTTCCAGTGGAGCCATATTATGTTTTTTACCTACATGATGCTTTCGGTATTCGTTATAAATCTCTTCGATATGAGTTTCTTTTTTG
This sequence comes from Aquimarina sp. RZ0, assembly GCF_008370685.1. Taxonomy (GTDB): domain Bacteria; phylum Bacteroidota; class Bacteroidia; order Flavobacteriales; family Flavobacteriaceae; genus Aquimarina. The sequence goes on from NZ_VTZU01000117.1 coordinate 4,679, forward strand.
TAGTAGAATTGCTTTTCATATCCAAGACGTTTTGCCACTTCTATCAATTGCCAGGTATCACTCATAGCTTCTCCTGGTGGTTCCAGCATTTGCTCAAAATATTGAGTACGCCGTTCTGAGTTTCCATACATTCCTTCTCGCTCAATCCACATAGCAGAGGGTAAAATCACATCGGCTATATCGGTAGTTGGAGTAGGGTAGATGTCTGAAACTACAATAAAACGCCCTTCTTTTTTTGCTCCGTCTCTATACCGCTTTAATTTTGGTATGGTTACCATAGGATTGGTTACCTGAATCCACATAAAGCGAATATCTCCACGATCCAATGCCCTAAACATTTCTACAGTATGATATGTAGGTTTTGGGTCGATGTTTTCTACAGGAACATCCCATATTTTTGCCGCGAATTCACGATGTTTTTTATTCATTACTACTCCGTGAGGAAGCTTATGGGTTAATGTCCCAACTTCTCTTACAGTACCACAAGCGCTAGGCTGTCCGGTTAAGGAGAAAGGACTATTACCGGGTTCTGAGATTTTACCTGTCAACAAATGAATATTGTAAATAATATTATTCATCCAGGTACCACGTGAATGCTGATTAGGTCCCATGCACCAAAAAGACATCACTTTCTTATTGGGGTCACCATATTGCGCCGCCATATATTTAATATCTGTTACCGATACACCAGAAATTTGAGAAGCTTTTTCTGGATTATAATCTTCCAGAAATTTTTTATAAGCTTCAAAATTGATTTTCTCAGGCTTGTCTTTGAATTTATAATTATCCTCGAGCCCATACCCCATGTTGGTCAAACCTTTACTAAAATTGCAATGCTCCTCAATAAAAGCTGAATTCATCCATCCATTATGAATGATTTCATAACAAATAGCATTACCAACCGCTAAGTCAGATTGCGGATTGAATATGATAGATCTATCTGCCGCCATGCTTGTTCGTGTAGTTCGTGTAGCAAAATCAATGATTTTTGCACCTCGTTTGAGACGTTGATCTAATAATCTCGAAAATAATACCGGATGCATCTCTGCCATATTATTACCCCATAGAAAAAAAGTGTCTGCATAATCAATATCTTCATAACACCCCATAGGTTCATCTAATCCAAAAGAGGTTAAAAAACCTGTTACTGCTGTAGCCATGCACAGGCGTGCATTCGCTTCTACGTTATTAGTGCCAATACATCCTTTAAATAATTTTGAAGCTACATAACCATCAGGAATCGTCCATTGTCCTGATCCATAAATGGAAACTGCATCTTTCCCATGATCTTTTATGGTTTCTTTCATTTTGGAAGCAATCAAATCCAATGCTTCCTTCATAGACACGGTTACATATTGACCATTCTTTTTTATCAATGGTTTTGTCAATCGATCCTTGCCGTATAGTGCCATAATAGAATGATATCCTTTTACGCAACACAATCCTTTATTCACAGGAGATTTTGGATCTCCTTTTACAGCAATAGCTTTCCCTTCTTCTGTGCCTATTAAAACACCACATCCTACTCCACAAAACCGACAAGGTGCCTTTTTCCAATCCAGATTTGCCCCTTTAGGAACTCCTGCTTCTTGCTCTTCGGCAAAAATAATCCCGGGAAACATAGAAGCTGCTGCCGTCATGGCAGATAATACAGCCATTTTCTTGATAAAACTTCGTCTATTGGTTTGTGTTGTGTTATACATCATAGATTAGTTTTTTGGAGTATTAAAACCAGCTACCATTGCCAAAAGCTTTAAACTAGAAATAGACTCTATTTTTTCTTTTAATAGCTCCTCTTCCTGCGTATCATCTGTGTCTGTAACAAGAATGAGTATTTCTTTATTTTCAGCAGGAATTACTTGGCATTGGTTGTGTTTAGACAAAGCATCTATAAGTTCATCTTTCATACCTTGTTGCGGATGGGCTAAGTAACTTTTTATTGGCATATGATTAGTTAAATTATTACAATAGAATTTGATTCCTGCTTGTAAGTGATAAAGATCTGATATCAATGCTTACAAAAACCTGATAAATATCAGGATTTATATGTTTTTTAGAATCACAAGGATTTAGGCATTTCTATAATTTTATAAATTTAGGAGTATCCTCAGAAAAATGATTATCAATTTAGTTCAAGAGTAAAATTCGTTTTCTGATGAGTAACATTCGCTGAATGCAAAGGATGATTATAGTACGGAGTTAAGTAATTGATTTTATAAAAAAAATTAAGCCTATGAATATTGCCACCAAGGGTTTCAAAGATTTTCAATCTTTAAAATTATGTAATACCAAAGCAAGCAAAGTGAGCCTTAGACTAGCTGAGAATAGATGACATGTATGTATCTGGCAGTTATTAACAAATAAGTTTCATTAATATTTCCCAGTCACATCAACTTACAGATTCAGATAATTGAGAGAGCAATTAATTACTCAAACCCTTATTTGAATAACGTTTTTATACCATTTTTGAGTTCGAAAACAGATTTTACTTCTTCGGTGTCTAATGATTTATCAAAGATAGCAAGCTCATCCATCAAACCAATATAACCTAAACCTAGCATAATTTTACCATTTTCTGCTTCCCAGGTAAAAGGATCGTTAATATCTTTTATAACCCCCTTAATTTTACCATTTATGTATAATTTGAATGTAGATTTTGTTGTATTTACTTCTGAAAAAGTAATAACAATATGTGTCCATTTTCTTTTCTCAAAAGGAGGCCGTTTTATAGTAACAGTACGTTTTTTCCACATAATTTCATCGTTTTCGTTTTCTGGATTCCATACGTTTAAATCTCCCATAGCTCCTAATCTAAATTCTCTTGGTTTGTTATCTGTAAAATCTACCCATAATGCCGCATCGTTATATCTCACATCTGTAATACATATAGGGTCGCAATAGCCTGGTGCCAGATCCTTGTTGGGATCTAATTGCAACCAAAATGATATGGTACCACTCCATGAGTTACGACTGTACCCTACATTTTTATATGCTTTATAAAAAATAGCAGCTGTATTTTTCTTTGTAAAATGAAGTGCATCACCTGCAAGACCTTTATTTTTTGCTAAAATAACATCAGGGTTGTGTATACCAGGTTTGGCATTATCTGTTTTTTTATAATTTCTAGCGGTATAGATCATTGCATCGCCAGCTGATATATCTGCAGATAATTTTCCGTCAAAAGAACTGTAAAAAAGTACGTGATTTTTTAATTCTTTGCTTTGTGAAAAAGAAATACTTGTAATGAGTAAAAAAATTACTCTAGATATGAATAAAAGCATCGTTGGTTTCATGTTTTTTTGACTTTTAAGGCGCTATTCATTTGATTTTAGTTTTTACAAAACTATGATGAAGAGCAAGGTATACATAGTTTTGAAATTGAGATAAATAAAATTGTAGTTGAAATTATTTCAACTACAACTCTATAGCTATGTAACTTATCTTAGCCTTTATAGAATTCAAACCCCATAAAATATGATTGCTTCACTTTCTTATTATTGTAACCATAGTCTTATAAGGTCGCTTCACAAAATAGTTCCATTTCATATTGATCAATAGTGTTTTTTATACCGACTTCTTCTAAAGCGTTATTCTTCTCAGTCAATTTCTTATCAACGTTGTTGATCTTTATAGTCCCTGAAACGCTTTTTATAGAAGTGAATAATCTAATCCAACTACTACTAGTATTTCCCAATATATTAAATTGTGCTAGATATCCATTTTCTGGATTAATAATAAAATAAGAATCTGCTTCACCATCCACTAAGACAACATAATATTCATAGTTCCCTTTTGTAACTGTAGTGTAATGATTATCCCAAGAATATGTATTTTGCTGTAAAGTATTCCACTCAAAATAATGACTATCAACTTTTTTTAATTTATAATCAGATATTCTCGTTTTAAGGGTAATATCTCCACCATAACATTTGTAGTGTTTTGTGATGCTAAACCCGATGCTTTTATAAACTTTAATTGCCCTGATATTATCTTTTATAACTTCTAATCTACATTCTGATATTCCATTTTTTTGTAAATCAGGAATTGCGAATTGATATATTGAATTTACTATACGCTTACCTCTATATTCTGGTAGTACTCCTGCACCTGTATTAAAAGCTACTAAGTTTCCATTGCGCTTGCCAATGGCATTAATAATAAAGCTTGTTAATTTGTTATTATCAAACATGCCGTAAGATAAGTCTAATCTCACCCCTGCCATTTGCCATCGTTCTTTGTAGTAGTTATGCCCTGTTGGCATTTTTACAAAATAATTTTCAAACGCTTTCAGGAAGCACTCCATAAGTATTGAAAAATCAATCTGGTTTAATTTTTTGATTTGCATGTTTGTTTTTATGAAACTATAATTTAATCTGTTGCGCATTTAGACATCGAACTGATGATTCTCTTTCTACAATTTTTAAGAATTGCCATTTGCTAATACTACGAACATATTTATAGAAAACTCTTATACGTGTTGCATGCAGCATTGATTTTATATTATATAGTACAACTACATTTTTGGACTATATTTTTCTCTAATTTACCAGATTGGTTTGTTGATAAATCAACCACTTTATCGACATGAATTTGTCCTGTATCAAAAGTTGGAATAGTTACATCTGTTTCTTTAATTAACATGGGTAATTCTGTACAGCCAAGTATGACACCTTCTACTCCGTCCAATTGTGCTTTTTTAATAATTTTTATAATATGTTGTTTTGCTGTTTTTGTAAATACTCCTTTTAGTAACTCATTGTAGATAATGTTATGAATTCTATTTCTATCAATTTCACTGGGGATTATAACTTTCTGCCCATAGGAATCTTCTAAAATTTTGGAATAGAAATCTTTCTCCATAGTGTACTTTGTTCCCAATAAAAGTACTTTTTTGAGATGCTGACTTTGAATAACTTCTCCAGTAGCATCAGCAATATGTAAAAATGGAATAGTGATTTCTTTTTTTATCTGACCGCTTACAATATGAATTAAATTTGTACATAATATGACTACATCTGCTCCTGCCTTTTCTAATTGTTTTGCACAATTCCCTACAATAGTTCCGATAGCATTCCAATTAGTAGCAAATGTTAATTTTTCAATTTCAGCAAAGTCAACTGACACCATGATAATTTTTGCCGAATGTGTCCCTCCTAAAACTTCATTTACTTTTTTATTAATACGCTCATAATAGAGTTTAGATGATTCCCAACCCATTCCTCCAATTAATCCAATCGTTTTCATATGCAATATTATTTATGGTTATAAATCCTTATTAAGTTTTTCGATTTCAATTTCAATTTCTTTTACCTTTATTATCTATTTTATGTTTTTAAGTCGTCATTCATTTGGCTTTTATTTCTACAAAATTATCATGAAGAGTTAGGTTTGTATAGTTTTGAAATTGAGATATATAAAATCGTAATTGAAATAATTTCAACTATAACGTATAGCTAAGCAACCTATCTTTGTACTTATGGAACTCAAATATTTCAGGTTAATAAAAACGATAGCAGAAGAAGGCAGTATTGCTAATGCTACAGAACGGCTCTTTTTAACTCAGTCGGCGCTAAGTCATCAATTAAGTGAGTTAGAAGAGCGATTGGGGTTTAAAGTTTTTCGGAGAACTAGAAATAAATGGGAATTAACCCAGGAAGGTTCTGAACTGTATAAACTGGCTAATAAACTATTCAGTTCTATTGATGAAGGTTTTACCACCATAAAACAGATTAAAGAAGGTTCAAAAGGTTTTATTAAGTTGAGTGCAGAATGTCAGTCATTTTTTCATTCGACCCCGTCGTTTATACAAAAAATGGGGATTTTATATCCAGAAATTCATATAGATATAACTCTTGGAGCAACACATCAAACAATATCACAAGTATTATCTGAGGATATAGACATTGCTATTGTCACATCAAAACCGGCATCTGATGAACTTTCTAGTATTCCTGTTTTTAAAGATGAGATTTTTGCTATTATGCATAAGGAGAATGCATTAAATAGTTTGGAGTATCTCGATGCTGGTCATTTTGGGAATGTACATTTGTTGATTAACTCTTTTCCTATAGAAGGTGTAGCTGTCTATGAGCATTTTTTAAAACCGAATAAAATAAATCCAATTAAAATTTCTGCAATTCCGTTTACTGAAATTACATTGTCAATGATACAGGCTAATATGGGCATCATGTGCGCTCCAAAATGGCAATTAAATTCTTTTAAATTATCTAAAGAGCTAGTGTTTAAAAGGATTGGGAAAAATGGGCTAAAGAGAAAACATTACCTGGTGGTAAAAAAGAAATATCGCAATAAAAAATATATACACGATTTTATCTCTAATTTTGAGGAAGATTTTTTAGAAATATAATCCACTCGGTACACATTCCCATCTATTGAGATTCTTTTAAAAATGGTTAAGACCTTTGATGTATTTGTTGATTTTTTAATTGGAGAAGCAGAAGCTGCTAATCTCGATAAAGCCGTATTACAGCGTATCTACGATATCGAAAAACTAGATGAAGATACCAAAAGTAAGCTCTTTTTCTTAATAGATAACGTAATACAAAACTTTAAAACGAAACAAGCCTTTAGTACATAAAAAACCCACAACAGCCTGTAAAACCATTGTGGGGGGTATGTTTTCTTACGCTTAAACGCCACTAATACATACTAGCAATATCTCGATGTAAGTTTATTTTTATTAGCTTAGGCTATACTTTTAAATTGTATTAAAAATAAAATTTGTCTTAAAATATATATTTTGCGTTGTAACTTTTTGTTTAATATGTAATTGCAATACAACCACAACAACTGGCAGCAATAAAAAAGAAACTTATTTAAGCGAAAAAGATAGTCTTAAAGATGTAGTTAAAAAACAGCTAGAAAAGGAATTTAGTAAAAAAAAATTATCGGATAAAAAATTAGAAATCAAAAATCAAAAAATTATCATTGTTGATTTGGATGATAATGACTTGTTAGATGGTGTTGCATTTTTACCATTTTTCAATGAAACAGATAATTTATTTAAGAATACAGCCATAGTTTATTATAAAAATAATGGTAAAGAATTGATTTTTGAGGAAGCAGTAATACCGGAAACATATATTTATCCCAGAATAGATGAGAGTGTAAATATAACCTTGTCTGAATACTAAATTTTTAATTTATACATTATTCAGATAAGATGACAAAGACAGAACAGCAAGAATTAGAAAAGAAAGCTCTAGAACAGTTTATGACTGGCAAG
>NZ_VTZU01000118.1 GCF_008370685.1 Aquimarina sp. RZ0
TTAGAGATTTCCATATTGGTTAAGGGGGTAGAAAATTCGCTCTTATCGGTATTCAGTAAAATATAAGCATTGCGATAAGCTTGAGAGGTATGCTTTCCTTTGTGGATGATATTCAATAAATCTGTGCATTCTTCTTTGGTTAAGCTAACTTTATATCTAATACCCATTTTAGTTTTTTTTCAAAGATACTAAATTACGCCTATTTAAACTTGACTTGACACTAGTTTGGAAACGCAAAAAACAGCTTGTGAATCATTTGCTCAAAGAAAAGGCTTAAATGTTTCTGCCTTCTTTGGTGGTACTTATGAATCCGCTAAAAGTGATGAACGGAAAGAATTCACTAAAATGCTTAATTATGTTAAAAGAAAAAAAGACATTTCGTACATTATAGTATATTCTTATGAACGCTTTTCGAGAACAGGAGCAAATGGAGCTTACATAAGCGATCAACTCAAAAAACAAGGAATCGTAACCTTATCTGCAACTCAAGATTTAGATCCATTATCCTCTTCAGGTAATTTTCAACAGAATATGTTCTATATGTGGGGGCAATTTGATAATGACCAACGAAGAGATAAGTCAGTAACAGGAATGCAGAAGAAACTGCGCGAAGGTCACCGGATATGGCTTACTCCTTTTGGGTATACCAACCTAAATCCTGGCAATGGTAAAACTCCTCATTATGTAATTAATGAACAAGGAAAATTACTTAAAAATGCTTTTTTATTGAAAGCCAATCATAATATGGCACATACTGAAATTGCACAAAAGCCAAAAGAAAAAGGGCTACATATTACAGACAAAAAACTGAGTAAATACTTCAGAAACCCGTTTTATTGTGGTATTATCATAAATTCTTTACTACCAGGAGAGGTAATCGAAGGAAAACATGAAGCTATGATTCCCAAAGAAACCTTTCTTAGAATACATAATTTATTAAATTCCAGAGAAGAAGGCGTAAAATACACCTTAGAAGATAACAATTTACCCTTAAAAATGTTTATTCGGTCAGCTTCTTGCAATACTCCATACACTGGTTATGTAGTAAGAAAAAAGGGATTATATTATTATAAGAACCGAAGAAAAGGGAGCAAAGAAAACAAGAGTGCTAGGATAATGCATTTGCAGTTTAAAAACCTCTTAATTTCTTTTTCCTTACAAGATAAAAATTATATCCCTCCATTTAAAGAGATACTCACCTATACATTTCTTGAAATGAATAAAGAACTTATAGCCGATATGAAGAGAAAAGAGGTTGAATTTAAAAAGATACAAACTAAATTAGATCGCTTAGAAGAAAGGTTTGTTTTTGATGAAATTTCAAAAGATCAATATGATAAATTCAGACACAAACTGGAAAGTGAAAAGCATGAAATTGAGGAGTTAATTGGAAAAAATGATTTTAAGAGTTCGAACCTCGAAAAATCTATAGATTCAGCTTTACAATATTCGTTGAATCTCCCATCATTATGGGAATCAGGAGACATTCAAACAAAAAGAGCATTGCAATACATGATATTTCCTGATGGAATCTTGTATGATTTCAAAAATGATGCATTTCGAACCCCAAGAGTGAACTTGATTTTTGACTCAATCAGCTTATTATCACATAATTTAGAAGAAATAAAAAAAGGGAATCAACATTCTTTGAATGAAGATTCCCTTTTAGTGGGCGCTAAGGGATTCGAACCCCTGACCCCTTGGGTGTAAACCAAGTGCTCTGAACCAACTGAGCTAAGCGCCCTTTATTTTGTTTAACAATCATTGTTCCTGATTGCGGATGCAAATATAAGACAGTTTTAGAGTCTACCAAAAGATTTTTAAATAAAAATTAAATTATTTCTGCTACTACAAAAGTGCTACCTCCCACATAAATCAGGTCCATACTCGTAGCTTTCTGTAACGCAGATTTATACGCTATTTCAACCGTAGGATAACAACCTCCTTTCAACCCAAACTCTAATGCCTCTTTCTGTAAAATTTCTTCATCCAAGCCTCTGGATATATCCGGTTTTGTAAAATAATAATTTGCATTAGAAGGAAATATTGGTAAAATACTATACAATTCTTTATCATTTACCATTCCCAAAACAATATGCAGACGCTCATATTGTTCAGCCAACAATTGCTTCATAATTGACCTTAACCCGTCTTCATTATGAGCTGTATCACATATCACCTTTGGTCTTTCTCTTAAAACATGCCATCTACCTCGTAAACCTGTAGTAGAGATAACCGAATTGAGTCCTTTTCTTATATTTTCTTCAGAAACATTCCATCCCTGTTTTTGTAAAACCGAAATCACCTGTAAAGTAGTTCTCATATTTTCTTTCTGATAATTACCTTTCAGATCTGTTTCAAACAAAACATCTTTATATGTATCCGCCATAAAAAGTTCGCTTTTACATAAAAACGCCTTTTCTTTAAAGATTTTTTTAGTCTCTAGTGCAGTACTACCAATTACAACCGGAATACTTTTTTTTATAATACCCGCTTTTTCTATAGCAATCTGTTTCAAAGTATTCCCTAAAAACTGAGTATGATCTATTCCTATATTCGTAATTACAGAAACCTCTGGCGTAATAATATTGGTAGAATCTAACCTCCCCCCTAATCCTACTTCTACAATAGCAATATCTACTGTTGAATCTGCAAAATATTGAAAAGCTAAACCAACGGTCATTTCAAAAAAAGACAGCTGTTTTTCCTCAAAATATGTTTTATGTACTTCTATAAAATCTATAACATATTTTTCAGAAATTTCCTGACCGTTTATTCGGATACGCTCTCTAAAATCCTTCAGATGAGGAGATGTATATAGTCCTACTTTGTAACCTGCTTGTTGCAAAATAGAGGCCAGCATATGACTTGTAGATCCTTTCCCATTAGTTCCTCCAACATGGATACTCTTAAAACTATCTTCCGGATTCTTTAAATACGAAGCTAATTGAAGCGTATTCGTTAGATCCGCTTTATACGCAGTTGCTCCTTGACGTTGATACATGGGTAATTGGGCAAACATCCATTCCAGTGTCTCCCTGTAGTTCATTTTATTCTCCTAAACTAAAAGTTATTTCTATAAAACCTATTTGCTTCACAGGTGCTTTAGGATCAGGTTTCCATTTAAATGTCAATGCTGTTTTTTTTGCTGGTTCTAACAAACAAGAGGCACTATTTGTAGTTCCTTTAACCCCTGGTATTGCCTGAATAACTCTACCGCTTCTATTTACAACAATCTTAACAACCACACGACCTGATTCATTACAATTTTGCTTTATTGCTGAACCTGAAGCTTTCCCTCTACCATTAAGACCATAACCTACACCATTACCCAAACCACCTTTTCCCGGTTGTCCGTAATAACTATTAGCATATGGGTTTCCGTTAGGATCTCCTTTATCACCCGGTTTACCATCATCTCCTTCTCCTCCCTTGACTTTACCATCACTTTTTAGGCCATTAGAAAAGCTATCTAAAATATCTAAAGTAGATTTGTCAGGTTTAGGATCTGGTTTTTTTTCTTCTACATTCTCTACGGGCTTTTCTTCTACTTTTTCGACAGGTTTTTGCTCGGTAGGTTTATCTTTCGGAGTTTCTTTTGGTTTTTCTGCTTTTTTCTTGGGCTCTTTTTTAGGTTTTTCTTCTATTACAGGAGCATCCTCGGTATCTTGGGTAATTACTTCATCCGTTACCTCAGAGATCTCTGGTTCTGATTCTGGCTCTACTTGAGGAGTTTCTGGAGTAGTTTGTTTAGGTGATGACTGAATTGCCTCTGGAGGTTGTACATCTCCCGACCCGGTAGATGTGGTTCCAAAATTAACAGCAATGCCGCTTTCAGGTTCGGGATCTAAATAACCCAACCCTAAATAGAATAATAAAAAGATAATCATCACGTGCAAAATTGTGGTAATTATGAAAGACTTCTTTTTATGTTTTGTATCTAGTTTCAGCATTAATTATTCTGGTTTTACTGCTAATATTACTTTAAATTTATTTCTATTTGCTATATCCATTACATTTACAGCTTTCTCTATCGGAACTCCCTCTTCTGCCCTAAGAATAATTGTCGGTTCTTTCTGCCCGGACAGCCTTGACTTTAAAGTAGATTCTAATCTACTCTGACTAATACGCTCATTATCTATATAGTATTGCAACTTGTTGGTTATACTCACAGATATATTTTGCACATTGGAGCTTTTGCCGTTAGCTTTTGGCAATATTAAATCCAATGCTTCTGGCGTAATTGTAGGTGAAGTTAATAAAAAGAACACCAATAACAGGAATACAATATCTGTCATAGAGGACATACTAAACTCAGGACTTACCTTATTTCTACCTCTTAAATTCATATTATGCAGGTTCGTTTAAAAGATCGAGAAAATCCACAGCTGTAGCTTCCATCTGGTGAACAACTTTATCTGTTCGTACCACCAAATGGTTGTACCCAATATAAGCGACAATACCAACCACAAGACCTGCCACTGTAGTTGTCATAGCCGTATAAATACCTTCTGCAAGAGATCCCATATCCGCACTTCCTGAACTGGATGCCAAATTATGGAATGCTAAAATCATACCTATTACTGTTCCTAAAAAACCAATCATAGGAGCTGCACCAGCTACTGTTGCCAGAATACTTACATTTTTTTCTAATTTATATACTTCCAGCTTTCCTGCATTCTCTATAGCAGTATTAATATCTTCTAGAGGATTACCGATTCTCGAAATTCCTTTTTCTGTGAGTCTGGAAACCGGGTTATTTGTTTGTGCACATAATATTTTTGCGGCTTCAATTTTACCACTTGTTACATTATTTTTAATCTGATCCATAAAATTCTCATCAAATTTAGACGCCGCTTTTATGGCAAAGATTCTTTCGAAATAAATATAGACTGCTACAAAAAGTAAAACAAAAAGTATGCCTATAATAAGTACTCCTGCAGTTCCTCCACTAAGCAATAAATCGATAATTGATAGTGTTTTTTCTTCTGCTTCAGGATCAACTTCTTTAGTGTTTTGGGCAAACATGCCTAGCATTAATAAATGGGTCATATATGTTCTTGTTTATTTAGTGTTAGTATACTAACGTGATTTCTATAGGTTAAGTATAACTTTTTTAAAGCTATAATATATAAATTATTCCCAGAAGTCCAATACCTCCAAGCACAATAGTGTAGGGTAATGCCATTTTTACCATTCTTCCGTATGACAATCCTATTAGAGGTGCCAGAGAAGAGGTTAACAAAAATAAAAATGCTGCCTGACCATTAGGTGTTGCTACACTTGGTAAGTTTGTTCCTGTATTAATGGCTATGGCTAATTTTTCAAATTGTTCTCGGGTAATTACTCCATTATCAAAGGCTTGTTTCACCTCTCCTATATACACGGTAGCCACAAATACATTGTCGCTAATCATAGACAACACTCCATTTGCCACATAAAACATAGAAGGTTGTTTTTCTGGATCCAGAGATAATGCCCAGTCAATAATAGGTGTAAATAGATGTTGATCGTGAATCATGGCTACGATTACGAAGAAAACCACTAATAATCCAGTAAAAGGTAATGCTTCTTCAAAAGCTTTTCCTAAATGATGTTCCTCTGTGATCCCCATAAAAGCAGTCTGAACTATGATTAGTGCTAAACCGATAAAACCAACAGGTGCTAAGTGGAGTGCCAGACCTATTATCAATAATATGGCTGATACAGCTTGTACTATCAGACCATATTTAGATTTATCAGATCGATTTGCATCTTCCTCATCTGTATAATTTTCAATAATTCTTCTGGCAACTTCGGGAAGTTTTGCCCCAAAGCCAAATGACCCTGTTAGCTCTAATACTATTGTGGTAACTAATCCAGCTGCTAAAACAGGTAGTGATATAGGTGCCATCTTTAGAAAAAATTCAATAAAATCCCATCCCATTCTTTCTCCAATAAGCAAATTTTGTGGTTCTCCTACCAAGGTACAAACTCCTCCAAGGGCAGTTCCTACAACCCCATGCATTACCAAACTTCTTAAAAAACTTCTGAATTGTTCTAAAGTATCTCCACTTAATTCTTTTCGATCCAATGTACCGTCCTGATCAAAATCAGAATCTGACATAGAATGTATTTTGTGGTACACCCCATAAAAACCAACAGCCACACTTATTAATACCGCTGTTACTGTTAAGGCATCGAGAAAAGCAGACAATACAGCTGCCAAAAATGCAAATAACAAGGAGAGCACCATTTTAGATTTTATTCTGGTAAAAGCCTTACTGAAAATATACATTAACAATGGTTTCATAAAATAAATCCCTGCTACCATAAAAACCAGAAGTAGAACTACTTCTAGATTATGTTCTACCTCCGTATACGCATTCTCTGGAGTGGTAAGGTTTAATGCTAAAATCTCTATCGCCAAAAGGCCACCTGATTGTAATGGATAGCATTTTAATGCCATCGCAAGTGTAAAAATAAACTCTCCAATAAACACCCAGGCGCAAATCGTAGGATTAATCAAATAGATAATGACATTACATATCAAAAACCCTATCATTATTGCTTTAAACCATTTTGGACTATTTCCTAAAAAATATTTTAACATAATTATATACTTGGTTATTTTTTTCTATTATATTAATTGCTTGAGCGCTATCTCAAACGCTGTTCTACTTATATTTATTTTAGCCGGATCTTTATCAAACACCTTTTTTATAGCATCTTTTATGGTCTGTGATGTATCCTTAAAAATAGCTTCATCTGTCATCGCTACTCTTCTTTCCATAAAATATGCAAATACTCTTGCCATTCCACAATTAGAAATAAAATCCGGGATCAGACTTATTCGTTCATCTGTATATTCCATAATAGGTCCGAAGAAAATTTCTTTATCCGCAAAAGGCACATTAGCACCGCATGAAATCACTTCTAATCCAGCTTGTATCATTTGATCTATCTGATCCTTTGTAATCAATCTAGAGGCAGCACAGGGTACAAATATCTCTGTGGGTAAAGACCATATTTTTGCGTTTAATTCTTCAAAAGGAATTAGCTTCTCATCATACAACTTGTTTCCTTTTTTATTAAGATATAGATTCTTTATCTCTTCAAAAGAAAAGCCCTCTTCACAAATTAACCCGCCCGCATGATCAATAATACCTATAATACGAACACCCATTTCAGAAAGGTAGTATGCCGCTGCAGAACCTACATTTCCAAAACCCTGAACGATCGCCTTTTTGCCTTCTACTGTTCCACCATAAATTGTATAATAATGTCTTACAGCTTCTGCAACACCATATCCTGTGATCATATCAGCAACCGTATATTTTCCGGATACATTGGGAGAAAAGGTAGTATTTTCTAATACTTTTATAACACCCTGACGCAACTGTCCGATTCTATTTATTTTATCCGCTTCTGTTGGTTGAAAATGACCATTAAAAACACCCTCCTGAGGATGCCAGACGCCACAGTTTTCGGTAATGGGGATTACTTCATGAATTTCATCTACATTAAGATCTCCTCCTGTACCGTAGTAACTTTTTAATAAAGGGGACACTGCTTTATACCATCGCTCCAATACTCCTTTTTTTCTAGGGTCATTGGGATCAAAATTAATTCCGGACTTGGCTCCTCCAATCTCGGGACCAGAAACAGTAAATTTTACTTCCATGGTTTTTGCAAGTGATAATACTTCATTCAAATCTAATCCCTTTCGCATCCTTGTACCTCCTCCGGCAGCTCCACCTCTCAAGGAATTAATAACAGTCCACCCTTCTGCTTCTGTTTCGCAATCTCTCCAGTTAAAAACAATTTCTGGGGTTTTATTTTCGTATTTTTTTAATAATTCTTTCATTTTTAAAACTTCAACCTATTCAGATACACCATAAAAAATCAGGATCATAACTTAAATTATATCCTTTTTCAAATAAATAATTTGTTTCCTTCACAGTGTCAGCGTTGTCTCATATTCTTTCAACTTTCTAATACATTGAATTAATCTCAAAAGTGAATTCACAAATATAAAAAACTAAATAGGTCAAATGCTCAATTAATAATAAAATAACATATCAAAAATTAATATGCTGTTCAATCTTGAAATTAATCTAAAAAAATGAGGAAACCGAAGTTCTCAAACCTACAAATTATCAGCTATGGATAGAAAATATCAAAAAACAAAAAAAATACCAAAACTATCACATTATCGTCTATATTTGTATAATCAACAAAAATATCGGGTTTATCTCGAATTATTTTCATTAAAACATAGAATTTGCGTGTTATGCGCGCACAGTAAATCAAGATTAAATATGGACTTTAAACTATCTGAAGAACAATTAATGATACGCGATGCAGCTCGTGATTTTGCCAAAGCTGAATTGCTTCCAGGTGTAATTGAAAGAGACAACAAACAAGAATTCCCTACAGAACAGGTTAAAAAAATGGGAGAATTAGGATTTCTCGGTATGATGGCATCACCAGAATATGGTGGTGGCGGAATGGACACCCTCTCTTATGTACTGGTGATGGAAGAACTCTCTAAGATTGATGCTTCTTGTTCTGTAATAGTATCTGTAAATAATTCTTTGGTATGTTGGGGTCTTGACACCTATGGTAATACTGAGCAAAAAAAGAAATATCTTACAAAATTAACTACTGGAGAATCTATAGGAGCATTCTGCCTATCTGAACCTGAAGCAGGAAGTGATGCTACTTCGCAAAAAACTACGGCTATCGATAAAGGCGATCATTATGTTCTTAACGGAACTAAAAACTGGATCACAAATGGAAGAACATCTGATTATTATTTAGTTATTGCACAAACAGATAAAGAAAAGAAACACCGTGGTATCAATGCTTTTATTGTTGAAAAAGGATGGGAAGGTTTTGAAATTGGGCCAAAAGAGGATAAACTAGGGATCAGAGGTAGTGACACCCATTCATTAATATTTAATGATGTAAAAGTGCCAAAAGAAAATCGAATAGGCGAAGATGGATTTGGTTTTAAATTTGCCATGAAAACATTAGCAGGAGGTCGTATAGGAATTGCAGCCCAAGCATTAGGCATAGCTACAGGTGCTTATGAATTAGCAAAGGAATATGCTAAAGTTAGAAAAGCTTTTGGTACTGAAATTATGAATCATCAGGCAATCGCTTTCAAACTTGCTGATATGCACGTGCAAATTGAAGCTGCCAGAATGTTAGTTTATAAAGCAGCAATGGACAAAGATAATCACGAAGATTATGATTTATCCGGAGCAATGGCAAAACTTGCAGCTTCTCAGGCAGCAATGGATGTTTCTATAGAAGCAGTACAAATACATGGAGGTAATGGTTTTGTAAAAGAATACCATGTAGAACGCTTAATGAGAGATGCTAAAATAACACAGATCTATGAAGGTACAAGTGAAATACAAAAAATTGTAATTTCCAGAAGCATCCTAAAGAATTAAAACCTTATATTATAACTTAAAACACATATAAGCTATCTAATCCGATAGCTTTTTTTGTACATTCGTTGCGTAACACAAACTCAAAAATCATGAAAATCTTTTCTAAAATCATAGCGATCATGCTATGCTCCTTACTATACATT
Source organism: Aquimarina sp. RZ0 (assembly GCF_008370685.1). GTDB lineage: Bacteria > Bacteroidota > Bacteroidia > Flavobacteriales > Flavobacteriaceae > Aquimarina. The sequence goes on from NZ_VTZU01000118.1 coordinate 9,587, forward strand.
CAATGTACAGAAGAAAAACACACAACAAATGCTCAAGAAATAGGTCTTGAAACAGAAAATAAAAACAATTTCTCTGGTAAACTAAACATACAGAATAGTACTATTATCTATACTGCAAAAGCCAACGCTGAATTAGCTTTTAATATATCCCTAAAAATTGACAAAACACTAATAGAAGCTACTATTAATTATGAAAACGAAAGTATTCTTATCAATGGATACGACAACATACTTACAGAAACACAAAAAGGAGCACTATTAACTACGGGAAAGGTAATTGCTGATTATATTCTCGAAACTAAAGAAGGAGAGATCTCTATGACAGCCTATGCTCTTTTAAGTATGGTAGAATATATAGGAAAATCTCCTGTCAATTACATCTATTCTAAAAGAAATATAAAATCTGCGAAGAATATTACAAATCTAAAAAGTCGTAATGAGGGTATTACCTGCATCAGAAAGAATTCTTATGTCAATGCAGAATATGACGATTCAAGAGGGACTCATAAGGATCGAGTAAAAGTAGGAAGCAAAGCTCGAAAAAACTATGGATGTATGGGTAGATGTGGTAGTGACTGTGGTAGATGGTGGATTCCTAGTGCATGGACAAAAGACTGTATGGATCACGACCAATGTAGCAATATAAATAATGCCAGCGGTGGAAGTCGCGACAAAAATTGTGGTGATGAATTTAATGAAGCCGCAGATGACTATATTTTTGGTGTGATCCGTGGATGTAGAGGCTGAAAGCAGTAAGGCTTATGTATAACACTCTGGTTTAAAATTGCTTATTAAAATTTGCTCTTTTTCGTTTATTTGTCAACATAAAAAGAAGCTATAGCTATTTTACTTCCTTTTTGTCTAAACAAAAAATTGTTGCCTTTTATTTTAAAAAGTCTACTCCTCAGAAACGAAACAATACAAATATATCAGTATTTAACCCATTCTGTATTTAGACAAAATACTATTGATGTATTCTTTAACTCGTCAGTTTAAACACTGGATAAAATTTTTATTGGATGTCTCGAATTGATGCTTTTTTAATATAATTATTTCTAAATGCACAATAGATCAGTATCTATACTTTTTTTATAATCAGCAAAAACTTTAGTTTATAACAAACACCTATCTATAAATACCACTCATGTATATTGTAGTAAACTACCTCGGGGCAAGGATACGAGGCATTTTTTGTCCATCATAATTCTGGAATAATGCTTTTCTTTTTTTGATATATTTCTGGTTAATTTGTATCGCTTCCTGTGTAATCGTTTCTGATACTTCAAACCCAAAATACTTAACACCTTTAGCCTTTTTCATGATTTCCTTTAAATGCTTGCAATTTCCAAGACCAATTTCTAATATTTTATTTCTCTTTTCTAATTGTAAGGCAATGATAGAATCATTAATCATATTTTTATTACTTTTATTCATTATTTTCCCTAAAATTTTACCTTCCTTTCCGTGAGGTCGCATGAGCTGTAATGCCAATTGATTCAATTCTATATTTTTCATTTATTAACTTTTAATAGTTTAGCAAAATTGAGGGTCGCAAATTTTAGATTATAATAACTATTTGCTATTACTTCGTCTAATGTTACAATTTCTTTTAGGATTGAACACACATAACTAATCTGCAATGTCTCAAGAGATTTCAAAGAAATATCTACTACACCACAAAATGCAGCTACAGACACATTAGCATTTTTCCCACTTTTGATCACTCCCTTTATTGTCTTACCAGAAATAGTTTGTTCGTCTAATTTACCCTCTCCTGTAATAATCCAATCTGCATCTTGTAACTGTGTGTCTAGTTGTGCTATTTCTTTCACCAATTCTATCCCTGGAGTTAATTCGGCTTTTAGGAAAGTAAGCGCGGCAGCTCCCATACCTCCAGAAGCTCCTGCTCCTTTTTCTTTTTGTAAATCCACACCAAACTGAACTGTTAACAATTCTGCCATATGTATTAATCCTTTATCTAGATATTCTACTTCTGTATCAGAGGCTCCTTTTTGTTTTGCATATATTTTTGCTGCTCCATTAGCTCCATATAATGGATTATTTACATCACACGCAATTTTAAAATTGATATTTAATAGATTAGGATTCACGTTATCAGTCATAATCGTGGCTATAGAAGACAAATTTTTCCCTACAGGAATTACAACTTCTCCATTACTATCTAAAAAACGATATCCCAAAGCACTTGCCATGCCAATACCACAATCATTGGTACTACTTCCCCCAATACCTAGAATAATAGTTGTTGCGCCTTTACTTATTGCATCTAATATTAATTCTCCTGTTCCATATGTAGAGGTATTCATACAATTTTGATCCACCTTCTCTAATAATTTCAAACCAGATGCTTCAGCCATTTCTATATAAGCGGTCTTGGTTATCCTGTCAAACACATAACTTGCTTTAATTTCTCGAAAAAGAGGATCCTTTACTGGTACTATAATTTTATCGCCTTTTAGATAATATCTTATCACCTCCATTGTTCCATCGCCTCCATCGGCTAATGGAAGCTTAACAATTTTTGCATCTGGCATTACAGCGAGTAATCCCTCTTCTACCGCATCACAAAATTGAAAACCATCCAAAGATCCTTTGAACTTATCGGAGGCTATTACAAATTTCATTCTTCTATAAATTATTTAAAACGCTTTTGGCAATAGCCAAGCAATAATTACTATCAATATAAAATAGCTGATCAATAGAGCTACCTCTTTTTTTCCTTTATAAAAAACTGTTTCTAATCTAATCTCCTTTTTACCAGCCATAATCATACTGGCTCCATAGCCAATTATTATTGTTACCAAACACCCAATGGCGTTCCACCAGAACCAAAATATTGCTGGCACAAATAACCATAAGTATATATTACATAGCACCCCGGATATAATTCCGATATTTGCTCCAAATGCGTTTGCTCTTTTGGTGAGGATTGCCAATATGAATACTGCCAAAATAGGCCCATAAAAAACAGAGCTTATTTTATTAATCACCTCGATTACGGTTCCTTCTATATTTCCGGCAAAAAAAGCAAAGAATAAACAAACGACACCCCAAAAAATCGAAAGTACTCTAGAATATTTTACATAATCCTTACTAGAAAGATCTGTTTTATATCTCTTTACAAAATCTTCCATGGTTACTGCGGATAATGAATTTACAGTAGAACTTAGTGTAAACATTGCCGCAGACATAATGGCAATAATCAAAATTCCTATAATTCCGTTTGGGAGATAATGGATAATAAATACGGGGACCATCAAATCAGCCTTCTTGCCTTCTAAAGAATCAAAATTAGATTGATATACTGTATTCATAACCTGCATAAAACCTACATCTGTCATTAATAAAGTTCCTAGAACTAATCCCATAACACAGTAAGTTAAAGTTACCGGAAATCTAAATAAGCCATTGGCTAGCAATAACTTTTTGATAGTAGGCATATTATTAGCAGATAATAATCGCTGAGATTGTGTTTGATCTGTCCCATAATAGGATGCATATAAAAAGAAACCTCCTATCACCATGGGCCAAAAACCAAACTCATCTTGTTTATCAGCATTATCAAATCCCCACTTAGAAAAATCCACAGCGGTCAGTCTACTTTTATCTACATTAGTTAGAAAATTATCGATCCCTCCGAGTTCACTAATACCATATATCAAACAAATAATAATTCCTAGAAACAAAATAATCATTTGTATAACATCTCCCCAAATCACTGCCTTCATTCCACCTTGATAGGAATAAATCAAGGTAATAACCCCTATAATTAATACTGAAACCCAAAAATCAATACTTATAGTTGCTTGTAAGATCAAGGACATCGTATACTGTCTCTAGAGCCCTAAAAGATCATAGTGGCATTAGTATTAAAACGAAACAAAGAGTACAATTACTTGCTAAAGAACTAAATTATGTCCCCAATAGTATTGCCCGAAACTTAAGAAATAGCAGTAGCAAAACTATTGGTGTAGTTATTCCTAATTTACAATTAGATTATAGTTCTAGGATAATCAATGGTATGATCCAAGAGTCAAGAGAAAAAGGATACCAACTTGTCATTTCAGAATCTGATCATAGTTATGAACTCGAAAAAGATATTATCATTAGCATGATTAAATCTGGTGTTGACGGTATTCTTCTTTCCCTCACCAATTTTACAAAAAATATTGATCACGTACTTGAAGCCATGGAACATTGCCCAATTGTTTTGTATGATAAAGTATCTGATAAAGTACCTTGTACAAAAATCATTGTTGATGATGAGATAGGAGCAAAAAAAGCTGTAGAACATCTTATACAACAAGGAAAGAAAAACATATTATATATTAATGGCCCTGATCATTCTTTTAATGCAAAAAAAAGATTAAAAGGCTACAAAAGTGCTTTACAATCAAACAATATTATAGTAATACGATTTATAACTAAAAATTTCGCATATTCATCGTTTCTTTTTCCTTTCTACTTCGTTTAAAAAATAAACCGTAGCTATAGCTATGCTTGATTTTTTTGCCTTGCATAAAGAAAAAATA
>NZ_VTZU01000119.1 GCF_008370685.1 Aquimarina sp. RZ0
ACTTGAGTCAGCCCTTATTGGATATCACCAAGACGGATAGCTATGTTGATACAAATGCCAATGGTATCATTGATGCCGGCGATACGATCAATTATGTCTTTACAGTGAGTAATACGGGTAATGTAGATTTGACTGGTATTAGTGTTACGGATTCAGGAGCATTGATAACACCAGTTACAACTATAGATTTAGCAATAGGAGCAAGTGATAATAGCACGTACACTGGAACATACATACTTACTCAGGAAAATATTGATTCAGGAAGTTATTCTAATCAGGCAGTAGCAAGTGGGTTAGATCCTAATAATATTACAGTTACCGATGCTTCTGATGATCCCGATGATCTTACAAATATAGACCCTAATAACGATGGTAATCCAGATGACCCAACAGTATTTATAATAGCCCCTGATGGAGCGATAAGTATGACTAAAGCTGCTAATATTCCTGCGGACGGTTCTTATGATTCGGTTGGAGAGATTATAACATATACAATAGAAATAACTAATGATGGTAATGTAACACTTTCTAATGTATTAGTGACAGATCCCAATGCAGATACAATTACGCCATCTACTATAGCAAGAATAAACCCCGGAGAAACTGTAACAGCAGTAGCTACTCATATTATAAACCAAACTGATATAGATATGGGAAGTGTTACAAACGTAGCTCAGGTTACTTCAGAAGATCCTAATGGAACTCCAATTGAAGACCTTGCTTCGGATGATCCAAATACTACAGATCCCGATGATCCAACAATCACAATAATAAATCAGGCTCCTGCGATAGAATTGACCAAAGCAGCAGATGCGCCAGTAGATGGTGACTACGATACGGTAGGAGAACTGATTACATATACTATTGTAGTAACCAATACCGGAAATACAACCCTTGATAATATTATCGTAAGTGATGCCAATGCAGATATAGGAAGTATTAATCCGGCAATTATAGCGACATTAGAACCAGGAGCCAGTACCGTAGTTACTGCGTCACATATGATTACCGAGGCGGATCTTAATGTAGGATCAGTAACCAATGTAGCACAAGTTACAAGTGAAGACCCACAAGGGAATCCTGTAGAAGATTTAATGTCTGATGACCCTTCAACACCAGACCCAGACGACCCGACAATTGTTGTGATGATAGATATGAATCAATCAATGGCTGTCACCAAAGCGGCAGATACTGATATGTTTTCTGGAGTAGGAGATGTAATTACATATACGATACAAATTACTAACAATGGGAATGTCAATCTTACAAATCTCGTATTAACAGATGACAATGCTACAATTTTAAGCGGAACACCAATACCAAATTTAATGCCTGGAGAAAGTACTATTGTATTAGCCGAACATGTAGTGACTGCAGAAGATATGATAAGTGGTCAGGTAATCAATATAGCCAGTGTAACAGCAGATGATGCTGCGGGTACATCTATAACAGAAACTTCAGATGATCCTAACAATCCTACAGATATAGATCCAGATACTGATGGAGATCCGGATGATCCTACTATTAGTCTATTAGATAGCGATGGTGATGGGATTCCTAATATAGATGATTTGGATGATGATAATGACGGGATTACCGATATAGAAGAACAAAATGGTGATCCTAATCTAGATACAGATGGAGATGGAGTGGTTGATAGTCAAGATCTTGATGCAGATGGAGATGGAGTGAATGACGTAATAGAATCAGGGCATGGTCAAATAGATCTGGATGGAGATGGAAGATTAGATGGTCCATTTGGAGATGATGGTATTCCAGATATCGTACAAGATGACCCTGATGACGGTATTGTCAATTATGTTCCTCAAGATAGCGATGGAGATGGAACTGATGATTTTCAGGATGTCGATGATGACGGGGATGGAGTAGATACAGCTGAGGAAAATCCAGATTCTGATAATGATGGAGATCCAAATACTGGAGATACACAAGACTCAGATGATGATAGTATTCCAGATTATTTAGATACAGATGATGACGGAGATGGTATTGATACTATTGATGAAAATCCAAACCCAGATAATGATGGAGATCCGGATACAGGAGATACACAAGACACTGATGGAGATAGTACTCCAGATTATTTGGATGATGATGATGATGGAGATGGCGTTGATACTAGTGAAGAAATAGATTCAGATACTGATGGTAATGGTCCCGATGATACGGATAATGACGGAACTTCAGATTACCTGGATATCGATGATGATAATGATGGGATATTGACTGTAGATGAAAACCCTGACCCTAATGGCGATGGAGATCCAGAAGATGCAATTGATACCGATGGTGATGGTACTCCAGATTATCTGGATTCTAATGGTCCGATTGATCCAGATGCAGAGGATGGTATTCAGATATTTACCGGTATTACACCTAATGGGGATGGTATCAATGATGTGTTTGTAATTAATGGTATACAAAACTTAGAAAATACCCTTGAGATTTACAACAGATGGGGAGTGAAGGTCTATGATGCCAATAACTACGGTAGAAATGATACTTTCTTTAGAGGTATCTCTAACGGAAGAGCAACAGTAGAAGAAAAAGATGAGCTGCCTGTTGGTACTTATTATTATGTTCTGGAATATATCCTTACCACTGGTGAGCGTAAGAACAGAGCAGGATATTTATACATCAATAGATAATTGATCAAAGCAAAATTCCTGTGTGTATACTAAACGCAGGTTAAAACATAATATATATGAAAAAAGCATACATAATATTAATTCTTGCAGTCTTTTTGAGTTGTATCAGTCAAAATGCCAATTATGCACAGCAGGATGCTCAATATACCCAATATATGTATAATACAATTAGTGTGAACCCTGCTTATGCAGGTAGTAGAGGAGTTTTGAGTATTACAGGTTTGCATCGTAGTCAATGGGTTGGGTTGGACGGAGCTCCGCGTACACAGACACTTACCCTGAACACCCCTCTGGGCGAAGAAAATAGAGTAGGGTTAGGAATATCAATTATTAATGATGAAATCGGACCGACAGATGAAACCTATTTTGATATTGATTTCTCTTATACCATTCCGACATCCGAAACCGGAAAACTAAGCTTTGGACTAAAAGCAGGAGGACATTTGTTAAATGTAGATTTTCAGCGATTAAGTCAATTTGATATTAACGATCCAAATTTTGAAACTAACATAGATAATAAATTCAGTCCTAATGTTGGGGTAGGGATTTACTATCATACCGAACGATTTTATTTTGGATTAAGTGCTCCTAATCTTCTGGAAACTGATCATTTTGATGAAGATGCTACAGTAGGTAATAATAACTCATCTACGTTTATTGCAGAAGAGCGAGCAAATTATTATCTAATAGCAGGTCATGTATTCGAGCTAAATGATAACCTAAAGTTCAAACCAGCGGTATTAAGTAAGTTAGTCTTTGGAGCACCTTTACAAGTAGATGTGTCTGCTAATTTTTTGTTATACGATAGACTAACTTTTGGTGTTGGATATAGATGGAGTGCAGCTTTTAGCGCATTGGCGGGTTTCCAGATTTCTGATTCGTTGATGATAGGTTTTGCATATGATAAAGAAACTACAGAATTAGGAAGAACACAGTTTAATGATGGTAGTTATGAGGTAATGTTACGTTTTGAATTGTTTAGAAAATATAACAGAATGTTGACACCACGTTTCTTTTGAAACACACACTGTTAATCAATAAAAATAAAAAAATGAAAGAAGAAATTATCATTTCTATAAAATTATCTGCTTAAACCAATTATTCAGGGTATTAAGAGCAAAGTATAAAAATAAAAAGATTTATGATGAACTTAAAAAACTACTTTATAAATATATCTTTAAGCATTATTTCCTGTTGTGCAGTACTTGCACAAGAAAAACGTTTAGAAAGGGCAAATGAAAGTTTTGATCGATATGCTTTTGTAGACGCACGTAAGATTTATTTAAACGTAGCCGAAAGCGGGTATGCATCTGCAGATTTATACAAAAAATTAGGAGACTCATATTATTTTAATGCCGAATTAGAAGAATCTGTAAAATGGTATGAGGAACTCGTAGGAAGTTATTCAAGCGAAATAGATCCTGAATATTTATTTAGATATTCTCAGAGCTTGAAAAGCGTACAACGTTATACAGAAGCGGATAAAGTGATGGAGCAGTTTAATACAGTTACAGGTAATGATCAACGAGCAGGATATTTTGTGAGTACACCAGATTATCTACGATTTATTGAAATGCAATCAGGACGATTCAAGCTTAGGAGATTATACGTGAATTCTGAGTTTTCTGATTATGCTCCTAGTTTTAATCATCAGGGACAAATGGTATTTGCCTCTTCACGTAGAGGTGGTAATTCTATGATAAAAACGGTACATGAGTGGAATGAAATGCCTTTTTTAGATCTTTATATCTCAGATATACTAGGGGATAGAAAAGTGTTGACAACTCCCAAAAAAATAAAAGGAAGTATCAATACGCGATTTCATGAATCATCGACTTCTTTTAGTAAAGATGGACAAACGGTATATTTTACCAGAAATAATTTTACCAAAAAAAAATTAAGATCTAATACAGCTGGTACAATTTTATTGAAATTGTATAGAGCAACGTTGAATGGAGAAAAATGGACAAATGTAGAAGAAGTACCATTTAATAGTGAAGAGTATTCTGTAGCCCATCCAGCATTAACTGCTGATGGAAGAAAATTATATTTTGCCAGTGACATGCCAGGTAGTAAGGGGCAGTCCGATCTTTATGTTGTAGATGTTTATGAAGATGGAAGCTATGGAGAACCAAGAAACCTTGGTGATAGAATTAATACAGAGGGTAGAGAAACATTTCCATACATAAGTGATTCAGGCAAATTGTATTTTGCCAGTGACGGTCATGTAGGTTTAGGAGGGCTTGATATATTTATAGCAGTGCCAGAAAATAGAGGTTTCTCAATCCCTTATAATGTAGGGAAACCTATCAATAGCTCAGAAGACGATTTTACATTTGTACTTGACGAAGATACTAAGATTGGATATTTCTCAAGTAATCGCTATGGCGGAAAAGGAAATGATGATATATATAGTTTTGAGCAAACAGAGGATTTAATCACAACCTGCAAGCAATATGTAGGAGGAATCGTAACAGATGCATATACAAGACGTCTGTTACCATATGCAGATGTAGTCTTGCTTGATGCTAATAATCAAGAGCTGGATAGAACAACTACAGACGCAGGAGGAAATTATAAATTTGATGTATCTTGTGAAACTTCTTATATCGTGAGAGGATCATCAACAGAATACAGCCCTACAGAAGCACCTCTTCTTACAAATTCAGCATTAGAATATACACATCAGTTACCATTACAATTAGGAAAAGGAGGACTTAGCGGACAATTAGTGCGCCCTGGTGATGATCTGGGAAAAATATTAAACTTACAGATTATTTATTTTGATCTGGATAAATCATATATAAGACCAGATGCAGAAATAGAGTTACAGAAGATTATAGCTGTGATGAAAGAATACCCTCAAATGAAAATAGATGTACGTTCGCACACAGATAGTAGAGCATCGGATGATTATAATATGTATTTAAGTGAGCGAAGGGCAAGAAGCACCATAAAGTATATCATAGAAAAAGGAGGAATAGAAAGATCTAGGATTTCTGGTAGAGGATATGGAGAAACATCATTAATTAATAATTGCGATAACACCGCAGAATGTAGTGAAAGTGAACATCAGGAAAACAGAAGAAGTGAATTTATTTTATTAGAATAATTTTAAAATTAATATAGTAACATTTTTTATTAGTGTGTCTGCCAAAACCTCTCGATATATGTGGGGTAATTTTCGAGAGGTTTTTTACACCTGATATTGATATCATTGTTACAAAGTATTTTAGTATTTGTTTAATTAGCCTTAATCAAACCTAAAATAAGTTTGATACTAAGAAAATGTATCAATTGCGGAGTGTTTAGTTTTTTTATGGAAAAATGCTACACTTCAAAAGTTTTGAAATATGTATAGTTTTTATTTTTATATGACGATGGTAATAAAAACTTAGAGCAAACAATTTTTGATATTTTGAAATTAGATTGATACATCGCCTCCCGATTCGAGTGGGTAACGAACGGGAGGTTTTTTTATCAAATTAAGAAGAAGTGTATACAGCATGGCTAAAAAATCAGTAGTTTAAAACTTTGAATACTCCTCACATTGTGAACATATCGAGATACTTGAACTATTGTCAGGTAGTAAAATATTAGGATTATTTGGCTGAATTTTAAAAAATATAGGTAAACTCATCTTGAGAAGTGGTTTTCAATCAAAAAAATTGGCTTTTGTGCTATAATGAAGTAGTTTTTTTCAGCATAGCCATACGGTTAAAAAAGCCAACAAAATTAGCGTGCAATATGTAAATTTTGTAAGTCAAAGCAGTACTCAAGATGAGTTCGGTATTAAAAGTTTAATTTAATGCCAATGATAAAAAGTCTAACTGATCAATGTTTCATATTTTAGCACCCTATGACAGATCACAAATTACTAACATATTTAGAATCATTTCTTACACCAAGACGATTAGCACTATATAAAAAAGTAATAGCACAGCGCACCAATTACTTTACAGTAGCAATAGAAGATGTATATCAATTGCATAATACAAGTGCAGTGATACGTAGTTGCGATGTCTTTGGTATACAAAATGTTCATGTGATAGAAGAAGTGAATGCCAAACGCATCGATAGAGAGATTGCTATGGGAGCCCAGAAATGGGTAGATATCAATCGATATACCACAACCAAAGAATGTATAGCAAGGCTTAAAAATAAAGGGTACCAAATTGTAGCTACTACACCACATGATGACGCTGTAGAAGTTAAAGATTTTGATATCAGTAACCCGGCTGTATTTTTCTTTGGCAGAGAACAACAAGGGCTAAGTGATATAGTTTTAGAAGCAGCAGATACAAAACTTCACATTCCTATGGTAGGATTTACAGAAAGTCTTAATATATCCGTTTCTGCAGCCATTATTTTACAACAGCTTACCACTCGATTAAGAAATAGTAAGCTATCTTGGCAGTTGTCCGAAGAAGAGAAACTTGAAAAAAGAATGGATTGGACTAAAAAAGTGATAAAAAGCCACGAGAAAATTATTGAGAGATATAAAGAAGGGAATTCTTAAACAAGGAGGCTTTTAATTATTCTTTATCATATTGCACACAAGTATTTTAATGTCTTGCGCAGAAAAGGTGTTATTATACCATTGTTAAAAAACGGAATTCTTACCTAATGAGTAAACAAGTTTCACCGCTATTTGTTTACGTATTAACCGTATGTGGATATTCTCTCTTTCCATTAACTTTGAAAAAAACAAAACAGATTAACTTTTTTTTCCCCCTTTAAACGATAAGTTCTTCTTTTTTTTGAAGAAAAAAAGAAGACTGATATGATTGTTTTTTAATTTAAAAGATCAAAGTTATAATGGCCATCAAATATGAAGAAGTATTACATTCTATTACTTATATGTATTGTTAATTTTTTTACCATTCAAGCTCAACTTAGTAATGAGCATTACTTACCTCCTCTAAAACAAGGAGGCAATAATCAAGCAATCAGACAACAAGCATTTTATTTGTCTACACCAGAAACAATAGCTTTTGATGTGAATGTATTTCAGGGGACTAATGCAACTCCGGTAGCTGCCATAAATATATCAAGTACATCTTCCGGACAATATAATGTTGCTGATGGGGATAATAATATCACATTGGTAACTAATACTAATACAGGAGTAGTTTTGAATACGAGTGGTTTGCGTTTTGAATCTGTTGGGGGTCAGGAATTTTATGTAAACTATAGAGGTAGATCTAACTCACAAGCTACTTCATTGACATCAAAAGGAAGGCAATCTTTGGGAACTCTTTTTAAATGGGGAGGCAGACCTAATTTTGGTAATGGTCAAACGAGTCTCAACGCTACCCTGGGGATTATGGCTACAGAACCCGGTACAACGACTATTAATATTTTTGGATATGGTACTGATTGTGAGTTTAGGTTGCAAGGAGATAATGACGGAATTACGGATGATACTCTTACAATATCATTAACTCAGGGGCAGACATATGTACTGGAAGCAGTAAGAAATGCAACGAATGCTAATATTGATTGTTGGTTGGGAGCTACCATTCAATCCGATAAAAAAATAGCGATTTCCAATGGAAATTTAAATGGAGCGCCTAGAATAGGATCTAACAGCAGGGATGCATTAATTGACCAACCGGTTCCCGAAAATGTACTCGGAAGAGAATATATTTTTATCCGGGGTAATGGGGTAAATGATACCGAAACTCCTATTATTATAGGAACTCAAAATGGAACAGATATTTCTGTAGCGGGTGTAATAGTAGCAACTATTAATACAGGAGAATATTATGTGATTGATGGTAGTAATTATTCGCCACCATCAGTCAGTGGGAATATGTATGTTACTACCTCCAAAGAAGTATATGCCTACCAACATTTATCTGGAGCTAGTGGAATCTTTACAGGTGGATTGAATTTTATAGCTCCTGTAAACTGTTTATTACCCGATAACCTGAACAATATATCAAATATCAGAGATGTCGATGGACGTAACTTTGATGGAGGTATTACAATTGTTGCATCAACAACAACACCCAATGCAAATATTGTAGTCACAGATAATACAGGACCTGTAGGGTTAGTCAATGAACAAACTGTAAACGGGACAGGAGATTGGAAAACCTTTTATATCCCTGGATTGACAGGAAATGTATCAGTACAATCGACGGGGCCTATTGCCGTAGGTTTTTTAGGAGTAAATGGTGCCGCTGGAATTGCAGGGTATTTTTCAGGTTTTGATACGGTACCAATTGTAGAATTGGATGTAACGGGAGGTGGCTGTTTACCAGGTTCAGATGTTTTTGAAATTTCTGGTAATTTTGATGCCTATCAATGGTTTGAAAATGGAACTGAAATTACTGGAGAAACTAATAGTGCTTATACTCCAATGGAACCAGGAGATTTTTTTGTGAGAGTCACTCGAGGTACCTGTACGTATGATTCGGCTATTTTATCAGCTTACAACTGTGATCCTGAAATAGTATTGACCAAAACGGTAGATGCAACCCCTGTAGTCGAAGGTGATACAGTAACTTTTACAATAACAGTAGAACATCTGGGAGTTAACCCTGTTACTAATTTGGTGATAAATGATATGTTACCTCCAGAGCTTAGTTTTGGTACCGTAACTCCTAGTTTTGGTTCCTGGACTGCTCCAGACTGGACAATTGGAAATATGTTCAGTGGCGAAGTTCATACCCTTACGGTAGAAGCTACTGTTAACGAAGTGTCAGCAGGAATAACAGTGACGAATACGATTAGTAATTCACAAGACCAGATAGAAGCAAATACCATAACAGATGACCTTACAGAGGATGTTACTATTATTAATAATGAACTAAATATAACCAAGGTAGATCAGGCAGCTATAGATGGTAGTTATGATACAGTTGGAGAAGTAATTACTTATAACTTTGTAGTGACAAATACAGGAGATCAGATACTTCCGAGTGTTACTATTTCTGATCCTAATATAGATTCCGGAAGTCTTACCCCGCCATCGGTAAGTAATTTGGGTATTGGAGCTTCAGCGAATTTTACTGCAACACATACAATCACTCAAGATGATATAGAAGCAGGTCAGGTTATTAATTCGGCAATGGCAGAAGGAACACTATCAAATGGTTTTGTGATTACCGACATTTCTGATGACCCTGATAATCCTAATAATACGATAGATGATCCAACCATAACTCCTATAGATCAAAAAGGGGCATTAATACTTGAAAAAATAGCACAACCCTCTCCCGATGGATTATATGATAGTCTTGGAGAAGCTATTATTTATGAGTTTACCGTTATCAATACAGGTAATGTAAGTATTAATAATGTAACCATTACAGATTCTAATATAGATCCTGGGAGTATAAGTCCAACATCAGTGGCGAATCTACCTGCCGGAAGCTCAGCAGTATTTACAGCCACACATACTATTGTGCAAGCAGATTTTAATGCAGGGAATACAACAAATTCTGCAACTGTTACTGGGACCGAAATTATAGAAGGTGACTTGATTATGGATACCTCTGATGATCCTACAACATTGGCACCCAATGATGCAACTGTCGTGAGTATTCCGCAATTTGGTCAATTAGAAGTAACAAAAGTTGATAGCCTGCCTGGTGATGGTGCTTTTGATACTGTGGGAGAAACAATCACATATACTATTGTTGCAACCAATATAGGTACTGTGTCCCTCACAAATGTTAATGTTGTAGATCCTAATGCAGATACTATTACTTTACAGAGTACGACCGGTACAGATGGGGGAGGAGATGAGATAGTGGATAATTTGGCACCGACAGAAACGGCAACTTTTATTGCTACTCATCAGATAACTCAGGAAGATCTGGACAATGCCGAAGTAATTAATACTGCTACTGTTGGAGGTTTAGATCCAGTAGGAAATAGTGTTACTGACCTTTCAGATGACCCTAATGATCCAGCTACCAGTGACAGTGATCCTACCGTTGCAACCTTAGTTTCTACACCGTCATTAACAGTTTCAAAATCTGCTGATGATCCAGGGAATGTTTCTGAGGGGCAACTGGTTATATATACTTATATTGTTACCAATGCCGGGAATGTAACTTTTGATGAAGTCAGTCTGAATGATATACATTCTGGTACAGGAACACTGGGAACACTTGTTTTACAAAACACTACTGGTATTGATGATGGAGCAGATAATGATGTTGACCAGCTAGGACCAGGAGCTACTGCTACCTGGTTAGCAGAATACGTGATTACGGCTGTTGATATAACGAATCAGTTGGATATAACCAATACAGTCACTGTAACCGGAACTCCAAGAACAGGGAGTATAACAGCTCCTACAGCAGACGAAACCGTAACGGTTAATCCTATAGAAACTATTTGTGGGGGAATAACATTGGCACATGATTTAACAAATGATGTGGATCCATCCATAGTTTCATTTAGTTGGTCAGCAGCAAATAATCCACTAGTAAATGGCGAGACAACATCTACAACATCTACAACTGATATAACGGATACGCTTATAAATATCGCAAACTCAGATCAGGAAGTGGTTTATACTATAACTGGTTTTGATGTTGGAGGAGTAATTAGGGATGTATATACATATACCGTAACTATATTACAAACCCCCATTCCAAACAATAATGTAAATCAAACAATCTGCAGCGGAAGAACATTAAATAGAAGGTTGATCAATGATATTGATAATTTTAATGATAACATCAATTTTTCCTGGTCAGCAGTGGATAATCCAAATATTACAGGTGAAACCATTACAGCTTCTTCTGATAATAGAATTCAGGATACCTTAATTAATACTAGTACAGTGGCTCAGGAAGTTGTATATACAATTACGCCTACTGCTACTAATGGTTGCTCTGGGAGTTTATATATATATACGGTTACGGTTGATCCAATGCCTACAGGAACGGCAGCTACAGAAAGAATTTGTAGTGATGAAGTGCTGAATCATCAGCTAGCGAATGATGTAGATTTAGTAGGTGTGACTTTCAGTTGGCAAGCTGCGGATAATCCTAATGTTACAGGAGAAACCACTTCTGTTTCTACAGCAGATGAAATTACTGATAGTTTGAATAATGCTAGTGGAGCGTTACAAGATGTTATTTACACTGTAACACCAACAAGTACTGATGGTTGCGTAGGAGCAGCTTTTACAGTTACAGTTACCGTAGAACCTGAATTAGAAGTACCTTCTGATGATACAGAAACTGTGGAATGTCTATCAGATGCTACTCAACCTGTAACTCCCATTGTAATGGATATCAATGGAAATACAATTATTCCAACGATTACTGAAAATACAGATCCAACTTGTGAAGGAGAAAAGATATATACCTTTACATATACAGACTGTGCAGGAAATGATAACATATATATGTACACATATACGATCGATGATACAATACCACCTACAGGAACAGCACCAGCCGACATCACAGACCTGGAATGTATTACGGATGTTCCTTCCGCTGATGTAGCTTTGATTACAGATGAATCCGATAACTGCTTGAATCCTGTAAGCGTTACTGTAGCAGATACCAATAATGGTGGAAGTGGTTGTAATGGAGATGCCTATATAGTCACACGTACCTATACCTTAACCGATTGCGGTGGTTTGACAACCGACTTAGTACAAACCATCACTGTAGAAGATACGACTCCACCTACAGGAACAGCACCAGCCGACATCACAGGCCTGGAATGTATAACGGATGTTCCTGCTGCTGATATAGCTTTGATTACAGATGAATCCGATAATTGTTTAAATCCCGTAAGCGTTACTGTAGCAGATACCAATAATGGTGGAAGTGGTTGTAATGGAGATGCCTATATAGTCACACGTACCTATACCTTAACTGATTGCGGTGGATTAACCACAGACTTAGTACAAACCATCACTGTAGAAGATACCGAAGCACCTACAGGAACAGCACCAGCCGACATCACAGGCCTGGAATGTATAACGGATGTTCCTGCTGCTGATATAGCTTTGATTACAGATGAATCCGATAATTGTTTAAATCCCGTAAGCGTTACTGTAGCAGATACCAATAATGGTGGAAGTGGTTGTAATGGAGATGCCTATATAGTCACACGTACCTATACCTTAAC
>NZ_VTZU01000120.1 GCF_008370685.1 Aquimarina sp. RZ0
TTTTCCTTTCTACTTCGTTTAAAAAATAAACCGTAGCTATAGCTATGCTTGATTTTTTTGCCTTGCATAAAGAAAAAATAATTCAATGAATTTATACGAATTTTTTAATCACAAATCGTATAAACCTTATACATTGGTTACATATTTAAAGTTATAATTTAAACATACAAGGGAAAAAGAAAAAAATAACGAACTGCTAGCAATACATAAGAAAATATAGGATCTTTGAACTTAATCAAAAAGCCTATTTTGCTTGTAAAGTTGACAAATATAAAGTTTGGCATTTATAAAAAATGATAAAAGCAAAATATTTATATTTGATTTAGTATCAATCAGAAACGTATTGCTTATCATCTGTTTTACGTTTCTTATACGAGATGACATAAATACAAATCAAACTCAACATACTCATGAAAAAGATATTCTTTCTAATTTTTGGTTTCCTGCTTCTTGTTTCCTGTCAAGAGCCTAAAATATCAGCAGATCTATTAGTGTTTAATGCCAATGTATATACGGTGGATGATACCCAACCAAATGTAGATGCTTTTGTTATAAAAGATACAAGGTTTATAGCAGTTGGTAGTTTAGAAGAAGTAAGTAATACATATCTTTTTGAAGATTCATTAGATGCAGGGGGTAAAACAATTGTGCCAGGACTTATTGATGCGCATTGTCATTTTTATGGTTTGGGATTGCAACAACAAAAAGTAGACTTGGTGGGTACTAAAAGTTATGATGAGGTATTGAATCGTATTATAAAGTTTCAGGAAAGCAAAAAAGTATCATTTATTACGGGACGTGGATGGGATCAGAATGACTGGGAGGTAAAAGAGTTTCCGGGCAAAGAGAAGCTAGATAGTCTTTTTCCTAATATACCGGTCGCAGTAACCCGAGTAGACGGGCACGCGATGTTAGTGAATCAAGCAGCTTTGAACTTAACAAAGATTGATGAAAAAACCAAAATTTTGGGAGGAGAGATTATTAAAAAAGATGGTAAATTAACGGGGGTGCTTATTGATAATGCTATGGATCCGGTAACATCAGTTATTCCAAAACCTTCAATTTCAGAACAAATTAGCGCATTAAAAGATGCAGAAGCTATTAATTTTAGTTATGGATTGACCACTGTAGATGATGCCGGATTAAGCCCACAAGTAATTTCACTTATTGATAGTCTTCAAAAAAATAATCAACTTAAGATACGAATGTACACTATGATCAGTAATGTGCCCGAATATGTAGATTATTATCTAAAACAGGGAGTTTATAAAACAGAAAAACTCAATGTTTCTTCATTTAAGGTATATGCAGATGGGGCATTAGGCTCCAGAGGAGCTGTACTAAAAAAACCGTATACCGATAAAGAAAACCATTATGGTGCTATGGTGATAGGTACTAGAGAATTTAGAGTTTTAGCAGAAAAACTAGCAAATTCACCTTTTCAGATGAATACCCACGCGATAGGAGATTCTGCCAATGCAGTGGTTATGAATACGTATTATGATGTATTAAAAAACAAATCTGATAGAAGATGGAGGGTAGAGCATGCTCAGGTAGTGGCTCCGGAAGAATTTAGTATCTTAAATGATAATCTGGTTATGAGTGTGCAACCTACACACGCAACCAGTGATATGTACTGGGCAGACGAACGGCTGGGTAAAGAAAGGATTAAGGGCGCTTATGCATATAAACAGTTATTGGAGAAAACAGGAAAAATTGCGTTGGGAACAGATTATCCGGTAGAAAATGTGAGTCCTTTTTATACATTTTATGCAGCTGTGGCTCGTAAAGATCTCGCCCAATATCCAGAAAATGGTTTTCAGAAAAAAGATGCTTTAAGCCGTGAAGAAACATTAAAAGGGATGACCATTTGGGCTGCATATAGTAATTTTGAAGAAACTGAGAAAGGAAGTATTAGTATAGGGAAGTTTGCAGATTTTGTTATTCTAGAAGATAATATTATGGAAATCGAAGAAGATAAGATTCCGAATATAAAGGTAAAAGCTACGTATTTGGCTGGTGAAAAGGTGTATTAGTCAATAGCGATAAGTAAGTGATAGTGATTCGGGTTGATAGGTTTTAAAAAGTTTGATTTGGGCAGTGAAGTTTAGTGTTGATTTTTTGTATAAAAAGTAAACTGCGTGGGAAAATCTCGATTATCTAGTAAAGAGGATTAAGAACTGTATGAAATATGCTAGGTTCTGAGTGATAAATATGAGATCAATATATGTCTTTCTGATACATTAGCTCTCACTGCCAATTCTACTGCAATCACTATTTGCCACCATTAGCTCTCAGATCCGCAATGCATAGTGGATCCAGTTTCGGAATTCCACTACCCAGAATATCCATCATTCCTGATTCGAATTCTATTGCAGCTTCCATTAAACAGTTTTTTACATTACAATGACCTTTGGATATAGTATCCTCGTGTTGAGATTGCAAAGGAGTCCCAATATTTACCAGGCCTAATAGATGTGCAAATTCGTGATTTAGCGTTGCTGTTTCTATAGAAGATAGCATAGGAGAATTAGGTCTGTTACTTAGTGCTCGTAATGTTTTTTCATAAATGACTATGGATGTATTTAGATAAGCAGTGCCTAACGTAACCTTAGTATTCGTATCCTTTTCATTACTACCATCAGCAAAATATATATATACAGTTATTTCATCTCCATCATTAAACTGAACTCTGTTGGTTGTTTCTATATTTTTTATTTCTTCAATATTGAATGGAGCAAGATTAGAAGAAGCAACAGATCTTTGATTGATAGTAATCCCATTGGGTTTAAATAAACGATTTTCAAGAAAAGTCCTGAACTCATTAATTGCAGTTATAGTAGGTTCGAATCCTTGAACAGATACTATTTCTATGGTTAATCCTTTAAAATTAAGATCACTCAATAGGTTGTTAGATGAATTTCTGCTTCCTAATGGTTGTTTGTTCGCATCAATAGCAGTAATGTCATCATCATTAGAACATCCCACCAGGAATAGAGAACTAATGATAAGTATACTAAATAATTTTGTAAGCTGCATAAAATGAGGTTTTTCCCAAAATAATTGTTCATAAATAAACGAATTTATCTGGAATGTAGTTGTTAGTTTACTGTTATTTTTGATAACAATATTCTTTTTAATTATCAAGAATCATACCGCTATTAAGAATGCTTGAAATTAGAAAAATTGTAGAGAAATTGGCGAATAATACTTGAAAGTTATGTGTAATACGATTTATAACTAAAAATTTCGCATATTCATCGTTTCTTTTTCCTTTCTACTTCGTTTAAAAAATAAACCGTAGCTATAGCTATGCTTGATTTTTTTGCCTTGCATAAAGAAAAAATAATTCAATGAATTTATACGAATTTTTTAATCACAAATCGTATGATTGATTGTTTAGATGAGGTCTATAGCAGGGTTCCGTGCGAATTCTTGGGTGAAATCACTGTAAACGGAATCAATTTTTTTTTAATTCATACAAGAAAGAGAACTCATAGATAGTAGCACTATCGATGCTTTTTATTTTGAAGTGTGAAACAAAAAGAAATGATGCTTGCAGGTAATTTCATTTGAGAATTGAATTAATCTATAGAATTTTTTACACTTCGCGTATAGGTTAGCAGAAAGTTTGAAAAAACCTAAAATCTTCATCTGGTTAAAAATAAATTTTCTTTAGTTGAATACTTCCAAGACGATCCTTGGTTTATTTAATATGTGCAAAATTATATAAATACTAAGATATATCAGATGCTGCCGTAAGTCTGACCAGAAAATCATTATTATTTCCTTCAATGATTAATTCACACAAGAAACCATTGGCATTGGCAGCATTCTGTAAGGTGTTATAATCGATATATAACCAATCAAACCAGTCAGATTCCATGCTTTTATAACTTAGTTTATATTGCATTTCTCCATAATATCCCGCAGAAGCGTCGACCCAAAAACTACCATCTTCATTTGCAAACAGGTAAGAGATATCCGAAGAATCTATGAGAATCTGACCTCCAGGGCTTAAAATAGTTTTTATGTGAGTAAAAAAATAATCAATATGAGTTAATTTCCCGATAATCCCACTACCATTCATTAAAAAGAGAAGCGTGTCATACGAAGTGTTCTTTAGTTCATAAAGATCCTGAACTGCTGCGGCTTTAATTCCTCTTTTTTTACAGATTTCTATAGCTCCGGCAGAAATATCAATTGCAGTGACCTCTAATTTTTGCGTGTCCTGAAGAAATATACTATGACTTCCGGCTCCACATCCAATATCCAGTACTTTTCCATAAGATAGCTCTAATGCCTTTTGCTCAATTTTTGGCATTTCTGCATATGATCTGAATAAATAGGGGATGGGAATGGTGTCATCATCAAAATCTGGTGCGTGTACTATAATATCTTGATTATAATTTTTAGTATAAAAATCTTTAATTGCTTCTCCAAATATATCTTGAGACATAGTACTTATTTTATGTAATCAGCTAATATAAATTTTTTCGGTATTTATTATAGCGTAACTTTGCAAGATGCAAAATTTTATAGATCAATTACCAAAACTTGCCAAAGATAAGCAGAATGAAAATAAGAAGTATTTTGCAAAGCTAAAAAAGAAGCCGCCTAAAAATCTAGATACCTTTATGCAAGACTTGCATGCTAAGGAGTTTCAAGAGACTGATTGTTTAGAATGTGCTAACTGTTGTAAAACGACAGGGCCTCTGTTTACGGATATAGATGTAGATAGAATTGCAAAACATCTAAAAATGAAATCTCATCAATTTGAGGATCAGTATTTAAAAAAGGACGAGGATGGTGATTTTGTGCTCAAAGAAACACCTTGTAGTTTTTTAGCTGCCGATAATTATTGTATGATCTATGATGTTAGACCCAAAGCTTGCAGAGAGTTCCCCCATACAGATCGAAAAAAGTTTTATCAGATTTCCAATCTTACAATGCATAATGTAGCTATCTGCCCAGCTGCTTACAATATTGTAGAGAAAATGAAGAGTTTGATGCCTCTGGAGCATAAAAGTAATCGAAGAGCATAAACTTTATTTATTCATTCTATGTGAGAATTACTTTTTGATTTGATGCGAGGAAACTGTGATTGTTTAAGCTGGTATTGTGCATGTTTTTGTGCTTTAAATAACACTGTTTTAGGGAGTGAATTCTAATATCTGTTAATAGCTTGTTAATGATTTTTATAAGGTTTAATGTCTTTATTTTTTTAAAATTTATTATTAAAACCACTATTTTTTATTAATAATTTAAAATAAAAGTTAATTGTGGATTTGTAGAGCTTTTGCTTTGTTACCCGAAATAAAAATGATTTTATGTAAAAAACTACCCTAAAAGGGTGGGATATTTCCCCTATAATTTTAATAGTTTTGATCTTGTAATTTTTTCACTAACCTTAAAACTATTAAAAAATGAAAAAACTGACTTTTATTATTATTTTAGGTATTTTGATTGTTTCGTGTACAAAACCAGAAGATGAAAACAATACTCTTTTAAATCTGGAAAAAGTATCGTATGAGATAGCTG
The DNA here is from genome assembly GCF_008370685.1 of Aquimarina sp. RZ0. Lineage (GTDB taxonomy): Bacteria > Bacteroidota > Bacteroidia > Flavobacteriales > Flavobacteriaceae > Aquimarina. Next base: position 5,542 of record NZ_VTZU01000120.1, read on the forward strand.
ATGATCAGTTTGTAACTGTTATTCTAGATCCAAATTTAGAGCCAAAAACTCATTCTTTCAATTCATTAGATGCTCACGATGACTTTTTAATACAATTAGAAGAAACTTCTAATAATACGATTACAGTTAATAAAAAAATGTATGAGGATTTATCTCATTATTTTGATCCATATCAGATTTCGATATTAGACAAGAATTATGCTATCAAGGTAGGAGATGATGTGTTTAAAGCAACGAAAGAAGCTATCTATAAAAAGTCAAAGGGGACTGACAACTGGAAGCTCTATATATACTATGGTTTGTCGGGTAAAGTAAGTCTTGAAGAGACAGAATTGATCCATAAAAATTACATGAATTTATCTAAACTAGAAGGGTATCAGTTCAAATGTCCTGACGCAAAAGCACTTTATCAGAAAAAATTGCAAGGTATAGCTAAAAGAGATACCAAATATTTCTATTCTGATGTCCTTGTAAAATACAGAGAAACTAATAATGGATCTATCAAAACTGCCTCTATTCGATGGAAATGCTGGAATGAGTCCTATAAAAGATTTGGTAGAAAAGGAAAAGGAGGAACTGTAACAGAAATAAAGAGATCTGGTCAAGGATGGAAAGTAATGAATGATAATGAAATCATGGGGAAATATTTGTTGAATGGAGAGACTGACGAATCCAGAGGGTATGTGAAAGTTCAGGTAAAAACCAGTAAAGGATCAAAAACGCGCGAAGGTAAAAGAAATGTGTCTGTCGATAAAGTAAAAAGAAAAAAGAAAAGAGGAACCTGGAGCTATCATAACGGTTCTATTCGAGATAATAATACTGGAGAAATGAATAGAATAATGAGAGATTTTAAGGTCAATTAGAACCTATAATACCAATCTAAAAAGAATAAGCAGTTTATAGGTGATGTCACCATTAGACTGCTTATTTTTTGCTGTAAAAAAAAACAATTTAATAAAAGTAGATTATATAGATTACGTTAGTTAAAATATACTAATCTTTCTTTATCAATGTAGATGGTCATTTTACTACTGTAGCTACGTATTTTATCAATGTAGATGGTCATTTTACCATTGTAACTACGTATTTTATTAACGTAGATGGTCATTTTACTACTGTAGCTACGTATTTTATCAATGTAGATGGTCATTTTACCATTGTAACTACGTATTTTATCAATGTAGATGGTCATTTTATTACCGTAACAGTATATTTTAGTAGGTAATTCTATATTAGATGAGGAATACCATTTGCCATTTGGATATACTGGAATAAGATCTTCTTTTTTTACCTAGGTTTTCAGATTAAAATTAAACCATTGCACTGCTATGATTGACTTTTCTTTTTCAAAAAATTCATAATACGATTTGTGATTAAAAAATTCGTATAAATTCATTGAATTATTTTTTCTTTATGCAAGGCAAAAAAATCAAGCATAGCTATAGCTACGGTTTATTTTTTAAACGAAGTAGAAAGGAAAAAGAAACGATGAATATGCGAAATTTTTAGTTATAAATCGTATAACTCAAAACAAATCAAGATGAATCTATAAACATCAGTGTTTATAGTGGTTTTAAAAGTTATTGATATTATAAAATTGTGAACGAATTATTCGTTTTTTGTGTTTTTTTGGCAAGTCTTATTCTATTATTACTGAAAAACTAAAGGTTTTATAGTTTTTTTTAAGCAAATTTACGGAATGATAGTATCCGTTTACAAACGGTTAGATCTTTTTATATCTTGGATATCCTATTTATTTTTCGGAAATTTCTATCCACTTCATCATGGACAATTAGATACTTACATTTTAATCAAGTAAATCTATGGGATACATTAATTTTTGATTTTTCACGTATCTATGGTCAATTATAAAAGCTTTTCCCGAAAATGAAAAAAATCTTACACCTTTGAATTTGTTCACAATTGGTTTTTCTATAAGAATCTTCTTTTTTCTTCTTTTTTTTCTATAGGATACAATTGACTTCCCATTCATATATTCGACATCAAATGGTTTGGGTAAACTATATTGTCTAGGGCGCATTCCAGCCATAAAAGGGACATCGCAATTAAAACAATTAAAATCTATGTTTTTTATACTTGTAATCTCTGAAAAAATCTTCAACACATTTTCAGTATTTGTGTCTTTAGGTTTCTTAGCTATTTGCTTACCTTCATAATTATAAATAAGTTTATAATCATCCGAATCAAATACATATCCCACATAGTTAGAACTATCATTATCATTTATAAAATCTAAATTTCTAATGGCAGTAGGAGCTACTAAAGCTAATTTTTTATTGTTAAAGTATAATTTACCAAGTCCCGTTTCAATTTCTCCATAGATATATTCTATACTAGTTTTATTAATTGGATTTTGAACAAAAATGTTATACAGCTCTTCATATTTATCTTGTAGCCTTATAGTATCATTTTGTGCATGATTGATTAAAATTGTTTCTTGTTCATTTAAAAAACAACTATAAATTTTTCCATCTACAGTAAGTTCTTTTATAAACCTGCCAAGAGCTTTTGTAGAGATTCCTTTATTTAAATCAAATAACACGGCATTATCAAGTACTACATAGTCTAATTCTCCTACAAAATCAATGTTGTTAAATGATGGTTTAAGAACAACATTTTGTGTAGAATCAACAATGCCCCATAAGTCATCGTATTTAAATGGCAAATATTTTTTATAGTTACTTTCCTGAGAAAATAGGCTGCTTGCTAATAAAAAAAGGACAAAAGTTATTTTGTTAAGCATTATAATATTGTTTTTATCGGTGTTATTATGGTTACAATACATTAAAAATTAGTACTTAGAACTTGTTCATTACACACAAGTCGCTGATTAAAAATATGTAAGTGTTATAAATAGATTATATAATCAATCAATCACCCTTAAATTCTCTAAAGGCTCTCCTTCTGGGAGATATAAATTGTACCAAATAAAACGCCCTTTTATCCGATCACCTTTTACATACTTAAACCAAAATCCAGATTCACCTCTTAGACGTTTGTCTACAGGCTCTGAGCTGGGATGTTTTAATGTTACCAGTTTTCCATGACCATAAAAGTGTAAATCATAAGTAGCATATTCTCCTTTTTCTCCATATTCTCTTATATCCCATTCCAATTGTTCTAAATCTTCTTCCCAAGCTTCTTTAATATCCTCTTTAGTCCAATATTTAGTTTGGGCATAAACTAAATAATCCCCATAAATCAAACGAGCTAAGGCATCTTTATCTTTGGTTTCATATATTTTTTGGATGCCTTTATAATAGTTGACCACCTGAGTCTTTAATTCATCCTTATGAAACTCAGTTAAATCTTGTCCCTTACTCCACCCTTCTAGTTCATAAGGTACTTCGGCATCAAACGTAAACGTATATTCATAATAAGGTAAGCCAGCCCCTTTAAACTTTCCTTCTTTATCAGTAGGAGCTTTATGCGTCATCACTTCTTTTTCTGCATCCAGACTGCTATCGATGTTAAAAGCATCATATTTAACGACTTGGATATTCATTTGAGTTTTGGGTAAGAGCGTTGTCACGGTTTCTCCTTCGCCATAGGCATCTTTGATGGCATCACCCAATGGATATAAGCGTACAGTAACCGTCTGTAATCCTGTTTTTAAAATACCATAGTTAATATTAATAGGAGTTGCATATTGTTCTATTCCATATTCCTTAACCATTAATTTATCATTTACTAAAATTTCATAAGCACAATTCCCCTGAGCAGGACGAATAAAGTATTTTGGTTCTTTAGGAAAACGTTTAACTTTATTAAAAATTTTTTCTACTACATTATTTGCAGTTATCACTTGATTATTCATTTTAGAAGGAATCTCATTATTAACTTGAACTTGTTTTTTTTGTCCGCAAGCGGAAAATATTATACATATTAATATTATATGCGTGATTTGGTTTTTCATAACTATTGCATGGTTTGTTTCCAGGTTTCTTTATCAAAAATAGCCGTTTCTGTCATATTAATAGTAAAGGCTGGGATCAATTCCATACCGACCATTTCTTTTTGTGTTACTTTCCGTTCGATTACTTCACAGGTTTCTGGATCTTCTACTTTCCGCGTAACTTCTGTTGTAGTACCAACTTCTGTCTTAAAGACTTCTCCAAAATCCTTATCGCCTTTAATTTGATCTACTTTAACCATAACATATCCCTGCAGTACTACCCCAGTAAAAATCAAGGTGTCCCGATATGCTGGTTTTGCGTGATTGATATAGGTAAAGGTACGCTCAAAGTTAAGAGAACCTCGTACTTGTCCTTGTATATCTGCGGTTACTCTGGTATCTTTTAGTTTTACTCCCAGAAAGTCTGGTAGATAGTTATTCATTCTGCTCCATTTTTGGGTCTGGAGTACATTGGCATCCAGTTTGATCAACAAATCAATTCCGTAATCCTGCCCAAATGTAAGTTGTCTGGGGTGTTCATATGTAAGCAAGCCATAGTCAGGATCATCAATCTCTAGTGCTATTGTTTTTTTATGCAGGTTTAACTTAAACTCAAAGTCCGCAGTAAAAAAACCAGTAGCTTCCAGCTCTACAGCTACACTTGCTCCCAGTTTCTTTTTAGTATACGCTTCTAGGCGTTTATGAATAATTTTTTCTAAACCATCCAGTCCCTTCTGCAAATCTCTAAACCTGAACATTTTTTTCCAATCAAACCCATCATCATCATCATCGCTTGTATCCGCACTATCATCACTACTTCCTTTTCTTTTTTTGGATACTTTTTGGATATCTTCTTTTGCACTTTTTAAAGTCTTAAGATGGCCTACCACACCTACTGCTTGTTCTGCGGTATCAAAAATTTTGGTAATCCCCAAAAAACTAGCAATTACTGATCCCAATGTTCCTTTCATCGTATGCTGCATCGCAAACAATGGAGAAGCACTCAATTTATGTGTTAATTCTAATCCCACAGAACCATCTTCATTATTAACATAACCAATCCCTCTGTGCTCACTTAATTGTGGCCACATAAACTCAGTTTCTTCACCGTTTGGTTTAGCGGGATCAATAAGATTGCCTGTAAAAATTGCTTTTGCTGTCTTTTGATATTTCTTAATTTTTCTATAGGTCTTGTACCCATCTTTGATACGTATGATTAAGGATACTTTTTTTGCCGTTTGTGCTCCTTTGGCAAAGGCATATCGTCCTCTGGTCAGCCATAGGATTAATGCATCTACTGCCACGGATACCAATAAGCTATATCCAATAACCAACTTGGACAAAACTTCATATTCTTTGGCATAATTAATCAACTCTGCTTTCTTTCCATCATCACAAAATGTATGATAGGCATGGAATCCTATTGCAAATTTATTTGCCTTGTCCTTTAGATAATCCAGTAAAATATCTTGTGCAAATTCGTTGAACGGGTTTTGTGGTAAATATTTCCCTACTTCGGCTCGCATTTCTTTTGCTTTGTCAAATTCTTTATCTAAACCTCTTACTAATTCATTTTCTAAATCAACATTTCTATAATAGATTTTATGTTGAGCTGTAAAATCTTTTGGTTTTCCAATCTGAAAATGAGTTGCAAAAGCTACATCCGGGAGAATAGATAATTGTATTTCCTTTTCAAAGGCACAGGAGTGTACCAGAATCTTATATTTTTTTTCGCTATTCTTAAATATTGGAAAATATGTAACGAAAAAATTATAATAATTTAATGGATCAAGATACTCATATTTGTAGGTGGGTACAAACGTAACTTTGGTATCACCTTCTATTGTTGCTTTTGGGTAATCTTCCTGTAAATGGGTAATATCAATGGTGGTAGGTTTGCTATGCTTATCTCTTAAACATTTTTCTACCTCCAAATCTTCTACAGAAATACGTAAGGTATCTGTGCTATCTTGTGCAACAACTACACCAATATCAATGTTTTTTGTTGGTACATTTATATTGTCTGGAGTACTAAATAGCGTTTCTGGCGCAGTACTGCCATATTCTTTTATGATCTTATCATATCTACAAGGGTTAAACTCAAAGATGCTTGTGGTAAAATCAGAAATTTGTACCGCTTGGTTACCTTGTTTTTCTATAGAGGTAGGTGCTGGATCACCATATTGTTTCACCTTTACATTAATGGTATCACTTTTAAAGGTTGGACAGCCCTTTACTGTACTATCAATGACAGCCCTTAATTTAATTTCTTCGTTATATTGTATCCGCCAACGTTGTTCCAGGCGAACATTAACAATGGTTTTTTGTATGTAGACATTTTTTCCATTACTTCCTACTTCTTCAAAGGCAAAGATAGTACTGGTATATGTATCCATATACTTTTTTTTAGTAGTCTTTTTTCCTTTTTCATCCTCCGTACTTGTTGATTTAACTTCTAAGTCAATATTTGCATTGTTGCCATTTCTGAGTTGAACAGTAACATTTTGACCATATCTTTATACTAGAGATGTAATAACGTGTTGCTTTTTCTGTGGGTTTATCTGAGTTTTTGAATTCCCTGATGCTATCTAATTTCACGACACTTACAGCGTTTTTCCATTTGCCATCTAGGTTAACAAACTCAAAATTTGAAATCACACTACAAGTCCTTGTTTCTATCCTACCATGCCCTAAATCCATATCGGTAACAGATATGACTTGTTTAGAGAATTTGAATTCATCTTGGATATCTTGCTATAATTTAGCTTGATTTCCTTTGACCGCCAAAATATAGTCAGCATTGTTTTCAATGATTTTACTGGCAATATCAAGCTGTGTTCCCATTGCATCGATGGTCACGATA
>NZ_VTZU01000121.1 GCF_008370685.1 Aquimarina sp. RZ0
AAGATGGTAACTTGTTCGAGAAGTTGGGCGATAAATTCCTTGTCTGTCATTAGGATTACTAAAATCTGAAATTTTAAACTAAATTCCAAATAATCAAAGGATAACAATACAATCCGGTGAATAGTTACTATTATTCCTATAAATAAAAACAATAAAAAAAGGGGGTTTTACCCCTGTGTGTATTAATCATTATATTGCATGCTTTTAAAACCTATTATGAGCTTATATTACTAAAAATAAACTACTAGACTTATGGCTACACTAAGTACAACATACATTTCTATTGGAAATACTATTATTTCATCGTTTCAGAGCTTAAAACTGGAACAAAAGCTTAGTTCACATCATAGCTTATCTTTGGTCTGCAGAGCAGATGTTTTAGAAAGAAGCACTTTGGAACTTGTAGGGGACAGTCGAGATTTTCTTGCAGAAACTATTACCGTAAAAATAAAATCAGAAAATGATTTCCAGAGATATAAGGAATTACAGTTTAGAGGAGTAGTGACTAAGGTTAAAACCATCAAAGGTTTCCATCAGGCTACGGGAGATTTAATTGTTATAGAAGGGAAAAGCATGAGTGTATTATCAGAAGATGGAAATCACAGTGCCTCTTTTGTAGATCGTAACCTTTCAGAAATACTAGAACAAACCTTTAAGGGATATGATGCAGGAAAACTGACCACTGCCTTTGCTCCGAGAACATCTAATACGCTACATTATAGTGTACAGTTTAGAGAAAGTAGTTTTTCGTATGCAAGCAGACTGGCAGCTATTTCTAATAACTGGTTTTATGATGATGGTACAAAACTTGTTTTTGGTGATCCGGGAACACAGGAAACCTCACTCACGTATTCTCTAGACTTGCAAGAGTTGTCCATAGAAATAGAACCTTTACCTAATAATTTTAATTACTTTACTCACGATTATTTATCAGATGAGTTATATGAGAAAAAAACCAGTGAAATAAATAATAGCACTTCTGGATATCATAATCTGGCAAGTGACAAAAGTGCTTCTTTATATGCTAAAGAGACAAAGATATACCACAATCCCTATACCGATACAGCACTACAACAACGTTTTGATACAGAAGTTACGCAGCATACGCAGGCTATAGAGTCTAATCAGGTAATTGCAACCGGGATCAGTGATAATCCGGGGGTCAATCTGGGCGAAATTATAAAAATAGAAGGACAAGGCAGCTTTAGAGTGATCGAAGTAACCCATACCAATACAGAAATGGGGAACTATCAAAATCACTTTAAAGCAATTACTACAGAATTAGAGGTATATCCGCTTACTGATATGATGCAATATCCACAAAGTACGATCGAAAAAGCAGAAGTAATAGAGAATACAGACCCTCAAGGGTTGGGGCGCGTTACCGTGCAATTCCCCTGGCAAAAACAGCTGGGAGAAACCACACCATTTATTCGCGTAATGACTGCTCATGCAGGATCAGACAGAGGCTTATATATGATCCCGGAAAAAGGAGATGAAGTCATTTGTCAATTTGAAAATAATAATAGTGAAAGACCTTACGTAGTTGGTTCATTTTTTAATGGGGCTAAAAGACCAGAACAATGGAGAACAGAAAATAATGACAAAAAAGCTATTAAAACAAGGGCAGGTCATCTACTGGAGTTTACTGATAGCAAGGGAAATGAAATGATTACCATCACGGATAAAAATAATAATGTGATCCGTATCGACACAGCTAATAACAATATAGAGATTTCGGCATTGGAGAATATGACATTGAATGCTAAAAATATGCAAATTAATATTCAAGAAAATTTAGCTATTTCTGTAGGAGAGAACAAAAATGAAAGTATCGGTAATAAACAAACTTTAACGGCAAAAAGCAGTACTGTATTAATAGATGAAAAGCTGCAATTGCAATCCAAAGAGTTGGAAAAAAATGCTGAAAAGATCACTATCAATAGCACCAAAGAGAATCTAGAACTATCAAGTGCTAAACAAGTAGTAAGTAATAGTTCAGAAAAAAATATATTGATATAATATGTTGGATTTTGGAGTAAGCATCATTGATATGGAAGAGCATTCAAAAAGAGTATCACTATCACATAATAATGCCTTAACTCTTATGCCAGAAAAAGGGATAAGATTTTATAATGTATCACATCGTTATTATGAAGGGACTACTCTGGATGAAATAAAGCAATTAGATTATGATGTAAGTATAGCATATCTCAATGAAAATGAATCATCATATCCGTACCGTTGGAGAATACAGAAAAAAGATGTGTTTTTTAATAGAAAGCAATCTTCATTGGTAATAGAGGAAATATCTGTTATGTTTATGGAAGTCATATACCCAATACATATAACGACAGATCATACAGGTCTAATTTTAGAAATAACTAACCATCAGGAAATCTTGGACAGGTGGTCTATTATAAAACCAAAATTAATACAATTATATGTTGGGAATTTAGTTTTTAAAATGATTGAAAAATTTGAAAATCTAATAAAAGACCTTGTAAAATTGGAAATATCTTTATCAAAAGAAATATTCTGGAGTGTATTTTTTAATAATATATATCAGGAATATGATACTAATTATAAAAGAGAGAGTATTGTATTATTTCCATTAGAAGCGTATAAAACACCTATTCTGTATAAAGGAAAAAGTACTCTAACCCCTATGATCACTGCATATGATTCTATAAAATTAGAATTTCAGGGAGAAGCGCTCTTACCTTTTTCCAGTAATTTATATAAAAACAGAAAAAATCATAAATTAACATCAGCATTAAACATTGAATATCATCTGGAAACTGATACCAAAATACCAAGGGCTATCAAAACATTCTATGACGTTTATGATGAAACTCAAAAAGAAGATCTTAAACAAGTCGAGGTTTTAATTACATTGGATGAATCTGAAAAACCAGATAAAAATCAAACTATTCAAGATAAAAAAGATTCAGTTTCAAACAATAGCAGCATTTCCAAGAAGAAAAAGAAGTGGTTTTCATTTGGATTTAAGAACACATAAGATATGAGTCAAAAAAAAGTAGTTTGCCACGGCGCACTGTGCAAATGTCAATTTGGAGATGTTCCTGATACCCTGACAGTTCTTAGTCAGCAAAAGAATTATATCAATGATCAAGGGGGGAGTCAAAAATTAATAGCTACAGACAAAGAATTAGGAATGCCATTCCAGGCAAAAACCTTTGGTCAATGTAAATTACAACCAACAGGGAGTAGCTTTAAGCCTTGTATGCCTAATATTACCAAATGGGATGGAGCTTTTCAGAAAACACAATTGCAAGCTAATCAAGGTTTTCCGTTGTTAGAAGACAATAAAGCTACTTGTGCAATTGCGGGGTCTCCCTGTGTAGAAATTACTTTTCATGGGCAAACTGCTTCACCATCTTCTCAAAATGCCGAGAATACAGATGAAGAACTAATAAGTCAGGTATTGCCCATTAATGTAAGAGAAATAGATATGCCATCCCCATATGATGCTATGACTGTTACAGATAAGGAAAGTGAAGAAGAAGCGGAAGTATGTCGAGCAATAGAACCTTCCGCAGCTCCTGAGAGTATGATAGGGACTTGTCAATATTATAAATGGAGATTCGAAAACTTTATGGAACGTCATCATACTAGTAGTTGCAAACACGATCCACCGGATTACTATTACGGTACGATGAGAGCGGTAGAAGGAGGCTATGGTATTATTGATGGTATCCAGGAATGGTGGACTCCATCACTGGAAGAAGAAATGGGAAATGAACAACTAACCCACTATAAACGTGGGCATGGTACTTTTAAAGCTGTTCCGTCCAAAAGTTATGGATATAAATATTGTGTGCGTTTTACTAATGTATTAATGCCTACTTTAAGTGAAGAAGGTAAACAATGGCTAAAACTAGCAAAAATTTTACTACAAGAGTATATGGAAGAAGGCGTAATAAACAAAAGCTTTTCATCTGTTAAAAACGAATCTTTTAATGAGAGGTATCGGCTAAACTCAGAAGAAAATTTAGAAAATTTTTATACAGAAATAGAAAATAGGAACGATGAGTTTAGAGATTTTGCTTTTGCCACACATCCCGATGCTTATTTAGATGCAGGATTGACTGGGATTCCTATATCCGATAAGATCAAAGTAAGTATGACACCCGATTTTAAAGAATGGGGATCTGGAAAAACCTGGGAACAAGCAATGATCGTATTTGAAGAGCAAATAGACGATTGGTACAGTCAAGCAAAAGCAGGTGTTGAAGAAGCGCAAAGAGTTATTGAAGATGCTATTGAAGATGCCGAGAGATATTTAGAACTATATAAAGATGCTTATAACATTTGGAAAAAAGTAAATAGAGCACTAGACAAATACAGAGATATGCCTTGGATAAAATAAGACCTAATGACAATTAAAGAAATACTAACAACCACAGCACATAGAACTTGGGAAATTGCCTATGATGATTTGGTACAATTTATCCCAAAAGAGCTAAAAATAGATCTTTATAAAGGCAAATCCTGGGTTTCATTAGTTGCAATTACGATGCACAAAATTAGACGAAAGAACCTAACTTATTTCCCTGATCTAAGCATAGAAAAGCTAACATACCCAAGGTTTCATACATTAATAAACAAAGTCCCCAACAAGGTTCATTATTCTAAAGTGGCAAAAGTAATCGCTTGGGATAAAAAATCAAGGAGTAAATATGTCTATGAATAATAAGTACACTATTTTGGTAAGTATATTTGCATTTTTGGCAGTGTCTTGCAACTCACAACAACCTAAAAATATAATTTTAGAACACAGCCCTATGAATTGGAAATTAACAAATATCCCTAGCGAAACAGGATCAATAAGTTTTGATTATAAATTTAATCAATATCATATCTTGGATACGCTAACAGGATTTATAATAGGTAATAATTCGATCGCAGAAATTAGTAATTCGGTAAAAGAAAATCGCCCTCGTGATAAACAAAATTACGAAACTATTTTATTTACAACCATAGATGGGGGGATCTCTTTTGAAAAATCAACACTGGGTAAAGGAAATTTAAAACAAATGACAAGCGATACCCAAAAAAACCTGTACCTCATAAAAAACACCTATAAAACAGATTCAAAACCAGAAAAAAATAGCATATTAAGGTCAACGGATTTAGGAAAAACTTGGAAAGAAATAAGCAACTTTAATACCCAGAAGATTAGAAATGTACAATTTTATGACACCCTAAAAGGGGTCGTTTCTATAGGGAACAATAACAAAAAAATACAATTGCTCACAACTATCGATGGCGGACAATCATGGCAAGAATTAAAGGTAAACAAAACAGGTGTAAACATTTATGATGTCATTTTTTTAAATGAAAATGAACTTTATACTTTTTATAAAAACGGTAACTTAGAACAGACCGTAAGTATTAATTTTACGACAGGAAACACTAAAATACACCTGTGTAATCTACCCAAAAATTATCGATTTGATTCTTTTTTTAGAGATGATACAACAGATAGCCTGTATTCTAAAGTTGTAAACCCTAAAGAGCTACATCCATTGATGATTTATAACCATACTTCGCAGCAACTAACAACCTATGATTTTGAAAATCATCAGGATGAATCTATAGTTGGCGTGAATATTTCTAGAGAGTATATTGGCGTTTTAAGAAATGACAATGGTAAGACCTTTTATTATTATAGCAGAGATCATGGTAAAAACTGGACAAAAGAAAGTTTACCAGATTATTTAGCAGATAGTCGTCCAGTAGCCTTGTTCGGTAAAGGAGGTGTTTGGGTAAAATCTATTAAGAACCTCTACAATTTGCAGGTACGACGCAGTTCTGAATTTTAAAACAAACTACTGGATTATAGAATTTTGATCCAATTATAAAAAACAAAACGATACTACTTAGAACCTCAGATAAAACAAAGCATATGGCAGATACAGATAACCCGGTAATTATTGTAGATACTGATGGAGTGAATGAAATAGAAATCGGATCAAAAGCTACTTTATCAGTAATAGAAGTTGGAAAGACAAAGGAATTGAGAGTTGCCACTACTTCAGCTTATAAAAAACCAGTAAAATGGGTATGGATTGCTACAGAATATCTGGAAGAAGCTAAGAAGATGCAAATTGGTCAGAAGTTTGATAAATGGGGTGAGTGGAAATCAAAAAATGCAACAGAGCCCATCGATAAATATGGTATTGGCAAACAATATGTGTTTGGAAATGCAATTAATACCAAAACTTCAAAAAAAGATCTTACTGAGGGAACCATCTACTATTTTGAACCCTTTATAGATTACCCTACGCTGGATAGGGGTACTTATATAGCTACCATAAATAAGCCTAAAATTTTATCCGCCTATTTTGCCCGGTACAAGGATGAGTTTAAATATCCTGGAGAATCAGGAACCAGTAATATATATACCTATAAAAACACGATCAAACTATATATATTAGGGCATATGCTCCCTGACTACACCGTAGGATATCATAATTTTGCACTTTTTGAGGTAGAGATTTGGGATAGTGATGGTAATAAAACTACTAAAGAACCCTTAAAATACTTCCAAAAGTACCATCCAGATAAGTTTTCAGTCAATACAATGACGGAGCTTGATTTTGTGATTGATGAGAAATGGAGAGACAATAGTGAACACAAAAAAGATACTGTCAAAACCTATTATGCAAAAATAAAAACTACGCTCTATGCAAACGAAGATGCATTTGCAGGAGAGGACGTTGACAACATCAAGGATGACTATTTAATAACAGCCAACGAGAACCCTAGAAATAATCATAAGTATCTAAAATTTACTAATAAATTTAAAAGTGTAGCACCTAATTTAGATACCATTGGAGTTATATATACCTCAGAAGATGAGGCAGTAAGTCAGTCAGGTTGGTTTGGAAGAAATACTGATAAAGGAAAAACCAACGCTAAAAAATATAAAAAGATCCTTGTAGAAGAATATGATACTACAAAAGGTACTGTGCTAAAAGATCAGCAAGCATCCTTTGATGTGAAGTATGATACGATGGATGTTATTCTTGACAAATACGAGGCAGACAAAAACAATATGATGGTCGTTGTGGGTGATGCAGAATATACGGCTAAAAGCAACGAACCGTGTAAATTTTCTAAAATAGAAATCACTCATAAGAGTAGAAAAAAACCTTTTATATTATTTGATGAAAACAAAACAACACCAACCGTTATAGATCAAACCAATCTGGCATTTGGAATTGTGGCTGGAGATACAAAAGAAAAAATAACCATTACAGCTGTTGGGTTAGCCATACAGAATTATCAGGATAAAGGATTAAAAAAACCGCAATGCTATGGAATTACTACTGCACAAAAAGTAAGGAAAGGGCGATTAGAACGCAAAAAAGTAAAACATAAAAAAGAAGAAGAGTTTAAGCATAATAACATAGAAGATGTTTTTTCTATGGAAAAAGCTTATGTCCTCTATCCTGAAGGAACTCCTCAAGAAACCACAGGTTCTGAAACCTTAGATATTAGTGGTCAACAAATCAAATATGAACATAAAGACAATGGCGTAGAACTAGAAGTTGGATATTTATATAATAAAACTTTTGATACTTCTTTTGAGTCTATAGTAGGAGCTAAAATTGGAGAGTGGACAAATGATTTAGTTGATAAAGCTTGGATTTTGAGATATTTTTTACTGAAGGATAATCAAGCACAATCTTATTTTGTACCCATAAGTACTTGTCGCTATCCTAATCAAATGGCTATTATAAAAGTATATCCAAATATTAATTGGGGGATTACTTTTTCTTTTGGAGATATTAATCCAAAATACAAAGAAAATTGGCATAAAAGCCTAGATGAAAAAAAGCAAAAATTAATTAAAGAATATAAAGAACGTGTTAAACCATTTAATAGAAACAAGCCAATTACGGTAGAAGAAGAAAAAAAGAAAAAAGCGCTTAAAAAATTAAAATTATCTTTAGGAATTAAAGCATCTTATGGTACAGAAAGCATGAATCTTACCCCAGGTTTGGGGCAAAAAGTTGATGATTTTGTATACGCTTTTGCAAAAGCAAAAAACTTAATAGACACGATTACTGGTAATGAGTCTAGTAAAGAAGAACAGAACACCTTGTATCAAAAACGGGTACACCGTTTGGCAGAAAAACATGGAAAAAAATGGTTAAAAAAATTAGCCAAAGCACCTATAACGATAACCGTACACCAACCTACTTTTGCTATAGGTTTTGCTTGGGGTAGAGAAACACTAGTATCTAATATAAGTGCAGCAACACCCATAAAATATGATATATTTTTAAAAGCTGATCCATTATTTAAATTAGAAGGGAGCTTAGATCTCATTACGTGTGCTACATTCATTCCTGTAGCAGGGCAAGTAATAAAAGTGGCTGATATGGTATTAAATGTGGTAGGTGTGACACCAGTTTTTAAACTAACAGCTATGGGATCGATAAGTTTAGCGATACAGGGTACTATAAAAAAAGCCGAAAATATAAACGAAAGTAAATTACAACGAGAAATAAAAGCAGGACTTAAAATGTCTATAGAAGCCAGTGTTACCGTTGGTGGCGGTTTGGTAGGGTTTATGTTTGCAGGAGGTGATATAAAAGGAGCTGTAACCGAAAGTACCTATACGGCATATGCAGAAACAGGTTTTGAGCTTGCTTTAAGCCCGGGAGTATCTGCGCATAAAGGTATCTATAATACTGTAAAGCTAGAGTTTTTAGGTCTGATTGCTGTAGGAAAAAAAGAAACGAAATTTGATGATTACGGGGGGAATACAGAAGAACTCTTCAGGTACACTATCGTTGAAAAAACTACATTTGTAGATAAAACTTTTTATTTTGCCTAGTAAAAACAAATATTAAAAAATCCACTAAAATCTAAACAAGTGAAAATAATTATAACATCTCTATATACCTTAATACTCTTTACCGCCTGTGCGCAAAAACAAAAGAACATCAAACAAAATCAATCTGACATGTCTAATACTCAAAACTCAGGATATACCTATCTAAATACCAATCGACCAGGCTATTATTTACAAATTAACAACCAGAATTGTTACTATGAGGTTAAAATCAATGATTTTAATGGTGGTAAGTATTATGACTTATTTCCTTCATATTCTACTAGAGTTCCTTTAAATTTAAGAATCTTAAAAAGTGGCGAGCAAACCATATCCCTAAAAGTATTGCCGTATAAGGGAGAAACTTTATCTCCTAAAGCACATTTAGAAATGCGATTGATTAGGTATAATGATATGACTGATCTAGAAAATGAATATGGAGGTAATACTACGCTATGGACGTGGACTATGCCCGATATCGATGATCAGGAGTTACCAATGTTTGAATATAAAACTGTATTTGAAGCCGAAGTACCTTATAATATTACTACTTTAGATACCCAAGCCCAAGACCTTTCTAAAATTGAAAAAGAAGATCTTTTAAATGAAGTGGTAAACGAGTTTACAAAAACAAGAGCCTCTATTATCAATCATACTCAGGATATAGAAAATGTAAAAAAAGGTATGATAAGAGGGAAAATTCAACTATATAAAAATGATGATTTTATACAAGAAGTAGCAGATGGCATGCTTACTATAGGTGATGGTAAAGAACCCCAACCTATAGAAAATTATGAGATGCGCTTATATTATCATAATAAAGTAGTGACCTTACTTAAAAAAGATGATAAAGAACCTGCCATTTGGTTTAAACACCCAGAAACAGGTGCACGTTCATGGCAACCCGTGTATTTATATAAAAGTATAAAAACAGGTAAATGGGAACGGTGGTAATCAATAAATTTTAAATTGATCAGAGATGAAAGTAAGAATCATTTTTTTATTTTTTCAAATTGTTTTTTTAATTTCTTGCAAAGGGCAGACAAGAAATATAAATCTTACACAAAAAATATTTGAACAAGTAGGGTACGCTAAAGACCAATTATCTCCTGAACAGATAAAAAACAATCAAGAGTTTGCCAATACTTTTGTGACAACAAGAGCTAAAATTGAATTTTTAAATGATACTCTAGTAAACATTTCATATTGGAATTACGATCAAGGAGAATTATCAAATGAATGTAAATATACCGTAAAAGGGTCAACAATTATTTGCGAAAATTTCAAAAATGTTGGATTTCTTGGAAGGAAATTTGAAATACAAAATGATAGTACTATCATTGGTGTAAATGGGCAAATTAAAGGAGAATATAAGTTAATTAATGATACTAATGGGGATTAATAGCTCTAAGAAAAATAAATAGTAAGACGAAAAATTCTAATTATAGCTTTAAACTCCATAAACCAATAGGAAGTGATGCATTTGAGATTATTAGAAAGTAATATTTAATGATAAAATATTTGGTTTTATTTGTATGTATTGGGCTGATCAATTGATCGTAACTTACAAGAGACAACAACAAGAAAGATATCAATCCTATTTTGTTCCAGTTGGTACTTGTAGGTGCTCTAATCAGATTGTTCAGTTAAGAATATATCCTGATATTAAATGGTCTATCAACCTAAACTACAATATAGATACTCCTATTTATTATGAAAACACAAAGGGAATGCTTGAGTTTTATGACAAAGCACAAGCAAAGGGAGAAGAATTTCCATTACTAAGTGATGATCCTTCTAAAAGAATTCAGAAACGTATGCATCCGAGCAACTACGTAGTAATTTTTTCTTGATATCCAGGCAGTAGTTCTTCCAGTTTTTGTATGCTATGGTCTGGTAATTTTTCTAAGGTATTTGCTAGCCATTCTCTAGGATTGATACC
>NZ_VTZU01000122.1 GCF_008370685.1 Aquimarina sp. RZ0
ACAACACCAAAAGAAGACATACTGAAATTGGAAAAGTACCCCCAAATCAAATATTTTACCAAAAACAAATGGCTTCTTAGAAATTAAAAATATCTTTAAGCTGTCCTAAGCATTGGGAGTATCATATTATTCTGTATTTTTGTAATGTATGATTAAAGAGTTTCAGAAAATAGCATCAGTTGTTTTAGCTTTCTTAGTATTGTTTTCTACACTTTCTTTTACGGTAGAGAAACATTATTGTGGGAGGTTCTTAGTAGATGTTGCGGTATTTTCTAAAGCGAAAGATTGCGGAATGGAGATGACGAGTGATAATCATACAAATGATATCCTGATAAAGAAATCTTGTTGTAAAGATGAGTTACTGGTTCTGGAAGGGCAGGATGAATTAAAAGATTCATTAGGTCAAAAAGATATTACAAAACAATTATTATTTGCACACTTCTACAATACTTGTGTCAATGTCTTTCTAATTTCTGAGAAAGAGGATGTTGTTTTTAAAGAGTATGATCCTCCGGAGCGAACTATAGATAGTACAGTATTATATCAGGTTTTCTTAATTTAATTTAGCATTTGTTCTACCAGATATTCAATACCTTAGATAGGTGTTGATATCCGAAAATGTATTGATTTCATTGCTCTTTTTGATTTCAATTTATTTTTACTACTAATTTGCTAAATTTTATATAATGCTCAACAAAAGCATAAAATTTTTAATAGAAAATAAGCTAATAGCCTTTCTGTTATTACTCATTTTTATAGGTTGGGGACTTATAAATGCTCCATTTCAATGGGACATTGGTTTTTTACCCAGAAATCCTGTGGCTGTGGATGCAATTCCCGATATCGGAGAAAATCAACAGATAGTTTTTACAACATGGGATGGGAGGTCTCCTCAGGATATTGAGGATCAGATCACTTATCCGCTAATGACTTCATTATTAGGTATTCCGGGAGTTAAGACTATTAGAAGTTCTTCAATGTTTGGGTTCTCTACTATCTACATCATTTTTGAAGAAGATATAGAATTTTACTGGAGTAGAAGCCGCATTTTAGAAAAATTAAGTTCGCTTCCTGATGGAGTATTACCAGCAGGAGTAAAGCCTTCTTTAGGTCCTGATGCTACAGGTCTTGGTCAGATATTTTGGTATACATTAGAAGGACGTGATGCAGAAGGAAAGGTTACAGGAGGTTGGGATTTACAGGAATTAAGAAGTATTCAGGATTACTATGTGAAATATGGATTGTCTGCTGCCAGTGGAGTTTCTGAGGTAGCCTCTATAGGAGGTCATGTTCGGGAGTACCAGATCGATGTACATCCAGAGTTGATGAGGCAATATGATATCGAATTACATCAAATTGTAACCGCTGTAAAAGAAAGCAATCGTGATATTGGGGCTCAGACATTAGAAATCAATCGAGCAGAATATATGGTTCGTGGGTTGGGATATATTACATCCATTTCTGATATTGAGAATACCGTAGTTGCCGCTACAGCTTATACCGCAATTACTATAAAAGATATTGCCAAAGTTTCTATGGGGCCAGCAGCAAGACGAGGAATTCTGGATAAAGAAGGAGCAGAGGTAGTAGGAGGTGTTGTTGTTGCCAGATATGGAGCAAATCCTCTGGAGGTGATAACTAATGTAAAAGATAAAATACGTACACTAAGTACAGGATTACCGTCCAAGGTACTGGATGATGGTCGTACCTCGCAACTTACCATTGTCCCCTTTTATGATCGGTCCGAATTGATTGAGAAAACACTGGATACGCTACGCCAGACGCTCACTTTGGAAATATTGATTACTATTTTGGTCATTATTATGATCGTTTTTAATCTTCGTGCATCCGTTTTGATTTCTGGATTATTACCAGTAGCAGTATTGATGGTTTTTATTGCTATGAAAATCTTTGATGTGGATGCTAATATTGTGGCATTATCAGGTATTGCAATTGCTATTGGGACTATGGTGGATATTGGTGTTATACTCTCAGAAAATATAATACGTCATCTTCATGAAAATAAAGAAGATTTACCTGTAGATACAGTAGTATATACTGCAACTACAGAGATCTCTGGAGCTATAATGACAGCTGTATTGACTACCATCATTAGTTTTATTCCGGTCTTTACCATGATAGGTGCAGAAGGAAAACTTTTTCGCCCACTGGCATTTACCAAAACCGTGGCTTTAATTGCTTCGGTTAGCATTACTTTATTCCTGATACCCCCTTTTGCAGCTTATTTTTTTAGAAAACGAGTGACAAAAAAAGCAATGAGCTATGCAATTAGTATACTTCTGATTTTATCAGGGCTACTAGGAATTTTTTATGGATATGTGCTAAGTTTTGTATTAGTTGTTTTTGGCATGGTCAACATTCTAAAACGTACCGGAAGAATCTCAGAGAAGAAAACAAAACTGATACATATTGCTGCTTCGGCTATCACGATTGTGTTTTTACTGGCAGAATACTGGAGACCATTAGGTGTGGACACTACAATTTTCTGGAATTTTATTTTTGTAGGATTTATTTGTTTTGGATTACTAGGAATATTCAGCTTATTCAGGATGTATTACGTTCGGATTTTACATTGGGCACTCAACAATAAATTGCTATTTCTATCCTTGCCGGTAGCGATTATAATTGCAGGGCTGTTTATCATGAGAAATACCAGTAAAGAGTTTATGCCTTCTCTTGATGAGGGTTCATTTCTTTTGATGCCAACTTCTCTTCCACATTCTGGGGTAGAAGAAAATAAAAGAGTGCTGCAGCAATTGGATATGGCGGTAGCCAGTATTCCAGAAATAGCGACTGTAGTTGGGAAAGCCGGAAGAATAGCATCGGCACTAGATCCGGCACCTTTGTCAATGTATGAAAATATTATTATTTATAAACCCGAATACGTTTTAAATGATACAGGCAAACGCCAACGCTTTAAAGTAAATAATGAAGGCTTTTTTGAACTAAAAAATAAACAATTTGTCACCAGTCCTCATGCCAGAAAAGATCAATTAATTCCTGATGAGGATGGTGAGTATTTCCGGAATTGGCGATCACATATTCAATCTCCTGATGATATATGGAAAGAAATTGTTGAGGTAACAAGACTTCCCGGAATTACCTCCTCTCCAAAATTACAACCGATTGAAACCAGGTTACTCATGCTACAAACGGGAATGAGAGCTCCTATGGGGATCAAAGTAAAAGGGCAAAACCTGGAATCTATTGAAGCCTTTGGGATTCAATTAGAAATGCTCTTGAAACAGGCTGAAGGCGTAAAAAAAGAAGCTGTTTTTGCAGATAGGATTATAGGAAAACCCTATTTGCTAATTGATATAGATCGTAATCGTATAGCGCGGTATGGTATTTCTATAGAGAAAGTTCAGAAAGTAATACAGGTTGCTCTGGGTGGTATGGTATTAACTGAAACTGTTGAGGGCAGAGAGCGTTATGGAATTAGAGTGCGTTATCCCAGAGAATTGCGTGATAATCCAGAGGATATTAAGAATATTTTTGTTCCCGTATCGCAGGGAGCTCCGGTTCCATTAAGTGAATTGGTAGTTATCAGATATGAACATGGGCCACACGTTATAAAAAGTGAAGACACATTTTTAGTAGGGTATGTGCTGTTTGATAGATTAGATGGATATACAGAAGTTGATGTGGTTGAAAATGCCCAGGCATTAATCAGACAAAAAATTGAAACAGGAGCGCTAATAGTTCCTGAGGGGGTTAATTATCAATTTACAGGAACCTATGAAAACCAGTTGCGAGCTGAGAAAACACTCACTTTTGTAATACCTTTGACATTACTGATCATTTTTATGATATTGTATTTTCAATTTCGGTCGATTGCAACTACGGTTATTATTTTTACAGGAATTGCGGTCGCTTTTGCTGGTGGTTTTTTGATGATCTGGTTGTATGGTCAGGAATGGTTTTTAAATATCAATTTCTTTGGCAAAAATCTTAGAAATTTATTTCAGATAGAAACCATTAATCTTAGTGTTGCCGTTTGGGTAGGATTTATTGCTTTGTTTGGGATTGCTACAGATGATGGAGTAGTGATGACGACATATTTAATGCAGACTTTTAAAAAGAATACCCCCAAAACATTAAACGGCATAAGAGCTTCTGTAATACAAGCAGGAGAAAAACGTATACGTCCGTGTTTAATGACTACCGCAACTACAGTTTTAGCATTACTACCAGTGTTGACCTCTAGAGGTAGCGGTAGTGATATCATGATTCCGATGGCGATTCCAGCTTTTGGAGGAATGTTAATAGCATTAATAACGTTATTTGTAGTGCCGGTATTATTTAGTTGGAAAGAAGAGGTGAGGATAAAAAAGAGAGAAGTAGGAAATTAAAAGAATTATCAATGAAGTGGTGTAAACTTTTTTGATTCAGGCGGAAAATAGTATTTTTTTGATCAATTGAGGTGTTTTTTGCACTTCATAGCAGGGTTACGAAGTAAGAAAAAGACAAAAATTGAGTGAAAAAAGACATTTTTATAGCGAATTGAAAAAAGTGTACACCACTTCAATAACAAAAAATAGTAAAAGAAACGGATATGAATAAAAGTGATGCATTTTCTATTCGGGTAGTTAAACGTTGTCAGCTACTTATTATTGAAATATTGTTTGCAGTACATAAAATGGATTATACTCAATTTAAAAAAAATATGATTTTTCGTTTTTTTACTTTTCGTTCAGGAAAAGCAATGGCTTTTTACTTGTCGCTTTTTGTTTTTCATCTAACAAATGGTCAGACATTACAGGATTATATAAAAGAAGCTGAACAGAATAATCCAAAGTTAAAAGCCTTACAGAGTGCCTATGAAGCAAGTGTAGCAGGTATAGATGAGGTAAGGAGTTTGCCTAATACCACGATAGCAACAGGATATTTTGTTAGTGAACCAGAAACACGTACAGGTGCGCAGAAGGCAAAGTTTAGTGCGGAGCAACGTATGCCGTGGTTTGGGACAATCAAAGCAAGAAAAGAAACAGTCTCTTCAGAAAGTGAAGTATATAAAAACAACTTAGAGATCGCACGAAGAAAAATGATTCTAATGATTGAAAAGAAATATTATGAATTATATGAAGTAAAGGCAAAGCAGCGTATTCTGGATGAACAGGAAAAATTATTAGACATCTATATGGAGACAGCTCTTAAAGAAGTAGAAAATAGTAATGCTTCTGCTGTTGATGTTCTTAAGCTGACCATTGCCAAAAATAACCTGATCAATGAAAAAGAAATTTTAAAAGGAGATATGCTTACTTATGAATCTGCAATGAATCAATTATTGAACAGAGACGGTTTTGATACCCTTTATATTCCGGATAATCTTATTATACCAGAAGAAGAACCAATGATGATGTTAGATGATATAACATATCACCCGGAATTACTTACATATGATAGTCTAAATGATGCTATAGAAAAAAGAGAAATAGTAAATACCAAAGAAGCACTCCCTTCGATAGGAGTAGGACTGGATTATATAATAGTTGAGGAGCGACCTGATGTGAATTTTTCTGATAATGGTAAAGATATTATCATGCCCATGGTTTCACTATCAATTCCATTGTTTTCCAGGAAATATAGTGCGCGTAGCAAACAATATGAATTACAAAAGGAAGAAGTTTTTCAGCGCAGAGAAGCTTCTCAGAATGATCTTGTAAGTTTAATGGAAAAAGCCATAAATACCAGGATTACGGCACGTATTAATTATGATACCCAGCAAAAGAATAGTATGCAGGCCAAAGAAGCAGAAAAGATAGTACTTTCTGAATATGAGAACTCCCGATTGGACTTTGATGAGATATTAGATGTTCAGCAAATGATACTCACTTTCAGAATTAAAAAAATAGAGGCAATCGCTATGTATTTCCAGCAGACAGCGATTCTCAATTATTTGAGATAAATAAGCTCTTGTGTTAAAAAAAAAGTAGAACCATTATAGAATAAATAAAATGAAGAAAATAATTGTTAGTATACTGATCGTAGTTTTTATATCGATAGTATCCTGTGGGAAAGAAAAAAAAGAACCTGTAAAGAATATCTCTATACAGCAGGAGGAGGTAGTCATTGCAAGTGATGAAGACCTTGATCGTACGGATTCTAAAAGTGAAGTCGTGTTTGAGGATGAGCATATTACCAGAATATATAAGCATTATCTTGGAGTAAAGAGGGGATTGGTAAATTCTAATGTTAGCGTTGTACGGCAGGAAGCAAGAAAAATGGAAGCATTGATAGCAGAATCTGCAGCAACCAAACAATTAAAAGCTACCACAAAGCTAATATCATTAACTAGAGAGCTTAAAAAACAACGGGATTTTTTTGTAACACTCACGAGTGAAACAGAAAAATTAATCAGTCAGTCAACTATTACTTCTGGAGCGGTTTATAAACAATATTGTCCAATGGCTCTTGATAAAAATGGTGGATATTGGCTATCAGATTCTGAAGAAATTCGTAATCCTTATTTTGGAAAATCAATGTTGATATGCGGAAATGTCAACAAAACTATAAAGTGAACTGATACTATTTCTATCATAGAAATACGCAGATAAAAGTAAATTTAAATAGATAATTTTTAGAATATAAATACGAAGATGGGATGACTAGGTTAATTATAGTATCAGAAATGCTATCTGATCTCCAAACAATATACATAAACAGATGAAACAGCTATATAAGATAGAAGGAATGACCTGTAATGGTTGCAGAAATACGGTAGAAAGTGCATTAAAGTCAATACCAGAAATCCGCACTGTAGAAGTAGATCTGGAAAGCAGCAATGCTATAATCGATTCTGAAAATTATCTTAATTCCAGTTTTTTACAAGAAAAAATACCGAATAAATATACGATAGCAGAGATCAAAGAAGATAAGAGTACAGCACCAAAGCTGATTACTCACCAGATAAATGAATGGAAGCAATTATTTCCTTTGTTCCTGATTCTGGGGTATATCACCACAGCTGCTATTTTAATGAACTATGACCCTTGGGAGATACGTGGTTTTATGTTGGATTTTATGGGGTTGTTTTATATTGTTTTTAGCTTTTTTAAAATGTTAGATTTAAGAGGATTTCCTTCGTCTTTTGGTATGTATGACCCACTGGCAAAAGTATTGCCAGTATATGGCTGGATATATCCTTTTATAGAAACGATTTTGGGGCTGATGTTTTTAATGCGATTTAGGATAGAAATAGGATTGATAATTACGATTGTACTATTAGGAATAACGACCATAGGGGTTACCAAAACATTAGTAGATAAAAAAAGTATTCAATGTGCTTGCCTGGGAACAGCATTAAAACTCCCAATGACCAAGGCAACCTTTGTAGAGAATTCAATTATGCTGGTCATGGCTTTTATAATGTTGTTACATACATTTGATTAAGTAATAACTAAGAGATATGGTAAAACGAAAAACGGCATTATGGATTAGAAAGACCCATCGATATCTTGGGGTATTTCTAGGGATTCAATTCCTTATGTGGACTGTTAGCGGACTATACTTTAGCTGGACAGATCTTGATGATATCCATGGAGATCAGTTCAGAAAAGAAGTAAAACCAGCTATGTTTACGAACGTATCAGGATTAGACACATTTTCATCCAGATATGCTATTTCATCATTACGATTAAAATCCATTGCAGGGCAACCCTATTATTGGGTTAATGATAGTATATTGATTGATGCAGTATCAGGAGCTGTAAAACGTGGAATTTCCAGGGAAGAGGCGCTAGGCATAGCTTCAGAACATATGTTGGATACACTAAGGATGGTATCCGTTGATCTGATTACGGCAGTAGGTAAGCACCATGAGTATCGGGGAAGACCCTTACCTGCCTATGTGATAAGTTATGATCATCCTGATAAGGTAAAAGCGTATGTATCTGCCAGCGATGGGGAGTTTCAGCGAGTGCGACATCAATCCTGGCGATGGTTTGATTTCTTGTGGATGACACATACCATGGATTATGAAGGAAGAGATGATTTTAATACAATTCTTTTAAGAACTTTTTCTTTGCTTGGGTTGATTACTGTTACCAGTGGTTTTGTACTATGGTATGTTTCCTCTCCGACGCTTAGAAAAATTAAAAGAAGATCATCGCAATGAAACGATTAAAAAAATCTTTTAAAAGTCAGTGGAAAGATTATGTTCATCACCCAAGATTCCATCTGACTTCTAAAACAAAAAATATAATGAGATGAAGAAAGTTCTATATATTAGTATTGCAGTATTAGTAGGGTTTCTGACAGGTTACTTGATTTTTGGTAAGACATCTGAAGGAGAAATACCAGTGAATCACGATCATACAGCAGGGATGGCTTCTCAGATATGGACTTGCTCGATGCATCCTCAGATTATACAATCGGATCCTGGTGATTGCCCCATCTGCGGAATGGATCTTACACCGACCAGAGCTCCCTCAGAAGAACTCTCTACACATCAATTTAAGATGAGCGAAAATGCACTGGCACTGGCAGATATCCAAACATCTGTTGTTGGAAATACTGACATGGGTAGCAGAAATCTGAAACTGTCTGGAAAAATCAAAGAAAATGAAGATAAACAATCCGTACAAGTAACGCATTTTGCAGGCAGGATAGAAACGCTTTTTACTAAATCCATAGGCGAAAATATAGCTAAAGGACAAGTATTAGCAATGATATATTCACCAGAATTAATGACTGCTCAGCAAGAATTAGTAACCTCAATTTCTTTAAAAAAAACACAGCCGGAGTTGTATAAGGCTGTCCGGAATAAATTAAGAATAAGAAAACTCTCAGAAGAGCAGATACTTCAAATAGAATCTTCTGGAGAAATCAAAGAGGTTTTTCCTATTCACTCCCATGTTTCTGGTATTATCACAGAAAAGATGGTAGAAGAAGGAGATCATGTACACAAAGGGCAGACTTTGTATAAAGTTTCGGATTTAAATACCGTTTGGGCATCGTTTGATGTATACGAACATCAAATTCCTTTTATAAGAGAAGGTCAGGAAATAAAGATTACAACCAATGCATATGCCAATAAGACCTTTACGGCTACAATTAGTTTTATAGATCCGGTTCTCAATACTAAAACAAGGACAGTATCAGTAAGAACCATATTGAATAATAAAGATCAAATCTTTAAACCCGGAATGTTTATAGAAGGCGTAGTATCAGGATTAGCAGAAAAATCAACAGGAATTACGATTCCCAAAAGTGCCGTACTCTGGACTGGAAAACGATCCGTAGTGTACATTAAGACGAGCACTGATAAACCAATTTTTGAAATGAGAGAAGTAACCTTAGGTGTTTCTAATAGCACTACGTATACAATAGTAGATGGTCTTAAAAATGGAGATGAAATTGTCACACATGGAACTTTTACTGTAGATGCCGCAGCACAACTTCAAGGAAAAAAATCAATGATGAATCGTGTAATGAGTATAGATACTTCTACACAAAAAGAATAAAAAACGGGGACTATAACAGTGTAAATTAACAGTTGTTTTAACAAAGTATGATTTGTAAGCATGCAAGGATAATTCATACATAGGTGTTTTTTTGAATCATGAATAAAAGGTAGAAGACTCTTTATCCAGTAGGATAGAACAGTTAGAGTAGTGTGTTTCGCTTTTTAGAAAAAATTAAATTCCTTGTAAAATTATTCTTCAACAGTAATAAATGTTAATTTTTTAACATTTATATAAACACCTTTAATAAACAATGTATCTTTGGGGCAGGGAAATATTGGATAACATTTTTAGAAGTAGTTTATTTTTATAAGATTAGATGAAATTTATATCGTAAGTTTTATCTTTTAAGGCTATATAAACGTACAAGTTTGATTTTTTGAAATGTGACCAAAAAAAGGGAATATGATGTCAAAAAAATTACTTTTAGGTGCTTTTATAACATTAATTTTTTCTTGTGCAGAAACAGGTGTTGGACCTTCTGCAGCTACGTTAGCACTTTTAGAGCGGTCTAAATCTATTCAGCAACGTGATGAAAAAATACGACAAAATCTAAGAGATAGGGAAATAATGTCTGATGAAGATCAGGAAGGGCGAAGCCTATTACAAGATATAGATGATAATGAATTTGTGAATATAGAAACTTTATCGAGCTATTTTATTTTGGATATGAAATATGCGACAGATGATAATTTTTTGAAGAAAGCTGTCTATTCATGTGAGAAATGTTATGTGCGAGGGATTGTTGCCAAAGCGTTAATTGAAGCAAATAGGGATTTTAGAAAACAAGGATATAGAATGAAACTATTTGATTGTTATCGGCCACACAGTGTTCAGAAAAAGATGTGGGAAATATTTCCGAATCCGGGATATGTTGCAGATCCCAAAGGAGGATCTATTCATAACAAAGGAGCAGCGGTGGATATTACATTGACAGATCAAAATGGTAATGAATTAAGTATGGGGACTGCATTTGATCATTTTGGTAAAGAAGCCCATCATTCATATAGCAATTTGCCCGAAAAAGTTATCGCCAATCGCAAAATATTAAGAAAAACCATGGAGAAGTATGGGTTTTCTATCATCAGAACAGAATGGTGGCATTATAATTTTAAAGGGAAGAAATTTAAGATTTCTAACTTTACCTGGGAGTGTGATTGATACTCTAAATTGGAAGTGTAATTATAACCCTGTCTCAGGGTTAAGCCCCAGGAGGGCTCTGGGAGCTAGCTCCCAGAGCCCTCCTGGGGCTTGGTCGCTAAATCAAGTGCCACTCGATCTTCAAATCTAATATATAA
>NZ_VTZU01000123.1 GCF_008370685.1 Aquimarina sp. RZ0
GGGTATTTGGATCTTCATGCCATCAGCCGTAAGGATAATAATAAACTTCGATTCTCTACCAGGGAACGATAAATCTAAGGGGATAAATTCGGGAAGTGGTTCTTCTTATTCTAGTGGCACGGATAGCTTCTTTATCCAATAATGTAATTTACCTTCCGTTAAGCCATGAGCCTTTGCAAAATCTTTTTGAGTCTGACCTGAACTGTGATAAGAGGATACCAATTCCTCCATCCGTTTAGATTCCGATAATTGTGACATATACTTTTTTGACAAAAATAGATCTCAAACCAAAGCTAATCAAGGTGGGTTAGACGGATGGATACTAACTTTTTATCTTGATCCAGAAATTATCTAAATGAACTAATGACTTTTTAGTTAAAACTACAGGCTTTTCTAAAAGAGTTCGTAAACACTAAAACAAAAAAGCCAGACAAAATTGTCTGGCTTGAGGAAAAAAATGTCTCCTGAGTAGCGGGAACTGGACTCGAACCAGTGACCTTCGGGTTATGAGCCCGAAAAAGCTATTAATACCACACTGTAAACCAGCTGTTTATAAATTATTACGTACACAAACACCAACAAATAGGCACAAATAGATACGTAAAAACTGTACGTAACGCTTACGTACAGTTTGTATATTATTTCAGAATTTCAAAGTTTCTTAATTCCAGTCCAAAGTAGAAAAAATATAAATTATAATCTAGTAAAGTATACAATACTTTTTAATCAAAAAAATGAATACGTAATTCTTGCCAGATCTTACAAATTACTTTAGGGATGATACAAAAAAACCTAGCATTTCTGTGAGGCTTTACTTGACCGGGAGAACCGGGCTCATATCGAACTTTTTGATATCTGATTACAACCTAATTGTTAGGTTATCAGCTAATTTGCATAATAATGTGTCTAAATTTACTTAGATAAATTATTAGATTGCTATGATGATATATTTCAAAGATTACTTGATAACTACTAAGGAAATTAATTCATCGTTTTATGAGACAGAAAAGTAGATTACAAAGGATAAAATTAGATATTGTTTTATTTTCTATAATTAGATTAAGTCACTCTTAATAATAAACTTAGGAAAAAAATTCAAAAAAAGTTTTTGAAATCATTTTTTTATTACATTTGATTAAACAATAATGCGTTTTATATAAAAAACGCATTGCCTAAACAAAATGGAATCTTTTTTCAGATTCGGGCATAGGAGCATAAAGAAGTCTACTCCGAAAGCTGCCCTAGGGATAGGGAACCGAATTCTCAGGCTGACTTCTAAAGTATATACTACACTTAGACTATTGGAACGAATACAGTTCGTGCCCTACGCTATTTTTATTTTTCGTGTATGAGATTAGATTGAAATTAATTGCTTTCGCAATTTCTTATGTATCAATTTCTAATTTTTCAAGCACATTATAATGAAAACAAAATATATCGATTTGATCGAACAGACCTTCCATTTTCCACAGGAAGAGTTTTCGCTCCAGAATAACTTATTAGAGTTTCACGGCATTGATCTTATGAAATTGATTGCTCAATATGGTGCGCCTTTAAAATTTACTTACCTACCCAAAATATCAGAAAACATTAATCGAGCAAAACACTGGTTTAACAAGGCTATTAAGTCAAATGATTATAAAGGAAATTACAACTATTGTTATTGTACCAAAAGCTCACATTTTCAACATGTATTAAGCGAAGCCCTTAAGAATGATATACATATAGAAACCTCTTCCGCTTTTGATATTGATATCGTTGAAAACTTAAAGATCCAAGGTAAGATTACCAATGACACATATGTTATTAGTAATGGCTTCAAACGTGACCAATATGTTCAAAACATTGCCAGATTGATTAATAATGGACACCACAATTGTATTCCTATCATTGATAATTACGAAGAACTTAATCTATTAAGCGATGTAATTAACGAAGATTTTCAGGTGGGTATACGTATTGCTTCTGAAGAAGAACCAAAGTTTGAGTTTTATACTTCTCGATTAGGAATTGGGTATCGTAATATTGTACCCTTTTATAATAATCAGATCAAGAATAACCCAAAAGTGAAACTAAAGATGCTTCATTTCTTTATAAACACAGGTATTCGCGATACTGCTTACTATTGGAATGAATTACAAAAATGTCTAAAAGTATATATAAGTCTTAAGAAAATATGCACATCATTAGATAGCTTAAATATAGGCGGAGGTTTCCCGATAAAAAACTCTTTGGCCTTTGATTATGACTATCAGTATATAATCAATGAAATTATTAATCAAATCCAAATTTCCTGTGAAGAAGCACAGGTAGATGTTCCAAATATCTTTACAGAATTTGGCAGTTTTACAGTTGGTGAAAGTGGCGGGGCTATTTACGAAGTACTATATCAAAAACAGCAAAATGACCGTGAAAAATGGAATATGATCAATTCATCTTTCATTACAACAATGCCAGATACATGGGCAATAAACAAACGTTTTGTGATGTTGCCCGTAAACAGATGGGATGATGAGTATGAACGCGTACTACTTGGTGGATTAACCTGTGATAGTGATGATTATTACAATTCAGAACAACATATGAATGCCATATATCTACCAAAATACAAAAAAGACAAACCTTTATATATTGGTTTTTTCAATACTGGTGCATATCAGGAAACCATAGGTGGTTTTGGTGGATTGCAACACTGCCTTATCCCGCAACCTAAACATATTTTGATAGATCGTGACGAGGCTGGAAATCTAACTACAGAAGTTTTTGCACCACAACAAACTTCAGAACAGTTACTATCTATTCTTGGATATCAAAAAACACCAAAAGAAGAAATTTTAGAATATTCACAAAAAGAAATAATTATAAACTCTAACTAACCAAAATCATTAAATCCAAACATTTTTAAAATGGAAACTAAGAAAACATATGCCGGAATTCCAGAAAAATACGCTGGCTATGACAAATCAAAAGTAGTATTGATCCCTGTTCCTTATGATGGAACTAGTACATGGGGCAAAGGAGCAGACAAAGGCCCTGAAGCATTTTTACACGCTTCAGAGAATATGGAGCTTTATGATATAGAAACGGAGAGCGAAGTATACAAACAAGGTATTTATCTATCTCAACCTATTGACGAAAAAAGCTCACCAAACGCAATGGTTACGGCTGTGCACGATACTGTAAAAACCAATATTAAACGCAACAAGTTTGTTACGCTTTTTGGTGGGGAGCATTCTATTTCTATAGGAGCTATACGTGCTTTTGATGAATGTTTCAATGATTTAACAGTAGTACAAATAGATGCCCACGCTGATTTAAGAAAAGAATATGAAGGTTCTAAGTACAATCACGCTTGTGCACTTTATGAGGCTAATCAAAATACCAATCTTATTCAAGTTGGGATTCGCAGTATGGATGCTTCTGAAAAACTTGTAATGAATGAAGAAAATGTCTTTTTCGCTCATGAAATGGCAACCGATGATTATTGGATGGACAATGCAATCGAATTAATGACAGATACGATCTATATCACTTTTGACCTTGATGCTTTAGACCCTTCTATTTTACCTTCTACCGGAACACCAGAACCGGGAGGGTTATTATGGTATGAAACCCTTGAATTTCTTAAGAAAATATTTGAAGAAAAAAATGTAGTAGGATTCGATATTGTAGAATTATGCCCAAATAAAGATGATAAATCCTCAGATTTTGCTGCTGCCAAATTATACTATAAAATGTTGAGTTACAAATTTGAAGAACAAGATGTTGATGATGAGAATGAAAATCTATATGCTCTTAAAGGCAATAATAAACCTAACCATTTAAAATTCGCCGACGATGAACACGAAGGATAAAGGAGCGATCTCGCAATTTATAGAGAAGCACTATCTTCATTTTAATGCTGCCTCTGTAGTAGATGCAGCACAAACATATGAAGCTAAAATTAATAATGGCTCAAAAATGTTAGTATCTCTAGCTGGAGCAATGAGTACTGCCGAGTTAGGTAAGATTTTTGCAGAAATCATACGTCAAGATAAGGTTCACATTATCTCTTGTACAGGTGCAAATTTGGAAGAAGATATTATGAACTTGGTAGCACATAGTCATTATAAACGTGTGCCAAATTATCGTGATTTAACCCCAAAACAAGAGTGGGATTTATTAGAACAAGGGTTAAATCGAGTTACAGATACGTGTATCCCAGAAGAAGAAGCTTTTAGAAGATTACAGCAACATATTTTTAAGATCTGGAAAGATGCCGAAGAAAAAGGAGAGCGATATTTTCCACACGAGTTTATGTACAAAATGTTGTTATCTGGTATATTAGAACAGTACTATGAAATTGACATTAAGGATAGTTGGATGTACGCTGCGGCAAAAGCCAATTTGCCAATGGTAGTCCCAGGATGGGAAGATAGTACAATGGGAAACATCTTTGCTAGCTATGTATTGAAAGGAGAGCTTAAAGCCAGTACCATGAAATCCGGAATCGAGTATATGACCTTTCTTGCAGATTGGTATACCGATAATTCTGAAAACGGTATTGGATTTTTCCAGATAGGTGGTGGTATTGCAGGAGATTTTCCTATTTGTGTTGTACCAATGTTATATCAGGATATGGAGCGTATAGATACTCCATTCTGGAATTATTTCTGTCAAATAAGTGACTCAACGACAAGTTATGGATCTTATTCTGGAGCGGTACCTAATGAAAAAATCACTTGGGGCAAGTTAGATATTGATACCCCAAAGTTCATTATAGAGTCAGATGCTACTATTGTAGCGCCATTAATATTTGCCTACTTATTAGATATGTAATAGATATGAAAACTTCAAAAAACAACCATTTAAAAAAAGTTATTGTTGACTTCAAAAAGTTAAATAATAAAATTTTGGATTTACTTGTAGTGAAATATCCTGATGGATATGATGATGAAGATATCATTACGTTCAGAAATGCACAAAATGAAATAGTAGAATGTGTAGAAGTAAAAACTGAAGATACTTTATATCTTGTAAAAGTAAGTAAACGCCTTGTCACTGCTATGGAGGATTATGATGTCGATGAAGATAACGTTAATAATGATGACTTAGATGTAAACGAATTAGAAGATAAATGAAAACAAATGCCTTTGCGCTACAAATTGCAGAAAGCATAGATATAGATGCCTGCAAAAATCACTTTAAGCAAACTCTTCTTTTTTCTGATAGAGATGAATTATTTTTCGATTTTGAAAACCAGAGGTACGCTTATATTTTTAAATATGGTATTATTTGTGTTTTCAATTTCGCTCCAAACGAAATGGATCAGCTGAGGCAACAATTATTTGAATTTACCACAAATGCAAAGCTTATAGATAGTTCTTTAACCGAATCTATTGACATAATTACAGATGCCGAATCCTTTAGTGTAGATGTTGATGCAGTTCATCTAGCAGATAATAATATTGAAAAAATACGTTTGATAATGCTCAATGCATCTCAATCTATAATATTAGACTATTATTTGAGTATTGCAGAGCAACTAATTGAAGACACAGTACAATACACTAATTTTATAGAGACAAGAGGGACAAGACTATATACAGATGATAAAAAACATAAACATTTCGTTGAAAAGGTTTTAAATTCCAAAAATAAGATTTCTGAAAATCTTTACATATTTGATTCTCCTAGTGCAGTTTCGGATGATGAAATGCTTACTAAGCTAAATACTGAACTTAAGAAAAAATTTGAGATAAATGATAAGCATAAAACTATAAGCCAGAAGCTAAACATTGTAAAAGAAAACCTAGAATTCTTTAAGCATATTATAGTACATAGGAAAAATAGTAAACTTAAGTGGATTATTATAATTTTAATAATTTTTGGTATAATAGGTGTGCTTTGGAATCAATCCTATTAAACATATATACGCCTTTATAAAGGAAAAGTCGGATCTTAAAATTGCATTGGACATGATTCTTTGGCTAAATTTACAATGAATTGACAAGAGAATTACTTAATAGCTTTCAATAGAGCGAAATCCCAATTTTTGAAAAGAGAAAATTTGGTTTTTTTAATTACGAAAAAAAGAATTATGAAAATAAAAATATGCTTTATCATGTACCCTTGGGAAGAAGTACGTCCATCACAAGATTCTACACTCAGAATTATACATGAAGCAGTTAAAAGAGGCCATGATGTTTCAATTACGGATCCGTCTAACTTGACTATTAGACATAGTATCACCCTTAGTTTGTGTAAGAACATATCACTAGGAGAAAAACTCACTAAAAGCATGACTGCATTTTATAAGACAGTAACATTTAAGTCTAAAATGAGAGAGTTGAGCGAGTTTGATGTAATATTTATGCGTGACAACCCTCCATTGAATGGGTTGGTTCTGAATTTCTTGGATTCCATAAAAGATGATGTTTTTATTATCAATGCAATTGATGGATTAAGAGAGGCTAATAATAAGATTTATACTGCCGCCTACTTCGACCCTGATCATGAGATTATACCTGCTACATATGTTTCTAAAAACATTGATTATCTCTTACACATAATCAAAGAATCAGAGAATGACAAGATGATTATGAAGCCATTGGATGGTTATGGAGGTAGTGGCGTTATCATTATTGAAAGGGCTGCAATGCAAAATATCCGTTCTTTATTAGACTTTTATATTAATCATGGCAAGGATCACTCCAACTATGTAATTCTTCAAGAATACGTAGAAGGTGCTGAAGAGGGAGATGTTCGAATTTTGATGTTAAATGGAGAGCCTATTGGAGCATTAAGAAGGAGACCTATCCAAGGTGATGTAAGGTCTAATATTTCAGCTGGAGGAGCAGTCGAAAAATATAAATTAACAAAAGCAGACAAAATATTGTGCAGGGAGATTGGAAAAAAATTGGTTAGAGATGGTATTTACTTTGCTGGTCTTGATTTAATTAATGGTAAATTGATCGAAGTCAATGTAATGAGTCCAGGTACAATTACGGACATAAACAGGCTTAATAAAGTTAGATTGCAAGAAAAGATTTTAGGCTATTTGGAAAAAGTAGTAGGAAGTAGAAACGAATTAAAAGAAGAATTTAGACCTGAAACACTATTAAAAAATGCAACAATTAAAGGTTAGCGAGATAATTAAACTAATAGAGCAAAAGAAGACCTTTGAAGCTAAAGCCTCGGATAATTCTTTCAGTATAAAAATCAATAAGTATGTACCCTATTGCTGTACGGCCATTCATGATGGCGGTAACCTTCGAGATCGGTTAAAAAACAAAATTGCCATCGATGATTATAACCGATGGTATGAAGAAGATCCACATACTGGTGAATTTATAGACTCTTTACCTATTACATTAGTTGGATTGGACTCCCGTTTTGAGTATGACCTCAATAGAAAGCCAGAAGATTGCATCTATGATGAAGCATGGGGCAAAAAAGTATGGAAACGTCCACTTACGCCTGCAGAAAAACAAGCAAGCCTTCAAAAACATCATAACTTTTACAAAGTCGTCCATGCATTGATTCAGAAGCTAGAAGAGCTGTATGACTCTTGCATCGTTTATGATTTACACTCTTATAATTACCAACGTTGGGATAGAATTGTGCCACTTTTTAATATAGGTACAGAGCGCATTGATAGTTCGAAATATGAAAAATTTATTGAAAACTGGGTAACCGAATTAAGTGCTATTTCGTTAACAGGTATAGAGAATCAGACGACAATCAATGATGTTTTCTTTGGTAGAGGTTATAATCTTGAATTTATTACCCAGAACTTTTCCAATACACTTGTGCTGGCTACGGAAATTAAAAAAGTCTATAGTAATGAATTAACAGGTGAAGATTATCCTAAATTGATACGAGAACTACAGCAAAAACTAAAACGAGCTATTCTTAATAATGCGCAATATTTCAGTGAGGAAAACACCAATTGGAGATCAAAAAACAGGGTACATCTATTAGATAAAAAAACCGATCCAGCTATTGTTTCTGTAGATAAAAAGCTTTTCAAATTGTTGAAAGGATTTGAATTATTAGCTCATGTTAACCCAATCAACGCCAACTCTGAACAAAAAAGGTTTATCAAAAACAAATATACGAAACCCCCTGAGTTTAAATATGCGCCCATTAAAATCAATCCATTTGAGCTAAAACAGCAATTAAGCACACTAAGAACACAGAATATATCGGATGTTTCTATTCGTGAACTTTATGAATCAGTAATCAATAGTTACTTTGATAAGATTGATTTATTATCGGCGCTAGGCACAAAGAAGTTTTTATACAACTCCCTCAGATATTTTGGAAGACCAAGTAAAAAAGACTTAACCAATGCTCAATATATTCTTCACTTGCCATCTATCCCTAGTGAACCAAAAAGAGTACCATTTCTATCGATGGATGAGGCCATTGGTTCATTTAGAAATGCACTAGATGAGTACGGAATCGATTGTAAAATCGAACTGAGTAAGCGAGTGATTTCTCAAGTAATGGTACTCAACTCAAAAAAGACAATTTTAATTCGACCTGATGCAAAATTCACAAGAAAAGAAGCCAATGCACTCATAGAGCATGAAATTGGTGTACACATGGTGACTACACAAAATTCTTCAGATGAGAAACTGAATATTTTCAATCTTGGTCTGCCAATGAATACCATGACTCAAGAAGGATTAGCAATTCTATCAGAATACCTGAGTGGAAACATTACCTTGAAAAGACTAAAAAAGATAGCATTCAGAGTAGTTATTACTGATATGATGTGTAATGGAGCTAATTTCATGGAATGCTTCAATTTCCTAGTTAATCAACATAGTGTTTCAACAAATGATGCATACATCATCGTGACAAGGATTTTTAGAGGTGGTGGATTTACCAAAGACTATCTATACCTAAGTGGATTTGAGAAAATATTGAAACTATGGAAAGCAGATGTAAATCTTTCTCCGCTATTGGTTGGTAAAACCTCTATGGACTTCTACAATACCATCAATGAAATGATAGAAAGAGAAATTATAGCAAAACCAAAACACATAACGAAAAGTTTTAAAGACCCTTTTGGCTATCAAAACAATGAGATTTATGAGTACATCATTAGTGGACTAGGTTAGTACTTAGCTAGTACTGAAAAGTTAATTAATAAATCTATAAACAAACCAAAGTATACTTAAAGAACACAAAATGAAGTTGATATCCCCCTCATAAACCAAAATAACCTATTGAAAATCAATAGGTTACTTCTTCGTGGCGGGAACAGGACTCGAACCTGTGACCTTCGGGTTATGAGCCTAAACCAACACAAACCTACCTCGCTGTCTATAAGGGTTTTATAATTTCACCAACTTGCAAATGCCCACAAATGACAACAAATCGGTACTTAAAAACGGTACTTTTTAATAAAAAATTGAAACCATTTTATATCAAAAAAACAGTAGCTTTTGGATACAATATGACAAACCGTATTAAATAAAGTAAGAGGTTTAAATTCATTAGTTGAAAATTCATTATTTCTTAATTTCCTCCTTTATTTCAATGAATGATTTTCTCTTATCACAAGGCGTGATTTAAGTTTTTGAGTTTCCTCATTAATACGCTGAAAATCATTGTAAGATTTAGTTTCCTTAAACTCAGATTAATGTTTTGCTATTCTGAAATTCATGTTTCTAAAATGGATTGTTGTCCATACTTTCAAGGAAACAGCTGATTTTCTTAGGGTTTTATATACATTGCTTCTTACTTAATATCCGGTATCTGTAAAAGAAGCCAAAATAGAGCAAGCCAAAAGAATAAAAGGATGTATATTGGCTATCGGTCAGAAAGATATCCAAATATAAATTCCGGTAGTAAACTTTTCCGAAAAATAAAAAAACAATGATGCTAATCACACTACTATTACTAAACTTAGTCTCATTGTCCATTTCCCCTTCTCAAGAAATAGAAAGAATTGAAAAAGTGGAAGGGGTTTACCAAGGCCGTGTTAATTATGGTTATTCGTTTTGTTATAAAACTGAATCAGGACTTGAAAGGACATGGTTAATTCGGTTCGATTTGTGCCAATGATTTCGGAGTTATAGTGCCAGTCATTTCGGTTCAAACTGTGCCATTTATATCGGTTCGATTTGTGCCACTACGAGAGATCAAGTAATTACCTTATCG
>NZ_VTZU01000124.1 GCF_008370685.1 Aquimarina sp. RZ0
GATAAGGTAATTACTTGATCTCTCGTAGTGGCACAAATCGAACCGATATAAATGGCAC
The DNA here is from genome assembly GCF_008370685.1 of Aquimarina sp. RZ0. Taxonomy (GTDB): domain Bacteria; phylum Bacteroidota; class Bacteroidia; order Flavobacteriales; family Flavobacteriaceae; genus Aquimarina. The sequence continues at coordinate 59 of NZ_VTZU01000124.1, forward strand.
AGTTTGAACCGAAATGACTGGCACTATAACTCCGAAATCATTGGCACAAATCGAACCGAATTAACCAATCAATCTAGCGAAAAATCCTTGCCATTATTTTACGAAATTCTCACCCGTAAATCGTATAATTTCATAGTAGTATAGAACATAGAGACTATGTTCTATACTAAAACCAAACTGCTTTGCACTAAAAGTACAAAGCAGTTTGGTTTCAATTTATGCAATTTTTTATACAGAGTTGTACTTTAGACGCATTTTATTATGATACATCCAAAGTGTAAAAGGTATTATCTTATTTTTAATTTCTTATAGGTTTGTAATACTTTTCTTTCCTGATAATTTTTTCATTCAAATATTTTCTTAATGGTTTCTCGATAAAATAATACGTTAGCGAAGCCAGACCTATTACTACTAACAACCCTATTATTGAAGCTATAAAATTATCAAGAAAGTTAGTTGATTCGTGTGCTGACTCTCCTTCTATTCCTAGCATTAATGTTATCATGTATAAGAGAAACATCAAAGGTACATGTATCATATAAATCGAGTATGAAATTTCTCCTAAATAATTAAAGACTCTATTATTTAATAATCGTTTTAATACTCCTTGCGAATACACCGCGTTTAGTAGTAGTATGCAAAAAAATGGTATTGCTAACACATCAGGTAACCAATCACCAATCCATACAATCAGCAAAAAACTCCAAATAGCAAAGGAAACATAACTCTTAGATAGATATTTTATCATCCATTTTGTTCGAAAAATTTCATACAGTACCATACCTACAGAAAAGGAACATAATCCTCTTAGCAATGCAATTCCTGTAATAACATTAATTGAATTCTTAGGCACATTAGTATCTGGAATATTAAGATATTCATTTCTAAGCAACCAATCCATAGGTTGAAAGTGGTACATAATAGAACAAAGTCCAGCTATTGCAAATACGGCTATGAGCCATTTTGCTGTTTTTTTGTATTTATTCATAAAAAATAGTAAAAACGGAAATATTAGATATAAGAACCACTCTGCACTAATAGACCAGGAGGGAACATTATAACTAGCTTCTAAATGCATTCCCCAAGCTTGTACCAAAAACAAATTACTTATAATTGTGTTAGGGTCAAATAATAAATTCAGTATTGGAGGAATATCGGATGCGGCTATCTTAAATTTCAGCAATGCAAATATGCCTATCGAAAAAGATAGCATAAAAAAATGTAATGGATACAAACGCGCAAATCGCGCTTTAATAAATTCGATGATATCCTTCTTCTTGATATTGTTTTTAAAGGTATTGCCATACACGTGATACATAATAAATCCACTTAATAAGAAAAAAAAATCTACCATTAGATACCATTTGGTAACTAAGTAATTCCCAGTAGGTAATAGCTGTCCCAGGAAACTATTAAAATGGTGAAAGAACACTAAAACAGCAGCAATTCCTCTAAGTGGTGTTAGCGAATTTAAATACATTATATTATTTTTCATTTCTGTTATTTTTAAAATTGGTATTATAAATCTTTAGTAGAAACTTCTTTTCTGTTCTCGAAATTCAGTTTTAAAATTTCAGAGAGTTTAATATCATAATATCTTTTTAGTTCTTCTTTAGGACTTTGTTTTCCCCAATAAAAAGCTTGTAAACCTTTTTTTACGCTTCCTCCAAATATTTTTTTTCTAGGATCTCCCATTCTCACCACAGGAGCATTTAATTCTGAATTATTAAGTAACTTAAAAAATTGCTTTTCGGCTTTTTCTATATCGCCACTTTCTAATCCATCCAGAATCACTTTTCTAGTTTCTTTCCAAAGCTTGTAAAAGGTATGAGAATCGGGACAAATAAATCCAGGATAAAGAACATCCTCCAAATCTTTAAAATGTTGATCATCTTTATCATTTTTGAACTTCAGTTTTGCCTTTAAAATTCTCAATTGATCTAACCCCGTTTCTGCCATAGCCCATAATCTAATCCAAGCATTCCAAAGTCGAAAATCAGAAAACGATTTAAAAGATGTATGAACTAGTTCGTCTGCGCAAAGAATTGAATTTTTAACAATTGTATCAACACTTTTGAATTTTTCAACAGAAAAATCTTTGGTTTCAAATGCTTCTAATATTTTAGGAATTAAATAAAATAAACCATCCATAGTTATTGCTAAGCCTCTGGAAAAAAGGGGATCGACAAATCCTGCAGAATGTGGTAAAAGAAAATATCGATGACCGGCAGAACTAGACGATAAATACTGTAATCTAGGTGTAGAAACCCAATCTCTAATATTCTTAGCTTTTTTAAACTGCTTTTTAATCGATGGAAATTTTCCTATTATTTTATAAAACTCTTCGGAAGCCGAAAGCCCGGTTTCAGGATATTTATCTATATCAAGGGTTAATCCTACACTGCAAACGTTGTTAACGGCCTGTCTATGATTATTAAATGGAATAACCCACATCCACCCTCCGTCAAACATGTGATGTAAGGTAGTTTGAAACCATGGCAATGGCATGTTATGATATTTTTTAGGAATACAATCGTCATAGGGTAAGACATCTATCATATGTGTAAAAATAGAACGTGACTTTGTGTGTAACTCATCACTTTCTTTACGCAGATTATATTTCTTACTTATTAATGAACGATACCCAGAGCCATCTAATACAAAATCACAGCTAATACTTGTTTTATTTTCTAAAGTAATAGTAGCACTTTGTTCTTCAAAATGAATTTCGTCTATTTTAGTATTTAGCATATGATCCGCTCCATATTTGATGGCAGTATTAAACAAAAAAGAATCAATATCCTGACGATACATATGACTATCTAACCCATGCATTAATGGTGGAACAACAAATTGATGAACTTCGTCCTTAAGTTGTTCTCCTTTATTATTGTGATATATAAACCCAAATCCTCGCTTCACACCGCAAGATTTAGTAACATTATCTCGAATTTTTCGAAATGAAGATATATACCCAATTTCTGGAATATCAAATCGTTCAGAAATTAGTTGAATCATTTCAGAAGTATGACCAACGGTTGACTCTCCAATTGCAAATTTAGGATGTGAACCAGCATCAATAAGAAGTACTGAGAGCTTGTGTTTAGCTAAAACTATTCCAGTTAAACAACCAGCTATTCCTGATCCAATAATAACTACATCGTATTTTTTCATAATATTCTTTATATCATTACACGTTTTATTACTAACTACTTTGACAAACTATCAAATAGATATATGACCTTTCGTATCTTTATATTTAGTAAAAACCTCTTAAAGATTTTCAAAGGCATTTCGGTCAGATCAGACACAAAACTTCGAATGATCCCACTTTTAGTATCATTACAAAGAAAAACCAAAAGGTAAGTTTTATTATAAGTGTAAATACGTATTATGAAAACAGGTTTCTTAAAATTCAATAGATACTCTGTAAACTTTTAAATCAAGAAAAAATCTTTTTTTTTTGAACTCAAAAACAGACAATCACTTAAAGTAAGTTTCAGTCATACGATTTGTGATTAAAAAATTCGTATAAATTCATTGAATTATTTTTTCTTTATGCAAGGCAAAAAAATCAAGCATAGCTATAGCTACGGTTTATTTTTTAAACGAAGTAGAAAGGAAAAAGAAACGATGAATATGCGAAATTTTTAGTTATAAATCGTATCAATGATCATTTGCACATTAGCAGTTCCTTTTGAAAGTCCAATTTGGAGAGAATGACACAGAATTTACTACGGGTGTTAATTTGGGTATATTTTTTGGCTACACTTGGGGTAATACGAATTTTGTCCATCGGAAAAAAAATGGAAACAAAGAGTATAATCAAAAGATTACCACAAGACTATTTCTTAGTTCTGATAAACTCGAATTCAAATTTAATCAGGATGATATAGAACAAACGGTAAAGACTGCTTTCATTTCTATAGGTAGTGGTGCCGATTATCGAGTAAAAAATAAATTTGTTAAAAGACAAAGTATTGAAGCATGGCTAAAAAATTACTACTTTCGATAAAGTAAAGGAATTTGAATATTATACCATGGAAATCAAAAAATCAAGAAATACTGAAAAGCAAAATCTTGTCAAGAAAATCCTTTCTGAAACAGAACACGCTATGTCTGCTGAAGATATTATGGCTGCAATACCAATAAAGGTTAACAAAACAACTATATACAGGATTTTAGATCGATTTACTGAGAAAGGAGAGGTTCATTTCGTAACGGGTAAAAATGGTAAAGCGTATTATGCCCTTTGTAATAACTGTGGAACATCTCATAAGATTCATAATCACATACATTTTGAATGTCAAGTGTGTAAAGAGGTAACTTGTCAACCCAATACGCTACACATCCCAAACTTAGAAGGTTTTACCATTCAAGAGACTCAATTCTTGGTCATCGGTATCTGTAATAAGTGCAAATAAATTGAAACCACCCGCTCTCCAGCGGATGGTTTCGAACTACACATCCCAACTTAAAAATAAAGACTATGTCTTTTATCTTACAGCTATGGGATAGTTTTCTCCTCTGTTTCTTACAGTACCAGATGTTCTAGGTCCATTTCCTCTGGCGTGCATAATTCCTGCAACATGAGGTGATGCCATTGAAGTTCCGCTCAATGTAGCATAACCTCCATTCAAATATGTACTTCTTACACTACTACCTGTAGCGATCACATCGACAGGATTCATATTATAATTTGAGAAAGATGAAAAACTCTGACCACAAGTCATAGAAGCTACTGTATAAATATTAGTTCCGTTAATACAACCAGGTGCATAATTGGTCGTATTAGCTCCACTATTGCCTGCTGCAATAGCTACAAAAGTACCTGAACTTGATAATGATAATATAGCATTACGATAAGGCGAATTACTCGAACAACCTGACCCAAAGAAACCACCTAAACTTAAATTGACCACGTCGCCAGGAAAATCATATCTCCCGACATGATTAATTCCCGAAAGTATAGTAGCGGTACTACTTGAGGGTCCGCATCCAAAAACTCTTACAGGCACTACTTTTGCACCTGCAGAAACACCTACAACACCGATGCTATTATTAATCGCCGCAGCTGTTCCAGCCACATGAGTTCCATGCCCGTTACAATCATTAGCAGATCCTCCTACAAAAGATCTTGCATAAGTAGTATTGGTAACTACATTTAGATCTGGATGATCTAAATCTATACCACTATCAATTACCCAAATCCATTCGTCTTTACTTGCACCATTAGTGGCTCCTCCAACTCTTGTGATACCACAAGGAGTTTGTTGAGCCATTTTTTGTGACACTTCTTTGGTAATAACTTCTTCTACTTCGAACTTTGGTAATTCTACAACCCGATTATACTCGATTGAGACTATGTTAGGATCTTTGGATAATTTTTGAAATTCATTATCTCCAAGTTTAATAGCCACCCCAGAAATTTTAGTAGTATAATAATCGAGTACTTTAGACTGATCCAAATCGTTTTCTGACAAAATGGTATTCATTTTTTTAATCGATACCTCAGAAATGTCTCGAACTGATTTTGCTTTTTCTTCTCTATTCGTAAAAGATCGTTTTTCTAAAACTTTCGATGTCGGTTTAATTTTAGAATCTTTAAATACCACAATGTACTCACCTGGAATTATTTTACCCTCTGTACTGGTAGGTTCTACAATTGTTTCTACTGCTCCATCAGAGAGGTTTTCATTTTGACAAGAAGTCATTACTAATGCCGAAAGTAGTGTACCTACAGCTAGTTTGCTTAAATTTTTCATATTTGAGTTAAAATTTGAGTTAGAACCCAAATGTATAAATTCAAATGAAAAAATTGTTGCGGTAAAACCACAAGACAAATAATTGATCTACAAAAATTAAGCAGGAATTCACAGTATATTAAAAAACATTATTGCAATGTTGTTGCTTTAGTAAAAACAACATATTAGCAAGTATTTAACCAGAAAAATCTTTCAGGAAAAACTTGTAAGAAATTTCTATAATTGAGCATTCAATTACTCATCCATAATTAACTAAACTTTAACAAAATATACAATCATAATGTGATGAATTGGTCAAAACCAACTCTACCTAACTAGTAATTTATTCAATCTAAACTTTATACAGCTTTTATTAAAGCAACAATATTGCGTTTATTGAAATAATACTACATTTTGAGAATTTTAAATAATAATAGAGCTGCCTTCCGAAGTTTTACTTTTTTCGCTATCAAAATAGAAATCTATTCTTCCTAAATATAAACCATAACAACCAACTTGATTTACCAGTACATCTCTTTCCTTCCTGTTTTTTACTACTGTTGGTTCTTTAAGAAATGTATGTGTATGCCCCCCGATGATAAGATCAATGTTTTCTGTAGCTCTGGCAAGACTCAGATCACTTACTTTATTTGATTCGTTTTTGTAATCATATCCTAAATGAGATAAGCATATAACCAAATCGCATTTTTCCTCATTCTTTAATATGGCACTCATATCCTGAGCAATATCTATAGGATTAAGATATTTAGTTTCTTTATATAGATCTTTCATTACTAACCCTTCCAGTGCTATTCCCAAACCAAATATTCCTATCTTAATAGTATCTTTTATTATTATTTCATAAGGTTTTACAAACGTATCCATTACCGTATTAGAAAAATCATAATTGGCAGAAACAAATTTAAATCCGGCATAAGGCAGTTGTGCATGTAATCCTTCAATACCATTATCAAAATCATGATTACCTATAGTTGCGACATCATATTTAAGCATACTCATCAACTTGAATTCTAGTTCTCCTCCATAAAAATTAAAATAAGGAGTTCCTTGAAAAATATCACCTGCGTCTAACAGCAAGGTGTTTGGGTTCTCTTTTCTGATACTTTCAATAATGGTTGCTCTTCGTGCAACGCCTCCCTTATTAGAATTCCTACCTTCTTCAGGGCCAAATGGATCTATATGACTATGCACATCGTTTGTATGTAAAATTGTTATTTTTTTTGCTTGGCTAGCAGAAAAAGACGATAAACTAACTCCTCCAATAGTCATCAAACCTGCAGTTAAAGCTGTATGTTTTACAAATTCTCTTCGTTTCATTGCTATCGTTGTTAATTAACTTGTAAAAATCTATCATCCATTATTGGTGAGATCGTATCTACCTTTTTAAAATAGTCGATCATGGCATTTCGTATTTTGTAATTTAACTTATGTGCCTTCTCAGCGTGTTCAAAAAAATACATCGCATCACCTCCGTAATATAAATAGTCATTTGTAGCTACAAAATAAAGCTCTTCATCTTTAATTTCTTTGTCTCTGATCAAAGCTTTGACTATCTCAAAATCTTTATCAACTGTTAATTTTAATCCAGAAATAGGATGTGCTTTTCGAGATTTTTGTAAATACTCAATCAGTTTTTTGATATAGATACCTTTCAGTTCGACGACTATAATACTATTCTCAAATGGCATCACCTGATAGGCCGTACGTGAGGTAATAGTACCTTTCGGGATTGGTGCTCGTATCCCGCCATGGTTTAATAGTACCATATCAATTTCATTTTTAGTCTTTGATATAAAAAAAGGATTGGCCTGCTCTAAAACAATATCAGCCATTAAATTACCTATAGCAGTATTCAAGATTCCATCTCTTTTGGAATATGTCTCTGGTGCATAAGCCAAAACACTGTCTAAAGTCTTATTTACGTGTGCCCTGTATGGCTTAATAAAAGCCTCTATATCTAAATTATCAGGAGTACTATCGTTGATTTCAATTCTTACTCCTTCTACTTTTACAAGATGTTCCTTTTTTTGACAAGATGACGGCACTATTATAAGTGTAAGCAAAAAGAAACTTTTATAAATTATGTTTGGCAAGAGGCAATTACGATATGTTATATTATTCATGTATTGTAAAACTTGATGAATTCTTTTTTCTAACAACTAAAGTATAATTTTAACTTGTTTTATGCATTAGAACTTTGTAATAAAGTTTGATGATGCAATAAATACTGGCTTTTTCTTCATTATAGCATAGCAGCACTATGGTGAAATAAAAAAAGAAGCAAAGGCTGCTTCAAGATGTAATAGATTTTATAATGCATAAAGCGGGTTTAATTGAATTTACTGTATCAATTTCGCTGTTGCTTCTTTTAGTATATAATTACAGTGATCTACATCTTCTGCATTTAATTCCAGTATTCCGGTAACTTCTATTACCTGATCTGTTTTATAGTTTGATTTATTTTTAAAAATGACTTCGACAATAGTTTCAGGACCTGCACCTCCACAGAAAAAACAGGAAGACATAGGGTTTCTGGATACCATATGAAATTCTTCTTCATAAGAAAAATCCAAGAAATAACCACTGATAGTGATTTTGGACCCTTCATATGATTTTATAATGGGGCCAAATGTTGGTTTCAAAAAATAGTCGTCATAATGGACGTTATAAACATCATGAAAACTAACTTCTTCTAAATCCTCCCAGGACAACTTTTGCTGAGCAATAAGATGAAATGGGATACTTATGAAAATTAGTGATAAAAGTATTTTACACATCGGCTAAAATTTTAGAAATATTTAATTTAAATAAAGAATAAGAAGCTGAAATCGATGCAAGTATCGTCATGAAAATCACTATAATTAATATAAAAAACTCCTGCATATCAGGTACACTGATCTCCAAATGATACTTATATGTATCGGAGGCTAAATTTGAAAAAAAAAGAATGCTTACTCTTCCCAAGAACCATCCAAAGACAAATCCCATTAAGGATAAAAAAAGTGCTTCGAGAAAAACTAATTTTAATAATTGAAAAGTAGTGGCTCCATACGTTCTTAATAAAGCCAGTTCATGTTTTCTTTCTCTTACAGTTTTTATGAGACTAATAAAAATACTTAAACCAGCCACTAGCAGTATTGCTATAGCGATGCCATTGATTGCTTGAAAACCGATCCCTAAAAAATTTAATAATCGTTCAATTTCGAATTTTGGGAGTGCTGCTTGTAAGGAGGTATTTTTATTGATCGATCTAGAAAGTTGCAATGCTCCAATAGGATTCCTGAAATTTAATAATAACGCTGTAATTTCTTTATGTTCTTCCTTGTGCTTTTCATGTTCTGAATGCTCATCCTTATGCTCATGAACTTCCCAAATACTTTCAAGATTTGTTATGATAAGGTGATCTACAACTGTTCCGGTAGGCGCTAAGATACCGCTCACTACAAAAGGTTTTTCATCGTGCGCCTCTATTTCATTTTGTAGTAGCCCATGCGAACTAACAAAAAGGCTTCCTATATTAAGGTTCAGTTTTTTGGCTACTTCAGCGCCAAATATTGCTTCAAAGTTTTTAGTGTTTAATTTTCCCTCTTTTAAGGTTGCACCATATTTACGTACATATTTACCTGTAGTTCCCAGAATCCTGTAACCCCGATAATTATCACCGTAAGAAACTGGTATAGCTTCTTTTATCATAGGGTTTTTACTTATTCTTAAAGTCTCATCAAGAGATATATTGCCCGTTGGATTGTCTATGTGTAGGATAGCAGATAATACCAGCTGTAACGGACTCCCTTTTGCGCCAATTACCATATCAAATGGTTTGCTATTTCTCTCCAGATGGTCGTTAAGTTGTTTACTTATTTGTAAAACAAAAGTAGTCAGCAAAATGCTTAACGTTAAAAGCAATCCCTCATAGACCCCAGAAACTTCAGTACGTAGGCTAACGTAAAATTCGTAATTTACTGGGTATTAACTTTAGCTCTTTGCAAGGCCGTTTTTTAAAGTGTTGCTGCTTTTTTTAGTAAGCACG
>NZ_VTZU01000125.1 GCF_008370685.1 Aquimarina sp. RZ0
TTTTGTATTTGTTTGTCTTTCAACTTAAAAATACAATAAAATCAAGGGTTCACCAAGGTTTTCATGCTACTTTTTTCCTTTTTTAACACCCCTAAAAACCTGTAAATACTAGGTGCGAAACTTCAGTTTTTAATATTTAATTAGTCAATACCTACTCTGTTGGATACGGGCTTTTCGGTTTTCGCCCTACGCTGCGCAGCGATTGTTATAATTTCTATTACTATGTTTGTTAAGTGTTGTTTTATTTCCTGATACCCGACCTGATACTCACACTACTGCCAATTCATCATACGCAGGATCTTGCTGGATCATACGTAGCAAGCCTTCCTTGATCTCAAATTTCTTTTTTCTGGTATACCCTTCAGTATATCCATTGATCTTGGCGATCTCCCGCATGCTTTTTCCTTCAAAAAACAGCTGTAGTATAGTTCTGTTTTTCTCACTAAGATTATCCAGGTGTTTATGATATAATACGGTTTGGTCTTTCTCAGTTAGGGTATCAATGACAGATTGTTTATGATCTGGTTTTTGTACCACCAGTTGGTCATTGTTGCATACCTTATATTGCCTTTTTAGCTGTACACGCCACTTGTTTTTACAGACACCTATAAAAAAACTATGAATAGATGTATCAATTTGTAGTGATCCATTTCGTAGCTTTTGGTAGATCACTACTAAAGAGTCCTGAAATACATCTTCTACATCCTGTATGCATCCCCCTTGTTTTAGGATATATCTACGTATATAGGGTAGATTCTTCTTATAAAATGCTTTAAGAATCAAACGATCCCCTGTAATGATTCCATCAATAATCTGTTGGTTCTTTTTTGTATTCATCTGTTTTGTTTTGTTATTCTTGTCTTTCAACTTTCGCTCAGGATAAATTCCAAAATGAATCCATTCTCATTCTGAACTCGTAATTCATAATTCATCTGATCGGGTCAAATATATGGGCAGGATATAGTGGGATACAAGGAGAACAAGTCTTGATTCTAGAATCTTAGGGTCGAAATTCTAGAATTAAGACTGGTTTAAAATTTAGACTATCAAGTGTTTAATATATATTCCCAAAAGATAGATTGAAAAATGACTATGGAAAATATTAAATGTATATTTGCTTCGTTCTAGAAGCAGGGATCTTTATAAAAGCCTATGAAGATGCTTATTCTTAATAACATATCCCCTTAGAAAACTAATTTCAATTTTATAGTATAAAAAAGATTTGTTTACATGTATATACGTAACATCTTCTATTTTCTAATTCTGTTACTAATATCTGGACAAAGTGTATATTGTCAAGAAGAAGATCAACTTATAGATTCGCTAATTAAGTTAGAAGCAGAGACCCTTCACACTGAATTTTATAACACTATAAAAAGAGAGCCTAAAAGAGCAGGCTTATATGCAAAAGTTTATTTACATAAAGCAAAGAAAGATCAACGTACCCTGAGAATAGTAAATGGGTATCGTTTGATGGCTCGATTTAATCAGAATGATCTTGAAAAAAATATCACATACCTGGATAGTGCTATTGCTTATAGTAAAAATTTAGATTATAAATATTTACCAACTATATTATACGTTGACAAAGGTGTTGCTTACGATGGTTATGGTTTTTTTAGCAAAGCATTAGATAGTTATCTAAAAGGATTGGATTTTGCCAAAAAGAAAAAAGAGATAGATTTTGAAGCAGTGATTAATCATAATATTGCCCTATTAAAAAGAAAACTGGGTAAATACAAGGAAGCAAAATCATTGTTTAAAGTATGTTTAACGTATGAAGAGTCAATATTAAGTAACCCTGAAAATGATTCTATAGGGTACTTGGTAACATTATCTGAATTGGTAAGTGTTTATAGACTTGATAAAGAAATAGATTCAGCTTTTTCCTTAAATGTTAGAGGTATTAGAATGTCAGAGGGTAAAACAATACAAGATCTTTTCAGATTAAATGAAGGCATCATTAAATATTATTATAAAGATTATAAGACTGCAATTACTAATATCAATATGGCATTAAATGCATTTTCTAGGCCAGAGAATTCTTATTTTGCAGAAAATTATAATTTGATTGATGCCTATCTTTTTATGGGTAAATCTTATGCAGCCATATCACAGAAAGAGCAAGCAGTTCATTACTACAAAAAAATAGATTCATTAGTTCTAACAACTAATTATTTGGTTCCTGAAATTCGTGAAACTTATATTGCTATTATTGATCATTATAAATTCCTGGGTGATAAAAATAATCAATTACATTATATCAACAGATTACTCTATAATGATAGTATAATTGATAAAAGATTTAGGTCTTTAAACACTAAACTCATTAAGGATTATGATACCCCTATTTTACTATCAGAAAAAGAAAAGCTTATCAAAGATTTGACAACTAAAAGAGATCAATCTAATTATGGAGTTATCATTTTACTTTTTATACTTGTGATTACTACCGTATTTCTAATCCTGAATTATAGAAAAAGAAAACTATACAAGACCCGTTTTGAAGAGCTTATGAAAAACACAACAGTAAAACCTGTTCAGAAAAAAATCAGTAATGATACTATAGGTATTGCTACAGATGTAGTAACCAAAATTGTAGAAGGGCTCAATGAATTCGAAAAACATAAAGGTTTTACCAAAATCAATATTTCTTCTGGTATGTTGGCCACAAAACTAAATACAAATACTAAATATTTAACTAAGGTGATTAAATATTATAGGCATAAGAGTTTTACAAATTATATTAATGATCTGAGAATAGAATATATTATTATAGCATTAAAAAAAGATCAAAAACTACAAAAATACACCATTAAAGCTTTGGCTAATGAGGCTGGCTTTAACTCTACCGAGGTGTTTTCTAAACATTTTTATAATAAAACAGGAATCTATCCTTCGTATTTCATTAAAAGACTACAACAAGAAGAAAAATAGTAGGTTACGTGGTTTTTCAATAGTCTTAATTCTAGAATTAGGGTAAGCCAAGGATTTAAAACAGGTTTTGCTAAAAATTGGAGGGAAAAATAATACCTGTATCTTTACTTCGTTTTTAGAATTGGTTGACATACTATAATGGGAAGAAAATCATATCATATTGTTATAAACAGGTTTATTTGTTTTATTATTTTGGTACTTGCACAACATCATATAGTGTATAGTCAGCAAAAAATTACGCAGATAGATTCTCTAACTAATTTAGAATTTCAATTACTTCTCGATAAATTTAATGAAAGTATAGAATCCAATCCTGAAGCAGCAAAACCATTTGCAGAAGCTATTTTACAAAAAGCAAAAAAAAACGAAGAACCAGGCAGAATAGCAAGCTCATATCGTTTGGTTGCTCGTGTTTATGAGAATAGTTTGTATAAAAAAATAGCTTACCTTGATAGTGCCATTTTTTATGGTGAAAAATCAAGTTTTAAGAGTTATCCAACAATTATATACGTGGATAAAGGTGTAATGTATGCAGATAATGGCCTTTTTAATGAAGCTTTAGATAATTATATTAATGGATTAAAATATGCAAAAAAGAAAAATGATGATTTTAATGAAGCTATCATAAATCATAATATTGCATTATTAAAAAGAAAACTTGGTAAATATGATGAAGCAAAATCACTCTTTAAGCTATCCCTAAACTACGAATCTTCAAAGATTTGGGAATCGAAAAATGATACTATTGGATACCTGTCTACGCTTGCCGAATTAGTTACTACTTATAGACGTAATAAAGAAATAGATTCAGCATTGACTTTTAATAGCATTGGTATTAAAATGTCCAAGAATTTGGAAATATCTGGTCTTTTTAAACTTAACAAAGGTATTATCAATTATTATCAGAAGGATTACAAGAACGCAATAATAAATATAAATAAAGCATTAAAATCATTTTCTAAACCTGAAAATAAATATTTCGCAGAAAATTACAATGTAATAGATGCTTACCTATTCTTAGGAAAATCTTATACGGCAATATCAAATAAAGAATTGGCAATTACCAATTATAAAAAAATAGATTCTTTGATACAAGGAACTAAGTACTCTATACCCGAAGTTAGACAAGCTTATACCGCAATTATTGAACATTATAAATCCTTAGGTGATAAAAGCAATCAATTACATTATATCAACAGATTACTCTATAATGATAGTATAATTGATAGAAGATTTAGGTCATTAAACACTAAGCTCATTAAGGATTTTGATACTCCTATTTTGATATCTGAAAAAGAAAAGCTTATCAAAGATTTGACCAATGAAAGGGATCAATCTAATTATGGGATAATGATTCTGCTCTTTATACTCTTGATTATTACAGTATTCCTGATTCTTAATTATAGAAAAAGAAAGCTCTACAAGATTCGTTTTGAAGAGCTCATGCAGAGTACAACAGAAAAAACTGTTCAGAAAAAAATCGATGATGATACTATTGGTATTGCTGCAGATGTAGTGGCTAATATTGTAGCAGGATTAGATGAGTTCGAGAGCAATAAAGGTTTTACACAAACCAATATGAGTTCGGCAATATTAGCCACCCAATTACATACCAATACCAAATATTTGACCAAGGTCATCAAACATTATAGACAAAAAAGCTTTTCCCCTTATATCAATGATCTAAGAATAACCTATATCATTGAACAATTAAAAACGGACAAAAAATTACAAAATTATACAATAAAAGCACTAGCTACAGAAGCAGGATTTAACTCTGCCGAGGTGTTTTCTAAGTATTTTTATAAAACAACAGGGATATATCCTTCCTATTTTATTAAACAAGTACAACTAAAAGATAATTAAGTGATCACTGGTATTGTAATGGTAGAAATTGTAGAATTAAGACTACTGGAATAATTAAGTTAAACTACTGATTTAAAACAGCTTTTGTAAAAAATCAGAGGGGAAAATAATACCTGTATCTTTGTTTCGTTTTTAGAATTGGTGACATACTATAATGGAGAGAAAATCATATCATATATTTGTATACAGGTTTATCTGTATTGTTGTTTTGACGTTAGGATTACAAAATATAGTATATAGTCAGAACAAAAATCTTCCATCTATAGACTCATTGATGCAATGGGAGTTTGAAGAACTTTATCAAAAACAATTCACCGAAAAAGATCCCTACTCAAATAAATGGTTTGCAAAGGCCTACTTGCAAAAAGCAAAAAGTCTAGATAGCATTTCCGAAATGGCAAGAGGTTTTCATTGGACTTCGTATTTTTTTATTGATAACTACGAAAAACGCATTATCTATATCGATAGTGGTATTGCTAAGGTAAAAAATACCCAGCACGTACTACAAACGGGAGCAATGCAAATGACTAAAGGAATAATTACACAGCAAAAAGGTAATTATAACAAAGCTTTGGACTATTATCTTGAGGGGTTAGAACATGCCGAAAGAAATAAAGTTTTGGTCTACATCTCTCTCTTTCGTTCTAAAATTGCTGCTTTAAAAAGAAAACTAGGGAAGTATGATGAAGCCAAATCCCTCTATAAAAAGTCCGTTCAATATGAAAAAACACAAATAGGTAAGAAGGTAAATGACTCTACACGATACTTAATGTTTCTTTCAGATTTAGTATCCACATATCAATTGAATAAAGAAATTGATTCTGCGTATTATTATTATAGGGAGGGTACAATTATGGCTCAAAACACGGATATTAAAGTAGTGTACACGTTAAATAAAGGAATATTTCAATATTATGATAAAGACTACATCAATGCTATACAATCCATAAAACAAGGAGTAAAAGAGTTTTTAACAAATAAATATAGAGCAACCTATGGATATCATAATTTAATTAACGGATATGTTTTTCTTGGAAAATCCTATAGTTCTTTGCAACAAGAAGAGAAAGCTATGGGTTATTTTAAAAAAATAGATTCCTTTGTGCAATTATCTAATGATTTAATTTCGGAAGCTAGGCCCGCATATCCAGAAATGATAAAGTACTATAAATCTATTAACGATAGAGATAATCAACTGTATTATATCAATAGATTATTACATAATGATAGTATATTTCACAATAGGTATAAAACTACTACAGATAAATTGAATACGGAATTTGACACTCCTCTTTTGATTGCTCAAAAGGAGAGTATTATACAAGAACTTACCACCAAAAACAATCAATCCTACTATATCATTCTTATTTCGTTATTAGTAATTCTTGGTATTACAAGTGTTCTTTATATAAGCCGTAGGAAAAACAAACAATACAAAAAACGTTTTGATAGCCTAATGTCGGATTCCCCAAAAGAGATTAACAAAATCAACTCTACTACTGATCACAATAATACTGCTATTGATATTGCGAAGGATGTAGTAGATTTGATTCTTAAAGAGTTGGAAGATTTCGAAAAAAACAATAGCTTTTTAGAAATCAAGCTTACCTCTGCCATGATGGCCAAAAAAATGAATACCAATTCAAAATATTTGACCAAGGTGATTAAATATTATAGAGGTAAAACCTTTTCTCCTTATATCAATGATTTAAGAATTGAGTATATTATTGAAAGATTAAAAGCAGACAAGAAAATAAGGAATTATACCATTAAGGCATTAGCTAAAGAGGCAGGTTTTAATTCTACCGAGGTGTTTTCGAAGTCATTTTATAAAAAAACAGGGATATATCCTTCGTATTTTATAAAAAGGTTACAAAGTGAAGAAAATCAATCAGTTAATTGATATTTTTATGGTCTAGATTCTAGAAATAAGACTACAATTGTTTTCCAGTAAACACCAACTTACTACAATTATTATATATTTGGATATAATTTAAAATTATCAAATAATGAAAAATAAATTTCAAGCGCAAAAACTAAAATTGACTAAGTTGAATATTACTAAATTATCAAAAGATGCATCCATAAAAGTTATTGGAGGTACCGCAGGTCCTGGTTGTGGGGAAAAAACTGTTGATGAACCTGGATGCCCTGGTAATAATGCATTTACAAAGAAATGTTAAAAGTATAATTATAGTTTTTAATAACATGATTAAAAGAATTTTCATCCTTATATTAATTGTTTCTTGTTCCAACAAAAATCGAAAACCTTCTGTAATAGAGCCTATAATGGCTATAGATGAATATCACGGAAAGCAAATAAAGGATCCTTATCGTAATTTGGAAAACTTGAAAGATACTACAGTAGTCGATTGGCTAAAAAAACAAGGAAAATATGCATCTGATTTACTCAAGCGGATTCCGAATAGACAACAATTAATTGATAAACAACAGTCATATGATATAAAAAAAGAGTTTTCTTTTTTTCATTCCAAAACTACTGCGGATGGAAAATATTTTTATACTAAAACTATAGGTGAAGAACAAATTGCTAAACTGTATTATCGAACAAGTTTAAATAGTGAAGAAATATTACTCTATGACCCGACTTTGTATTCAAAAAAACAGGAGTATAGTATTAATTATATTAAACCTGACTGGGTAGGTGATAAGATTGTAATAAGCCTTTCTAAAAAAGGAGAAGAAGCTTCAGAAATGATTATTATGGAAGTAGCTACTAAAAAAATTCTTCCTGGAGTGATCAAAAAATGTTTACCTGATATTGGAGGAATTCAATGGCTTTCAGATAATTCAGGATTTATTTATTTGTATTCACCAATTATTGACCCTACCAATAAAGATTATTGGACAAATACTCAATCAATACTCTATACCATTGGCAATACCTCTAAGAAGTTAAAAGATATTTTTTCTATAAAAAACAACCCAGAATTAAATCTGAAACCAGCAGATTTTCCTATAATAAATAACCATAGAGTTAAAGATGGTTATTTATTTGGGGTAGTTGGAGGAGTATCATCATTTTATGATACATATTATAAAAGCGAATCTGAATTTGATTCTAATGATAAATCTTGGAAGCTATTATTTAAAGAATCAGATAAAATAAAAAAATATATAGTAGATAATAATAACAACCTTATTTTTTTATCGGCAAAAAACGCACCCAATTTTCAGATTTGTAAAACGTCAATGAACAATCCTGATTTTAATAATCCAGAAATTTTAGTACCAGAAAAAAAAGATCTTTTAATTACACAATTTGAAATAACAAAAGACGGTTTATTCTTTACCACAAAAAAGAATGGAGTTGAATCTAAATTATATTATTTAGAAGATGAGGAAAGAGAGATTATACTACCTAAAAGTGCTGGAGATATTTATATTGGATCTAAAGGGCCTGATAATGAATTACTTAGAGTCATCGTGACAGGATATCTTAACCCTCAAACAAATTACTTATATAATGTAAAAGATAATAGTTTTAAATTGGAAATCTTTACTCCAAATGTAGAATATCCTGATTTTGAAAATTTAGTTGTAGATCATGTTGAAGTACCATCTCACGATGGAGTATTAATTCCAGTATCAATTATTAAACATAAAGGTATTAAAAAAAATGGTAACAATCCGACTCTGTTTTATGGTTATGGTTCCTATGGAGGTTCAGGAGGTGTTTTTTTTAGTCCTAGTTTTCTATCTTGGACAACAACTGGCGGAATATTAGTTATTTCACATGTGAGAGGAGGCGGACAAAAAGGAGTGGAATGGCATAAAGCAGGGCAGAAAACTACCAAACCTAATACCTGGAAAGATATGATCGCTACTACAGAGTATATGATCAAAGAAGGCTATACTAGTCCTGAGAAATCTGCAATATGGGGATCTAGTGCAGGTGGTATCCTGGCAGGTCGTGCTATGACTGAACGACCGGATCTATATAAAGCAGTTATCCTTACTTCTCCGGCTATGAATATGTTGCGATCAGAGATACAACCTAATGGGCAAAATAGTATCAAAGAGTTTGGTACGGTAAAGATCAAAGAAGAGTTTGAAGCATTATTAGAAATGGATTCTTACCACCATATTAAAGAAGGTGTAGAATATCCAGCTACTTTAGTAACTGGGGGGATGAAGGATGGTAGAGTGGTTATCTGGGATCCGGCTAAATTTGTAGCTAGATTACAGGCATCCAATGCTGCGGATACTCCTGTTTTATTTCAGGTAAAATTCGAAGATGGCCATGCAGCTATGAACTCTACAAAAATTGATAGATATGAAATGTATGCCAACGTATTTTCTTTTGCTTTATGGCAAATGGGGTATCCTGAGTATCAGCCTAAATAATATAACAGTTAGCTCTATTTAAAAGATAAGTTCTATTTATTAACTATATGAAAAGATATACTATCTGTCTGCAATTTGTTATTGTTTTTGCCTTTGTTTCCAATAATATTTTCAGTCAGAACTCTTCCTTATCTTTTCAAGAAGGTAAGGAAACCAATATTATAGGAAATAAAATACATGATTATAAGTTATCGCTTACCAAAGGTGATGTTGTACAACTGCTGGTTAATTCGGTTCGATTTGTGCCAATGATTTCGGAGTTATAGTGCCAGTCATTTCGGTTCAAACTGTGCCATTTATATCGGTTCGATTTGTGCCACTACGAGAGATCAAGTAATTACCTTATCGC
>NZ_VTZU01000013.1 GCF_008370685.1 Aquimarina sp. RZ0
AATATTCCCATTCTACTACTTTAGTGAGTCGTTCTAAAGGATCTCCTTGTTTACTAAGCTTTTCTAATCGATAACTTTCTGAAAATAAAGAAGTTGTTCCTGTGCGTTTGTAACTATTCATCTCACCTGTGTTTAGTCAGTAAAATACTATAACTATTTGATTAAAAATAAATTAATTTTAGAGGTAACCTATAGTAAAAAGAGGCGGTTTTTCTAGCAAATCTTCGACTGTTCTAGAATTTACCTGATACAGAATACAATACCATATTCTAAAATAAAATTACCTGAAAAATAATTTCTTTTTATTTCACATTTGAACTAAAAAAAATTGATTTAGTTTAGGTCGTGATTTCATTTAAGATAGTAGGTTTTATCCTAATTTATAGCATTCATAGAAGGAATCATTACTAATTACATGAACATTCTCAGTTTTTTTAGAGATCTTTACTGTTAATTTTTCAATACTATAAAACACCAATTTAAAATATCTTAATATCAGGCTAATTTTAAGAGTCATTCTAAATAGAAGATAGTTATTATTTGTTTCGACAAAAAATCAGGGTAGCATAGTCAAAAATCAAAATAGTTTAAGCTGAATTAAAACAACTTAATAACTTTTTAAACCTCAATGGTTATCAAGAACTATTTTATTACTTTTCTGTCCTTATAGCCATTGTTTTCATATAAGAAGCAATCGAAAACAAAACTTATAATTCTGACATCTGTTTATATTCAACGTAAATTATAAAAATCCCTTTTATACGATTTACAACTAAAAATTTCGCATATTCATCGTTTCTTTTTCCTTTCTACTTCGTTTAAAAAATAAACCGTAGCTATAGCTATGCTTGATTTTTTTGCCTTGCATAAAGAAAAAATAATTCAATGAATTTATACGAATTTTTTAATCACAAATCGTATTACTCCAATATTCTCTACTATAATATTATTTATTTTCTTTAAGCATTCATAGACACACATAGAATCAAAAAATGAATATCATCAGAAACACAGCCAAATTTCAGAAAAATGAGCCTCTTATCTGTGACTACAAATTTACCTTAGAGCATGTTTAAACTAAATTTTCGTGTGTTTTTTTTAATAAAAACTTGAATACCAAAACTTTACTACTGATAAAACAACATTATTCACACAATCTCAATATGACAAATAAACTAACCAACAATAGGAATATATGCAATTATTTTTACCTAAGAAAACACGAAGTCATTATAAATTACGAGCTATTGTAGATGCCATTTTATAGTAACATAATACAGGTACTCAATGCATAATGTCCCAGATATTTTTCCAAAATGAAGTAGTGTATATTACTATTTTCACAAATGGCAAAAAGATAGAACGCAAGAAGAATTAAATACAGGGATCAATAAAATGGAGTGAAGTCGACAAGAAAAAGAACCAACACCTAGCTTATTATCTATTGATAGTCAATCCATAAAGCCTGATTTTTTACAAGTGAACCAAAAGAGGTTGACGGCAATAAAAAAATCAATGGTCACAAACGTAATATCATTACCGATACTGTAGTCTAATTTGGGGAGTTATTGTAGAAGCCGATAGAATAGTTGCTAACAAGGTCATTGAACCTTTATGATAGAATGGAAAAAACATTACCTGTCATGCCTACAAAACAACATTTATGAACCGGGTTGAAGAAAGTGTAATTGGACTTATAGTAGAAATATCATCGATCCTACATCAATAAAAGGATTCGTTTCCTTAAAGTAGAGAATAAGTAACTTAAATAACTTGGAATCTTTAGTCTCTATAGAAGGCTTTACAAAGACCACGAAAAAAAAGTAAAGAATCATTGATAGCACAGAAAGATCATCAAATGATTCCCAATATAATACTACAATTGATGAAAATCGTATTTACACAGGCAATTATAGATTATGACATATATAATAGCAATAAAATTAAACGAATATCAAAAACTGAGGATTACAAAAGCTGAAAAATAATCGATCTTCACTCTGAAATGAATCAATAAACAAACAAGTTTTTCTATCGCCATACAACCAAAAATAACAGAATTACCCATTTAAACCTTATAAGGAATTACGCATCATATTAATTTAACAATCATTTAGATAGAGCTAATGATTGCTAAATTAATACGATCGAAAAATACTACTCAGAGAACTGAATGGGTAATCCAGAAAGATAATTCTTTAACAATAATTAGTCACTACACCGCATTCCCGAAGGCAATCACAATCACACCAAGAATCATGGCGCTTAACCCTAAATAGAGAAATTTCTTAGATTTTGAGCCTGCAGTATTCCATTCTCCAGTTAACACTCCTGTAATTATAGCTACTGCAACACAGGAAGTATTAAAAATAGCATACCCTACCGTATTACCTGATGACCCCAGCTTATAGGCTGCAAAAGCAAAAGTACCGGATGCCGCAAAATTTAATAATGCCATCACAAAAGTATACATCACATTTTTACCTGTGTGAACAGAACTAAATTTATTCCAAAGTTTTTTAACACTCAATTGATAGATAAAGTAAGGAACTACAAAGAGCGCTCCAGAAACATAAATAACAATCATAACCATTACAGCCGTGATCCATTCTGGATTACCAGCTTTTTGACAAGCTTCATGCAAGTAGGGTCTCCCAAAAGCATTTGCATAGCTAAATCCTGTAGCCAGCAATCCTCCTACTACAGCTATTATGATTCCAATAGTCATTGAAGAAGATTTTGAAGTCACTTCCTGGCTATCATCTTTTTTATCATTTTCTTGTCGTAAAACTCCTGCTTTTCCATTAAAAAACACGCCAAGTAGCACAATAAGAATACCTATTAATATTATATAAAAAACATTCATAGGTGGCAAGCCATCTACCAAAAAAGGCAGTAATGATCCAACAAGGATGACAGTTCCTATAAATATAGAAAAACCAAGAGATAAACCAATATAATTAATAGCTTTACCCCACATCATAGCACCGATACCCCAAAGAATGCTGGTAAATGCCATCAGGCCTAAAATCTTAAAAGGAATATTAGCAATTATTTCCTGAAAACCTTCAACCAGCAAAAAACCAGCTGTTATAGGAATAATAAGCATATTGATAAAAAACATCATTCCCCAGGTATTCTCAAATTCATACCCTTTTGTATATTTTTCAGGTAAGGCATAAAGCCCAAGCATAAGACCCGCTAAAATGGCCAATATAATTCCTACAATCATAATTTTAGTTTTATTTAGATAATTTAGTGTACACTCGGTTTTACAATCTTATTTATACATTGTAAAATTTAAATATAGTTTTGCTTGTATAAGGTGCATCAGGATAGGTAATTCCTTTAGGAGCCTCTCCCAAATTTGCACTATTTGGATATCTATGTGTTTCACAACAGAATGCTTTATACCTTCCGTATTGATCCCCATTTTCTCTTTTTAAAAGGTCTGAGGTAAAATATCCGGAATAAAATAACATTCCTGGTTCAGTAGTTGACACATCCATGGCACGACCACTACCTGCGTGCTCAAAAGAAGCTACTTTTTTCAATTTAAAATCTTTTTCGAAAACAAAATAATTATCAAAACCTGTCTCCATGTGGTCCAAAGCTTCACTAAATAATTTACCTTGTCTAAAATCTTCAGGTCTTCCGGTTAAGTCAACCACATCCAGATTATCAGGAATTCCTTTTTCATCTGTTTTCAAGAAACCTTCAGAATGTATGGTTACTTTATGATTATGTACCGTTTCTTCAAAACCTGTTAGATTAAAATAGGAATGATTTGTTAACGAAATTGGCGTAGCCTTATCTGTTTCGGCATAGTAAGAAATTATCAACTCGTTTTCATTGGTAAGAGTAAAATCGGTTTTCACTAAAACATTTCCTGGATATCCTTCTTCCATATCAGCACTATGGATGGTCATTACCAATGTAACTTGATCTGCTCCTTCTGTAACCTCTCCAGCTTCCCACATTCTTCTATCAAAACCCAGTAGCCCTCCATGCAGATGATTACCTCTATCATTTTGTGCCAGAGTATATTCTTTTCCTTCTAAACTGAACTTACCATCTTTAATCCTGGATGCGCATCTTCCTACTGTACCTCCAAAATAGGGTGCATTATCCTTGTAATCTTTAGAAAAATAACCATCAACATTATCAAAACCGCAAGTAATTTCGTGTAGGTTTCCTTTTGAGTCTGGCGTAAGAATCGAGGTTATGGTAGCCCCATAATCAGAAACTTTAACTATCATTCCATTTTTATTCGATAATATATATTGTGATACTTCCTGGTTATCGATAGCCCCAAAATTCTTTTTTTCAATTTTCATATTTTCAATGTATTAAGATGATAGTTAAAGTTAAGTGAGATGTATTTTATTTTTGTTTAAAGGGAGCTAGTTTTTCCCAGTTAAAGAATACTCCTACACCTGGAGTATCGGGAGCAACT
This sequence comes from Aquimarina sp. RZ0, assembly GCF_008370685.1. GTDB lineage: Bacteria > Bacteroidota > Bacteroidia > Flavobacteriales > Flavobacteriaceae > Aquimarina. Next base: position 4,457 of record NZ_VTZU01000013.1, read on the forward strand.
GCTCTGTGATTTTCTACAACCAGCGGTCTTTGTGTGTATTCATCAATCGGAAAGCTGTGTACTTCCAGCCATCCTGCATTTTCCTGAGAGGACACTAAACTTACATGCAGTTCCTGCATCCCGTGAGAACAAACAGGTATGTTATGTTTTTTTGCCAATGCTGCTACACGTAACCATCCCGTTACTCCTCCACAATTGGAAGCATCAGGCTGAATGAATGATAGTTTAGATTGTTCAAAAGCATATTCGAATTCATGAATAGTATGTAGGTTTTCGCCCATTGCCAATGGAAAATCTGTCTTTTCAACAATTTCGCCGTATCCTTTATAATTATCGGGAATTATAGGTTCTTCAAACCAAGTGATATTACATTCTTTAAACCTATCAATTGCATCCAGCGCTTTATCTATACTCATAGAATAGTTAGCATCTACCATAAAGGTTACATCTGGACCTATAAATTCTCTTACAGCTTTGATTCGCTCTATATCTTCATCCAGATTCTCTCTTCCTATTTTTATTTTTACCGCATTGAAACCGTTACTAAGGTAAGTCTTCATGTTATCCAAAAGCTTTGGCAATGGAAATTGTAAATCAATCCCTCCGCAATACGCTTTACAGGTATTATCAGCCCCTCCAGCTACTTTCCAAAGTGGTTGTCCTAGCTTTTTACAATGGATATCCCATAGTGCTATATCAATAGTAGAAATGGCAAAGGAAGCAATGCCTCCTCTGCCTACATAATGTATATGCCATTCTAAGAAATCATAGATACCTTCAATATCCGAACCATCTTTGCCAAGTAATGCTTTTTCAAAATCATGATCAATCATCGCCTTTATGGCTCTTCCTCCTTTTCCTCCAGTATAGGTATATCCTGTACCCTTGCTACCATCTTTTAATGTTATCGTGACTGTAACCAGCTCAAAATGATAATGATCTCCATGTTTAGCATCAGATAAAACTTCTGGTAAAGGCACCTCATATAGTTGGGTATCTATCTTTATAATTTCGTTATTCATCTATATTCAGATATTCTGATTATTTGTAATTTAAATAAAAAGTCTTCTTTTCTAAATATTGCTCAAAACCATATTTTCCATCTTCACCTCCACTTCCAGAGAGCTTATATCCATTATGGAATCCCTGATGTTGTTCTCCATGACCTCTGTTTACATAGATTTCGCCATACTCTAATTCGCTATTACATTTCATAATAGTTTTCATATCTTTAGTAAATACCATTGCTGCTAAACCATACTCACAGTCATTAGCATATCCTACAACCTCCTCAAACGTTTTAAACTTTAAAACAGGTAAGATCGGCCCAAAAGACTCTTCGTGTACAATAGTCATATCTTGAGTCACATCTGTAAGTACTGTAGGTTCAAACCAATATCCTTTTTCGAACTCAGCACCTTCAGGTCGTTTTCCTCCTGTAGTTATAGTTGCTCCTTCTTTTACACTAACTGCTACTAAGTGTTCCATATGAGTAAGCTCACTTTTGTTTACTTTTGGCCCCATATCTGTATCTTCCAGCATTGGATCACCTACTTTAAGTGCTTTTACTTTAGCAACAAACTTCTCCATGAAAGCATCATAAATATCTTCTTGTACATACATACGCTCATTACAGGTACATACTTGACCACAATTATCAAAACGAGAATGTAAGGCGGAATCTACAGCGGCATCAATATCTGCATCTGCAAATACTATAAAAGGAGCTTTTCCTCCTAGCTCTAACTGTACATGGGTTAGGTTTTGTGCAGCATTTCTTGCGATTTGCTGACCAACAGGTGTAGAACCTGTCATTGTTACCATTTTTGTAAGAGGGTGTTCTACTAATGCATTACCCATTGCTCTTCCAGGTCCTGTTACGATATTAATTACACCGTCGGGAATCCCTACTTCTTTGGCAATATTACCAAGTTCCAGGGTAGCAAGTGGTGTTTCTGATGTTGGCTTAAGCACTAAAGTATTTCCTGCAACCAAAGCTGGTCCTAATTTTCTTCCAGCTAATGCCAGTGGGAAATTCCAAGCAGTGATAGCAACCACAACTCCTCTTGGAATTTTTTGTATCCAAATTTGCTCATCCTCATTATCAGAAGGCAAAATATCTCCTTCAATTCTTCTGGCCCACTCACAAGCGTATTGAATAAAAGTAGCTGTAACTTCTACTTCCATTGTAGCTACTTTTAGCAACTTTCCTTGTTCTTTTACTAATAACTTTGCCAGATACTCTTTTTTTGCCAAGATGGCATCCGCAAATTTATATAAAACTTCTGCTCGGTGGCGAGGAGTCGTTTTTTTCCAGGACTTAAAAGCTTTTTCGGCAGCTTCAAGTGCTTTTATACCTTCTTCTGCGGTTCCATTCTGAATAACAGCAACAACTTCTTCTGTAGAAGGACTAACCACATCTATAGTTTCTCCAGATTCAGAAGTGATCCATTCTCCATCAATAAATAATTGGTATTCTTTTATATTGCTCATTGTATTATTTTTTCTGATGTTTTTTAAAAATTTATCTTCCCATCCATCCGCCGTCTACGACCATGATGGTACCACTCATATAACTGGCAGCTTCTGATGCTAAGAATACTACGGGACCAGCAAAATCTTCTGGATTCCCCCATCTACCGGCTGGTATTCTTGCTAGAATTGAATTTGCTCTATTAGGATCATTACGTAATGCCTCAGTATTATCTGTTGCTATATATCCAGGAGCAATTGCATTTACATTAACACCTTTTCCTGCCCATTCGTTAGCAAAAGCCATTGTCAGCTGACCAATAGCTCCTTTACTAGCTGCATATCCAGGTACTGTAATTCCTCCTTGGAAAGTTAAGAGAGAGGCTGTAAAAATAACTTTACCATGCCCTCGATTTATCATCTCTTTTCCTAATTCTCTGGTAAGGATAAACTGTGCATTTTGATTCACTTCTATCACCTTATCCCAGTATTCATCAGAATGTTCTGCAGCAGGTGCTCTTAAAATCGTACCGGCATTGTTTACTAAGATATCAATTACCGGAAAATCTGATTTTACTTCTTTAATGAATTCATATAAAGATTTTCTATCAGAGAAATCACATTGATAGGCTTTAAAATCTTTTCCCAGTGCTTTTACTTCTTTTTCTACATCACTACCTTCTTTTTCAAGACTTGCAGAAACTCCAATAATATTAGCTCCTGCTTCAGCAAGACCTACAGCCATGGCTTTTCCTATTCCTCTTTTACAACCTGTTACTAAGGCTGTTTTTCCTTCTAAATTAAATTGGTTTAAAATACTCATTTCTTAAGTTATAAGCTTTTTATTGTTGGCAATCCATTAATACTTTTAATCCATTTGGATTTTTATCGATATTTTCGAAAACTTCTTGAATGTTTGACAGAGGTTGCACATCTGTAATCATATCTTCAAATGGTAATTCATTTGCTGTAATTAGTGCAATTGCTTTTTCGTAGTCTTCTTTTTCATATACACGAGCACCTATTAATTTTAATTCTTTCCAGAAAAATTTGAATAAATTAACTGGTTTTGGTTGTCCGTGGATAGCTACCATAACAATGCGACCGCGAATCCCAGCCACTTCAGTCATAATATCCAATGCGGGTTGCACACCTGCTACTTCAAAAACTACATCTGCCAAACGACCATCCGTTTGCTCACGCACATATTGCACTAAATCAATTTCTGTAGGATTAACAGCGTCAAACCCTAATTCTTTTGCTTTAGAAATTCGTACTGGATTAACCTCCGAAATAATAACATTAGCACCAGCATCTTTTGCAACCATAGCTACTAATAAACCTATTGGCCCTCCTCCCAGCACTACTGCCGTTTCTCCAGAAACTAAACCACTTAAACGAACATCGTGAACTGCTACTGACAAGGGCTCGATTAAAGCAGCTAATTTTAGGTCTGTCTCTTCTTTTAGTTTGTGTAATGTAAATGCCGGAACATTCCAATACTGCTGCATTGAGCCAGGGCTATCAATACCTATAAATTTGAGATCTTCGCAAACGTGATTAAAACCTTTATCTGAAGGTTTTACACCACGATCATCCAAAGGACGTACTACGACCTTATCACCAACCCCAAAGTCTGTAACTCCGGCTCCGATAGCATCAATTACTCCAGACATCTCATGACCAATTGTAACTGGAATATCCACTCTTTGATCCATCATCCCGTGATAAATATGTACATCTGTACCACATACACCAGAATACGCTACTTTTATTCGCACTTCACCTTCTGAGGGGGCTTCGATTTCCTTTTCGATTACGCTGAAGGATTTATTACCTTCGTATCTAGTTGCTTTCAATATTATGTATATTAAATTACTTAATTATCGTATTTATTTTCTTCTCTTTACTTTTCTTCACGTGTTTTTTCACCTTTTGCAACGTGCGATGTTTTTCTATGAGAACTGAAACGCATAATACTTTGATAGTTCCAACTATTATATACATGAGATAATCCCCAGTCAAAAATCTGTGTTGGATTACTATCAGATGCACTTAGCGATCTATTCAATCCAATTGCGTGCGGCATATTAGCCCCTTTTACAGCAGCTTTAATTTCAAAATTAATTCCATCGGGTGACCATTGTACAGTATTTCTTTCTGGTCCATCTGTAGTTATTAGAGAAGCGACACCTCCTTTAACAGGCCATACACAAATCTCATGTCCTGAATTAGAAACTGGATTGTACTTAGATTTTACGTACGGACCTTTGGGATTATCTGCTATAGCAACTCCATGACGAATTTGACGTCCTCCAAATAATATTTCTTCACCCATTTGCTCCCCTTTGTAGTATAGATAAAATTTTCCGTTAAAAGGAATAATACAAGGATCATGAACTTTATGAGAATCAAAATCTCCTTTTTTGACAACTGCAAAACGATTTTGTTCTTCTCCTTTCCAAACCCCATTATCTGATGGTTTTAGAATAGGTTCCTTACTTTTGGTCCACGGTCCGTTTGGTGATGAAGACCAGGCTAGACCTACTTCATTTTTTGTACGCACATCATAAGGAGACTTAATGGTCTGGTAACATAGGTAATACATATCCTCATGTTTCATAATTTCAACTGTAAACACAGATCTGTCATCATATGCTCCTTTTTCACCTCTTGGCACAGCAATACCTTCTTCTTTCCAGGTCCATCCATCTTCTGAAGTGGCATACCAGATATCACATCGATCCCAAGGGAATACTTTATCATTTTCTACATCACCTCCAAAACCATCTGTAGTTCCTATACTTTTAGAGTACCAAACATAATATTTCCCATTTTCCTTGATCATGGCTGATGGATCTCTTCTCACAACTCCTTCTTCATATGCCAAATCTCCTTTTAATGGTTGCATTTGATCAAACACTCTATACCAATCATTTTCTACATACTTCCATTGCAAAGCTCTTTTTGAAGCAGCACTTAAATATTCTTTATTGGTTATTCCAAATCTATCCAATTTTTCCTGAGACAAATCCAACTTTGCATCATCGCAAGGTTCTTCAGTTTTCATATCTGTATTTTCTGTTTTTGTTTGAGTATTTGATTCATTACAAGACACTAAAAAAGCACTAACGACTAAGTATCTTAAATATCTAAAATTTAAATTCATTTGATTTTATATTATTTTTGGGTAAAGTTAATCAATTGTAACGTGAATTATGTCACTGGACATATTTTTGGAAATAGCCTTAATCGTAACTTTAGATTTTTTTCTAGCAGACTGAAGAACCAACAAACATCTACCCTTATCCGTAACAATCTTATTAGATTGATAATCTTGCACATTTCTCGCGGAGCCATTATCCACACCTAAAATTTTCACGTCTCCTTGTACCTCAAAAGTAATTTCTTCATTTTGAGTCTTAACAGGATTTCCGTGCTCATCAACAAGCTGAGCAACTATATGCGCAGTAGCATAGCCATCTGATTTTAATGCTACTTTATCCGTTGATATCTGGATGTTTGTTGCCTTACTTGCCGTATTTATAGTTTCTATTGCAACAGTTTCACCATTTTTTTGACCAACTACCTTCAATTCTCCTTCTGTGTAAGGAATGATCCATTTATAAATTCTATCCTCAAAATCTTTTAATTCTTTAATTCCCATCGACATTCCATTGAGGCATAATTCAACTTTATCACAATTAGAGTATACCTCTACAGCAATATCTTGTTTTTCCTTATAATCCCAATGTTCATTCACATCGTGCCATACCCATAAGGCTGTTTTCCATGCATCTTTTTTTCTTTCTACCAGTTCTCCTGTATTTTGATCCTTTTTATAAATAGATTTATCAATAGTTTGAGTGGCTATATAAACGTGGGGATCGTCATTCCATAATGTTTTCATCATATGAAAAGAAGGTTTTTCAAAACCTGCAACATCCAACATACCACTTGGAGTTGCTTTTCTAGGCCACTGACCATTAGATTCACCCATGTAATCAATTCCTGTCCATAAAAAAGTTCCAGAAATAAAAGGTCTTTCTTGTATACTTTTCCATTCGTGCCACTGCACTAAGTTTTCTGTTCCCATAATAGGTTTCTCCGGAAAGTTTTCATGCCCATAGTCATACAACACTCTTCTATAACTGTATCCTACCACATCCAAAGCATCTGCATAGCCAGAAAGATGACTGGAAGAGGGTAAAATACAATTCGCTATTACATACCTTGTTGTATCTAATTCTCTAGTCCATCTTGCTAATTTTTTGGCTGTTTCACCGATATCATATTTTCCTTTCGGCAAGGTTTTCAGTTTCTCTTTAATTTGTTCTATTGTATGCGGAGGCTCTTCCCAAAAGTAATTACCGCTCCAACTCATATTATTAAAAAAACCAGTGGCATCAGCATTTCTAGGGTATGTCCATTCTATCTCATTCCCGATACTCCATTGAAAAATAGAAGGATGATTACGGTGTGCCAAAATTGTATTTTTAAGATCTCTCTCTGCCCATTTCTGAAAGTGCTGCGTATATCCTCTTGTTATTGAATCTACACTTTTTTCATTCATATTCAATCTTTTGTCTTTTGGATTATCCCATTCATCAAAAAATTCATCTTGCACCAAGAATCCCATTTCATCACACAAATCCAAAAATTCTTGTGAAGCTGGATTATGTGATATTCTTATTGCATTACAACCGCCGTCTTTAAGCTTGTTCAATCTTCTTCTCCACACGTCTTTCGGCACTGCTGCTCCAACTAGACCTCCATCGTGATGAAGACAAACTCCTTTTATAGCAACGTTAACATCATTAAGAAAAAAACCTTTATTTGTATCAAACTTTATTTTTCTTACTCCAAAATTAACTATATTCTCATCTATTACACTACCATCTTGCGATAACTTAATTACTGCTTTATACAATCTTGGGCTATCAATATTCCACAAATAAGGTTTTTGAATTTTGACAGTATTTTCTAAACTAACTTCCTGATTAGCCTCTAGTTTATAATTCTTTTTATAACTAGACACTTGTTGATTACCATCGTCAAGAATCTGAATCTCAAGATCAAAATCTTGTGCATCTGTATTATTATTCTTAATCGAAGTTTTTACGTGTGTGCTTGCCTCTACATCCGAAATATCAGGAGTCGTAATAAAAACACCCCATACTGGAATATGAAGATTATTCTTATGTATCAATTTTACATTTCTATAAATTCCAGATCCAGTATACCACCTGCTATCAGCATATCTACTACGATCTACTTTAACCCTTAGCTTATTTGGAGAATTATTAGAATTCAGATGTTTTGTAATATCAAAATAAAATGGTGAATACCCATATGGATGAACACCTAATAATGTATCATTAATAGATAACTCACTATTATTATAGACTCCATCAAATAAAATGTAGGTGGTAGTCTGATCATTTTTATTCAGCAAAAAATCTTTCTCATAAACACCAATACCTCCTGGTAAATACCCTGTTGCACCTTCTCCATGTTCTGAATTAAACGAAAAACCTACACTCCAATCATGGGGTAAGTTGACATCACTCCAAGTGTTCCCTTTTTTATCATTTACCTCCCAAGAATTCTCTGTAAGTCGGAACCTCCAATCAAAATTAAAATCATGTTTGCCGATTTGTGAGTATTCTTGCGCTGTTATTAAAAAAGAAGTAAAAAGTATAAAAAAAATATTAAAAGTTCTTAATCTCATGTTTAATTTGTAAAAAATTTAAGTAACAAATATCAAAACTAAATTCAAAATTCTTGACCAACCCTAACTAGACAATAAATAGACAATTGTTTTTTAATAGCTTGCTTAACTAGACAAAAACACTATTTTAGCCAGTGCAAATAAATCAAAAAAAACATTCTTTTGATAATTTTGTTAATTTCTAAGAAATAACCCTTTTTTTTGCACATTATCTTACTAATTCGTCAGCTTGCAAATTAATCATTATTTACTTATCAAGCTGTTGATTGTGTTAAAAATTAAACTTCTTTAATTATTAAATTGATATAAAATAAAAAATAATATAAGGATTACATGATGAAGAAGCTATCACTTATAACTAAATTTTTAACATTATTAGTTAGTGCAAATATTTTATTTGGTCAAACACCGTATCAGACAAATCAATATTTAGAAGATGCACGAAAAAATAAGTTTCTCAATTTTGAGAAGGCTACTCATAACTACAAAAAAAGCATTGAATATTTTGCTTACAAAAAAGATACTTTTAATCTTATAAACAGCATCAATGAATTATCAGAATTGTATGGTCATAATCTAGATTTTGATAAATCTTATGACGGGTATTGGAGAGCACTATATCTAGCTGAAGAAAGCAATGATCAATTTTCTAAATCAAGAGTTTATCAGTCACTCGGCTGGCTATATAGTTTTTACAATAGAAACAAAAAGGCTTTAGAAAACCTTGATAATGCACTAAATATTAGCAAAAAACTATTTTCTGAAAAGAAGATTAGTGTCGATTATTTAATAAGCGACTATTTTTCTATTGCCAATTTCTATAGATATAATAGAGATTTTGAAACAGCAAGAAAATATGTTGATAGCTGCTACATTTTCTATAACTCTGAAAACAATGAGACTCAGAATTACTATTTGGAAGCTGAAAAAGGCTTCTTATTAGCTGCAGAAGGTGAATTTCCGGAAGCAGAAGAAACTCTTGAAAAGTCCTACGAATACTTTAAAAACAATAATGAATCGTATTTAGTAATTATACATTATTTATTTGCAAGAGTATACCAAATGAAAGGAGAAATTGAAAAAAGTAAGTTTCACTTTTCTAAATCCCTTGAAGTATCCAGTACGCACAATAGCCACATGAATTATAAGATCATAAATCACAAAGAGCTATCTAAAATATATTATGATTCTAAAGAGTACAAAGAAGCTTTTTTTCATATTGAAAAAGCCATAGAATTAGAAAACAAAATCTTTGGTATCAACAGTAAAAACAACGAATATTTATTCGAAATAAAAGATAAATATCGAATACAAAAAAATGAACAAGAGCAAATTTTAAAGGAACAAAAACTATTAAAATTAGAACACAAACAAAAAATATCCCTTCTAAGGTCTACCTTATTGTTTGTAACCTTGTTTTTCTTATTGGTATTTGGTTATATGGTTTTTAAAAATTTAAAAAGAAAACACAAAAGAGAAAAAATCTTACTTAAACAGAAACAACGAATAAAACTGAAAGAAACTAAAAAAGCTATTGAATTAAAAAACAAAGAGCTAGCAAAATCAGCCTTACAACTCATTGAAAAAGATGAATTCATCGCTAGTTTAAAAAATGCGCTTACAGAAAATAAAGAGGATCTCAATTTAACCTCTATCAATAAAGTAATAAAATCGATCCAATCCGGAGTAGGCAGTAACTGGAAAGAGTTTGAAGCAAGATTTATTGATATAAATCAGGATTTTTATAAAAAAATTAAGAAAGATTTCCCTGCTCTGACTCAAACAGATCTAAAAATTTGTGCCCTTATAAAACTTAATTTCTCAAGTAAAGACATGGCATCATTACTGGGAATCTCTATAGAAAGTGTTCATACCTCCAGATATCGATTAAGAAAGAAGCTTAAACTAGAAAGAAACGACAATCTGGTTGAATTTGTGTCACAATATTAACCCTGATATCATAACAAAACTTTGTAAAAACGCCTACATTCTTAAAATCTTAAAAAACAAAATTAAGAGCCTTATCCGCTGGCACGACAACATCTTCTTTTCTTATAGATGTTCCCCACACGTAAACCTTCTTAAGGTTCTTTATTTTATAAAGAGCTTCAACACTTTTATTGGTTACCAAAGTATTATTATACAGGTTTATACTTTCTAATTGATCCAATTTTATCAGGTACTCTAGACCTTGATCTGTGATCATATTTTTCTCTACATTCAACCTCTTTAAGCTCGTAAATTCTCCTATTGTTTTAAGATTATTATCTGTAACACCATTAGATGGCAATGATAACCAAATAATATTGTCTTTAATTTTTAATAATTTATTAAGTAGTTGAGCTGTTTTTTCAGCATTATTTTCTTTTCCAGGCAACATAGCAATATCTAATAAATTAGACTCAGAAACCAATTCTCTAATATGCACCCCATCAGCCATTAACTCTTCAATGACATCTTTAGAAACTATAGGAGCATTTGCTAACGACTTTTTACCTTCTTCTCCTACATTCAACATCGTCCTTATAACACTCTTAATCTCTTCTGGAGTTTGAATATCATTTACCGTAATCTTAAAATCTGATTGCCCAGATGCTATCCAATACTCTAAGACCTTGATCTCTTCATCAGTTAAAGGTGTTTTACCTTTAGGAGGCATTAATTTATCATCGTTTGGATTCAATAACACTCGATGTACCAATTCTGATTTTGAAACATCTCCTGCGACAATTACAGCTCCATTTTTCCCTCCTTTTTTTATTGCAGTTTCATCTTCTAACGACAACCCTCCCTTTTTCTTGCCAGAATTATGGCAACTCGTACATTTCTGTTGTAAAATTGGATTCACTATATGCGTAAAAACCTGAACTTCCTCGATAGATGTAATTACCGGAAGTGTTTCTTTTTCTTCTTTCCCAAAAGGAAGGTAAGCCGTCAAATAATCTTCGCCATGAGTTAAGTTACCTCCATAATGCCCGGTGACACTTAGTAAAACAACAATACAAACAAGTGTAACCAGGTTTACGTTTCCTGGCAGCGTTACTAACTTTTGGATTTTTTTAGTTTTTAACCCCCATGCCAATGCAGAAACCACAGTCGTTCCGATCCCAAACCAAAAATGCACATCTAAGGCATCATCCTGATAATCCCCACTAAGAGACAACATATATCCCAGAACACAGGCAATTACCGCACTAATAGTCCCTAGTAGCAATGCTAAAGGCACAGCTTCTTTTAACAATTCATTCTTTTTTATTTTGGATACTATTTCTAAAATAAAGGCAAAAAACAAAAAACCTATGGGAAGGTGGACTAATAATGGGTGAAACCTTCCAAAAAACAATACAATATCTGAAACTTCTTTCATTAAAAACTAATTACTGGTAGAGCATCTTACAAAAAAAGGTGCTTAACCAACTAAACAGTAAAGACCAATTTTTATAAAATGCGTTTAATTTTATATTCTTTCTAATTTTAGTGGAGCTGTCTTATTTGCATTCCATTGACATATATAGATATTTTTATCCTCATCAATACAAACATCATGCCCGTGTAGTATTGGCTTATGTGCCAATTGGTACGATTTCTGAAGTTTTCCGTCCACATATTCGGGAGGTGTCCCTCCTGGATTAGAAACAACAGTATCTCCTTCTAAAATAGTAACGAAACCAGTATGTTCTTTCCAGGTAGTACGTCCTACTTTAGGCTGTGACCAACAAACTCCTGCGTACAAGTTTTGGTCATCAAAAACAGGTCGACACACCTGCATATTAGGCAAATGTAATGTCTTTATATATTTACCATCCAGCGTGAACCATTTAAAAGATTTTTCATTTCTGGAAGTACACACTACCATAGGATTATCTTTATCTCGATAATCAATTGCTACTCCGTGAGCACTATCTAATCTATACTTAGGATCTTTATTATCTCTCCCTCCCCAATGCCTTATATATTGACCTTTACTATCATATTGGACAATAAAATCCATCCCATAACCATCTGCCACATATATATCTCCATTAGGACCAATCGCAGTTTCTGAGGGACAAAAATGATCTCCAGGTTCATAAACACCAATAGTTTGCGGATGTCCTATGTCAAAAATCACTTTTCCATCAGTTGTGGTTTTGGTAACTCTCCCATTATGATGAACCCAGTTACCAGTTTTATCCAAAAACCATCCAGAATCTGTTAGATACAAGAAATCCTCACCTCCTTCATCAGCAATAGTAAGTCCATGACCTCCCGGATACGATGTCCCCCAATAATCGAGTAATTTACCAGACTTATCAAAGATCATAATATTATTATCTGTATGATCACCCATCATAATCAACCTCCCTTTACTATCCATCTGCATCTCATGGCAATTAAGTATAGGAGTTTTTACAGCGCTGATTTTAGCCCAATCTCTAATGATTCTATATTGATATTCCCCATGACCGACAATTTCTTCTTTCTGAGGTTTGTTTTTTTTAACGATATGAAAACCAAAAGAAGGAGAAGTCACAATACCAGCTCCTACCAATGATGTTTTTTTAATAAAATTTCTTCTTGAGCTCATAGAGATCGGTATAATTGATTATTTATGTTTCTTTATGTAAAAAAGATATGTTATTTAACTTAAAATATCCTTAACCACATGGCCATGAACATCAGTCAATCTAAAACGTCTTCCTTGGTGCTTAAAAATTAAACGCTCATGATCTATCCCAAAAAGATGCATTAATGTTGCCTGAAAATCATGAGTATGCACAGGGTCTTTTACCACGTTATAACTAAAGTCATCCGTCTCTCCGTAGGATATTCCAGGTTTTACACCTGCTCCTGCCATAAACATGGTAAATGCCTTAGGATGATGATCTCGCCCATAATCTGTAGCTGTTAGTGTTCCTTGAGAATATACAGTTCTTCCAAACTCACCACCCCAAATAACCAATGTATCTTCAAACATTCCACGTTGTTTAAGGTCTTTAATCAAAGCTGCACTTGCCTGATCTGTTTTCTTTGCATTACCTAGCACACCACCTGGACAACCAATATGCTGATCCCATCCCTGATGGTACAATTGAACAAATTTCACCCCTTTTTCCAGTAATTTACGTCCTAACAAACAATTTGCAGCATAGGTGCCTGGGTCGCGACTATCTTTACCATACATATCAAATATGTAATCTGGTTCATCGCTCATATCTGTTACTTCCGGGATTGACGTTTGCATACGAAAAGCCATTTCATATTGAGACATTCGAGCATTTATTTCTGGGTCTCCATAAAAATTATTCTGAACATTGTTTAGCTTTCCTAAATAATCTAACATTCTACGTCGATCATGCCCATCATAGTTCTCAGGATCCGTAAGATATAATACCGGATCTTTTCCACTACGAAATTGAACTCCCTGATGTTCTGTTGGTAAAAAACCATTCCCCCATAGTCGAGAATATAGGGGTTGCCCCGCTCCATTTTTAGATATCAAGGTGATAAATGTAGGTAAATTCTCATTATCAGAACCCAAACCATAACTCAGCCAGGAACCTATCGATGGTCTTCCAGGTTGCTGACTACCTGTCTGAAAAAAGGTAATAGCAGGATCGTGATTAATTGCATCTGTTTGCATGGACTTAATAAAGCATATATCATCTACTACTTCAGAAAGGTATGGCATCGCATTACTCACCCAGGCTCTAGACTCTCCATATTGCTTAAAATCTATAATAGACGCTGCTATAGGCAATGTACTCTGATCAGCACTCATCCCTGTCAACCGTTGTCCCTTTCTAACGGATTCGGGTAATTCTTTACCAAATAAATCTTTTAATTTTGGCTTATAGTCAAACAATTCTAATTGAGACGGCCCTCCACTCTGGAAAAGATAAATAGCGCGTTTTGCCTTAGGCATATGATGAGGCAATCCCAAATTATTACGACTAAACATTTCTAAATCTGGCTGCACATTATTTTTGACATTCCCCCAGGCTTTATCCATATTTAATAAAGAACCTAGTGCTAATGCTCCAATTCCCAAAGATGTTTTTGTTAAAAATTCTCTACGATCAAACATTTTCTCAACCTTTTGGAGATCTTTGTTATTTGATCTTAATTTATCATGATGATCACACATAAATATTATCTTTTAGTTATTGTTGCATCTGAGTTCATAATCGTACTAGCTACTATAGCATTAGCCGCAATTAATGGAGAATTGTCATGTTCATCAAATCGAAAATCTCCTGAACTCAACCAACCTTTAGTTTTATTTATATTTTCCTGAAATTTATCAAGTTCTTCTTTTTGCAATGCCATAAGCACTTCTAATTCTTCTTTTGATATCGCTTTCCCTGTTAATCGCATATACGCATCTTTGATCCCTGCTTCGGTATTCAGAAATTTCGTCATATTTTTTCCGATAACTTTTGCTGCTTCCAGATATGTCGGATCATTAAGCAATACCAACGCTTGTAAAGGTGTATTTGTCTCTTGCCTTCTGGTAGTACAGATATCCCTATTAGCAGCATCAAATGTAGCTATAGTAGGATTAGGCGCTGTTCGCTTCCATATTGTATACAGACTTCTCCTATACAAATCATCTCCTACATCTTTTTTATATGTTGCGCGTGTCATCTCCCATAGCCCATCTGGCTGATAAGGTTTTACACTTTGCCCACCTATTTTCTTATTAATTAGCCCACTTGCTACCAATGCATTGTCTCTCAACATCTCTCCGGAAAGCCTTTTAACAGACCCTCTTGCCAAGAATTTATTCTCAGGATCAAGTTCTCGTAATTCATCAGACACATTGGAGTTTTGCTGGTATGTCTTTGACATAACGATCAATTTATTGAGCTGTTTAAGATCCCAGCCTGATTCAATAAACTGAATCGCTAACCAATCCAATAATTCGGGATGTGTGGGCATTGAGCCCTGATTTCCGAAATCCTCTGATGTCTTAACTATTCCTGTACCAAAAAAGTTTTGCCAATATCTATTCACAGCTACTCTGGCAGTTAAAGGATGTTTTGGATTCATTAGCCATTTAGCCAACCCGAGTCTGTTTTTTGGTAAATCCTCAGACATCGGTGGTAGACTTTCTGGAGTATCTGAAAAAACCTCGTCTCCATGTGCATCATACTGCCCACGTTCTAAGACATACGTCTTACGAAGGTTTGGTGTATCCTTCATCACCATTATTTCTTGTATATTATCTACACTATCTGCATATCTGGTTCTAACTTTTTCTAGTGATGACAAAGCGCTCTTAAATGGTTTTGATTTTGTACTCAAAAAATACTCCAGTAACTGAGTGCGCTCGTCTTCTGTTAACTGGTCGGGCTTTTTTGCAATAACAGGCTCTAATAACTTTTCATCCGTCAATTTAAGAATCTCCAGAGCTGTCAGGTCTTTGTCAAAAACCATAAGATCATCTATCGTTCCATTTGTAAGACCTTTCCCTCTCCACCTTCCTCCTAACTGCAATCCAGGCTCTATCGGATTTGCATATATATAATCTTCATAATTATGAAAGATGATATCTTTATACAGGTTATCTATGGTAACTTCAGACTTCATTTCCTCTCCATTCAAATACAGCCTCAGTCCTGCTGCTTTACTAGATCCGTCGTATGTCATAGTGAGATGTATCCATTGATCTCTGGGAACTTTATTCAAAGTGTTTTCTACAATAGCATTATCGGGCCATACGTGAGCCAAAAGAAACTCAAAAGTATTATCAGGATTAATTTTTACGTGATACCCTCTATAACTATGAAGTCTTGTTCCCTGAGCTTTATGAAAAATTACGCCCTCCTTTAAATCTTTAGGCACATACAATCGCAATGCTATAGAAAAAGCCTCACTCCGTTGAAATATACCTACTTTTCCCAAATCAAGCCAGGCATCACCTTCAAACTGAAGCCCTTTACCTTTAAAACCTTTCTCAAACATCGCTTTATGACCATTCGAGAACTGAGTTTTCATAACTCCTTTTTCCCTTCTGTTAAGCCTATTGGTCAAGGAATTATTTTCAAAATCATAATATGCTAACAAGTGTTTTTGATCATCAAAAGAATCTTTCACATATCCTGACTCAGCAATCCAGGATGTGGCTTTCTTTGATTCTTCAACCTTAATTTCCTCAATTTCCTTGGTTTGCTCTGCTATTAAACCTTCTATATATGAAGCCATTTTCTCTTCTTCCTCTGTAGGAAGCAACAAAGTAGGAACCGGCGTAGACCAATCCCACGGGATTTGACCAGATTCATTTACCTGATTAAAAAAACCATACAATTCAAAATAATTTTTCTGTGAAATAGGGTCATATTTATGATCATGACATTTGGCACAAGCCATCGTCATCCCCATGAGTCCCTGCCCTACTACATTCGTACGATCCGAAACATATTCTACACGATATTCTTCATCTATAATACCACCTTCTAAATTCTGAGGATGTAGGCGATTAAACCCTGTTGCCAATATTTGTTCTTTCGTGGGATTTTCTAATAGATCACCTGCCAGTTGCCAAGTCACAAACTGGTCATACGACATATTATTATTAAAGGATTTTATAACCCAATCTCTCCACGGGCTCATATCTCTATAACGATCTACAAAATACCCGTGAGTATCTGCATACCTAGCCAAATCTAACCAATCTACTGCCATTTTTTCACCATAGTGAGGTGATTTGAGAAGGCGATCTACCTGTTTTTCATATGCCTCTGGAGAATCATCACCTAAGAAATCGAGTACCTCTTCTTTTGTCGGCGGAAATCCTGTGAGATCAAACGAAACTCTTCTCAACAATAATTCTTTACTGGCACTTCCCGCAGGTTCCAGCTTCTGCTCGTTCAACCTTTTCAAAACAAAATTATCAATAGGGTTCGCTGGTTCATACTTTTTATCAACTACCGGAACATCTGATCGCTGCGGAGGAATAAAAGCCCAATGATCCTTATATTCTGCTCCTTGCTCTATCCACTTGATCAATATGGCTTTTTCTTCTGCGGACAAAGACAAATAAGACTCGGGGGTTGGCATTACCATTTTAGGATCCTCTGATAAAATTCTATAGAAGACTTCTGATTTTTTAAGACTACCCGGGTCTATGGCAAATTTACCTGGAGATTCTGGCAGTTCCAGAAACGCAGTTTCAGGACTATGCAATTGTAATCCAGCAGATACCTTTGCTTTATCTGGTCCGTGACAAATGAAACATTTATCAGAAAGGATAGGTTTAACATGTATGTTGTAATCTACTTTTTCAGGCAGATAACCGTACGCTTTTTCTACATCTTCTGGTAATGAAGGATTACAGCCTACAAAAAATGTTACTATAAAAATTATAAATATTAGAAAGGATCTTCCTGTCATGTTTAATTATTTAACAAAATTTCGGTGATAAAATTATAATATCAATAATTTACAGCATTTTATTTAACTGAACAAAAACTGTACAACCGCTACCTTAAAACTAAACTGACGCAATATAGACAGCAACTTTTCATAATAAATTAAGAGTTTTAGAATATTTCAACAAAACCTTAATTTAATGTAAATATTTAAGATAAGCATAGCAAACAAATCTTATCAAAAATACTAAATCTAAAAACAACCATAAATATCTTCAAAAACAGGTATACTCTCCAGCACACTCCTTAAAAGCCCATTCTCTTCGACAAATGTCTATATATATAAAGACAACTACTCTTTATTCATAAACTTGAAATGTAATTATTAAGAGCTTGACTATAAATAATATTGAATAAAACAGAACAAAAAACACCCTCTTTAACCTCCGCTTTTAACCTCCCCACTTTTTCTCCCCATCACTCCTATCACAAAACCATTTGTTTCTTCATAAATCATAAACACATATGATTATCATTATAAAATAAGTTGTATTAATCAAACAATCTTCCCGAACACAACATAAAACATCATATACTTAAAAAAACGTTAACAAAACAAGAGTATATTCATTTTTTTAACATAAAAATCGACTATATCACATAAAAAAGCAGTATAAAACTGTTTTGTACAGTTTAAATCTAGTAAACTAATATTGTTAAAAAATAAAAATAATCATACATTGTTGTTAAATTTTTAAATATATCTCATTTATAAACGATTAAAAATGAAAAATCATTAAACCAAATTTAAATCTATTTTTTATGAATTAGTTAACCCTATATTTTAAAAACATATTTAACTAAATATTAACAAGAGCTCCATTTGATTTTTATTTCTCAAAAAACTTTGATGCATCTTTAAAAAACAGTAGAGAATAAATATCGAAATACAGATTCTCATTGAATCGTACTATTCATATTATAAATTCAGACTATGTATTTATAATTTCCAAAGCAGACTTATTTCATAATAATGCGATTGAATAAGTCTTATTCACATTTAATTACAAACTCAAAAAAAATGAAAATGAAAAAACAATTAACAGTACTCTTTGCCGTATTTTTCTCACTTGTTCTAAATGCTCAAGATTGGATTGGAATTCCACTCCCAATTGATCCTGGCGCTGGAAACACCTGGCAAATACAAAATGATTATTCTGATGACTTTAACTACAACAGTAAATCTGACTCCAGGTTTACCAGCAGATGGGATGATAGGTACAATCCTGACAGAAATTTCAGAGGTCCTGGGGAAACATTTTGGACTTCTGATAATACGAGATTAAGAAATGGTAAATTGGAAATCAAAGCCTCTTACAGAGGTGGCAATAATGGTGTTGTAAACTGTGGTGTAATTTCTTCTAAAACCAAGATACGGTACCCGGTATTTATGGAAGCGAGAATAAAAGTTTCTAATATAGAAAACTCCAGCAACTTCTGGATGCTAGATTCTGGAGGCTTTCAAGAACTGGATATTTTAGAAGTATATGGAGGCTCTCCAGATCCTTTTTTTAGTAAACAAATGTCTACTAATTTTCATATTTTTGATCGTCAGGGTCCTAACGGCCCCATAAATATTGACAATACGTATCAAGTTTTCTTTAAAGCAAATCGTAATGTTACTACACTTAATGGCACCCCTTTCTGGAGAGATGATTATCATAGATTTGGTGTATATTGGAGAAGCCCCACTGATATAACCTTTTATCTTGATGGCGTGCCTGTATCTAATGGGGAACATTATGTTCCTGGAAGACTTGCTAGCAACTTAGATGGCAGTCTGGCACAAGCAAGATTACAATCTCCTACTAGAAATACATCTATCCTAACAGAAAATCAAAGAAGATTTACTAAAGAAATGTTTATCATTTTGGACACAGAAAGTCATGCTGGAAGACCTGTATCATCACAGAGAGATCTAAATAACAATAATAGAAATACGATGTTTGTAGACTGGGTACGTGTATACAGACCTGTCGCATCTGATGGTGGAAACGGTGGAAACGGTGGAAACGGTGGAAACGGTGGAAACGTTGACGGAGCGCCAATAGGAAGTATTATCTCTTTAAGAAAATCTGGAGGTGATCGCAAATTTGTATCAGCAGTCACCGAATTATCAAATGACCTATATGCCAACAAAAATAATATCGAAGGGGATCGTCAAAAATTCAGAGTTGACAGACACAGAAATGGCACTAGTGTTGCGTTATATTCATTATCTGCGCGTAGATATATACAAAGCAATAATACCAATCAAAATGTCATTATTAGAGCTCGTGGAAATAATGATCTTAATTGGGAAAGGTTTGAATGGAGAAACAGAGGTAATGGAAAAGTCGCATTAAGAAGTCTGCGTGTTAATAAATGGGTTCAGGCAGCTCATAATGTTAATAATTCTGCTTTATTTCCAAGAGGTAACAACCCTCTTGCATGGGAAACGTTTGATTGGAAAATAGAGAACGATAACAAAGCATTTTCTGGTCTCAGTAAATCTAATGTAATAAACGCTTACCCTAACCCTGTATTAGGCGGAAATGATATCTTCGTAGAAGGAATCAATCTAGGAGACACAATCAAGGTGTACAGTACTACCGGGATAGTCATTGGAACATTAGTTGCAAAAAATAGCACTCAAGTTGTGCAAACTTCAAATTTAGCTTCTGGTATTTATTTTATTCAGATTAATAATAATAAAACTTTAAAATTAGTCATAAACTAGGACTTTTATAAAAGGAACTCATCTTGAGAACTGCTTTGACTTACAAAATTTACACGTTGCACGCTAATTTTGTTGGTTTTTTTATCCGTAGCTATGGCTACACTGAAAAAACCTACTTCATAGTACAAAAGCTATACTTTTTGGTTAAAAACCACTACTCAAGATAAGTTCAATAAAAAATACAATCCACGGGGTATACATCTTGGTATTCCCTGTGGGTTTATTAATTTGAGAATAGTATATATTGTACAGATTTCATATCATAAGAATTTCAACCTATAGACTCGGTTTTTTATAATTCAATATTTTTTTAGTTTTTTTTAGTTTTACTTTTCTCAAACATCCGTTTAAAAAACAAAACACAAATCACTACAAATCAAATAACTATATTTTCCCCAGTTTAAGAAAACAGCTTTTCATATCAGAAAAAATAGTAACCTACCATCTTTTCTCTCGACTTAATCGAATCTTACATAGATCAAAGCCTGTTATGTTTTTAAGTTTTCCAATCTATATAGTGTAAACCATTACAAGTAATTGATTGCTTCGCAAGGTTTATATACTTACTATTTTTTGCGCAAAAGTAGCCTTTAAGTTAAAACATAGATAAAACAAATTATGTCACTAAATCATTAAAAAAAATATTCATGTACCCTCATTTTTGAGGTACTCTTATAAACAAATCTTATCCAAAATCAAAATGAAAAAAAATATCTTTTTAGGCATACTCTTATGTCTTAATGCAATCAGTTATGCGCAAATTAATTTTACTGATGCTAATTTTAAAAATGCTTTATTAAGTCATAATCCAGTTATAGATACCAACCGTAATGGAGAAATTACTATACAAGAAGCCGAACAGTTCCAAGGACACTTAAAAATAAGTGGAAAAAGAATTACAAACGCCAATGAAATTAAGTATTTCACTAAAATAACAAGATTAGATATATCAAATAATGATTTATCAAGTATAGATCTGTCTAAAAATATCAGAATTGCAGAATTGCGTATTCAATTAAATAATTTAATCCGCTTAGATATATCCAGAAATTTAAACTTAAAAAAAGTTTATTGTAATAACAATAAACTAACAAACTTAATAACCAGTTCTCGCAATGCTGTTAGATTAAGAGAGCTTAATTGCTTTAATAACAGGCTACAAAATTTAGATCTTAGCGAACTTGCTCAGCTAAGAATCTTAAAAGTCAGCAAAAATCAATTGAGGAACATAGACCTTACTAGTAATCAAGAATTAAGAACGCTGGAAATCAATGATAACAGATTAACAGCTTTAAATGTTACTCAAAATAGTTTATTAAGCATTCTTGGTTTTCATAACAATACCATTAGCAGTTTAAATGTTACTCAAAATAGCAGATTAAGGGTTCTTAGTTGTAATAAGAATAGATTACAGAATTTAGACATTACCAGAAATACCTTATTAGAAATTCTGCGTATAGAGGACAATGAATTCACTTCAATAAACACTAACAATAATATCAACCTCGAGGTTTTTCGTGCTCAAACGAATAGATTGAATACGCTGAATGTAAGCAACAATGTAAATCTAAGAAGTCTTTATATCAATAATAATATATTAACAGATATCAACCTTACTCAAAATACGAACCTGACAGATCTTATTATAAGTAATAACAACATAACAAGTCTTGATGTATCAAATTGTGCCATAAAAAGAATAGATTTTAGTAACAACCCCGAAATCACAATTGCATTCTTGTCAGAGCAACGATTAGAACGAGATTTAAACACTCCGATAGGATTTGCTTTGAGATTTCAAGGCTGCCCTAAACTACAATTACTATGTCTTGATGAAGATTATGTTACTCCTACAATAAAGGCACTAGGTAACAGAATTTATTTGTCTACATCTACAAAACCAGTAGTCTCTAGTAATTGTAATGCAATAATCTCAGGAAAGGTTACTTATGACATCGATAATGATGGATGTGGAGATGCCGATGATATCCCTTTTTCAAATTTTAAATTTGGAGTATCAGGCGCAGATGGATTTAGAGAAGTATTTACTAATAATTCAGGCGAATATATAACTATAGGGAATGATGGTATTAATTTTATTTTTCCTTTGTTAGAAAACCCAGAATACTTTGACCCATTAACACCTACTGCTCCTATTAATTTTCCCCAGGAAGCCCCGAATGCTGTAAGAAATTATTGCATAACCCCTAATGGTATTCATAATGACTTAGAAGTTACGTTAATTCCTATTAGAATGGCAGTCCCTGGATTTAATGCAGAATACCTAATAACGTATAAAAATAAAGGAACCAATAGACAATCAGGAAGTATTGCGTTAGATTTTATGCAAAATGTTTTAACGTTTGTATCCTCTCAACCAACCACAACAAGCATAACAACTGATAAGCTTTCCTGGAATTTTACAAACCTGAAGCCTCAAGAGTCTAGAGAAATAAAAGTCTTTTTAAAGGTCAACCGACCTACTGATAATCCTTCTGTAAATAGTGGAGATATATTGAGTTATAAGGCTACAGCGATCGCTGCTACTGATGCAACTCCAGATAATAATGTGGCCATATTTAACCAAACAGCAGTAAATTCATTTGATCCTAATGATAAGACGTGTCTGGAAGGAGCTACGATAGAACCTAACGATGTGGGTAATTATTTACATTATTTAATTCGGTTTGAGAACAAGGGAACTGCAAATGCTATTAATATTAGAGTTGAGGATGATATTGATACTTCTACATTAGATATCGAATCATTCATCCCTCTGCAAGCCAGCCATTCATACACTGCAATGGTTATTGACAAGAAAAAAATAGAATTCACTTTTAGTAATATCAACCTGCCTTTTGATGATGCCAACAATGACGGGTATGTATTGTTTAAAATCAAAACAAAGGACAACCTTGTAGAAGGAGATATTATCAACAATAAAGCTGATATATATTTTGATTTTAATCCTCCTGTAATCACAGAAGTAGAGACTGTGACAGTCAAGAAGAAAGATACCCCTTCAGTACCTGTTTTTACAGATTATTTTACCTTATCACCTAACCCTACCACAGGAAATCTGACGTTAACACCCGTAAATACAAACATTTCTGTGCAACAAATTACGATACATGATGTCGCTGGTAATGTAGTTGGAATCTTCGGTGGAACTACTACCAATATGAACGTTAGCTATTTGTTTGCGAACACCTACTTTATGCAACTACATAGTAACATGGGGATATTAACAACTAAATTTGTTAAAACAAATTAAGATTTTTTTTAATAAAAATATTGTAAGGTCATCAAATTTTTAATTAGATGACCTTATTTTTCTACTATTGATTACAGCACAAGGTATACATTTATTTTTTTTAAACCTCTATGCAAGCATTCACCTTATAAAGACTGATCTTCACAAAACAATACACCAATCAACATAAATCATTAAAAACATAGTCGTTGCAACTATAAAATTGTTTAGTAACGTTATTGTTATATTATTATAAAATCCTCGATTTGTTTTTACTTATATTTCTACTGGTTCTCTTAATATTTTATGAGTAATCATTAAGGAAAATACATGAACTCATCTTTATTTTTCTATTTAATTGTAAAAAAAGAAATAAATATTTCTATAAATATTTTTCTATTTCTTGTTGTAATTCGGGGTTAGATGGTCGTTTCGCATTGCCATCAATTATTTTTCCGTTTTTATCAATTAAGATAAACCTTGGTATTCCATGAACAGAATAATCTTCAAAAAAAGTCATTTTTTCATTTGAAGCAAAAAGTTGTATCCCACCTAATTCTTTTTCTTCAACCATTTTTTTCCAACGGTCTTTAGTATCATCTTTACAAATGCTAACAAATTGAATATCCTTACCTTCAAAATAAGCTTCCATTTTCTTTAGATCAGGTATTTCTTTTATGCATGGTAAGCACCAAGTTGCCCAAATATCAATGTAAACTAATTTTCCTTTTAAATCATTAAGTGAAATAATTTTTTCATTGATATCTTTGAATTCAAATACTGGAGAAATAGCTCCTTTTTCTGTTTTTTTTAATCTATTGTATTTTTCTGTTACTTCTGTTACATGCTTCTCATTAGTTAGTATTGGTTTTATTTGGTTAAAAACACTATCTAACTTTTTAGTACGGCTTAATTGCCACATCCCTGTATTGTACAGCAATTCTTCTTTTATTAAACTATTCTTTACTTCTTTTTTAATTGTTTTTACATATGCTAAAGTGTTATCAACATTGTTGTCATGTGTATTGACTTTCTCTCTAGTTTTTTTACTTAAATAAGATTCCACGTAAGAGATATAATTAGGAGAAATTAAAAATTCTTCATTAGATAAATCTATATTTTCAAAAGCATCAGGGTAGTTTTCCGAAACTTTAAAATCTTCGTTTTCTGTAACAAATTTATGCATATCTTCATAAGAAGAATACTTATCTAACATACCAAATTCAAGAGATTTAGATTCTATGTAAAAGAAATCTTTGTCTAAATTTGTATTTTCTTCTAAAAAGTTTTTTTGAACATTATATAAAGAATCTGTTAGTTTCAGAAACTCTTTTTCAGAAAGTTTTCCATAATAACCATAGTAATTTAGTTTGCCAAAACCTTCTTCTAAAAGTGCCTTTTTTGCAAGGTAATTATTTTCATTAGCTCCTGCTCCTTCGTATTTTATTGATTCATCAAATTCCTTTACATTTAGCGTTAGACTCAAATCATATTTTGGTTTTAAATAAATTTGTGTCCATTCTTTACCTTCTTTTAAACTATAAAAACCTTCTGGCACATTCAGAGTATCTCTAAACGTTCCGTCTTTATTTAAAATAATAGACTTCACAATTTCTCGGTTTTTGTTTAAAATGTTTAAAGTATCCGAGCTAGGGTTTTCAATTTTGCCTGAGAATATTAAATTGTTACTTAATTCACTTTTTTTA
This sequence comes from Aquimarina sp. RZ0, assembly GCF_008370685.1. Lineage (GTDB taxonomy): Bacteria > Bacteroidota > Bacteroidia > Flavobacteriales > Flavobacteriaceae > Aquimarina. The sequence continues at coordinate 29,751 of NZ_VTZU01000013.1, forward strand.
CAGGAATAGACAACTGCAATTATAATAACTAATAGTGTTGCTGATTTTTTCATTTTGATTTTTGCATTTACGGTTAGAGTAGGGTCTCATAATTCTTTTTATTATTATCCATTAAAGATACAAATATTTACCCTATGTTAATAACTACTTACCCCAAGCTTATGGCATGGCGGAGGGCTTTCGGGTTTAATTTGCAAAATTTTCTGCTACTGGATTAGTCACTGTGTAATTTTTACAGTAGTAATGTGGCGTAATGATATATGACAAGAAAAATGATACTTAAACAACTACTATTGTGATTTTTATCTCCCAAAATCATTTTTCTACAAAACAATAACAATCAATCCAACGTAGTTAACTCTAGCATTTTCATGTATGCCTGCATATTTTAAAATAAGTATACAAATCACCTACTTATTAATGTAATAATGCTATTTTTAGAGATATAGGCTATACAGAACCTATATCCAATATTTTAGTAGTCTAGCTAATTACAAAAAGATGAATAAGAAAATTACATTTTTACTATTATTATTTATTAACATTATTTACTGTCAATCCGATGGAACTATTGACAATACATTTAATTCTTCTACTGGAATTGATGAAACTATTAATGATTTAAAAATAGATTCAAATTTTCAATGAATATCATTAAATTTCTAAAAGAAAATATCAACTTTTCAAATTTCTGGATACGAAACGGATTTAATCTTCTCATTCTTTCTTTAGTGGCTAGTCACCTCGCAGATCCACAAAATTCCCCTTTAAATGATTCCTATAGCTTCCCTTGGTTCTCTATGCTACTTTCAATTTTGATTGGAAGTATAGTAATCGTTATAAGCCTCTTCAATTTCAGGTATTTTAAAGGCAAGTACTTCGTTAAAAAAATCAATACTCAAGTACTCTTACGCTTTCTATTTTCAACATTAGGTTATATTTCCATTGCATATATTATATTTTATCTTATTATAGTGAAGCTGGTAAATGAAAAATATGATTTATATGGTTTTTTAATAGGTATTTCCATCTCATTACTTTTGAGCACAATCGGAATTGCTGTTTTATTCTCAAAAGACATTTACAAACTTCATAAACTAGCATCCATATATGGAAAACTTAAAGTCCAACAAGGCGGTAAAATAACCTTGATCAATTATATCGAAATTGCTTTTATTTATAGTGAAAATAAAATAGTATACATTGTAAAAACTGATGGAACTTCCATTGTTACAGATTTCACGCTGAACGAAGTTGAAAGTGAAGTGAGCGAGCAAAGCTTTTTTAGAGCAAACAGACAAGCAGTTGTTCACGCTAGATCAATTGAGCAAGTTCAGTCTATCGAGAATGGAAAACTATCTGTCGTTCTTAAACCTAAAATTTCTAACAAAAAAGTTTTTCAAATAAGTATCAGTAGATATAAAAAACAAGAATTTATGAATTGGTTTGAGGGTAAACTATAAAATGTAATGATTATTCAGCTGTTATTTTGATACCATTCAGTAAAAATAAGCTGTATACCCCTGTTTATCTTGCCTTATCGTTTTTACTTCGCTTAAAATTAAAAACGATAAAAAAATGACTAAGACCTTTTTAACTACAAAATTAACACCTGTAATCGCCATTATTCTTTGTAGTATTCTATTTCTATCCGGATATTTTCAGGTGATCATAGCGGCATTAATATTATTATTAGCAAGTGCTCTAGAGTATAAAAAAAATGTATTTAGATCCTTAGGCTTTCAACGCAAAAGAATACAGTTAAAAAATCTATTAATAACAGCTCCACTATTTGGAGCAGTTCTTTTTCTATTTTATTTCTACATAATGGTACCAAGTGTTACTTATCTTACAGGGCAGCCCATGGACTTTTCTGCTTTTGAAACATATACCGGGAACTTGCCTGCAACAATAAGTCTATTTGTTTTTATCTGGATATCAGCAGCATTCTGCGAAGAAATTGTTTTTAGAGGATATTTAATGAGACAGTTTACTAAGTTTTTTGGCTCAAGCAACATAAGTCTGGTTATTAATATTGTACTCTTTGGATTTATTTTTGGGAGTATTCATTCGTATCAAGGAATAAGTGGTCAAATAATAACGGGTATTCTAGGTATGCTATTTGCTATCATTTTTCATGTTCGTAAGGACGATTTGTGGTTCAATATCGCCGCTCACGGTTTTTTTGACACCGTTGCCTTACTATTTATATACAATGGTTGGGGGTAAGTCTAGAACACGTAAAACCTACCCAAAAATGGACGTTTACTATAAAATTTTAGTAATGAGAATACCATTATTAAAACGGAATCTGGAAAATACAATTGAAGATGAATTTACATATGAATTAATTGCTAGTATAATAAAACTAACACCAAATTGGGACGATTCTACAGTGACTGAATTTGAGATTGAAAACCGCTATCCTAATATTTCTAAAAACCCAACTATTTATTATGACTTTTGAAAAATAAAAACTGCATACAACAAAATGGTCTATAAAACACAGCTAAATATATGTTCAACCGAAAAATTGGCTTTGAGAATAAAAAATTAAAGCAAAATATAAAAACCAGGCTTCGTGTTAATCAGAAAATGTAGTATCTTATTACTCAATATGTTTTATACACAAATCCATTATTTGAACTGCAAAAAACTAGAGATACAAAATGACAATAGCGCAAAAAACTAACGCAGGAACAAGGATTGCCTCAATGCTCCTTGACCACATTATTATGATGTTCATCTCAATGATTTTTTTTGTTCCTGGAATGATTTCTGGATTTTCGACTGCCTTTGAAGTAAATCACGAACAAATTAGTCCTGACATTTTTGGTGGCTTAATCTATTTTGGGCTTATTGGTTTGGCACTTTACTTCTGTAAAGACTGTATAAAAGGACGAAGCATAGCAAAGAGAGTTTTAAAACTACAAGTAATTGAAAACTCCAGTAATAATGTAGCTTCTCCAATTAGGTGTTTGGTTAGAAACATATTTTGCATTCTTTGGCCAATAGAAGTTATTGTAACCTTAGCTAGTCCAAGTAGAAGAATCGGAGATATGGTGGCAGGAACAAAAGTAGTTCCGTTTAATCCAGAACTCGAACAATCAAAAATTAATTACGCTCAAATCGGAGTCTCAATCCTTCTTGGATATGGGTTTATGACTCTTTTAATGCTTCCATTTGAAGGTCTGAAGTCAAAAATGGAAAGTAATCGAGTGACGTATATTGAAAGTTCTTTAAACGAAAATATAGCGAATGAAACTGAACAACTTTTTGCAGATAGCTTAGGAACATACTTAACTTCTGATATACGTGTATACGACCAAATTGAGCAGAATAAAGACCTGAAATATGTTTCGGTCATACTTAAACTAAATAAAAACTATTTGGAATATGATGAAAATTACGAACAAATCAAGTCAATTACACTACCACTTCTTCTAACAAAATTCCCAAAAGGGACTTTTGTAGGACAAATTAAGTATGTCTATCAAAAACCACGTAGCATCCATACAAGAACATTACCTCTTGATTGGAGAGAAAATAAATAAACAGCAGCAACACACTATAAAAAATGCATTAAAACGCATCAGGCAATAGACCCTACTACTAATTAAACCAACTCTGACGGAAAAAGATTAGTATATTGATTCTTTGCTTCTGTAGTTAAATAAGGGTAAATACTTTGATTGATCAGTAAGGAATATTCTTTAATCGACTCTCCCGACAGATGATTAGCTCGAATTAGAACAGATGAAAACCAGAAATTACTGATCACCTCAATCCTTTTGAATAAACTGCGATATTCATTTTTGAGTAATTCTTTACGAAAGAAATTATTCCTGATCAGAACTTCTACCATTTTTAAAGTTTCAATCTCTCTTCGTTTTGAAAGTTCAGAATAATGACTTTTTATCTTCTGATTTCTTCGTGTTATCGCTACAAAATCTAATAAAAAGAAATGATACTCGTAAAGTATTATCATCATTTCTTTAGAAAGATTTAAAAATGACTTTAATAAATCATCGGTCGGTATAAAAAAAATACTATCCATTTTTTCTGCTAATTGAAAATAAAGAGCTTCAATTATATCCTCTCTTTTTTTAAAATGATATTGTAGATTACCTACACTAATTTCAGCTTCATCAGCTATAGCTCGCAAAGAAGTCTTAGAAATTCCACTATTATTAAAAAGCGCTAATGATTTTATTAAAATCTTTTGTTTTGTAGCATTCATAAAACAAAAATACATTATATAGTACAAACGTACTAAGTTAATTTATTTATAGTACATTTGTACTAAACCAATACTGATTAGATATGATTATTGATATTATTGGAGCAGGAATAGGAGGATTAACTACTGCAATTGCGCTTGAACAAAAAGGAATTAAAGCAAGAATATTTGAACAAACTGAACGAATAAAGCCCGTGGGAGCGGGAATAATTCTAGCCAATAATGCAATGCAAGTGTATGAAAAGTTAGGTTTGCAAAAAATAATTGAAGACAATGGAAATTCAATCTCTTCAATGAATATTACCAATTCCAATCTAAAGCCACTTTCCAAAATTGACCTGTCCTATTTTGAGCAAAAACATACTATTAAAAACATTGCAATTCATAGAGGAAAACTGCAAAAAATTCTAATCGACAAATTAAAGTACACTAAAATTGAATTAAATCATAAACTTACTTCAATAGAAAAAAACGGGAATGATTATTTTTTAAAATTTGAAAATGGAAAACAAATTCAATCCTCAACTGTTTTGGGAGCTGATGGATTAAACTCTATTGTTCGCCAAAAAATATTCCCAAATAATAAAATAAGAAATGCTAATCAAATATGCTGGAGAGGAATTGCAGAATGCGAATTACCGGTAAAATTCAGAAATGAATTGAACGAAGCCTGGGGAAAATCCGAGCGTTTTGGTTTTGTTCAAATAGCAAAAAACAAAGTGTATTGGTATGCCTTAAAAGCATTCAAAAACAACAAAAATAAATTCTCTATCAACGATTTAGACCAATATTTTAGCACATATAATTCAATAATTAAAGACATCATAAAATTAACAAAAAAAGAAAAAATATATACCGCTGAGATTTCAGATTTAAAACCAACAAGCATTTGGTATAAAGAAAAAATTTGTCTAATCGGAGACGCTGCACACGCAACAACCCCAAATATGGGACAAGGTGCTTGTCAGGCTATCGAAGATGCTTTTGTACTTTCAGAATGTTTGTATACATATGAAATTACTAAAGCATTTTCGGAATATCAAAAATTAAGATTACCAAAAGCTCATCTAGTAGTTAAAACAAGTTGGTTTATTGGAAAAATGGCACATTTCAAAAATCCAATATCAATTGGTTTGCGTAATCAAATGTTAAGATTAACACCTTCTTCTGTGAATAGAAAACAAAATGAACAAATTTTTCAATTGGTAGAAATATGATGACAACAATAGTATCAATTATTTTACTAGCCATTTTTATCGCACTAGGTTTTATACATTTTTATTGGCTTTTTGGTGGAAAATGGGGATTAGAAATGGTAATTCCGACAAAAAACAATCAGACAAACATACTTTCAATTCCTAAATTTGCAACTTTAATCGTAGCGCTGGTTTTACTTCTATTTGGGCTCATGTATCTCATGAAATCTGGATTTATAAATATTCAAGTCCCAAATTGGGTAACAAATTATGGATCCTGGCTTATTCCTTCTATTTTTATTTTAAGAGCAATTGGAGATTTTAAATATCTAGGATTTTTTAAGAAAATAAAGAAAACCAATTTTGCAAAAGCCGACTCTAACTTGTTTTCACCTTTGTGTTTATCAATTGGAATACTTGGAATACTGATACAACTAATGACTAAATAACTATTGGTAACAATACTCTTATAATGTAACGTATAATACGATTTGTGATTAAAAAATTCGTATAAATTCATTGAATTATTTTTTCTTTATGCAAGGCAAAAAAATCAAGCATAGCTATAGCTACGGTTTATTTTTTAAACGAAGTAGAAAGGAAAAAGAAACGATGAATATGCGAAATTTTTAGTTATAAATCGTATAAGGTAGTTAGTGCTTAATAAAAAGGTTGTATCATCTTAGATAAAATCACTGTGAACTGAATCAAATTATTTTTTAATGCAGAGGAGGATGTACATATTACTTGCTTTTTGGAGGGTAGGGTACGTACTTCATGAAATCGTTATATAACCAAATGTTTCGTACAAAACCAAAAAAAATAATATCAATTCACACAAAACTTTTTGTAACCATGTTTAAAAAATTATCAATCATATGTATCTTTTTTGGCTTACTTTCTAGTCAAGCACAGCAAACAAAGGTAGGGAAAGCCAGCACTACCAGTACTGCTGTTTTTTTAGGAGAGACACCTCCTCTGTCGACCATGAATTTAGAACCAGGAGTATCTGAAGCGGGTCCTGTCAACCCTTTTAAGCACCATAATAATAATTTAGTTCCAGGAAAAGGATCTCAGGGACCGGATCCTTTACTAAAAAACCAAAAAACTGCAGCCAATACCCGACAATCAAACCCTCCTTCCCTGGTTTTTGAAACCGGGAGTAGAGCGACTTCGCCATCGGATCCAACAGGAGCTATTGGATCAAATCATTATGTAAGTGCCAGAAACAGTAGTTTTTCTATACATGATAGAAACGGTAATGCATTGATTTACCAAGCTTCTTTGAGTAATATTTGGCAATTTGAAGCCACAGGAGATCCTATAGTTGTTTATGACAATTATGCAGATCGTTTTGTAGTTATGCAGTTTAGTGGATCACCTAATGGCATATTGGTAGCTGTCTGTAAAGGATCAGACCCTGTAAATGATGGGTGGTATACCTATAGATTTACGACATCGAGATTTCCTGATTTTCCAAAACTTTCTATTTGGTCAGATGGATATTATGTTAGCATAAATGTAAATAAGCCTGAGGATAATGTACTTGTATTAGAACGTGATAAGTTACTTATTGGGGATCCAAGTGCACAAATGGTTGGTTTTAATATTGGTGATAATAGTCTAGGTCCTGGTGCAATTTTGCCGTTCCACGCTACAGGTCCAGAATTACCTCCTCCGGGAAATGCACAGCTTTTAATTCTTGAAGATGATTCAGAATTTAATGTAGATGAAGATCATTTACTACTCTATACAGTGAATGTTAACTGGGATAATTCAGCCGCTTCTACTTTTGAATTAACAAGTGAGTTTACAGCTGATAATGGAATGTTATCTGATTTTGATTTCTCAAATACAAGTATTCCGCAGCCAGGTAACAATCCTATATTAAATCCTCCGTCAAAGTTAAGTCAAATGGTTAATTATCGACGATTTTGCGATCATAACTCGGTCGTTCTTAATTTTAATGTAAATATATCAGACAACTCTAATATTATTAGGAGTGGAATACGTTGGTATGAATTAAGACAAGCTGGAGATGGTAAACCATGGGAGGTATATCAGGAAGGGACTTATGAGGCTGCCGAAGGTAAAAGTGCCTGGGCAGGAAGTATTGGAATGGATCACGCCGGGAATATTGGGATGGGATATTCAAGTATGGGAACTATAGCCAATAATGCCACTAAGGATAGTTTTGTATCTATTAATTATACAGGCAGACTTTCTGAAGATCCAATTGGAACAATGACCTTTAGCGAAGGTACTATTGGTGTTAGTTCAGCTCCTAATGTAGTTTCCAGATATGGGGATTATGTACAATTAACGATCGATCCTGTTGATGACCAAACATTTTGGCATACAGCAGAATATTTCCAAAATACAGGGGATAATGCCAGAACTATTGTTGGCGTGTTTGATATGGCAAAAAGTATACAAAATGATGTCGCCGTAATCGGAATACAAGAGCCAAAACAATATACCAATTCTGAAAAGATTACGGTGTCTATTAAGAATTATGGATCAGTATCTCAGTCATATTTTCCGATAAGCTATAGTGTTAATGGAAGTAGACCTATTTATGAACTTTTTACAAGAAGTATATCACCAGGTGAAACAGTGGATTTTACTTTTTATCGTACTGCAGATCTAAGTGTGGGTGATAATTTTAGAATCCAGAGTAGTACCTGTATGGAAATTGATGAAAATTTCAATAATAACTGTCATTTTATACACATCGATAAAAAAGAAGCTGTAGATATTGGTTTGGTAAAATTAGTTTCTCCAGCTTCTAATCAGTTTCTATCTGATAATATGGAGGTAACTGTAAAGATCAAAAATTTTGGAATAGAAACACAAAGCAACGTCCCCGTATCTTACACATTTAATAATGGAGACACTGTTACTGAAACTATATCAAAAGATTTGGAGCCCGGGGAGAGTATCACTTTTTCTTTTATGCAGCGAGTTGATATAACAGAACCAGGAACTTACCCTATGGTTATCAATATTCCATTAATCAATGACACTGATATTACAAACAATACAAGAAGTGCAGAGATCATCAAACAATACTGTACCCCGTATGCCCCTTGCAGTAGTTTCAATGTAATAACACAATTCAATTTATCAAATGTCTCCCAATTTATTGATGTCTTTATCGATTGTGAAGAAGTTGCTTATGAAGATTTTACAACAGTAACAGAAGCTATTGTTTTAAATCGTTCAGAAACGTATACAGGTTCGATTGTTGCCCTCCCAAGTGGTAGCGCAGGATCGGGAGAAATAGCCTTATGGATTGATTTTAATGATAATTACGAATTTGATCAAAACGAATTGTTATTGCAAAATTTTAAACCTTCTGATGGTATCCTTGACGATTTTTCAATAACCATTCCAGATAATGTTCCTTTAGGAAAGCATAGACTAAGAGTGAGATTTGCCAGTACAATCTCCTCTGAGGATGTTAATTATGCAGATCAACCTTGTGCTCAGTTAATTTTTGGAGATACTCAGGATTATACTGTCGAAATCAAGGATGATAATTCCTTATCTAGAAATTTTGATACAAAAGCACCTGAGTTTACTGTCTTTCAATTGCAGGAAAATCATTTTAAAATACAATTACGCTCCGATTTTGAGAGTAACGTTACTTTTCAGGTGCATTCAGCCTCTGGTCAGAAATTAGCAACATATCATTTTGATAAAAATAAGCAAGGTCTTTATGAACATAATCTGGACATGTCTTATTTAGCTTCTGGAATATATTTTGTGACTACAGGAACTGAATCGAATAAAATGGTAAAGAAGATTCTCGTAGAATGAATCTAGTTTTTTGGATTTGAATTTATAGAATTTCTACGTTCTAATACGATTTATAACTAAAAATTTCGCATATTCATCGTTTCTTTTTCCTTTCTACTTCGTTTAAAAAATAAACCGTAGCTATAGCTATGCTTGATTTTTTTGCCTTGCATAAAGAAAAAATAATTCAATGAATTTATACGAATTTTTTAATCACAAATCGTATAAGAGGCAGCTTGAATAGGCTGTCTCTTTTTTTTTGGAGACAAAAATTTTTGAATTTTCACCTTTATGAATGAGATAAAAACTTGTCTTAAAGATTTCTTTAGACTTCATTAGTAAATGAACTCATCTTGGGTAATGCTTTATACCATTTTTGCTTTAAAATTACCCAAATAAATGCAGTTGTTTTTTCTTTAGGCAAAAAAGAAAAGTTCAGCATAGCCTAATCTACGGTTAATTTTTATTTTGAAGCATAAGGAGAAAAGAACAAATTTTAGTGGGTAATTTTAAGGTAGAAATGGTATTACTACTTTGATAACTGATGATCGATACTTGGTTCATCAATCAAATTATACATAACCGAAAAAACCAAGTAATTGAATTTAGTATTTATTTAACATTTTTTGGTTAGGGTTATGAAACCTTACCCTGTTATATATTGATGCGGTTACTTACGTAATTTTTACATTTTTTAAGAAAACAAAAAGTGAATCCAATTTCAATACGCCAAATAAAACACAAAAGAAATTGATATAGAATTAATCTCAATAGTATACTAACTAAAATTAACTAATGAAAACTATGATACTACTTAAAACCTTAACCTTTATCTCTCGTATTATGTATATTTCAGCCTTAAGGCGTTGTCTTTTCAACCCTGGAAAAGTCATTTATTAGACACATAAAAAGGTTTCTTTGATTGGATGTCTTTCTTAGCACTCTGAATCTTGAAATCTGCTATTGTTCAATATCGAAACCCTTTAATAATTTTTCTCATCACAGTTAAGAGATCTGTTTTACAGGCTATAACAATTAGAACTATTTATTAGCACTAATATTCATTATGAATTTATTCTTAAAAAAATAGTCTTCATAATGGTCTGCTCATTTCTGAAAACATGCTTCTATTAATTTGCCATGAGACGAATCACAAATTAAATTTCATGAAAAAAAACATATTTAGTGTCTTAAAGCTTTCTCTCTACTTTGGTATCTTTTTGACTTATACTACACTATTAAGTCAAAATACAATTCGAGGTAAAATAACTACAAATACAGGAATACCGCTACCAGGTACGAATGTGTTAGAAAAAGAAACCAAAAATGGTACATTAACCGATTTTGATGGTAATTACATATTAGAAAATGTAAAAGACAATGCAACATTGATATTCAGCTATGTCGGTTTTAGACCTATAGAAGTACCAATCAATACTCGTTCTGAAATAAACGTTGTCTTAGAACCAGACTCAGAAAACCTTGAAGAAGTGATTGTAATCGGGTACGGTACATCTTCAAAAAAAGATTTAACCTCTGCAATCTCCTCTGTCTCTACAAAAGACTTTGAACAACAGCCGATAATTAGGGTAGAAAATGCACTTCAGGCACGAGCTGCCGGAGTATCTGTAACGAATGCTACCGGAGCTGCCGGAGGCGATATCAAAATACGTATCAGAGGATCAAATTCTATTAATTTCAGTAATCAACCACTAATCGTAATAGATGGGATTATTGGAGGAACATTAGAAAGTTTGAATACAAATGATATCGCTACGATAGACGTCTTAAAAGATGCTTCTGCTACAGCAATTTACGGTTCTAGAGGAGCAAATGGTGTCATTGTCGTGAATACGAAAAAAGGAAAGGGAAAACCTAAGATTGATTTTCAATATTTTAAATCTATTGCTACGGCACCAAAAAATCTACCCGTAATGACTCCGGCACAATTTGCAGCATTAAACAATGTAGAAGTAATAGATGGAGGCGTAGAAAATTATCAGGATCTTTATTTTGAAACTGCAATTTTGGATAACTATCAATTTTCGACCAGTGGTCGCAAAAACGATATCTCTTACTTTTTATCAACTGGATACGTAGATCAAGAAGGTATTGTTATCAATTCTAATTATGATAGATTATCCTTGCGATCCAACATTAATATGGATTTTGGAGAACGGTTTAAAATTGGTCTGAATGTTTTTGGATCCAGAGAACAACGGTTTAATACTGCAAACGGTGGTGTTGCTTCAGGTCGAGATCGACGAGGAGGTATTTTGGGAGTATTAACCTGGGATAATACAGTACCTCTGCGAAATCAAGATGGTTCTTTTACATTAGAGTCTCCCAACAGCTTGGGGAATATCTTAATAAATCCTGTAGCAGTACAACTAGAAAGAGTTTTGGATATAACGCAAGATCGATTCAATGCAAATCTTAATTTATCTTATGACATTACTAATAGTTTAAATTTTAATACAATAATAGGTACTGTGCAAGGGTATCAAAGTACTGAAGATTTCCAGGGAATTCCTGACGGATCTAGTGTACTACCACCACGAGCAGAGTTTTCTAATCAGCGACTTACTACATATCAAGTGAGTAATATCCTAAATTGGAACAAACATGTTGGAAAATCTAATATAAAACTAACCGGGGTTTATGAACTTCAGAATAGTATTAATAGAATTACCAGAGGAGATGCTGGTAGTTTTGCTATAGAAACAGTACGAGATGCTTTTTATTTATTAGAGTTGGGAGATGACCCCAGAGTACGCGCTAATAAAGTAGAAGGAACCATTCAATCTTATGTAGGTAGAGCAGAATATAATTGGAACGATCAATTTTATATGACCGGAACTCTGCGTATTGATCAGTCTTCCAGATTTAGAAAAGAAAATAGAACAGGGTATTTTCCTTCAATATCAGGAGCTTATAATTTTAGTAATTTCTTATCAGAAGATAGCTTTGTTACCAATATAAAAACTCGATTAGGTTATGGAGAGATTGGAAATCAGAACATTGCTCCTTTAAGTACTTTTACTAATTTGCCTGCTAATAATGATTTTGCTTTTGATGGTACCGATGTAGAAATTGGTCTGGGAGCACCCGTTACTGTAGATGAAAACATAAAATGGGAAACTACTAAACAAATAAATGCAGGTGTAGACATCGGTTTTTTTAACAATAAACTAAATCTTACTATTGACTGGTTTCAAAAAAACACTACGGATCTCTTGCTCAGAAAACCTATCCCAGGGTTTTCTGGAGGAGGAACTTTACTGACGAATATTGGTGAAGTAAAAAACAATGGTCTAGACATTAGTGTAGAAGGTACTCTGGTCAGTAATAAGGATTTTACATGGAATCTCAATGCGAATCTATCTACTGTAAAAAATGAAATCGTAGATTTAGGTGGGCAAGATCAAATCTTGACAAGACCATCATTTATAGGTCAAAATTTTAATATCCTTAAAGTAGGTGAACCCTTAGGTCAATTTTTTGGTGCTACTTTTTTGGGAACCTGGAAAACGGCAGATGCTGCAGACGGCAGGGTTCCTGGTTCTCCGCGCTATGTTCTGGACGAAGAGGGAAACCCCGCTCTTGATATCATAGGAAATGGAATTCCTAAACTTACCTGGGGACTCAATAGCTCTGTATCTTATAAGAATTTTGACGTTAATCTTTTATTCAGGGGAGCACACGGTTTTGATATCTATAACCTGACATATTCTGAAATGGTGCGCCCCAATGCAGGAGGTTCCGCAATACACCCAGACTTTCTAGACCGATGGACCCCAGAGAATCAAACAGAAATACCTGCAGTAAGAGGAGAAGACCTGGTTTCATCCAGGTTTATTGAAAAAGGAGATTTTATACGATTGGCTAATATAACATTGGGATATACAATTGATAGTATCAAACCCTTTAGCGCTATCAGGATCTACGGAAGCGGACAAAACTTATTCACAATTTCTGACTACCGAGGGTATGATCCGGAAAGCTCGTCTAGTAATGTAGCTACAGGAGATGCTTCTGCATCAATAGATTATGGAGCGTTCCCCAACCCAAGAACAATAACCTTTGGTTTTAATGTAGGATTTTAAAAAAAACAGATTATGAAAATTGAAATAACTAAACAAAAAAGAAACTGGCAAACTTGTATATATATCGCTCTTTTAATCATTTTTCCAGGTGCTTGTGCGGATCTGGATGAGGATCCCGGAGCAGTACAAATATCACCAGAAACCCTGACAACTGTTGGAACACTCCGAGCAATCGTTACAGGAATGTATCAGCAATTAGCAAATGAAGCACAATGGTCAGATTTTTTTCTTGCCTCGTACGGAGGTGATGATGTTACCACTTTTAGTGGCGGTAATAAACAAGGATACAGAGATGCTGACTGGAGAAGCCAAACCTCATTTTCTGATAGAATAGAAAGAACTTACCTGGGCTGTTACAGAGTAATTACCAGCGCAAATACAGCGATTAATGCCAGAGAAAATATTACAGTTAATGAGACAAATAAAGATGAATTTGAAAGATTAATAGGAGAATCTCATTTTATGCGGGCATTTTGCTATTTAAAATTAACAAGAACATATGGAGAAATCCCAATACAACTAAAAACAAACAACCTCGAACCATTAACACGTGCTTCTTTTGAGCAAATTTATATGCAAATCGAGGCAGACCTAAGAGAAGCAGAACGATTACTTCCTGATGAGTATCCGGGTATTGAAACTGTGGGAATACGTCCTAGTAAAGGTGCTGCAAAGGCTTTGTTAGCCAGATTATATATGCATTGGGCTGGATTTCCTCTTAATGATCCAAGTCGGTATACTATGGCTGCTACAGAAGCAAAAGAAATTATTGATGGCAATTTTGGATATGAATTAAATCCTAGCCTGCGAGAATTATGGACAATCTCTAAAAGATTCGAACAAAAAGAATCTATATTTATGTTGGTATTTTGTAATGATGGGTGTGCTCCAAATAATAGAACCACCGGAAGACTTGGATTGCCTGGGGATGCTTCTGGATGGAGTGAAACTTTTGGAGAAATTACTTTCTTTGAAGATATGGAAGAAGCCGCAAATAATGAAGGAACCTCAACACGTTTTGAAGACACTTACGTACTTGAAGTAATCCCAAGAGGAATGGAACCTGATGGTGCAGACTGGAGGAATTTTCAAAATGAACCACATCCATTATTGCGTAAAGTCATCAGTGGAGATTTAACTGAGGATATTTTTGGTTCTACGCGTAACGGAATCAATAGATATTTTATGCGTTATGCAGATTTATTATTGATCTATGCTGAGGCTTCAGGTCGATCAGGGAATATAACCCCAGAGGCCTGGGAAGCTCTTAATCAGGTGAGACGGAGAGCCGCAGGCAAAGATCCTAATACTCCTGATCCTTCAATTGATATCGTTACCGGAGATTTGGGAGAACTTGCCTTTACCGAACGAAAGTGGGAATTAGCAGGAGAATACGAGCGTTGGCACGATATCGTTCGTATGGATCGTATTGCAGAAGTTTTTGCGCAAAGATCTCCCGATGAAGTTTCGGATATTATAAATAACAAAACTCCTTCTGCAGATGGAAAATACGCATATTTTACACCAATACCCCAGAGAGAAATAGATAATTCTCCTCAATTAGCTGATTAAATATGATTTTAAACCCCTCCACTTTTATGGAGGGGGATTCAGTTTTTTGATTGAATTGATTATTCAAAATAAATCAGCTTCCAAAAAGCAATCTATATTTGCTACAATCAATCCTATGATGCCATATACTATGATTGAAAAAGTATTAAAACCCTGCTTTGTAAAAAGTATCATGCTATGTATCATTACCTTTGGTAGTATAATAGCATGTCAAAAACCAGAAACGACAAAAAAAGATAAAATGTTATTCTCGAATATTAGCTCTGATAAATCTGGAATATATTTTAAAAACATCATAAAAAACAGTAAAGATTTTCATTACTACAAATACATCTATTCTTATAATGGAAGTGGAGTAGCTGCTGCTGATTTTAATAATGACGGATTTATAGATCTTTTTTTTACTGCAAACACATCTGATCATAAATTATACATCAATAAAGGAAGTTTTGAGTTTGAAGATATAACTGCTGCATCAGGAATTAAAAAACTACCGGGATTTGCTACAGGAGTACTTACTCTCGACATAAATCAGGATGGTTATCTAGATATCTATATATGTAGAGCAGGCTGGTATGATCAGAAAGATACCTTCTCCAATTTACTTTATATTAACAATGGAGATCTGACTTTTACTGAAAAAGCAGAAGATTATGGATTAGCTGATATTGGCAGATCATTTATGGCGACTACTCTCGACTATGACAAAGATGGGGATTTAGATTTATATATTGTAAATGCCCCATTGGTCACCAAAGACTATCGCAAACTATTTGACCTGAAAGAAGTACAAAAAAATCCGAATACCCTTGCGCTGGGAGGAAGTGACAAATTATTGAGAAATGACGGTCAGGGAAACTATAAAGATGTATCCGCAGAAGCAGGAATATATATAGAAAGAGCCTTTGGGCTTCATGCGCAGGTAGCTGATCTAAACCATGATAATTGGCTCGATATCTATGTGAGTAATGATTTTGAAATGCCCGATTTTGCATACATTAATAACAGAGATGGAACCTTTACGGATCAAAGTCAAAAAATGTTTAAACACGTATCATTCTATAGCATGGGTGCCGATGTTGGGGATATAAATAATGATGGATTGCAGGATATCGTCGTATTAGATATGAACCCAGAAGATTATGTCCGTTCTAAAACTACTATGGCAATGACCTCTATGGATAAGTTTCAGGTAATGATCAATAACGATTATCAGTATCAGTATATGCATAATATGTTACAAATTAATACAGCTAATGACACATTTAGTGAAATTGCTCAAATGGCAGGTATTGCCAACACTGATTGGAGTTGGACTCCCCTACTCGCAGATTATGACCTTGATGGTTTTACTGACCTTTTTGTAACCAATGGTATTTATAGAGATGTAATTGATCAGGATATTAATAAGAAAATTATTCAAAAAATCAGACAGAAAGGTAAAAGACCAACTGATATAGAATATGCAACGTATGCAAATAGTTTACCTCAGAATAAAATTCATAATTACATATTTAAAAATCTGGGGGATTTAACCTTTAAAAATGTGAGTTCTCAGTGGGCTGATATGTCACCTACTTTCTCCAATGGAGCTGTATATGCTGATTTGGACAATGATGGAGATCTGGATGTTGCCATTAATAATATCAATGATACAGCTACACTTTTAAAAAATAATGCAATAGAACAATCACAAAACAACTATCTTAATTTTACGTGTAAAGGACCAAAAAATAATCAATTCGGAATAGGAACTTCTATAAAAATATGGCTACCAGACAATACAATACTATATAAGCAGTTACTCAATGCCAGGGGATATTTATCCTCAGGATCAAACAGGCTATATTTTGGGATTGGCAAACACAAAACAGTAAAAAAAATAGTAATAACCTGGTCTGATGGTGCGACTCAGGAATTAGAAAATATTGAGGCAAATCAGTTGGTCACACTCAGCTATCAAAACACACAATTAGCCACTCCAGATACAAAGGTCAAAACCCAGGAAAAGCTTTTTGAAAAAGAACCATCCTTTCTAAAACACAAAGACTCTGTTTTTAATGACTATGATCTGCAACTATTACTACCGCATAAATTATCACAATTAGGTCCGGCATTTGCTATAGCAGATATTAATAATGATGGATTGGATGATATATTTCTGGGAGGAGGATTTGATCAATCCGGGCAACTTTTAAAAGGAACTTCTTCTGGTACTTTTGAAATGATTAAGGTTCCAGAACTAGAAATTCATAAAAAACATGAAGATATAAGTGCAGTATTTTTTGATGCTGACAATGATAAAGACCTGGATCTCTATGTTGTGAGCGGTAGTTATGAGTTCAATACAAACTCACCCTTGCTACAAGACCGACTTTATATCAATACTGGTAAAGAAAATTTTAACTATTGTAATGATTGCTTACCAGAAATGAAGGTAGCAGGATCTGTAGTAGTACCCTTAGATTTCGATCAAGATGGAGACCTGGATCTATTTGTAGGTGGCAGACTTATTCCAGGTAAGTACCCCTATGCTCCTATAAGCACCCTACTGGAAAACAGAAATAAAAATTTTGTAGACGTTACCTTAAAAAAAGCACCTCAATTACGCAAAACAGGAATGGTTACTGATGCAAAATCTATAGACATTGATGATGATGGAGATTTAGATCTTATAGTTACGGGAGAGTGGATGGGAATTAACGTCTTTGAAAATAGTATGGGACATTTCAGTCTTTCAGAAAAATATCCCGATTTATCAAATACAAAAGGCTGGTGGAATAAAATTTTAATCAAGGATATTGACGGCGATAATGATCTTGATATTATTGCAGGTAATTTAGGATTGAATTACAAATATCAAGCTACACAAAAAAAACCTTTTCATATATATACTGATGATTTTGATGATAATAATACTGAAGATATTGTTCTCGCTAAATATTATAAAAATAAGCAAGTCCCCGTAAGAGGTAAAAACTGTACCGCACAACAAATACCCTATTTAAATGATAAAATCAAGAATCACCACGAATTTGCAAATCAGGATTTAGAAGGAATCATAGGCAAAAGCATTAAGGTTGCTTTACACTATGAGGCAAACGAGTTCAGATCTGGTATTTTTTATCAAGATCATGGCAACTTTTCATTTAAGCCTTTTCCTAACGAGGTTCAGATTGCACCAGTGAATAGTATCTTATATCAGGATATAGATCAGGATGGTATTAAAGATTTACTACTGGCAGGAAATAATTATCAGTCTGAGATAGAAACTACTCGTGCAGATGCTGGAATAGGATCTTTTCTAAAAGGTATGTCTGATCATACTTTTTCCTGGATACCCAATACAACGACTGGATTCTATGCCGACAGAGATGTACGAAATCTTGGCTTTTTAAAAACAATACAGGGCGATAAAATTCTGGTAATTAATAATAATGAAATGCATGATTTGTATAACATTATTAATTCTAAAAAATAATCAATTCATTCATCAGCTATTAATTCGACTTCTGAGGTCAACCCATGCTGGCATCTAAATTCTAAAACCGTAATATTATTGGCTTTTTGAACAATTTTTGAAATACCTTTTACAGTATTTTTAATTTTCCAATTACCCTTTACAAAAACTTTTATGGTAGAGGCGATACTTTCATTATTATACCAATAGTGAGAATACGGAGGAACTTCTGCCCTATTGAGTGCCAGATCTACATCCGCACTAAAACCTTCATAAAAACGAAGATCAGGATCACTAATAGCAACCTTAAGATTATTTTTATCTGATTCTTTTATCGTAATGATTGCCGGATGTGTACTCCCTTTTAAATATTGATGATTAAGCTCATAATCTTTTTGAAAAAGCACATATGCAGCTGTTTTTTTATCGTTATGATATATAATGTGAGCCTTTTGATCAGCTCTCACTACTACATATGGTTGATCATCAGATGACATTTTTTTAGAGAAAGAAAACATCTCTTCCGGAGTAGTATCAATTTTTATTGCATATTCATACCTGGCATTGTCAGGGCTTTTCCCGTGAGTTATATAACCAAGTTCAAACGCACCTCTGGTATCTATTTTATCCTCAGCATCTCGGGATTCCTGCCACCCATCACTAATATAAAAATGCTGCCCATCTGCAAGATAATATCCAGTTTTAAAACCATCAAACAACCAGGTACCATCGGCAGATGTTATTTTTTCATTTTTTTTAGTAATATCAGATTCTTTACTATTCCCGATAACCAGACTATTGGTAGTATGCAATTTTGAATTTTGAAACAATGTGGTTTCTGTGGTGTAGCTCTCTAAATCATTTTGAATACCTGTTCCCAAACAGATAATTAAATCATCAAAGAAAAACCAGGACTTGGTAGCATAAAAAGAATCCAGATCATATTTATCATGCCCATGAATGGTTGTTGTAAATATGCCATCGCCAGTATCCATATCTAATCCTCCCACAAAAGCCTGATCAGATCTTAGGTGTTCATCTTCATCATCATTATTTTTAATGGGTAAAGTTTTAATCCGCTGCAAAGGAGCTTTAAAAGCTGTAGTTCCCGGAAAACGACACCAATCCCAGCCATCCAAATCCCAGCCGTTATTTACATAGGGATGCCCTTTTTTATCCGCATGAATGATTTCGAGCATTCCCCAATTCAAAAATTGATTGGTCGTTACAAATCCCCTTTTCCAATGCCAGCTTTCGGATTGGTAAATGTACTTGCTAAAAGACCCTACAACCGCCATCCAGTCATTTCTGCGATGCACTCCTTTGGCATAGTAACTCAAGGTATGATGACCCGTTGGAGAAGCTTCTGGTGCAATACCTTTACTCTTAAAAAAAAGTGCTTCTTCTGATAACTCTTCTCCTTCGATTATTCTCAAATAAGCGCTAGCAATATCTGTATCGATAGTTTCCTTATCATCTGGTGTGCCTGCAAAGGCTAAATGTACCAGTTCATCAATACTCACCTGATCTCGCGGCCTGATTAGATTATGAGCAAAAGCCCAGGGGAAATATTTTTTACTCCTATAAAATCTTCTGATTAGCATATTGTCTTTCATTCGCTGGTGAGCATCTGTATAGATTCTAAAATCTGTATGGCTCAAAAAACGAATCATTTTAGAAACTTCCCGCATTGTATATTGCCCATATCGTATTAAGTAGGCATTCGCATGATGAAAATGCGAACCATCTGGTTTAAAAGTATCTGAAATTCCCGGAGCATAATTGTACATAATATTACTGTAATATGACGTAAAATGTTGCATATCCCTCACTTTTTCCGGAGTCTCGTCCATAAGTAATACGCAAAGAAGCATTCCTACAGAATTTGTGTATAAGTCATCTGAGCTAGTTCCTCTCCCGCCATGAACTCCTCTTACCGTGTTTTCATCATATATTTTATTAAAATCGTATTTCCGTCTAATAAATGTAATTGCTTTTTCCAGTAAACCTTTTTCTTTTAATACATCTCTGGCAAGGTAACATCCATCGGCAAACCCTCTGCCATGGTACCAGTTTAGGTTAACATCTGTGTTTATCCCATGTTCAATACAATCAATAAGATACCGACTGATTACTAATTTCTGACCTTCATCTTGTACTTGATTATATAAGATTCCAAGATTTTTTATAAACAAACAGAGCTTCTTACGGTCTTCTCCTTTTGTAGGATGTAATCCATTTATAAATCCTTCTCTTCTTTTTAAATTAAAATATTGGTGCACAGCGGATAACTCTTTTAGTTTTTCTCCAGAAAGCTTAGAAATACTGTGAAGCCCTTCATACTGAATATCTACTAACCTCTGATGAATGGTTTTAAAAGAATTTGTATGGCTTTTCTCTACTTTTTTTACTAAAGGAAACCAGGGTTTGTTTAAATAGTTATAGTTTTTAATGCGATTTCCGGCAGGTCCTCGTCTTTGTGGGTGATAAGAAATACTCGGTATAACCGGATCAGGCTTTACAGCCCTGGGATTTAGCTGTTTTGAAAAGATAAGATGATCCAAATATATTGTTCCTGAGGTATTCGATAGATTTTTAATCCTCAAAATATTCATATCCATCTTGGGAGTACCTCTTAGATGACCTCTGTCATATGCAGTACTAACTCTCCGCCAGCCATCAAAACCTAATTGTAAATCAATAGAACAATCTTCTTCTGCATCTCTTCCGAAAACGAATTTCAAAATTGTGTTTTGCCTTTTTTCAGAAAAAACAGGAAAATCAAACCCAATAGGTTTGCTAAGATGCGGATATGATGTATCTAATATTTTTTTAATGGTATCTATCTTCTGCGGTCGATAACCAATCTCAGCTTTTATTTGTAATTCATCTCCGGGAACAAAATCCCATCGCAGACTGTTCGATCCATCGGCATAGTGCAAAGAGGAAAGCGAGATTTTTCCTTTAGAAGCTTTTATGTTGTCTGAAATTCCATTTTCAAAACTCAATATAGTACCTTCTACAGAAGATTTCTCCTGTTGACCATATATAAATCCAAAGAAAAAAAATATGGTAGTCTTAAATATTTTTACCGAATACCCGTATATAGGTCGATTGTTTCTTCTATGACTCATTCGTTAGGTTTTAAGTTATACTCAAGCTAAGATAAATTATCAGACACCATCAATCTAATAGCTATAGTGTGCAAAAGCTATCAATTCTACCACTCAAATTAAAATAGTATCTATCAATTCATCCAACCCGGATAAAGGGAATGAATGTACTTAAAAAAATGATATGATTCTAGAATTTCAGAACTATCGATCAACTGAATAATTATAATGAACTACCTCGGGGCAAACCTACGAGGCATGTATTGAAAAAAAACATTTTGATTTCGAGGCAGGCCTCGTAGCATTTAAATCTCGATTATCGAGTAAACCAATCCAAGAATCCCGAAGCAAGTTCTCAAGCTATCCTGCTGGAAAATATTTAGATACACCAGATAAAGTTAAGAGGATTATTCCCTACTAAAAATAAATTCAAAATTCCCCATCAAAGTATCATAATTAAACAGCATAGTATTATTGACACCTTTCTTACTTTAATACCTTTACAACATCATATTTCCATTTTTTACTATCAAAATAGTGGAATATTGCTGGCATAACTTTCAACTAATTGCCTATAACCATATAACAACTTAATAATCAAAAACCTACAAACACCTTAATCCACGTCACGATAATAAAAACCTAAACTATCACAATAACAGTATCCTAAAACAACTTAAAACTAACGTATGAAGTACTTTACAATCCCTACAATCAGTATTCTCTTATTCTGCACCTTTTTTTATACAGAAAGCATAGCACAGACAAAATGGAAATCTTTAAATCATCTGTATAGTATTAAAGGAAAGAGAACTGTAACTGGTCATCACAACAGAGAACCTAACTGGGATCCATCAAAACAAACCCGCAGAATCAATGAAGTAACTGGTGAATATCCTGGATTATGGGGAGGTGATTTCTTATTTAGTTCAGAAGATATTCAATATCGCTGGAAAATGACTGAACAGGCTATTATAGAATGGAACAACGGAGCTATTGTGAGTTTAATGTGGCACGCTTGTAATCCTGCAAAATCCCAACCCTGTGGTTTTGATGGTAATGGAGTAAGAAGCAAATTATCATCCTGGGAATGGGAGCAGTTATTAAGAAATGGAACCCCTATTAATACCAAATGGAAAGAAATGATGGATGAAGTGGCTTTCTACCTTCAAAGATTAGAAGATAATGGTGTAGAAGTATTTTTCAGACCTTTACACGAGATCAATAATAACTTTTCATGGTGGGGTGGAGTGAAAAGGAATAACAGATCTAAACGTTTATATCGACTTACTCAAAACTATTTTAAAAATGTTAAAGGTCTAAGCAACCTTATTTTTGTCTTTGATGTAGACGATTCTAATTATGACTGGTGGAGCTACAACCCTGGCGGAAGGTACTGGGATGTATTTGCAGTCGATATGTATAATAAGGGCTATACCACCAGAACCTATAATAAAGCCAAAAATTTCGCTGGAAGCAAACCTATGGGTATAGGCGAATTTGAGTTTATTCCTTCTCCTCAAGTTATAGCAAGTCAACCTAATTGGACTTTCTTTATGGGATGGGCAGAACTTGTTTTCGAAAGAAATAGTACCCGACAAATTCAAGACACTTATTTTTCATATCGAACAACAACATTACGCGATATGCCCGGATGGAGAAATTCAAGAAAGGAATCGCTATATCAAGAAAAAAACACATTGCTAAACAATCAATTATCAGTAGTCCCAAATCCATCAGTTGATGGCTTTTTTTCTATTAAATTTCCAAAAAAAGGGAACTATGAATTACTAATAAGCGACATGCTTGGCAAAGTAATTAAAACAGTAGATATAACTCAGGGCACTGAACCTATCGAGATCGAACTTAACAAAAAACCAGGAATCTATACCTTGACCGCAATGGGGTTTTCACAAATGTATACTAAAAAGCTAGTCATAAAATAAATTATAATAACAAGGAATAATCTCGTTTGTTGTCAATTATACAGATGTATGATACACTTTTAATGAGTGAGGTATTCAGAATCTCTCAGTTCTTATAAACCTTACCTTAATCTCGAAAGAATTTAGTTTCTGAAACAAAATTGATTTTTGATCAAAAAAATGTATCATACATCTGCATTACTATTCTGAATTTAGCGCTTGTCTAAAAGTCGTACTTCCTGAAAACAGAAATTTTAAAAGCCGTGAGGTCGCTTCAAACAATTCAAATATCTCGATATCCTTTTTATTTAATAGTGTACTCATACGATTTATGATTAAAAAATTCGTATAAATTCATTGAATTATTTTTTCTTTATTCAAGGCAAAAAAATCAAGCATAGCTATAGCTACGGTTTATTTTTTAAACGAAGTAGAAAGGAAAAAGAAACGATGAATATGCGAAATTTTTAGTTATAAATCGTATCAGAACCTCAAACTATAGACTTTTAATGTATACTCTTTTTAAACCATATTACAAACTATAAAACAATAAAAAAGAGTTCGTTATTATCATAATTTAAAAACAATACAAGAAGCTAAAACAGCTGTGTTCGATTATATAGAGGTGTGGTATAATAGAAAAAGATCACCCTCTTCATTTAAGATATAAAATTCCTAATAGAAGTCGAATCACAATTTTATGAATTTAAAAATATAGTATAGGTCTTAGAAAAATTGTCAGAATTTCTCTTGCAAATTCACTATTTTAATGGGTTTTCCCGAACACTTGTCTAAAATGAGATAGATGAGTTTACAGATAAAAGTCTGTAAAAACAACCTCTTGATCTCAATTTATTACTATTTAGCAGAATGCACAACTTTTCTGCATACATCACGGGTTAATATTATTTAAATTTAAAGGTAGGGTGTTTTAAAAGTAATGCGTTTATACTATATAATCACACACAAAAAAATGATGACAAGTAGAATTATATTACTAGCATTTTCTTTTATTACTTACATTTCGGGTTTTTCTCAAACGAAGGGAGATAAATTATTTGACTCCACTAAAATTCATGAATTAAGAATTACTTCAAAAACAGATCCAAATCTTTATCAAACATTACAAGATGATGTAGACACACCTGATGACCGACCTTATTATCAGGTTGATATGAAGTTTGATGGCGAGAAAATTGAATCTGTTGGTATACGGACTAAAGGAAGAAGCTCCGCTAGAAGAGAACAAGTACCCATGAAAATCGATATCAATGAATTTGTACCTGATCAGGAGTTTGATGGTATGAAAAAAATTAATCTCACTAATAGTTATGTTGATGAGTTCCGCCAAAAAGATAGGATATCCTATGAACTATTTAGACGTGCAGGAGTACCCGCTCCAAGAAGCTCTTATGTAGAGGTGTATGTTAATGATGAGTTTATCAATATTTATCTGTTAGTGCAGCAAATAGATAAAACATTTATAAAAGATCATTTTGCAGATGCAGGAAGTTTATCAAAATATACCTCTAAACATAAACGTGAATTAAAATACGGGCTTGATGTATTTGGCAATTTTGGAGATATGCATCTAGGCGATATAAACCCACAATTATTCCAGGAAGTTTATTTTCGAGATTTTCTAAAGTTTATTGTAATCAATGATGTGATAAAAGCGGTGGATAATTTTCCTCATACTAATTATTATACCTATTACAGTGAAAAGAGTAAATTATTTCACTTTTTACCTTGGGATTATAACTTTACTTTTAGAGGAGATGTTAATGCTGGTACAATTCAGCCACGATGGCAATTAGACATCATTTGGAACACCCCAGAATACAAAAAATTATATCTTGAGGTAGCTTGTGAACTTAGTCAATATCTTTTTGATACATCATTTATAGAAGAACTAATTAGTAATAATGAAGCTGTGATGGCTAGTAATTCTCAAGGAGTTACTGTAACATCGGCAGCAGAATTAAGAACATGGATTGATAAGAGAAGAGGTTGGTTACAAGATCAACTTACTATTGAAGGAGTAAGCTGTCGTGATTATTCGTATCCATTACAGCCTGGGGATCTTGTTATTAACGAATTTGTTGCTTCTAGTGATAACACAGGAGGAATACAAGAGCCTGACGGAGGGACTCCTGATTGGATAGAGTTATATAATAACACCAACCAGGACATTGTACTAGATCAGCATTTCTATCTTAGTGATGATATTGATTTTCCTAAAAAATGGAATTTTATTTCTGAAGTTACCATCCCTGCCAATGGATATTTGATTTTATGGGCAGATCGGGATATTCATCAGCAAGGTATTCATACGAACTTTCAAATTAAAAAGTCAAGAGGTAACCTTTTACTGGTATATGAGGATCTCACTATTATAGATCAAGTTAATTATGGGGCACAAGAACTCAATAAAGCTTATGCCCGAGTGCCTAATGGAACAGGAGATTTTATGATACAAGATCCGACTTTTAATACTAATAATGAACCAGTATTATCAATAGATGACCAGATCAAAGACAAAGTTACAATTGCTTTATATCCTAATCCTGTCAAAGAAACCTTAAAAATTTCTACTACAAGCAAGGTCAAGAGCCTAACACTTTATTCCTTAATGGGACAAGAGTTAGCACAACAAACAAAGGTTACCGAAGAAATGAATGTAGCTTCTATTCCCAAAGGAACGTACTTTATTGACGTACAAACAGTGGACGGAAATAGTGAAGTCGTAAAATTTATTAAAGAATAGTGTACATCGACTACAGGATGTTACTATAACAATTTTGAAGAAATAGAAATTCAAGATTTATTAGTTGTAAATCTTGGATTTTCTTTTGTTTTTAAAAATTATGATTAGATGGTAAATAGTACCTGGTCGGGAATACAGCAAAATCAAATTTGAATATTAATTTCTTTTGCAAAACCTATTATCACCTTTTTGTGTATATTAGTTTTTTAATGATATCCAATTTTTATAGTTTTTTCTAAAAGAAGGAAAGCTTGATGTTTAATTGTTTTCTAAATTATGTATGATGATACTCAAAATCAGAGCTGTTTTTGTTGAAATACTTGCCAGTACTTTAGGAAATTTATTAGTGCTATTACAACCCAAAAAAGCGAATCAGTTATCAGAAAACGGAGTCACTTTGGTGTTAAACAATTTAAGTTTAACAGAACGCTTAATGCGCAGAGCCATATTGAAGAAAGTCGAAAATAAACAAGATTATGAGACATTAGCAGCAATGCACCAAAACTATTGGACAAAACAAGGTGCCGATTTTTTTGAAGCGACCAACACTACTTTTGAGAAGAATTTCTTACCAGATTGTTCCTTTATTTTTGAGCTTCTCAAAGATGAATTATCAAATCAATCAGAAACATTTAATACACTGGTAGAAATTGGCACAGGGAATGGAAATGTTTTAGAATATCTGAGTTCAGAATTTCCTGATATCAATCATTTTGTAGGGATTGATCTCAGCCAAGTTCAAGTAAATATAAATATCGAAAAATTCAGCACAAATAAAAGACTTGAGTTTGTAGCCTCAGATGGTTTTGAATGGGTTAAAAAACATGGTAAAGAGAATACTATTTTTGTAACATCAAGAGGTGTACTAGAGTATTTTACAGAAGAACGGCTACAAACATTTCTAAAGAAAATAAACAGTTTGGGTAATACTATCTTTATTGCTATAGAACCTAATGGTACAGATCATAATTTTGACATAAACTCTGGGTCTCAACCTTATGGCCCTGAACGCTCATTTTCACATAACTACCCTAAACTCTTTAAAAATGCAGGCTTTAGTATATGGCATCTGTCTTATAAACCACTTCATGAATCCTCCAAACTCAGTTTTATTGGGGTAAAAAATTAGGATGTATTCATAAAAAAATCCTTCTCTGAAAAAGTCTCAACTCCAAAGTGCTTCTATAAAACACTGTAATCTCTCAGAGTCAAAAAAACTCAATCACTTTTCACTTCTTTTTTGATTGGATTCATAAAATACATAAAAGCTAACATCGTTAGAAAATAAATAGTAGCAAATGCTGAATAGGTTGGGATACCACCAACCGTTGGAGAAACAGGTAATAATATTATAGACATATTCAGCATATATTGTAATATCCATACGCAAATACCACTTTTGGTTTGTGCATAGATAATGGCACACATCCCTGCTGCACCCATCATATTTAAAAATAAAGGCCATGCGGGAAGGTCTTCAATAACACCTGTATTGATATACACAGATGGAATCCACCATAAAGCCCAAACAATACCAATAATTTGACTTGCATAAAATGGTTTCATCATTTTTGATAAGGTACGAACTGAATAACTCACCCATACAACTTCTCCCATAAATGCCCAGGTCAGTAAAAAAAAACTATTCCTTAAGGTTGGAACATTCAATTTTAAAAGTGCATAATAATCAATGTCATAATAAATAGATTTCAGAAACAAAGTAAAGGCAGCCAGCGTTAATGCAAATGACAAACTAAACAGATACCACATCGGATTAATTTTCCAGATTAACATCGGTCTAAATACATCCTTTATCCCCTCATTGCCTTTTGTAAATTTTACAATGCAAATTAATAAGAATAAAAGTGCATAAAAACGACCATGAGTATATACAAAACCAGTAATAATCCCTTTGCTATTGGCATACGTAATAATGGTGTTAATTAAAGGAGCAAGCACTAAAAATATCCAAATTTCATACTTCTTTATAAAATCTTTCATAGTTTTCTTTAATAATATTTGTTTTATAGAGTCCTTGGATTAAAAATCATAACCTTCTTACCAAATTGATTAATTTTTTAGAAAAAAGAGGATTTTAACACGCTTAATTACGTAATCTGGAAAAGTTTATTCATTTTTATAGTCTATGTAATCTTATACTCATAAAATATTATATCTCCCCAAAACCCTACTGAATCTAGCTATTAGCAGGTAAATCTAATCAATTAATCCACACTCAATTTGAGTGTAAATTTATAAGTATTATTATTAATTAGGCGCTTCTAAAATATTTTTTAAATTTGAAATGCTAAAAATTACTTATTTAATTGTTAATTTTAGTTAATTTTTACAAGGGAAATATAAACAAAAGATGAAACTTGCTACTACAATACAAGGCTCGGTACTTGAGTATCCGAAATCAACGCTTCATGAACTTATAGACAAACAATCTATGGCGAATCCTAACGCGATCGCCATAGAGTTTAATACTATAAAAATTCAGTATAGCGAGCTTCAAAAAAGAATTCACCAAACAGCTCATTATTTGTGGGATCAAGGGGTTCGACCCGGTCAAATTGTTGCACTTTCTCTGGATAGATCCCCCGAATTGATAGTCTCTATGTTTGCTATTCTGCAATGCGGTGCCGCCTATGTCCCTATCGATGTGCATTATCCCAAAAAGAGATTAGAGACTATCATTACAGATTCCAAAGCAAGTTATGTACTATGTGAATCTTCAAAAAACTATCTTCCGGATACATCAAAAAATATATTTGTTGAAGATATTTTACAAAAGCGAGGTAGTTTCCCTGCAAAATCACTCTACCTAAAAATAGATCCTCAATCCGTAGCGTATATCATCTATACTTCTGGATCTACAGGTAAACCCAAAGGAGTTCAGGTATCTCACCAAAACACGATCAATCTTATTTATTCTATGGGAATAGAACCAGGGATCAATAGTCACGATACGATTTTTGCTGTTACTACCATTTCTTTTGATGCTATGGTGATGGAAACATTTCTTCCTCTGATCCACGGTGCATCTATATCTATTGTAGATGAAGAAACGAGACTTGATGGGCAACTATTACTAGAAAAAGCATCCAAGAACAACATCACTATGATGTGGGGTACTCCGAGCATATGGCAGATACTTCTAGATTCGGGCTGGAAAAAACCGCTTAATATTAAAGCATTAATCGGAGGAGAACCTGTACCTCTAAATTTGGCTCATAAACTTCTGGATCTCTGTAGCGAATTGTGGAATATTTATGGCCCAACAGAAACTACAGTATGTGCTTTTCTAACACAAATCACTAAGAATGATGATCCAATTACTATAGGCAGACCTGTTGCCAATACATATGCGTATTTATTAGATAAAAAAGGCACCCCTGTAGTACCTGGAGAAGTAGGAGAAATAGCTATAGGTGGAGATGGAGTATCACTAGGATATTTAAACAGACCCGAATTAACCGATAAAAACTTTCTTGAAGATCCTTTTATTTCGAAAACAGGAAATAAAATATATCTATCTGGTGATTTAGGAAAATTGTTACCAAATGGTCAAGTACAATGTCTTGGACGAAGAGATCAGCAGGTCAAAGTGAGAGGTCACCGCATTGAATTAGGTGAGATTGAATCAGTTCTTGATACACTCCCTAGTATCGAAAAAAATGCAGTAATCGTTAGTAATTTGACAGGAGGAGAACCAAAACTGGTTGCCTATTTACAATCAGCAATATTAGAACAAGATACAAATACTGTTCGGAAACAGCTTGAAGAGATTTTACCGGATCATATGATTCCTTCGATTTTCATGTGGATTGATGAGTTTCCAATTACCATCAATGGTAAAATTGACAAGAAAAAACTACCAGCACCCGAATATGTAAGACCAGATTCAGCATCTCTTTTTAAAAAGCCACATACAAAACTAGAAAAAGATATTGCCTCCATATGGAGTAAATTTCTTCAAATACCAAACATTGGTATTGATGATAACTTTTTTGAGTTAGGAGGAACTTCTCTCCTAACGCAAAAAGTAGCTACCTCGATGAGACAACTTTTGAAACTGAAAATTCCGGTGACTAAAATCTATCAGTATCCTACAATAAGTTTAGTAGCCAAGTACCTTGAAAAAGATTCAGAACCAGATTCTTTAATAGAGTATTCAACACAAACAAAAAACAAAACCACTACGAGTGATGTCGCCATTATTGGAATGGCAGGCAGATTTCCTGGAGCCTCTTCTATTGAGGCATTGTGGGAAGTACTTAAGGAAGGGAAAGAAACCATTTCTTTTTTCACACCAGAAGAGCTTGATAAGACCATTCCCGGATCGCTACGTAACGATCCTCTATATATAAGAGCAAGAGGCATTGTGCCTTCTGCAAAAGAATTTGATGCTGCATTTTTTGGTATGAACCCAAAACTCGCAGAAGCTATGGATCCACAACAGCGATTATTTTTAGAAATTGCATGGGAGGTTCTTGAACAATCCGGACATCTCCCTAAACACTATAAAGGAAGTATCGGAGTGTATGCAGGAACTGGGACAAACACCTATTATAAAAACAATATACTACCCAATCAGAAAGTATTAAATCGTATAGGAACGCTTCAAGCCAATACAGTAAATGAAAAAGATTATATCTCTTCTCGAACTGCATATCACCTGAATCTTAAAGGACCAGCCGTCAGTGTTCAATCTGCCTGCTCCACTTCATTACTTGCTATTGCCGAAGCTGTTGAAGCCATTCGCAATAATCAATGTAGTATCGCCATCGCTGGGGGATCGAGTGTAACAGCACCGATATATAGTGGTCATCTGTATCAAGAAGGTTCTATGTTGAGTTCTGATGGACATTGCCGTTCTTTTGATGCGGATGCCAAAGGAACCGTATTTAGTGATGGTGCGGGAGTCGTTCTCTTAAAAAGTCTGGAGCGCGCAAAAAAAGATGGAGATTTTATTTATGGTGTCATAAAAGGAGTAGGGATTAACAATGACGGTGGCGGTAAAGGTAGTTTTACTGCTCCTAGTTCAGAAGGGCAGGCGGATGCTATTAGTAGAGCACTTCATGACAGTCAAATCTTACCTTCATCCATTAGTTATATCGAAGCACATGGTACGGCTACTCCGCTGGGTGATCCCATCGAAATGGAGGGCCTGCACAAGGCTTTTGGAAAACAAGATCAAAAATCCTATTGCGCTATAGGTTCTATAAAAAGTAATATGGGACACCTTACCGCAGCTGCAGGTGTTGCCGGTTTAATCAAAACTATATTGTCGATGCATCATCGGCAGATACCACCTTCTTTAGGGTTTTCAACACCTAATCCAGCTATAAATTTTGAAAACAGTCCTTTCTATGTAAATGCAAGCTTACGTGAATGGCAATCATCAGCTATCCGTCGTGCTGGCATAAGTTCATTTGGTGTTGGTGGTACCAATGTACACTTAATTGTAGAAGAATATACCACAGAGACTAAACCATCTGATTCAGGACGACCGATACAACTACTATCCTGGTCTGCAAAATCGGCTTCCAGTTTAGACACATATACAACAGAATTAACTAATTATTTACAAAAAAAAGCGCCACCTTCATTAGCCGATGTCGCTTATTCCTTAAATACAACCAGAGATAGTTTTAAGTATCGTCAATTCATACTAGGCGAAACTACTGCCAAAGCTGCTCAATATTTAATAAATAAGAAAAAAAACAATGGCAACCATACCGTTTTAAAGATCGTTCCAAACGAACTTGCTTTTCTCTTTCCTGGTCAGGGAGCACAATACTTACAAATGGGGAAAGCATTGTATAATCACGAAAATGTCTTTAGAGAGGCTGTCGATCATTGTGCTGAAATTTTACAAGAAGAATTTCATTTTGATATCCGAACGATCTTATATCCTGAAAACAACACTCAAGAAGCAGAACATATTTTAAAAGAAACTCGATTTACACAGCCTGCCTTATTTGTAATAGAATATGCACTTTCTCAAGTATGGATGAATTGGGGAATTCGTCCTACACTACTTTGTGGGCATAGTATCGGAGAATTTGTTGCAGCTCATTTGGCGGGTGTATTTTCCTTAAAAGATGCACTACTTCTTATTGCTATTCGCGGTAAATTAGTGAATGAACTTCCAGAAGGTAGTATGCTGTCTGTAAGAATGACTTACGATAGTTTATCCGCAATGCTTCCAGAAACACTTTCTGTAGCCGCTATAAACTCAGATCAATTATGTGTAGTTTCTGGTGAAGAGAGCGCTATTAAATTGTTTTCTAAAACTTTAGAAAAGAACGAAATTCCCAATCGATTACTTTTAACGAGTCATGCTTTTCATTCTACTATGATGAACCCCGTTTTAAAGGGTTTCGAAGAGGAAGTCAAAAAAGTACGATTAAATGCACCTCATACTCCCATTATTTCTACAGTGACAGGCACCTGGCTTAGTGATGTAGAGGCTACCGACCCTCAATACTGGACAAATCATTTGCGAGCAACCGTTCGCTTTTCGGATGCTATGGAAACGGCACTTGGATTAGAAGACATACTATTGTTAGAGGTTGGTCCCGGTCGCGCATTAACAACCTTATCACAACAAAAAAAGAAAGCAAAATCAACTACCGCGATTGCCAGTTTAGTAGCACCCGCTGAAAACGAAAATTCTTACCATACCGTATTAAAGGCTTTGGGACAACTTTGGCTACAGGGCATAGAACCAGACTGGCAGGCATTTTATACAAAACAACCCAGACAAAGAGTGCTACTACCCTCTTATGCATTTGATCGCAAACCTTGTTGGGTAGATCCACCCATAAAAGAGCTAACCTCCGAAAAGAGAAATAAATTAATTGAATCCAGCAATAATACATCTATAGAATTTCCTATGACTACCGTTTCACAACCAAATAGAAAAGTAAAAATTCTGAAAAAAATTTCAGAAATAGTTTCGAATACTTCGGGAATGGAGATTGAAGCCTCTGAGTATGACCATAGTTTTCTGGAGCTTGGTCTCGATTCTCTTGTTCTGACACAAATGTCAATTATCTGTAAAAATGAATTCAAAACTCCTATTAGCTTTCGCCAGTTAAATGATGAATTTGGTACACCAAACCTTTTGGCAGACTATTTGGATACAACCTTACCTCCAGAACGCTTTGCTCCCGCACCTGTAACATCAACTGTCAATGCTTCTCAAGTAACACCAAGTATGTCATTTCCTGCTAATTCTATAAACACAGGTAATGCCTATACTAATAATACTTCTGCAATAGATTTGATCGCTCAACAACTTCAATTATTAGGAAAGCAACTGGAATTATTAAAAGGAAATAATCCAGCTCCCGCCGTTACGATCCAGGAACCACTTCCAGCTCCAGTAACTCCCATCATCAATTCATCATCAGAAGCACGTTCTGAAGATGAGATTAAGGAGCATAAAAAACCTTTTGGTGCTTCCCCAAAAATCGATCGACAAACATCCGAACTTAACGGTGAGCAACAAAATTTTTTAGAAAAACTAATTCTTAGTTACAATAAAAAAACGGGAGGTAGTAAAACATATACTCAAAAACATCGAACACATATGGCAGATCCAAGGGTGGTATCAGGCTTTAAGCCATTAACAAAAGAGCTGGTCTACCCTATTGTTATTGAAAAATCGTCAGGAAATCGTCTTTGGGATGTAGATGGCAATGAATATATTGACACCCTGAATGGCTTTGGTTCGTGTTTGTTTGGGCATCAACCTGATTTTATAAAAGAAGCCCTACATCAGCAAATAGAACTTGGCTTTGAAGTAGGACCTCAACATCCATTGGCAGGCGAAGTTTGTGAACTTCTTTGCGAATTTACAGGTCATGAGCGAGCAGCCCTTTGCAATACCGGTTCAGAAGCTGTTTTGGGAGCGATGCGCATTGCACGCACTGTTACCGGACGATCACTTATTATTGCATTTACAGGATCCTATCACGGAATTAATGATGAAGCCCTTGTGCGAGGATCTAAAAAGCTAAAAACCTTCCCGGCAGCAGCAGGGATTTTACCTAATTCGGTTCAGAATATTTTATTACTGGAGTACGGTACAGAAGAAAGTCTGGAAATTATTCGCAATCGTGCGAATGAAGTAGCTGCAGTTCTTGCAGAACCCGTACAAAGTCGCAGACCAGAATTTCAACCTGTAGATTTTCTTAGGGAGGTTCGTGAGATCACCAAAGCTTCAGAAACCTTACTTATCTTTGATGAGATCATTACCGGGTTCAGAATGCATCCCGGCGGCACACAAGCGTTGTTTGACATAAAAGCTGATATTGCTACCTATGGAAAAGTAATTGGCGGAGGAGTTTCTGTTGGTGCTATTTTGGGATATAAAAAATATATGGATGCACTTGATGGTGGATTTTGGGAATACGGAGATAACTCAATTCCAGAAGTAGGAGTAACCTACTTTGCCGGCACATTTGTTAGGCATCCGCTTGCGCTTGCTTCTACTAAAGCATCATTACTTTTTATGAAATCTCAGGGAGTTGCACTCCAGAACAAATTAACCTCTATGACCGAAAATCTAGCATCTGATCTTAATGAAGCGTTTGAAAAACAAGGTTTACCTATGAAAATAACATATTTTGGTTCGCTTTGGAGACTTAAATTTACTGAAGAAATCTCTTATTCGGAGTTGTTATTTACATTAATGAGAGAAAAGGGTATTCACATTTGGGACGGATTTCCATGCTTTCTCACAAATGCATATCTTGAAGAAGATATTCAACAGGTTAAAACAGTACTCCTTTCTAGTATTAATGAGTTAATCTCTGCTGGATTTTTGAACACTAAACTCAATAATTTTGATACAAAAACAAATGATATATCAATCAAGAATCCAGTTGATCAATTAAATACTCCTCCTGTTCAAGGTGCTAAGCTTGGAAGAGATGAGGATGGGAATCCAGCTTGGTTCGTAGCACATAAGCAAAAGAATGGTGAATACCATAAAATCGAATTGTAAAGTATTAAAAAACTAATAATAATGTTCTGAATACATAGCTTTATAGCCTATGAGTCAAATAATTACCAAAACACCTATTACTAGCACGTTCAATCCATTTTCTGGTCCGGAAATAGCTCGTATAATTCCTATCACCCAACCACAGTCTGAAATATGGATGGCCTGCGTGCTTGGTGGAGAAGATGCAAATAGAGCTTATAATGAATCTGTTTCATTGACACTTCAAGGAAACTTGAGTAAAACAGCTCTAGAAAGCGCTATACAAAAGCTCATTGGAAGGCATGAAGCTTTACAAGCTACTTTTAGCCCAAATGGGCATTTTATGATCATCTTTAAAAAACTTCCTATTGAGGTTTTTTATCAGGACATTTCGCAGCTTGACATAACTCATAAAAACAAAGAAGTACAAAACTATATATCCAGAGATGCCCATTATATTTTTGATCTGATTGACGGACCTTTATTTAAGGCTGGTTTATTAAAACTTTCTGAGCAAGAGCATCAATTGATACTCACTGCGCATCATATCATTTGTGATGGTTGGTCTATTGGGATCATGCTTGAAGAATTAGGAAGTTTCTATTCGGCAAATATTACGAATACACCACCTGATATTCCACAAGCTGAAACATTTAGTTCTTATGCAGATGGAGAACAAAAATTTATGGAAAGTCAGGAATATATAAAAACCCAAAAATATTGGCTTCAACAATACGAATCATCTGTTCCAATAGTTACCTTACCAACAGATTTTCCAAGACCACGATTAAGAACTTTTAATGGAGAACGCTTAGA
Organism: Aquimarina sp. RZ0; assembly: GCF_008370685.1. Classification (GTDB taxonomy): domain Bacteria; phylum Bacteroidota; class Bacteroidia; order Flavobacteriales; family Flavobacteriaceae; genus Aquimarina. The sequence continues at coordinate 65,748 of NZ_VTZU01000013.1, forward strand.
TTTTGAAATTGATAGTGATTTAGTAGCTAATTTAAAAAAAGTAGGAATTCGATCTGGTGCTAGTTTTGTCGTTACACTATTAGCAGCCTTTGAGGTTTTTCTATATCGTCAAACAGGTCAGGATGAATTGGTTTTAGGTCTTCCTGCAGCAGGTCAGTCTCAGAGTGGTAAGACTCAGTTAATAGGGCATTGTGTAAATTTACTTCCTTTGAGGAGTAAACTTGCACCGGATACACCATTCCTCGAGTATTTAAAAAATAGAAAAACTGCAATTTTTGATGCCTATGATCATCAACAATTTAGTTTTGGTCAACTACTCCAAAAACTTACAATTGCCAGAGATCCATCAAGAGTGCCATTGGTTCCTATTATGTTTAATATTGATATGGGAATGACCAGTGCAGTTGATTTTAAAGAACTGCATTATAAGTTAAAAAGTAATCCCAGAGCTTATGAAGCCTTTGAGCTATTTGTAAATGCTACAGGAACAGAAGGTGAACTCATATTAGAATGGTCGTATAATGTGGCCCTTTTTAAGCCGGAAACTATTGCACAGATGATGACTTCTTTTAAGGAAGTTCTGACTGATATTGTAGCTAATTCAGAAAGTACAATCGGTGATATTATAAAAGTAGATAATTCGGCTTATGCAGAACTGAATGCGACTTCAGCTTCTTACCACAAACTACCATTACACGAACTGCTGACAAATCAATCCCAAATCACAGCCCTGAAACAAGCTATCAAATTTGGTGATTCAGAGGTTTTATATAAAAATTTAGAAGAGCGCGCGAACCAATTAGCTCACTATTTGATAACACAGGGAGTAACGCAAGGTGATTATGTTGCTGTCTCTTTGCCAAGATCTATTGAGCTTGTAGTAGCCTTAATTGCTATCATGAAATGTGGTGCAGCCTATCTTCCGCTAGACCCTAACTTTCCTGTAACAAGGTTAGAATTTATGATGAAAGATGCTGAAGCCGATTATCTAATTACAACAAAAGAATTTTCGTCTTCATTTAAGACTAATGTAAATATACTAATAACAGACACTATATTTCCAAATTTATCCAAGTATCCATTATCTCCTCCAAACATATCTGTTGATATAAATGAACTTGCATATATCATGTATACGTCGGGCTCTACAGGCAAGCCAAAAGGAGTTATGGTCACTCATAAAAATCTGGTTAATTTTTTATCCAGTATGATGAATGAACCGGGTATAGAAGAAAACGACACCTTTTTATCAATTACAACGATATCATTTGATATTGCAGGACTCGAGTTGTTTCTTCCACTTCTAAAAGGTGCTACATTAGTCATAGCCAATGATGAAACCGCTAAAGATAGCCGACTTATGCTTGAGCTGTTAAAAGATGAACATATTACTATGTTGCAAGCTACACCAACGACCTGGCAAATGTTGTTAGATGCCGGGTGGACAGAAACATTACCTATAAAAGCTCTCTGCGGTGGGGAAGCACTACCGATAGGATTAGCAAAAAAGATATTAGATAGCGCATATGAATTATGGAATATGTATGGCCCCACAGAAACAACCATATGGTCTGCTGTCAAAAGAATTATGAAGGATGATGATATTATCACCATTGGCCATCCTATCTCAAATACTCAATTCTATATCTTAAATGAGTACAATTTGTTGGCTTCTCCGAATACAGTTGGAGAATTGTGTATTGCAGGAGATGGAGTTTCCAAAGGATATTGGAATCGTCAAGACTTAACATATGAAAAATTTATAAAGAACCCATTTGAAACGGAACATACCCCTATTTTATATCGTACCGGAGATCTGGGAAAATTGCTTCCGACAGGAGAAATACAATGTCTGGGGCGTCTGGATCATCAAATCAAAATTAGAGGACATCGTATTGAATTGGGCGAAATAGAACAAGCTGTAGATTCATTAGAACTTGTACACAGCTCTGTAGTTATTGTAAAAAATGACGTACTGATCGCCCATGTAGTTTCAACACAATCAAATAGTATTCCTGAAGCTACAATGAGTACGTGGAAAAGAAGTCTGTCTGAAATACTTCCTGCTCATATGGTTCCACAACAGTTTAATGTGTTAAGTAATTTCCCTACAACACTCAATGGAAAAATAGACCGTAATGCTTTACTAAATTTATCCTCAATCCAGACTAACCAATCAACTTTCACAAAGGCTCAAACCAAATCTGAACACATAATTGCATCCATTTGGGAAGAGTGTCTGGAGGTTGATAAAATTGATATTCATAGTGATTTTTTTGAATTAGGAGGTCATTCTCTAATCGCTGTAAAAGTAATGACACTAATAGAGAAACAAACAGGAAACAGGTTGCCGCTAGCTGCTTTGCTAGAACAGCCTACTATTCAAAAATTAGCATCGTATCTAGATAAAAAACAGATTTCCTGGGATTCATTAGTCCCGTTAAAACCAAAAGGAAATAAACCTCCTCTATTTATTGTACACGGCGCTAATTATAATGTTTTAATTTACAAAAATTTAGCTGACAACCTAGGTCCTAATCAACCTGTATATGCTTTACAAGCTAAAGGACTCAGTGGTAAGGCTAAACCTCATGACACTATTGAAGATATGGCTTCTCATTATATCTCAGAAATTATATCCGTAAATCCAGAAGGTCCTTATGCATTGGCAGGGTTTTCTTTTGGAGGTGTGATTGCTTACGAAATGGCAAAACAATTAAGAGCTCAAGGAAAAAAGGTGAAAACCCTAGCATTACTTGATAGCTATGTTTATCCTTCATATTATTATTCTAATCCGTTTGTAAAAAAAATAGTCTCTATGTTCTATAACATAGCCCAATTAATTTTTATGACGTTTAACATGTTTAGTAGCATAAAAAACTTTAAACGCAGATATTACCTGCTAACACTAAAAATTTCCGGATGGTATTTAAGGCTAAAATACGGACGTGAAAAGCAACAGCAAATGCAGTTTAATCGTACTACAAAAATTGATAAAATGCACCAATTGGCATTTGAGCGTTATCGCCTAATTCCACAAGACATAACAGTAGATCTTTTTAGAGCAACTAAAAATATTTTTTATGCACACGACTACAAATATTTAGGTTGGAGCAAGATTGCATTAAAAGGAATTCGTAAACATATGATCCCCGGAAATCATTCTGAAATGTTTCTGTCTCCTGTTGTCGAAGAGTTTGGCAGTAAGTTACAAGATGTTTTGGACAAGTCTGAACCAATAGACTCAGAATGATACCTGTTGTAGAAATGAGAATTATAGAAAAAGTAAACGTATCTATTTTGAGCTGCACAAAGATGAAAAACAACAAAGAATAGCTCAGAAACTCCCTTTTTAATTGACCTATAGATGACTTTTTATACGATTTACGGGTGAGAATTTCGTAAAAATAATGGCAAGGATTTTTCGCTAGATTGATGAATCAAATTAAAGAATAGCTATTGTTTCATTTTATGAAGAAAATATAGTAGAAAAAGAATGTCATACGATTTGTGATTAAAAAATTCGTATAAATTCATTGAATTATTTTTTCTTTATGCAAGGCAAAAAAATCAAGCATAGCTATAGCTACGGTTTATTTTTTAAACGAAGTAGAAAGGAAAAAGAAACGATGAATATGCGAAATTTTTAGTTATAAATCGTATCATTAGATGCGAAATTTTTATTCGTAAATCGTATTATTAAAAAGTTACAAAAATAAAACGTGTCTGATTAAATAACCCCGAGGCAAGGCCATCGGGGTATTCAATGGGAAATAACTTATTTTTAGTTTGATAAAAACCTCAGCTTTTCAAGCTTTCCTCTATACTATTTATTGTCTAAAACACTAAAAATCAATGATTTATTTTAAATCAGAAATACTATAAATCCTACTTACCATCACATCCTGGCTTTGCATCAATATCTGATTCTAAACGAATATTGTCTAAACCTATATCTACGCCTTCCTCTGCAGTTATCATTAACGCAGCGCTAATTTTGCTCATATCAACACCCAGATTGCCAAAACAACTAAGAGATATTCGATATTCTTGCCAATCAGTAGTATTAATATTGATATTAAAGGTTTTATCACAAGAAGAATCCAGATCACACATCCCTATTTTTACAACTGTATCTGTACCCTTAAATGATTTAGCAAAGAAAGCAAGTTCCATGGCACCATTTGCCTGGCGAGACATATCACTTGGAGAAACTGCACTGATACGCATCTGATCGAAATCTGATTTTGTCCATTTTATTCTCAATGCATCTTCCTGAGTCTCACGGTCGGTTTTACTAATGATCAGTCCTCCAACAGATGTAGGAAAACTAGCAATTTGTTTAACTAACTCGCCCGAACGTAACCATAATCCCCAAGGTGCAACCGCTGTGCCTTTTCTATAAAACACACCCGTAGACACTACTTCACTATTTTCTATTCCCGAAATTTCTGAAAGATTATCGAGTGTTACCGTACTATTATAAGAAAGTCCATACCCTAATTTAAACAGCGCTTTACTATCTTTTGATACGACGGCACTTGAAGGCCATGAGAATGAAAGACGACCCGTAAAATCATAGGAAGGGTCTCTTCTGAATAACAGATCAGAAATACCTCCTCCTTCACTACCGGGTAACCATGCTGCAATAAAAGCATCAGAATTGTTCAGTTCGGGGTTACACCATAATGGACGACCTGATAGAAAAACAGAAACAACTGGAATGCCTTTCTTTTTAAATTTAGCTAATACACTTAGATCAAAATTATTGGGTACAAAATCAAGATTTTTACGATCGCCCTGAAACTCTGCATATGGGTCTTCTCCATATACCGCAATTACAACATCTGCTGCTGCATCTGTATCTCCATCAACCGAATAAATAACTTTACCTCCAGAGGTAGTAACCACATCTTTGATCCCCTCTAGTATTGATTCTCCATTAGGAAATTCATCATTTGTATGATCTTTACCTTGCCATGATAATGTCCAACCTCCACATACTTTGGAGATACTTTCTGCTCCATCACCAATTACCAAAATAGTTTTCTTAGCATCAATTGGTAAAACACCACCGTTATTCTTCAGTAAAACCATGGATTCTCGAACAGCTTGACGTGCGATAGCTCTGTTTTCCGGTAGTGCTAAGAGATTTTCGTTTCCTGCATTTTTACGTGTACTGGGAGTACCTTTAGTAAAAATACCCGAAGCAATTTTCACTCTAAGAATACGACGTACAGCATCATCCAAGCGTGACATCGCAATCGTTCCATTCTTAACATGTCCCAATGTACTCTCATACAAACCTTTCCAACTATCAGGAGCCATATACATATCTACACCAGCATTGAAAGATTGCGGACAATCTGTATTTGTGCATCCTTGAACCTGACCGTGACCGTTCCAGTCACCTATAACAAAACCGTTAAACCCTAATTGTCCTTTCAGGACATCCGTCAACAGCTCTTTATCACCATGTAGTTTTCTACCACGCCAACTCGAGAAAGAAGCCATTACAGTTTGAACACCTGCGGGGATCGCACTATAATAGCCTGCCGCATGTACATTGCGCAACGCTTCCTGACTAATTAGGGCATCACCTTGATCAACACCATTTTCTGTAGCACCATCACCAAGAAAGTGCTTTGCAGAAGATATGACCCGTCCGTTTCCCATAAAATCAGCCTCACCACGACGCCCCTGCAATCCATAAACAATTCGATCTGCATAGGACTTTACAATACTTCCATCTTCAGAAAATCCCTCATAGCTCCTACCCCAACGCAGATCTTGAGGCACAGCCAAAGTTGGAGCAAACGTCCAATCATGACCAGATACAGTAAGTTCCAGAGCAGTCACCGATGCAATTTTCTCAATTAAATCTGGGTTGTTCATCGCTCCAAGCCCAATATTATGTGGGAAAACTATAGCTCCACTAAGATTTGCGTGACCATGTACCGCATCTATCCCCCATATGCATGGTATGGCAACCTCAACACCTTCTGTATCTATAGATGCGTTATAATATTTATCAGCCATGGACAACCAAGTTTTTGTATCTGCATAGGACAACGGCCCTGGAGCAGAGTTTCCACCGCTTAGTACAGAACCTAACCGATATTGCTTTACCTCCTCTGGTGTAACAGATTCACTATCCGCCTGAATAACCTGACCTACTTTTTGCTCCAATGTTAGTTTTGGGAGTAGTTCATCTATTTTTGCCTCAATCGCTGGATCAAGTGGTAGCGGTTTGATAGTTGGCCAATCTTTAGAATTTTCAAGTTTTTTTGATTTTCCCTTATCTGTAATGCCCTTTTCCTGAACACAGCTTAAGGTTAATATTGACAAAATACATAGTGAGGATATATATAAGTTAAAACGTCTGGTAGTATACATATTGAAAAATTGATGTTATTTGTGGTTTTATATTAAATTAAAATGAGTAATTAAGAGTTGTTTTAAATTTAGTTTTCGCATAGTGACCTCTATAAATTTTATGAAATTTTTAGTTAAAAAAAGAATAGAAAATATAGATCGCCATCATCAAATATGCTCAACCAAAATTAGTTAAGCTTTGTTTTAGTATTTATCCTAATAAATTTTAAAAAGTCATTATTCTTAGCTACCAAGATATAGGTTTCCCCTTTTATGGTTATGAATGCCATATCTTTTACATCTCCATCAACAAAAAGCCCTGTTTCCTTTGAGGAAAATGCTTCAAACTTATTATTATTGATCCCTTTTAGAAAAGTACCATGGCCTGCATCAGCTCTTGGTGTTTCTACCTCAGAGCCATATAGATTGCCTCCCAAAATCATGTCTTTTATGCCATCAGAATCCAGGTCTGCAATCAGAATTTGATTTGTCGGTGCTATTTGTGCTCTTACAGGTAAATCGTTCCTTTTAAATTTTCCATCTTGATTAAAGAACACTGCACTTTTGAAAGAGGACACCTTGTAATGAATACTTTTCTCCAGTTTTTTTTCTTCATATACATCCAGTAAGGTAGCCTTGGAATATTCATCATAATTCTTAAATTTCTTTTTGATTGAAGGCATCTGCTGCGAGCTACATTCTCTACCTCTAACAGGGAATTGTTCTCCTTCATTATAATAACTTAGTATAATATCGTTTGTTCTGTTTCCATCAAAATCATTTAAGAAGACATCAAAAGTTTCCTTTCCATTTGCCTTATATTTATAATTATCTCCAAGGTTGCCAGCAATCAAATCCATATCGCCATCATTATCAATATCGTCTGCATTAAGACTAAACCACCAACCAGTGGTATCCTCTAAATCTAGCTCCCTAGTTACTTCTTTGAAGGTAGCCCCATCCAAATTCTTAAAAATTTTCAGCTTCATCCATTCTCCGGCAATCGCCAGGTCATGCCACCCATCATTATCAAAATCCAACCATTGAGCAGCTGTAACCAAACCGAGTTTACTGAATGCTGGTGCAATTTTCTGAGTGACATTAACAAATTTAACTACTCCTGATTCACTTTTATTTTCTAGCATGTAACTGCTAGCCGGGTAAGGATAATTTCCAGGAACCAATCTCCCTCCCACAAATAAATCCTGATCTCCATCTTTATCATAATCAAAAGCATACACTCTACTACCGCTTTCATAAAATACTGGCAATCCTTCCTTACTTTTTACAAAATCTCCATTCCCCTGATTGATATATAGTCTATCTTGTAGCATTGGTGAGTTGGGTCCAAATTCATTACCTCCGCTAACGATGTAAAGGTCTTTATCACCATCATTATCAGCATCAAAAATTAGAGAACCAATATCTTCGTGCATTCTATCTTGTAATAGAATTTTTAATTTTTGTTGTTCGAAGGTACCATCTGCCTTTTGGAAAAACATCCCCCCGGGATATTTTGATGCTGCACCGATATAAAAATCTTCCATACCATCACCATTTAAATCTCCGACCGCTATACCCGGACCAAATTGAGAAGTCTTATGTGGCAAAAGAATTTCATTTTTAAAATCATCATAGATATTTTCTTTATGCTTATAAAGTGCCAAAGTATCCGGATAACTTTCAAATAACGTACTGGCAACATCTTTTTTTTGTATGTTCTCCTGTGCTGATTCAAAATCAAGTTCTAATATTGAATTTGCGGCTACGGCTACTAGTTTTTGTTTCTTTTGATTAGGCCATATCACAATAAGACTATCTATTACCTGATCTTTCCCAAGTCCAAAATGAATTTTTGGCGCTACTGAAGACTGAAACCCTCTGCTCAAAGAAACTTCCTGAATTTGATGCGAATTCTTATGATAGATATGAACCTTGGTACCTATACCATGTAAATTCTTAGAACTTCCCTTGAAAGTCAATGTAAGGTGATTATTAACGTCTGAACTATAATTTTCAAAAACGGAAACTTTTTGATCTATATTATTAGTAATTAGCTCCAAATCCCCATCATTATCTAAATCTGCATACACTGCTCCATTAGAAAAGCCTTTGTCTTCTATTCCCCATGTCTCATTATTTTTTGAAAACGTGAGATCTCCATTATTCCTAAAAATAAAATTATCAATAGGTTCTGACGGGATACGAAGACTCTTAGCCAACAAACTATCTTTATGTCTTTTTTCTCCTGATAGACTTTCAAAATAATCTTTACTATTGATTTCTCTACGGGTACCATTAGTAACAAATAAATCTTTAAGGCCGTCATTATCAAAATCTGCCATTAACGGAGCCCAACTCCAATCTGTGGATGAAATACCTGCCAAACGCGAAATGTCTTTAAGTTTTGGAACACCTTTATGGTTAAAGCCAGTGTTCATTTGAAGTGTGTTCTGCATATATTGATACTGAAACCCTACTCGTTCGATATTTGCAAACAGTTCTGGGTTCATACTAGCCATATTGGCTTTGGATCTTCGATTGGAAGCCGCATCCATATCCATTTGAACGATATCTAGCAATCCATCATTATTAAAATCTGCAATGTCTACTCCCATTCCATAAAAAGATGTATGTGCCGTTGCATGCTTGATTTCATTTTTGAAAGTTCCATCTTTTTGATTTATGTATAAACAATCTGGAGTACCAAAATCATTAGAAACATAAAGATCTGTCCACCCATCATCATTCAAATCGGATGCCGTAACACTTAAAGAAAGACTGTATAGCTTTACCCCAGAAGGTTCTGTGATTTTTGTAAAGTACCCATTATCATTTCTATATAGATTATCGGTTTCCAAATCGGTTACCCTGTCCATTCGCCTTTGGTAATGATAACTATTATATTCGAAAGGGGTGATGGGGTAGTTAGCCACAAATACATCCAGATCACCATCGTTATCAAAATCAAAAAAAGTTGCATCAACGCTATTTCCTGCATCATTTAATCCAAAATCTTTTGCTTTTTCCTCAAAAGTGCTATCACCTTTATTAATAAAAAGTTGATTTTGCTTTTTTCCGGATTGCCCGGCAACCAGACAATAAATATCTAATAAACCATCTCCATTTACATCTGCCATAGTTGTTCCGGTATACCATCGCTTATCTCCTTTCAAACCTGAATCCAAGGTCACATCTTTAAATGTAAGACCTCCCTCATTGAGATAAAGCGTATTATCAACCATATTACCGGTAAAAAAAAGATCAGTCAAGCCGTCATTATTGATATCTCCTGCAGAAACTCCTCCTCCCATATAAATATATGGGTACGTAAAATAGTTCAAGGTATCACTTTCGACAAGTCGGTTTTCAAAACGTATTCCTGTGGATTCTGCCGAAAGTTTGTTAAAAATCTTTTTGTTCGACTTTTCCTGTTGATCTTTTTTATCATTATTTGCATTCTTATTACAACCCAAAAAAACAACCGCACTCAACAATGACAATACTAGAAAAACTCTCGACATATAGTATCCATTTTACTTATTTTTCCTAAAATACTTTGTTTATAGAGATTATTCGTAATATAAGTGTGAAAAAAATATTTTTCAGTCCTTATTGTCCACATTACAATTCTAATACAGGTAACATCTATCGCTAGTAGCCTGGATTCTGGTCTTCAGGTCCTATTTGTGTGTTACTATCTATTTCGTTTTGAGGAATAGGCATTATTCTATGAACATTTGGATCATAATTTCTAACATTCTGAAGAGAAGGATCAGGATTATTAAAATTCTCATCCGGGAAAATGGAGAGTTCTTCATCATCCAGATTCCAGCGTATCAAATCATCAAAACGTTGCTGCTCTCCACAAAGTTCTACAAATCTTTCGTGAACAATAGCATTAAATACTTGCTCTGATGTATTTACCGGAAAACCGCGAGCATCCATAGTAGCAGTTCCATATCTTGGCATACCTACACGATCTCGAATCTGATTCAGAAAACTTACCGCTCCATCAATATTCCCTAAATTCATTTCTACTTCGGCTTGCATCAGTACAACATCAGCATATCGCATAATTCTAACATTTACGCCACTGTTTTCTGCTACATCCTGATCATCGTACAATTGAGAAAACTTATACCATACTGGTCCACCAGAACATCCTGGACAAGGAAACTGAAAGACATCTCCCGGACCATACGTATCGGTATCATCCTGAAGTATCGCCATATCTAATCTTGGATCGTCGTCTTCGAATTCTGCAATAACTTTGGAGGAGGGTTTTGCATTGCCCCATCCTGTATACTCCTGAGAATGAAAAGTCACCTCAGAAGTTCCAATCCCTGTTTGTGCCCAACGTTCTGTTTCGGTGCCTACTTCTCCATTATACCCGATTTCAAACATAGACTCATCGTTATGTTCCCCAGATTCACTAAAGTTATCACGATATTGTTCTAATGGTAATAGCGTATGGTTAGTAACATTATTTAAAGTTTGTTGTGCCTCTGTATACATTTCACGATGCAAATAGATTTTACCCAAAAGCGCATAAGCTGCTTCTCGTGTAACTCTCCCGACTTCTGTTGTCCCTTTAGGAAAAGTAAGTTGGGTAGACAATTTCAAATCTGCTATCATTTGATCGTACACCTGGTCTGCAGTAGCACGTGGTTCATCATCAAGTGCAGTCGCCAAATCTGCTTTGATCGGCACGCCTCCAAAACGTTTTACCAAATGATAATAGTATAATGCTCTTAAAAAATAGGCTTGACCTAATGCATCATCGACATCAGCTTCTGTAAAATCACTGTTTGCTGAGTTGGTTCTCATTCTCTCCTCATTACCTATTACAAAATTACAAGCTCCAATACCGTTAAAACATGCAGTCCAATATTGTGCAATATTACCTAGAGTTGCATTAAACTCAAATCTATTGAAAGGTGCAAAGTTTGCATCACCACTAGACACTACTTCATCAGACATGGTGTCTGGAAAAACATATCCAACCCGCTGATATAGAATCTGAAATTGATTGTAACTTGCATTTACTGCAGCCTCCACTTGAGATGCTGATTCAAAGAATATTTCAGGATTCAATGCATTTGTATTTTCTACAGGCACATCTTCATCGCAAGCTGTAAATATCAGCATACAAAAGAATGTAGTGCTTTTTAACAAATAATTACTAATTTTTTTCATCTTTTCCAAAATTTAATCTTTTTAAAATTCTATTTGAATTCCACTCAATACCGTAATGGGTCTGGGTTGAGCACTTCTATCAATTCCCAAACCATCCACTAAGCCCTGGGCATTATAAAATGGTGCTATTTCTGGATCTAGCCCTGTATAATTTGTAAATGTATACAAGTTCTGACCTTGCACATACAATCGCAACTTTTTAATAAACCCTTTTCCTAGTTTACTTACTAAATTATTTTGTAAAGTATACCCTATAGTTACATTTCTTAATCTAAGATACGAACCATCTTCGATGAATCTTGTAGATATTGAATTATTAATGTTATCTCCAAATCTAAATCGTGGTACATCTGTAACATCTCCAGGATTCTGCCATCTTCGTAATACTTGAGTTCCAAAATTAAATCCATTTTCCAAACCTTCTAAATAAAAGATATTACTATTTAGAATATCCACTCCTTGTACTCCATTAAAGAGCACATCAAAATCCCAACCTTTATATTCTGCTTTAAGGCTAATGGCATAAGTAAAATCAGGATTTGGATTTCCGATAACATCCTGATCTTCAAAGCTAATCAACCCATCTCCGTTTAAGTCTATGAATCTTACATCTCCGGGTTGAACAGGAACTGCTGCGTCAGCATTATTGGGTAGCTCTGCATCTATTTGTTCTTGAGTAGAAAATACACCATCCGCTACCAGACCAAAAAAGTGGAACGGAGCTTCATTGACTGCCAATCGATTTAATCGTTGAGCAAATGGAGGATTTAGGGTTGCTCTTTCAATAGGTTCATTGGTTGGACCAAGGTTTTCAACAATACTTTCTGCTCTTGTTAAATTCGCCCAAAAATTCCATTTAAAATCACCCTTATAATCATTATATCCTATAGTAAACTCGAGACCTTTTACATCTACCGTTCCAATATTTCTAATCACTGTAGAACCTGTTTGCGCATTCCCGGGAATTCCCGCTGACGGAGGTAATTCTACTGGAATCAAAAGATCTTCACTTCGGTTCTTGAAATAATCTACACCAAATTGAATCTGGTCATACAAAAAAGCTGTATTCAAACCATAATTTTGTTTAATTTGTGTCTCCCAACGCAAATCAGGGTTTGCGGCATTATTAGGGCTAATTCCTGGTGAGGTTTCATTATTTAAAGAGACAGGGAAGTTTAGTCCCAATGTTGGTAAGAACTGGTTTACGGCATTACCTGTTCTATTATTCCCGGTTTCTCCATAACTTGCTCTTAATTTAAAACTATTAATTGCCTCAATATCAAACCAGGGCTCATTAGAAACATCCCATCCTACTCCACCAGAAAAGAACCATTGAGATGCATTTTCTGGTAAAAATCTTGAGGAAACGTCGCGTCTTGCTGAACCACTTATAGAATATCTATTATCAAATCCATAACCCGCCAGGAAAAGAACAGAATTTAAATTTTCAGGAACCGAAAATGATGTTGCTCTTGCATTTGGTGAGAATGCTTCAGGGATATCAGGCGACACTTCATTATTATCAGAGATTGATGCCGATTCTAATCGTATTCTTGTTTGTTCTAATACTGCTGAAGCGTTTACAGAATGTTTATTGAAATCTCTGTCAAAAGCCAATGTATTAGTCAATACCGTTTGGGATAATGTTTGTCTGGTTTTGGCTATAAAATTAATCGTATTAGAAAATTGACCACTTTCTTCAAATGCTTTTCTTTGAGCGTCTTGTAACAGTAGATTTGTATTCAACCCAAATTGAGATCTGAAGGTTAGTCCGTTCGCGATTTTAATATTGACAAACAAACTACCTATAGCTGATGAAAATCTTGATAAATTATCTTGAGAATTTTGTATTCTAATTTGATTTCTAGAATCGTTGGCATCTTCTGTGGTGGTACCTCCAAAAAGACCATTTTCTCCAACAACTGGAATATATGGTGCCTGACGTAGTATATTTTGAAAAGCATCTCTACCTCCGGATTGTTCGGGTAATTTTGTTTCATTAAAAGATAATGCCAGCGTTTGTCCAATATCCAACCAATCAGCAATATTGGCATCTGTATTGAGGTTGAGGGTAGTTCTGTTAAAACCAGTATCAATAAAAATCCCATCTTGATCTAATCTGGAAAACCCTAGATTAAATCTAGCTTTTTCACTACCTCCATTTACATTAAAACTAATGTTATACATAGGTGCTAATCGAAAATATGCATCCTGCCAATTTGTATCTATCCCATTACCATCAAACAATGGGTCATTATTAACTCTTCCTACCGGAAAGTCTGGTCCACCATTTTGACCAACCAAGGCATTAATTTCACGAAGAAATTGAATGTACTGCTCTGTATTCAATACATCATATCTTCTATTAAACTCCTGAACACCAGAAGATGCTTCTAATTTAAAAGATGCTTTTCCTGCTTTCCCTTTTTTAGTGGTTATAAGCACTACTCCATTAGTCCCTCTTGAACCATATACTGCCAGAGAAGCAGCATCTTTCAAAATATCAACTTTTTCAATACTAGCCAAGTCAAGATTATTAATACTATTGGTAAAAACACCATCTATCACAAAAAGCGGTGTACCATCTCCAAATGTATTGACTCCGCGTATTTGCACCAAGGTTTGCGATCCCGGAGAACCACCATTGGTTATAGTAACCCCAGCAGCTCTACCCTGAAGTGCCTGACCAAGATCTGTGGCAGGGAACTCACTCAACGCTTCTGAGTTAACAACCGAAACCGGTGTATTCCTTTGTCGACCATAATTGACAATAACTACTTCGTCAAGGCTTACCAAATCTTCAACTAATACAACATTTATTTCCTTTTGATTTGTATAGAGAACCTCTTCGGTTTTAAAGCCAATAGATGAAAATACCAGAACATCATCATTCTTCAATTGATTCAGAGCATATTTACCGTCAAAATCAGTAATAACACCTTTTCCTTTTCCTTTTATAATAACATTTACTCCAGGGATAGGGCGACCATCACCATCAATAACAGTTCCTGTAATTGATTGCCCCATAACCTGACTTGTTATAATCAGAAAGAAAACAGCAAATAGATTCTTTAATTTAATTTTTCCAATTACTATAGATTTCATTTCAAATTGAATTTTTATCGTTCCCTGAGTGATATTTTAACACTACGAAGATTAGTTTAAGCGCAAGTTAAATTTACGTGAAGGTTTAGAGTAGTTTATATGATGCAATAAATGTTGCATATGTTGTATTTAAAGTTATTTGGCTCATTCATAAGTAAAAACAGTATATCCATTATTAAAGTTTAGCAGAGATGGTTATCCCATAATCAATACTAGTTCATCTTTTGGTTTTTGGAAGCTCCCCATATTGTTTTTTATAACAAACAGTAAAATAAGAAGCAGACAAGAAGCCCACTTTATGAGCTACCTCACTCACATTAATATTTTTATTATTTTGAAAAAGCGTTCTTGATTTTTCTAAACGTACTCTCCTTATAAATTCAACCGGTGATAAGCTAGTCAGGGTTTTTATTTTTCGATAGACCTGACTGCGACTCAGGCAAAGATGTGACGATAATTTCTCAACGTTTAGAGAAGTATCTTCTATATTTTCCTGAATAAAACTAACGGCTCTCTGAATAAAGTCATTATCCAGATCTTTTTCTTTTTTTGCCTGATGATCGAGAGGTACATTTGCATACTGCTCTAATAAATGCTCTTTTTTCAGAAGTAGTTGTTCTAAAACTACCTTAAGTTCCTTTGCATCAAAAGGTTTGACCAGATATGCTTCTGCCCCGACTTCCATACCTTTGATCCTGTCTTTGGCTAAATCTTTAGCTGTAAGTATCACTATTGGTATTTGATTTAAATCCGGATTGTTTTTTACTTTCTTACTAAACTCCATACCATCCATAAGAGGCATTATGATATCAGTAATAATGATATCCGGACGATGCTCCATGGTTTTAAACCAACCTTCCTGACCATCAGATGCTAAAAGCAATTCGTAATCTTGTTCCAAGATTGAGACAAGATAGTCTTGAAGGTCTATATTATCTTCTACAATGAGCAATCTCTTTTTTATCTCTTTTTTAGATAGGATTTCTTCAATTTTATAGATTTCCGGTTTTGATTTTGGTTCGAATTCGGTTAATTCACTTTGCTTTTCCAAGTTTACTGAAGAATCTTCTGCACTTCCAAAAAATTCTTTGCCATAGGGTATAGATATCTTAAAAACAGATCCTTTACCTAATTCACTTTCAACTTCTATAACTCCCTTATGAAGTTCTATAAAGCTTTTTACCATCTCCAGGCCAACACCTGTGCTTCCGTAGTATGATTTATTTAATTCACTAATTTGGTAAAATCTTTTGAATATTTTTTTATAATCTTTTTGATCTATTCCAGGACCGTTATCCTTTACATGAATTTCTATGACAGGAATAGGTACTTCTTTACTGATTAATGGTAATATTTTTTTACTTCCGGAAATTATGCTTACTTGTATTCGACCTTCATTTGGTGTTACTTTAAAGGCATTAGACAACAAATTGAAGAAAATTTTATCTAACATTCCACTATCAGCCCATAAATCCAGATTTGCACTTTCATATTTTAAATCAAGACGTATTGATCTTCTTTTTGATTCTTCATTAAAAAAGCTAAGGATCCTTTTGGCGTGGTCTATAAGATTAAACTGATTAATTCTTAATCGAAGTTTATTAGATTGTAATTTTCTAAAATCCATCAATTCATTAATCAATCTGGAAAGACGCTCAGCATTTTTATGGATTATAAGATGTTTTTGGCGTACCGAAGCAGAAAAATCTGCTTCATCTAATTCTATCAGTTCTTTTATAGGATTGATGATTAGGGTAAGAGGAGTTCTGAATTCGTGAGAAATATTTGTAAAAAACTGTAGTTTTTGTTGCTGTAGTTCTACCTTCTGTTTTCTTCGTTCTCTTTCTAGTCTATAACTGTTTCTTTCATTGACTCGTTTTCTATATAAATACGTTGCCAAGAAGATCATCAGTGCCAGTAGAAGAAGAAAAATCAAATACGCCCAAAAGGTTTTCCACCAGGGAGGTAGTACTTTAATCTTTAAAACAGTAGCGGCTTCATCCCATTTATTATCATTATTGGATGCTTTGAGTTTAAATGTATACTCGCCAGAATCCAGATTTGTATAGGTCGCACTGGTTTTTGATCCTACGTAATTCCAGGTATTCTCAAAACCTTCTAAAAAATAAGCATATTGTTTTTTCTCAGGCCTAGTATAGCTTATTGCCTCATAATCAATAGTCAGTATTGTTTGACCGTGTTGTAATGTAACTAGATTCATCTCTTTGGTCACATCAAAATAATTGCCTTTTTCTTTTTGATTCGTCTTTTTATTAAAAATTCTAACATCCTTTAGGTATGGTTTTACCAAATAAGGATTATACTTTATATCTTGAGGTTCGATAACATTTACTCCGTTTTTGGTACCCAAATAAAACCGGTCATTATTATCCATAATTACCCCACGATCGATCAGAAAATTTTCGAGCAACCCATCATCACTAGTAAACTGTACAACTTCCTTTGTATCCCGTTTTATTTTTAATATCCCCATTTTGCTACTTACCCATAGTTCGCTTTTTACAGGCTCAAATATGGCATTTACATACGTAAGGTCATAATCCGGCAACTCGAACCGTTCAAAATCTTGCTTTTCTCTATGTAAATAAAACAATCCTCCATTAGTCCCGTACCATACAATTCCATCCTGAGTTTCATAGATATCCAATATGCGTTGAGAACTTGGATGCCCTCCAAATTTGGAAGAAAGTGCATTTCCATGCCAAATGACGACATATCCTTTTTCTTTTTGACTTTCTATATGGTAAAGCCCCGAAGATGTACCTACCCAAATCGCACCAAAGCTGTCATGAAAAATTACTTTGATATCCTTTTTTGCAATCTTTGTGTTTTCAACAGAATCGACTATAGGAATTTCAATTTTTCCTTTTTTTGAATTAAAATAATACACTCCTCCCAAATGAGAACCAATCCAAACATTACCAAGCTCATCTTCTGTAAAACATCTAATCTTATCTGTTAAAAGAACACCCGCAGTATTTTCCATTGTGAAATTCTGAAAAGTCTTACTCCCTTTTTTTAGTAAAAAAATACCATGACCCCAGGTAGCTATCCACGTATTTCCTTTACTATCCACAAAAATACCTTCGACATAGATTTCTCTTTTAAGCCCTTTGTAGTCTGTTGTTGATTTTCCAAAAACATTGACAATCTCGCCAGAATTAGTATTCAAAATATCAATTTTGTTATTCTGAGCTATCCAAATTTTACCATCATCTGTTTTTGCAAAGGCTTTTACATTATTGATCTGAAAGCTATTATTCACATCTTGTTTCTGTATGGATTTAAATTTATTATGATATTTATCAAAAAAACCTAAACCATTTTCATAGTATCCAAGCCAAAGCCTATTTTCATTATCCAATAATAATGACCAGGCCGAATTAGATGCGATGCTACTACTATCCTGTGCATCATATTGATAATGTTTCACCGCTTTCCCATTCATATCCATAATGACCAGACCTTCATTTTCAACAGAAATAAAAACATGATCCATCCCGCTAACAATATCCATAACTCTTTGAGGTGCTATAGCCAAGGCATCAAATGATGTACGAGTTTTTTTTAAATCGCTTTTAAACATCCCGCTTTTCAAAGTACCAACCCAAAGGTTTTCCCGTTGATCCAAGTGTAATTTTGTAATATGTTCTGAGGCACTATTCTTATTAGATAAAGGAATACTTTCAAATGCGCCCTTATTATGAATCAATTCTAATTTAAGCCCTTCTTCTGTAGCTATGTATAGATCTCCTTTTGTTGAAAATTTCAAGTCATTTACGGTTGTCTTATGTAAACCATAATTCTTTATCAATCTGTTTTTAACATCTATCTTTTTAATCCCTCTATTAACAGTTCCTACCAATAATTCATCTTTGTATTGCGCAATGCATACAATATTAGGGTAGCTATCGTCTGTTTTGGTTACGGTCTTGATTTCAAAACGTTTAAAAGAATTTTGTCGGTTATCATACATACACAAACCAGCATTGGTACCTATCCATAATTGCCCGGAAGCATCAATAAACAATGAGCTTATAGAATTACTATTAATGCTATTAGCATCTTTTAAGTCATGGCCATAATAAGTATAAGAAAAACCATTAAACTTGTAGAGCCCGGCACCATCGGTTCCTATCCATATAAAACCATAGGTATCTATAACCATGCTGGTTATTGGTCGCTGGAATATATTTTCTTTAACCAAATGAAATTTAAGGGACTTAAAATTTATTTGAGATTGGATTCCTATGGTATTAATCAGAAAAACAAGTACAAGTACACGTTTTGAAAGCTTATAAAAATCCATTTTAAATTTCATCATATGTATGTTGAATTTAAAACATAATAAAAAACATTTTATCCTTAGATAAAATAAAATTTGTAGCATTTTAAGCTTCAAATGTTGCAAACAGGCTGTAAAAAAACATCAATCTATTCATTCATAGAAGTAATGAACTATATTGTGTCAACTAAATTATTAAAAATAATTGTTTATGCGACGTTTTATTTTTGGAATGGTTCTTATTTCCATACTTTCTTGTGATCGAGAAAATGACTTTGATGCTGTATTGGTAGAAGGCCCTGCTCCTACTGATGTTCAGGCTAACCTCCAATTTAATAATATGACACCCCCTTTTTCGGTTACTATAAACCCAACGGCAAAAGGAGCAACAGCATTTGAAGTATTATCTGGGCTTCCTGCTCAACCTGCAACCTTAGTTGGTATTCAAGAATCGTTAACTTTTACCTATCCGGAATCTGAAGAGAATTTCTTTGTTACGATAAGAGCTATCGCTGCTAATGACAAAGTTACCGAGGAGCAATTTGAATTAGTCCCTCCGGCAGACCCTTGTGCACCAATTTTTGGTACGCCGGTTACCTGGGATGATGGAGGCGGAAGTGCATTCGAATTTGGATTTAATGGCGCCGCGGTAGAAGTTGTAGAAAATCCTGACCCTTCTGGTGCAAATCCTGAAATATCAAATGTATTACAAATAACTCAAGATGGCGGTGGCAATTTTGATGGCATTGGAATTCAAATGTTAAGCAATGCAAATTTTAGCGCTGATGATAAAATCATTAGGCTAAATTTTTGGTCAAACGTAGAAGTCCCGATAAAATTTGCAGTACAACAAGATCCTAATAACGATACAGAACGAGAAGCCGAAGTCACAGTTATTCATACTGGTAGCGGATGGGAAGAGCTTCGTATTAATTTTTCTACTGCTACAGCTGGTTTTACTGGCAATGCTGATGGGGTATTGGGGGTATTGGATTTTGAATCCTTTATTCCATCTGGAGAATATATTCGTTTTGCTGCGCAAATAAGCCCTGGAGATGATGTAGCAGGTACTTTTTACTTAGACAACATTGGAGTATGTCCATAATAGGTATTTGTATGTGATCGATATTTCATAATAAATTAAATAGCCAAAGTAACAGGTTATATGTAAGCAGAATTATTTTCCTTACATATGACCTGTCGCTTTATTGATCCTGTAAAACAATTTATGCATTCGCTGTTATACCATTTACAAATTAAAAAAACAGGGGAGTATTTGGATTTCTATGATTTAAAGTGGTTTAAACTTTTTTTATTCTGGCGAGAAATAGTTATTTTTTGATCAATGAAGTGTTTTTATATTTTATAGTAGTATCGGAAATTGAGTCAAAAAGAGCATTTTTATTACGATTTGAAAAAAAATTGAATTACTTCGTAATGCTGCTTTAGTATTTAATCAAAATGCTATTTCCTATTTGATTTAGTCTGCTGGCTTTTCAACCTGCGTTGTAAAAGCAGAGTTTGATGGTTATTTAATGCTACCTGTTTTAGATATAGATGAAAAATGTGTAATGAATAAAGGTGCTTTCGATACTTTTCAAAGCAATTAACCCGTAAATAATACTATGTTTAAAAAACCAAAATTAAGTTTCTGGCAAATCCTACATATGAATGTTGGTTTTTTTGGTATTCAATATAGTTTTGGGTTACAACAAAGTGCAGTAACTCCTATTTATGATTTTTTAGGAGCAACTCCAGATCAAATTCCGTTATTACACCTTGCAGGTCCCGTAACAGGTTTGCTGGTGCAACCAATAATAGGAGCGATGAGTGATAAGACCTGGAGTTCAAAATTTGGAAGGCGTAAACCGTATTTTTTAATTGGAGCTATCTTATGCAGTATTGCATTATTAGCATTTCCTTATAGTAGTTCTATATGGATGGCAGCAGGGTTATTATGGATTTTGGATGCAGGGAACAACACCGCTATGGAACCATATCGGGCACTTATAGCCGATAAGCTAAATGATGAGCAACAGCCTTTGGGTTTTCAGATGCAAAGTTTTTTTACCGGTTTTGGGCAAACATTAGCCAATTTATCATTATTTATCTTTCCCATGATTATTATTGGAAAAACAGGATCATTACCCTCCTGGGTTTATGCCTCCTTTTTTCTTGGAGCAGCTTGTTCCATAGGGTCTATTTTATGGAGTATTAGTAAAACAACCGAAATCCCGCCATCAGCAGAAGAGTTGAAAAAATTAAAAAGTAAAAAACAACAGATATTCTCTCCCTTATTTGAAATCTTTTCGGCTATAAAAGATATGCCCAAAGTAATGTGGCAATTAGCGTTGGTGTATCTTTTTCAATGGTATGCGCTGTTTTGTTATTGGCAAAATTCCTCCAAAAGCATTGCACTTTCGGTTTGGAATGCTACTCCGGCAACAAATAGTAATGCCTATGCCGAAGCAGTAAGCTGGACAGGTTTGGTCAATGGTTGGTATAACGTAGTTACATTTTTAATAGCATTTGCTTTGGTCGGGTTTGCAAAAAAATATAGTGCAAAAAAAGTACACGCATTTTGTTTGCTCATAGCAGCTATTGGTTTTTTGGCATTTCCACATATCGAAAATAAAAACCTATTGTTTTTTGCCATCACTGGTTTTGGTATTGGTTGGGCCAGTATGATGGGGATTCCATATTTAATGGTGGTTGCGGACATTCCAAAAGAACGTTATGGAGTTTATATGGGAATTATAAATATGATGATTGTAGTGCCCATGATACTCCAAACACTATCCTTTGGATATGTTTTAAAGTATTTTTTGAATAACCATCCCGGAAATGCGATCACTTTTGCAGGAATACTGCTATTGATAAGCTTGGTTTGTACCTTATTCATTAAGAGTAAAAAAGAGACCGTTAAACTACAATAGCTTATGTTTTTTAAGGTTTTATAATTAACAAAAATGAAAGATAATACTAGAGATATAGACATACTTTGTGTTGGAGAGGTACTCATAGATTTTATTGGGCATCAAACCGAAGTTCCTATTAATAAGACAAGTGATTATCATAGGTATTTAGGAGGTTCGCCTGCTAATGTTGCTATGAATTTGGCTAGATTGGGTTTAGCACCGGTACTGGTAGCTACTGTTGGAAATGATGGTTTTGGAGATTATATTTTTAAAAAGCTTCACGAAGTGGGAGTACACACCAATTACATAAAAAAAATTGACCATAAACCTACTAGTGTTATTTTTGTATCGAGAACAGCACATACACCTGATTTTATTGCGATGCGCAAAGCTGATTCTTACATCTCAGAAAAACAGATTTTAAAAAAGGTACTTTCAAAAACAAAGATTTACCATACTACCTGTTTTGCACTGAGTAAAAAACCGGCACAATCCACCATTTTAAAAAAAGCTGAAGAAGCGTTTAATGTAGGATGCAAATTAAGTATCGATATAAATTATGATAAAAAATTATGGAAAAGTCGTGACGAAGCATTACGAGTGATTAAGGCATATTGTAAATTCAATCCGATGGTAAAAATTAGCGAAGATGATATGTTCAGGCTTTTCGAGCAAACATTACCTCATCAAGAAATTTTCAACTTTTTTCATGCTATAGATATCGATATTGTATGTTTGACGCTGGGGAGTAAAGGTGTTAAGCTATCTCAAAAAGGAGAAAAAGTAATAGAACTACCTGCAATAAAAATTGATCGGGTACAGGATGCTACCGGAGCGGGAGATGCATTTTGGTCTGGTTTTTTGTTTGCCTACATAAAAAACAAACCTGTTGAAAAGTGTCTGGAAGTTGCGCTCCAACTAGCAGCATTAAAACTTCAAAATGTAGGGAGTCTACCAAATAATCGCACCCTATTTTCAGAACTTTTATAACTCATCAATGATGTCAAAAGATTCTAATATTAATAACGGGGTTATGCTTAACGCATACCCGGATAGTATCGGCAACAAGTTGAGTGATACTATAAAAATGCTGGAAATGCCTGAATTTAAAAATGTTTTTTCATTGTTTTACATACTGCCTACCTTTTTTAATAGTGATTTGGATAGAGGTTTTTCTATAATCAATTATAACCTTAATGAAGATTTGGTTTCTACAAAAGATTTAAAAGCACTAGAAAAACTTAATATACAATTGAAGCTTGATATTGTATTAAATCACTTATCAGTAACATCTCCTCAATTTAAAGATTTACGTAACTATGGAGAAAAATCAAAATATAAAGATTTTTTTATTGATTGGAACAACTTCTGGAAAGGACATGGTACTATGGGAGATGATGGTGTTTTAATTCCTAAAGAAGAGTTTCTTAAAAAATTATTTATGAGAAAATCTGGATTACCAATTTTAAAAGTGCTTTTTCCTGATGGCTCAGAAAAGCCATACTGGAATACGTTCTATCAACAAATTACGTATACTAAAATAAGTATTGATGACCTGATTAAAGTCAATGGATTAACTTCTAATCAAGCTAAATGGATTTGCAACAATATTAATTCGGCAATAGAAGAAGGCAAAGACATTACGACAATTGATTTTGAAGATTGTATACATTGTAAAGATGAAATTTTACAGCGTGTATCTCAGAATCGATCGTATTTGGGTCAAATGGATGTGAATGCAAAATCTCAATTGGTTTGGAATTTTTATGAAGAAACCTTGCAACAGGTACGCAATTTTGGCTGTAAAATATTACGATTAGATGCTTTTGCATATTTGCATAAAGAAATTGGGCTATCCAACTTTTTCAATACACCAGGAACCTGGAAGTATTTAGAGCGGATTAAACAAATTGCGGACAAAAATGATCTAACTATCTTGCCAGAAATCCATGCAGAATATGGATCGTATTTACACAAAGAAGTTTCTGAAAAAGGCTATCAAATATATGATTTTTTTTTGCCAGGTTTAACCATTCATACTCTTGAAAACAGCAGTAGTAAAGCACTTATAACATGGGCTAAAGAAATTATTAACAACGGTTATAAGACAGTTAATATGTTAGGGTGTCACGACGGAATTCCAATACTCGATCTAAAAGGTAAAGATGTTAACGGAACTTATAATAAAGGACTACTGGAAAATCAGGAGATTGAAGCTATTATGAGCACGATAATGGAACGAGGTGGTAGTATAAAAAATCTTTATGATCCATCAGGTAATAAGATTTCTTATTATCAAGTGAATGCAACATTTTTTAGCGCTCTGGGCGAAAATGAGCAAAAATTAGTACTTGCCAGAGCGATTCAAATGTTTATACCAGGGGTTCCACAAGTATGGTATTTAGATATTTTTGCTGGTAAAAATGATATTGAAGCTGTAAATAAAGGGGGAAATGCCAGTCATAAAGAAATCAATAGAACAACACTTTCAATGCAGGCTGTTGAAAATGGTTTACAACAAGATGTAGTGCGTAAACAATTGGAAATAATTAGATTGAGAAATACATCAAAAGCATTTTCAGGAAGTATCATGATTAACGACACTTCGGATGAAGAAATTAATATTAAGTGGATAAATCAAGATGAGATTGCACATCTTACTGCAAATCTAAAAACATACCATTTCAAAATAAATTACACAAAAGCCGGAATAAGAAATCAATACTTTTATTAAGTACTCAGATATACGATTTAGATAGATTATCAGTAACTTTATTTAACAACTTAGTTTGATTCTGCTTAAGATTTATTGGTTCTCCATTCATTAATTTCACAAAAAACAGAAAACCTTTATCGCTTTTAGAGATTATCAATGAACTCATCTTGAGTAGTGGTTTTCAACAGAAAAGTTTGGCTTTTGTAAGTCAAAGCATTACTCAAGATGAGTTCAATTACGAAAGCTACCATTTTTACAATTCTTTAACTTGTTTTTTATAATTTTAGTTTTGGTATTTGATTTGATTTTTTTTTATTTGTCAAATAAAAAAATATAGTAATGCGATTTATTAAATTAGAAAACAGTTATTTGCCTGTGTTTTCGGTTTGGTCGATTGACAACCACTTTTTTACTCATATATTGTCTTCATACATAAACAGGCTTCATAAGATCAGTAAACTTCTTACAATCTTCCCATCGGGGATAGATTTTTTTGAATTTAAGTTTTATAGATAGAACTTAAATTAATCATTTTTAAAAGGTATTAATCTTTTTGTATTAAAATGAAAGCATTAGAAAGAACATTTTCTGCTGAATTCATTCTATTTCGTTTAAACGAATACTTATTCAAAGTATAATTTAAATCAAAATGTTATGGAATTTTTAGATATACATAAAAATAAGAAAAGTTATAGTAATCAAAACAACCCAAACTTAACTTTTGAAAATATACAAATGGCTTCTACTTCTAGAGGAATAGGTCTTAGCATATCTATCTCTTACTTAAAAAAGAACAATTTTAAGGTTGATATAAAGGGTAAAATGCTACGTGTCGGCATGATGGTTTCAAAAATTACTGCTTATAATAAGTCCCTACTTAAAAAATATTGCAAATACATCTTTATTGAAGGTCATATTGCACTCCCCTATAGAAAGCAGTTACCAATAGATACCATAAAATATAGAATAGAATCACTATTAATTCAGCGTATTGAAAAAAGCAGGGAATACAATAGAGAGATTAAAAAAAAGCGTTCAAAAATCTATCATTACATTCAAAACAGTAAAGAAGTTTTACAACTTATATCATAAATTATTGTACAACATACTAAAGGTCATCACAATGAAAACAATAATAATTACCGTCGTATTCCTTATAACTTCTGTAACGAACTTACCGTACGCTCAAAACAGGAATGATAAAAATAAACCAGATGAAAGAATTGAAGTAAATAAAGAGTATGATGAACACGGAAATCTGATACGTTATGATTCTATTTATTCTTATTCCAGTACTACTGGTACTATAAACAGGTCGCATTTAGATTCCATTTTTAAGGACTTCTTCCCTAATCAACATTCGTCTTTTTTTGGAAATTCATTTGAGCTAGATGAATCTATATTTACTGATAGTTTTATGCATATTGATTCTATATGGAAACAAAGGATGCTGGATCAAAAAAGTTTGTTTGATCATTTTTTTGAATCTAAACCCCAAAAAAAAGATACAACCTATATAAAAAAACAAGGCAAAATATAAATTACCAATTACATTAGTTTTTATGAACATACAAATCGAGAATTTAACAAAAACGTATGGCCCTCAAACAGCTGTAAATAACATCAGCTTTGACGTCAAAACTGGCGAAGTACTAGGATTCCTTGGGCCAAATGGTGCTGGAAAATCCACTACAATGAAAATGATCACGGGTTACATCGGTATCGGAAAAGGCGACATTCGTATCGGTGGAAAAAGTGTTAGAGAAACATCGGATGACATAAAACAACATATAGGCTACTTACCAGAAAACAACCCTTTGTATCTGGATATGCCTGTAATAGATTATCTGGAATTCTGTGCTGCAATCCAAGGTCTTGATAAAACACAGATCAAAAAAAGAATCAAAAAAATGATAGGAATCTGTGGGCTCAATCGGGAGAAACATAAAAAAATAGGAGAACTCTCCAAAGGATACCGACAACGTGTTGGACTTGCACAAGCAATGATACACGATCCCGAAATTCTGATTTTAGATGAGCCGACTACAGGATTAGACCCTAACCAAATTATTGAGATCAGAAAATTAATACGCGATCTGGGGAAAGAAAAAACGGTGATTTTAAGTACACATATATTACCAGAAGTAGAAGCGACTTGTGATCGTATTTTGATTATCAATAAGGGTACTATCGTTGCAGACGGTACAGCTGATACTTTAAGAAAACAAGCTCAGGGCAATGAAATACTAAGAGTACGTATTGAAGATGCTGATCCCAACATTGTCATACAATCAATCAATGAGCTCCCCACAGTACGTGAAGTCGATTTTGTAAAAAAAGACACTAATCTTTTCGAATTACAAAGTGTATCCGAACAAAGCTCCAGAAGATCCATATTCGATCTATGTGTACAGAAAAAGTGGGTACTTACAGAGCTTACCCCCTTAGAAACCAAATTAGAAGATATTTTTAGAAACGTAACAATGAATTAATTATGCGCACTATTTGGACTATTGCAAAACGAGAATTAGCAACTTTTTTTGATTCGCTAATCGCCTATATCATCCTCGGACTATTTTTAGGGTTTAGTGGTTTTTTTACGTGGCTATATGGCAATGATATTTTTTTGGTAGGGCAAGCCAACCTGAGAGTATTTTTTAATATCGCTTCCTGGACATTGTTCTTTTTTATTCCTGCTATTACTATGAAAATGCTGGCAGAAGAACAAAAAACAGGAACTTTAGAATTGTTATTGACAAAATCAGTAACGGATCGACAATTAATCTTGGGTAAGTTCCTAGGATCTTTACTATTGATTTGCATCGCTTTAGTAGCTACCTTACCGTATATAATTACGATTTCTAATATAGGAAATTTAGACAATGGAGGAACCATTTGTGGTTATCTAGGATTATTTTTAATGAGTATTACTTATACGGCTATTGGGATTTTTGCCAGTAGTATTACCACCAATCAAATAGTAGCTTTTATGCTGGCTCTACTAATAGGGCTATTTTTTCATATCATTTTTGGTGTTTTGGCCGATAATTTTACCGGTATTACGGGACAATTATTGGACTCCTTAAGTCTACAATCCCATTTTGAGTCTATTTCAAGAGGAGTTATCGATTCTAAGGATGTCATCTACTTCTTATCTGTTACTGTATTAGGTCTTTTTCTAGCAGAAACTTCATTATCAAAAAGGCATATGTCTAAATAAATTTATTACGCAAAATGAAAAAATTAAGTATTACCATACTTTTGATTATAGGAATTCTGGTATTTATCAATCTTGTATCAGAACAATTCTTTTTTAGGATTGATCTTACAGAAGACAATCAATATACATTAAGTGATGCCACCAAAGATATTATGGAATCACTAGAAAATCCAATTACTGTAAAAGCTTACTTCTCTGAGAACCTCCCGCCAGATATTGCTAAAACCAAAAAGGATTTTGAGGAATATCTTATAGAATATGCGCGTCTTTCTGATAATAATCTAGTGTATGAATTTATTAACCCTAATGAAAATGAAGAAAAAGAACGACTGGCAATAGAATCAGGCGTTAATCCGGTAATGATCAATGTAAGAGAAAAAGATCAAATGAAACAACAGAAAGCTTTTCTTGGAGCTGTACTAGCGTTAGAAGAACAAAAAGAGGTAATTCCTTTTATGCAACCAGGAGCTCCTATAGAATATCTTTTATCTTCTTCGATTAAAAAAATTGCAGTAACCAATAAGCCGTCAATAGGATTAATACAAGGTTCTGGAGAGCCTTCTTTACAACAAATGATACAGGTAAAGCAAGGATTGGATGTATTGTATAATTTGACACCGTTGGACCTCAATGATTCTGTTCCGATTCCGGATACATTTAAGACCGTAGCTTTAGTAAAACCCTCGGATACTCTAAAAAAAGGAGCCTTAAAACAATTAGATGACTTTTTAGAAAGAGGTGGTAATTTAGTCGTAGCATTAAACAGAGTTGATGGAGATCTTAACAGGTCTTATGGCTCAGTTGTTAATACAGGTGTTGAGCATTGGTTACAGGAAAAAGGAGTAGACATCAAAGATGATTTTGTGGTAGATGCGCAATGTGCTTCGGTCAGTGTGCAGCAACAACAAGGAATGTTTCGTTTCAATTCTAATGTTTCTTTTCCGTATTTACCCATCATCAATACTTTTTCTGATCACCCAATTACCAAAGGATTAGAAGCGGTAATTATGCAATTTGCAAGCCCAATTAACTATACAGCAAATGATTCTTTAAAGAAATTTACACCTATTGCTTTTACCTCAGAAAAATCTGGAAGTGTAAAAGCTCCTCAATACTTTGATATTCAAAAACAATGGACAGAAAATGATTTTCCATTACAAAAACAAACTGTCGCAGGAATACTGGAGCAAACTCATCCTAATGGTAATAGATCTCGAATTTGTATTATTAGTGATGGAGATTTTGCTGTAAATGCTAATCAAGAGCAGCAAGTGCAGCCTAATAATATAAATTTTATGGTCAATGCTATAGATTGGCTTAGTGATGATACGGGGTTAATTGATCTCAGAACAAAGGGAATTCAGTACAGACCAATTGAGGTATTAGAGGATAGTACTAAAACAGTATTAAAGTATTTCAATTTTTTATTCCCAATACTTCTAGTAGTCATTTATGGCGTGGTACGTATGCAAATGAACAAAAACAAACGAATTAAAAGAATGCAAGAAAGTTATGAGTAAAAATATTAATAATAAAGTATTGGTTGGTGTCTTGGCAAGTTTAGCAATCATCTTTTTGGGGACAAATTATTTTAGGAAAAATAACAATAAAACTACCTTAAAAACAGATATTATTGCAATTGATACTTCTCAAGTATCTAAGATTAGAATACAAAAAGTTGCTACAAATGGTACTGAAATCACTTTTTCAAAAAGTACTCAAGATTGGCAGGTATCACAAGGAACGATTTCTAGTGTTATGAAACCTGAAAATATAAATATGATCCTCGGTCAGCTAACACAGCTTACCATAGAGCGGTTAGTTGCTAAAACAAAAGATAAATGGGCTACATATCAATTAAAAGACGCTACAGCTATCAAAGTGATTGTAGAGGATAATCAAGGAAAACCAACAACCTTGTACCTTGGAAAAATTAAATATGAAAAGCCTGCAAATCAGTATAGTCAATATAATCTTAATGGATCTACATATATACGCGTGAATGATGATCCAAAAGTGTATAGTGCAAAAGGAATGCTATCCAATACCTTCAATCGGGATTTTAATTCCTGGAGAAATTCTGATTTTTTAAAAGTAGACAAAAATTCAGTAACCAAAATTCAGTTTGATTATCCAGAAGAGCAGCGTTTGATACTCCACAAAAAAGACAGCGTTTGGAATATAGGAGAAATAATTGCTGATTCAACAAAAGTGGCTCAGTACTTAACAACTATATCTTATAAAAATAATTCAAAATTTGCGGATACATTTATACCTAAAACAAAAGCTGATTACAAAATAAGAATTGAAGGAAATAATATGAATGAAACCATAATTGAAGCATATAAGGATACAATAGCCAGCAAATTTTATTTAAAATCTACTATGAACCCTCAAGTCTTTTTCGAAAGTGATTCTATCGGAATTTTTAAGCAATTATTTGTTAGTAGCGATCATTTTATTAAGTAACGAATTATTATACCAGGAACGCACCTCGACTTTTTCTATTTCTGGTTTTAAAATATTCAAATAGAAAACATTTTTTTTTTAGACAAAAAAGAAACCTTGGTATAGCCAAGGTTTCTTTTTATTGTAGTACTCATCTTGAGTAATACGATTTATAACTAAAAATTTCGCATATTCATCGTTTCTTTTTCCTTTCTACTTCGTTTAAAAAATAAACCGTAGCTATAGCTATGCTTGATTTTTTTGCCTTGCATAAAGAAAAAATAATTCAATGAATTTATACGAATTTTTTAATCACAAATCGTATAATTAATACTTTGACCTACAAAATTTACTCTTTGTAAACCTTTGCAAAAATTTCTTGTAATGATTCACTATCTATAATATTTACGAAATAGATTCCTTTTGCTAATCCTGAGATATCAATTAGATAGTTTTCATCGACAATAAAGTCCATCACTTTTTTACCATTCAGACTATATACAAATCCTGTGCTTTCTAATGGTACATTCTCAAAGTATAATAAGCCTTCCGTTGGGTTAGGGTACATACTTATAGAAGCATTCAAAACATCATTGTTATCTCTTGTAGTGCCAATTTTTTCAACCTTGATGGCAGATGCCAAGTCATTAAAACGGTTATCTTGTAAACAGTCATCATCTGCTATAAATTCTCTAGTCCTGCCAGAAAGTCCTCCATGTTCATAAAGTGTTACCTTATACCCATTTGGAACACTTAAAGAAGACAAGCGGTCATTTGGGAATTTTGCCGTAAATTCTTTAAATTCAAAAGTTCCTTCTCCAAATGATGCACTAGTTCCGCTAAAAGCGCAACCTCCAAATACTCTTACTTGACGCTCTACTTTAATGGCAGAAGTAATATTATTAAAATTATTATTATCCAAACATCCATCATCTCTAGTCAATACTAAAGTTCTTCCAGAAGGTCCCCCGTGTAGATAAAGCGTCACTTTGTATCCACTAGGCACTCTAATAGATGACAATTTATCGTTTGGAAATTTACTTGTGAATTCTCTAAAAGCGAAAGTTCCTTCACTGAAATTAGCGCTTGTACCGCTGTAATTACAACCATCAAATAATACTACTTGGTCGCTATTTGGGTCAACTACAGAAATAGTAAGTGTTGCTTCACTGGTTGCTCCATCATTATCTGTAGCTACAATTCTAAGCGTATAGCTGCCAGCACTTAAATTTTGTAATAAAAGATCATCTTGACCACTAGCGCCCCATTCATAAGGAGTTATATTTTCTTGTCTAACAAGTGTGCCGTTCACGTACAATTTTACATTATTAATAGTTCCGTCTGCATCACGTGCGTTTGCTTTAACATACAAATTATCACCAATATTTAGATTTTTGTTTGAAGGTGATACAAAACTAACTACGGGTTTAGTGTTCTGAGATGGACCTGGATCAGCTTTCACAAAGTGAATCCAATTTCCGTGAATACTTTCTCCACGATTCATTAGTTTAAGGTAAAGGTCGTTATTACCAGCCCTGAAATAACTATCTACTTTCGAATTTCTAAGAGCTCCAAGCGAATTTAACTTAGAAAAGACTTGCTTTGTTTGATAATTTCTAGGCTTGATATTATTAGCCTGATCTACCAATTTTAAAATAACACCCACTGTATTTGAAGGCATACTCCACTGGTGAAGCGACAATAACATATCCTGAGTATCAATATTGAATCCTTCTGGGAATCGCAGTGTATATTCGGCACCAGCTTTTAAGCCTACTCTTCTTTGATTAAATTCATTTCTTTTCTTAAAATCTATAGTAACCCCTTGCGGAGATGTAATGGTGACTTTAGGTCTTTTATTTTCTCTAGTAGGATTAGAACTTGTAGGGGTTTCAAGATTGACATAACGTTGTTTTGTCACAATAGATTTGAATTGATCATTGGTACTACCCGTTCTTTTGTCTCCTAAACTACTATCGAAAGTCCATGGATCTAATGGAGCAAAAGAATAACCAGGACCACCACCAAAACGAGATGTCAACGTACCATCACGATCATACACATCTCTAATGCTTAAATGATTAGCTCGTTGCGCCGCATTCATCTTTGAGTAGGATCCATCATTTTCATAAGATAACCCTTCGGTTTCTGCACCTGATCGCACACGGTTTCCACCACCTTGAGCTACAAAAAATCTTCCACCAACACCAGCAATATGTGCATTTTCTATAATTGTATTTCCATGGTAAAGTGCTAAACCAGTAACTTCTTTATTACGTTCATTAAGATTTCCTCGACTGCGTATTACCAACAAGGCATCTTTGATCAAATTGGGATCAGAATCCCAGCTAAAGAAGTTGTTATCAGCCGCTTTAAAGTTTGTAAACGTATGTCTGACATTGGATACCAAAGGATACAATCCAATTCTTGTCAAATAAATCGTCAAATTTTTATAAACAGGATCAATATTACCAAATGTACGCTCTTTTTCACCAAAAGCACCACCTCCATCAGGAGCATTCCCTCTTAAGGCTACTACAAATCCAGTGACACTAGAATGTACTGTGTTATGATCAAAATTAGCTAAAGGAGTTTCTCTAGGTCTAAAATTTGCATATTCTGCAATTTTTCCGGCAGCACCTCTGGGTAATGCTGGTTGTCCAAACCAAATTCCGGATCCTTCACATCCCGCTACTACATTACCTATATAATCGTTTCCTGCATTCGCAATCCAAAAGGCAGATGTTGTTCGTGATCGATCTGTTCTATCATGAAAAGTATCTGTTTCATCTACCACATAAGCAGCAGCTCCAGGTCTATTATCGTCGGGATGAACTCTATGAATACCATAAGCAATATTATTAATAAACTTGTTGTTCAACTCTACACCGTCTTCTGTGAAGAATCCATGACCGTGAACATCGTGTAAAACGATACCTTCAACAACCACATTATCGGTGGTATGTACTACTACTCCACGATTGTTACTGTTAGTAATAGAAGAATTTCTGAAGTAATCTCCTGATCGATCTCTAGCTACATGCCAGTGAAAAGGGTACCTTCCTAATCTTCCTGCCTGTCCCATAAGATCTAGTTGAACACCTTCGACACTTATTTGTCCTGCAGACGGCATGATCATGATATGACCTCCAACTCCATTTTTGGCTTTACCTTTACCTTCTTTAACTAATTTTGCTCTGTCCCCGAAGAAATTATCGGTATCCTGCGCTTCTGTTCCTTTTATTTTTATATTTCTACTAAGTAATGCCACTTCTGCTCGTAAATCTATAGAAAAGGTCTTTCCTGGATTGATACTTTGCGGGTCTAGATCTTTTCCATAGGTCTCAATTTCTCCATAATGCATATATGTCAACGGGCGATCTAGTGTTAATCTTGTATTGGCACCAAGATTTTGAATTGCGGTGATGGTTCGAACATCCTCACGGGTATAATCTGTAGCACTACTGGCTATAACAATCTGATCTCCAACTTCCCAGTTTAGAACCCCATCATGTTGTGCTGAAAGTGCACCAGAATGGTTGCGATCAATAATATTAGCTACTGTGATAGTTCTAGCACCAATAGCGGCAGTTTGAGATAATTTGGTAAAGGGGAGTCTATTTTCTCCAAAAAATTGAAGTCTTCCTCCGCCTCCGGCCATAAGAAAACCATCATTTTTCTTTATATCCATATTCATGCCATTAGCCATCGGCACTGATTGGTTGGCATTAGGATCGGTTCCTGTTAGGGTAAGCGTAAAATTTCCTCTATCAAAACGGTTGTTAGCTTGACCTATCCTGAAGACACCGCCGCTGTTTACGTGCACCCATCGAGTGGTTAGCGCCTTGTTGAGATTTCCATTTTCATTTACATTTAGTGTGCCGTGTACCACAACTTCTTTTGCAGTATGGCTTCCAACAATATTTACCCTAAAATTTTTACTGATTATGGCTCTTTTATTAGCATTAGGGACGCCATTATCCCAAGTATTCGCTGAATTCCAGTTTCCGTTGGCTTTAGCTTTAGTCACTTGTTGAGCAGTGATATTGAATGTTGTTAAGAAAATAAGTATAAAACTCCAAGAGCTCTTAAAAATAAAGTTTTTCATAATATTTTTTTTTAAATAAACGTTTATTGAGCTATTTTAGTATAAAAAAAACTCCTGTTACACAGATAGTTAGACCAAATACTATTAGAATCCGACAAAAACCCAAAAGGAAGATTTTTTCTTACGGATTGATTAATTTTACTGAGAGCTATCCATAGGAAAAATCTTTAAATCGGTGCAAAGAAAGAGAGGTTTAACCTACGGTTACACGATTTGGGGTAATATTTTGTTTAGTGCTGAAGTATTGAATCCACCAATAGTAGATTGTTTAAGGTTTTATTATCGACAGATTTTCAGTTAAATAGTCTTATAATATGTAACTAATCAGCCTATTCTTTTTTATAAATAAAATGATCTAAGTGCTTATTTTAAAAGCTATTATCTTGTTGTTATTAAGAAATGTCAATTTTGGCTATAAATTTTCAATAAAAAATTAATGTAATTGATTATCAGTCTTTTATATATAGAAGAAGTGAGTATACCAGGGCAAACTCATGCTTTGTTAATTTTCTTAAATTACGATCTATTTAATTTAGTATCATGTCCTTACATTTAGGACTTTTATATTGCCGCTATAGCCATGACTTTTTTCGATTTATCTGGTTTTAGTAAAAATGAAAGCTCAAAAAGCTTCCATTTTTGTTTAATAAAATCTAATTATAGAAATAACCCCAAACATTTATTTTATTGCTTCCAATCAGCTATATCTATAGCTTTATACAAGCCACTTTATTAGTATGAATACAACCGAGCTATTTTGATTGTTTTTTTGTTTCCGTATGAATCAAGGGTAGTATAATTAATAAAACATTATTTAAATTCAGTCTAAATAATACTGTTTTTGATTTAACAACTCTTTAGTTTTGTTCTAATCTTCACCGACTTTAAATTATAAGAAAATGAAAAAAATATTGACAATTCTGGTTTTTACATAGTCATTTTTTTTCAAAAAAAATGTAACAAAACTAACATTTTGTAAAATCAAAATAAAAAAAGTTATATTTTTGTTAAATAAAAACCTTAACCACCTAACTGTTAGGAAATTAATTATTTACAGTTTTTTAACTTTTTTTTTATTGTAAGTAAAACTAAAGATATAGGTCTAAACTTTTGAAAATTTTTCACAACTCTAGAGAAGACAAAAGATACGTACATTAAAATTAATAATTAAGATTTAAAAATGAAAAAAAATGAAAAAATTTAATTTAATATTTGTGACAATATTGTCACTAGGTCTATTTTTTGCAAGTTGCGAAGGTGAAGATGGTCGAGATGGTATCGACGGGATTGATGGACAAGACGGAGTGGACGGACAAGACGGAGTGGACGGACAAGACGGAGTGGACGGACAAGATGGAGAAGATGCTGTTGTAGAGATGATGGTTGATGCAGCGGATTTATTATTGACTAGTATTTCTACTGATGGAGGAGTTCCATTTGATGCTGATAACCCGGCGGTAGATTATCCAGAAGAAGCAAATGTATTTTTTCCAAGTGTATTAGGTGTAGATTACACGGTAGACAGAAATGTTGCTCCAGATGGTCCCACAGTAAGACTTCCTATGTTTCAAGGCTGGGAAATAGTTAATGGAACCCCACGAGAGCTATATTATGTAATTACAGAAGCTTCAAATAAAGAACTAGCAAGGTTATTAGGAGTTATCTATGCGCCTAGAATGGCAAATGCAATTGGTTCTGGTGGCGATCAAAATTCTACCTGGAGTGATGATGGTAGACTTGTTTTCGAAGGAACAGTAGACTTTTCTCCAGCAAGAAGTTTAGTAGCAGGTGGACTTTCAAGTGATGGGTTATTATTTGGATTCCCTCCAGCAGAAGTTAATCCAGGTGCAATTGCAGATGAGAACTGGTCTTCTTATGTCGTATTACCAGGAACAGATGTAATTATCAATGCACAACCAATAGCAAATAGTACAGGTTTACACGATAGAATTCCACATGGAAACGGAACATCTTCAGAACAAGAAGACAATCAGAATAATCCAAATTTAGATAGAAATGGAGCGGCGGTAGTATTACAATTATTAGACGGCTGGCATAATGGCAGACCTTATTACTTCCATATTGTAACCGATACTTCTGATCCAGCTCCTGCAGCAATTGAATTGGGAGTTTTTGCACCAAGATTAGCGCAATTACCATCATTTGGAAACTTCCCTGGAGGTTCTATGTTACCTTTTAGTCCTACAGTAAATGGTAGAGGAGATACTGGTGATGGTTTATTCCAAGGACTAAATACAGCTTCTTTAAGTAACAGACAAACTATGGATCCGACAAATACATTCCCTATTGATCCAAGAGATCCTGATTATGCACCAATGTGGGATGCTCATTTAACAGAATTTACAGTTCCCGAAGAAGAGCGTGTAATCCTAAAAAGTTTCGATCAAATAAATGAATTATTGGAACAAGGTATTTTAAGACCTTTTAGAGGTAATTTAAATCAATATCCAGCATCAAATTCTTTGTCAGATTTGTTAACGGCAGCAGGAGCGATTATCAACTGTCCGGTAATTTCTCAACCATTTAGCAGCGCAATTGGTCAACAATATGGTAATCCAACAAATTAATTAAATATTATCATAAGTAAAATTTATTAGTTGATAAGTGCCGAACTATTTTGATAGTTCGGCATTTTTTGTTTGTATGATTAGTTTAGTTCTGAGATTTTTTCTTGACTTTGACAGTTTAAATCATTAACATTCTAATAACGAGTGTTATAAAAAAATAAGGGTGCAAGCTGTAGAAGAAGCCTATACTCATATTAAAGAACTTGTATACTTTTAAACAATGATGTAGGAAGTACATTATCCATTATTATAACACTCACTGATAATGATGATGATTAAACGTTATACTATTGATATATATCCTCATCGCGCATCACAAAACCCTATGGCATAATTTAAACTATTGAAAGCGTCGTTGATTCATTAAAGAAAATCTGGTACGCTTTTTATGAAATCCTCTTTTTTAAAATCAGAATATATATTTTCGAAGTACCATTTCCCTGATTTACTTTTCACGCATTCGGATATAATACTACTATTTGAATTTACTGAAATAAAATGTTCTTTTTTCTTCCTCACTGAGATAATAAAATATGCTTTTTTTCACAACGAATTCAAAGTGCAATAGTATAAGATAAATCTTCAAAACATAAGATCCAAAATATATAGTTGATTTATAACGCCCAAGACCAAATCTAGATATAAAAATGGATATGATTTATCTTACGGGCGAAGTAAGTGGATTTAATTCATTTTATTTTTACTTTCCTGGTAAGGATGGTTTGTTTGTCGGATTATACAACAAACCCTTAAAAAATTACTCTAAATTAATGAACGAAACTTTGGATATGTGTAATGACCTTAATTGGTTTGAAGAATAATTAGATTTTTATATAAAACTAAATAGTAGAAAAGTAAAAAATATTTATAACTATAGATCTGATCTTATCAAATAAAAAATAAATATACGGTGTATATAGTGCTGTTTTTTCACGGAGAACGAGAAAATAATATTACTTGTTTTTTTCTATTTCAAATTACTAATTTATTCAGTCTCATCAATTATACTGATTGAGACCTGCTAATACGCTTATTTAAGGTATCTTTGGTATCGGATTATTTATCCGTTGATATTATCATACTTGTAGGTTTTAGCCTTGGAAACCCAAAAGGTCACTTTCTATATGTCTTTTCTGATTATTGATGCGCTATATCACTTAATGACTGATTTTTAAGTAACCATTTACAACAATCTTATTAAGACGTCTTGTTTATTTCATTAATAGCGACCGTCAATTTCAATTGAAAAAACAAAAATCATATGGCTTTATCAAAAATCGGTGTTATTGGAACTTCAAAAAAAGAAGATGAAAGGCGCGTCCCTATTCATCCAGAACATCTGAAAAGGCTTCCAGAAAACATTCGCAGACAGCTTATTTTCGAAAAAGGATATGGAATTCCTTTTAATATTAAAGATGAAGAAATTGCAGATCAAACAGGAGGAATGGCATCACGAGATGAGATATTATCAGATATTGGGCATGCCATTATAGCAAAACCAGTATTGTCTGATCTTGAAGCGTTAAAAATGGGTGGCGTCCTTTGGGGGTATCCTCACTGCGCTCAACAAATGCAGATTACCCAAACGGCTGTAGATAGAAAACTAACATTAATAGCCTTCGAAGATATGTTCGTTTGGAAGCCAAATGGAGAAATGGGTAGACATACTTTTTATAAGAACAATGAAATGGCAGGTTACTGCGCTGTTATACATGCCTTGCAACTGAAAGGCATAGATGGGCATTATGGAAATCAAAGGAAAGTGATTATATTTAGTTTTGGTGCCGTCAGTAGAGGAGCTATTTACGCATTAAAAGCTCATGGGTTTAGAGACATCACTGTATGTGTTCAAAGACCTGATCATGAGGTCAGAGAAGAGGTGTTGGATGTAAATTACGCTCGAATTGTTAAAAACGAAATCAATGATCCTCGATTGCTTATAGTAGAACATGACGGATCAGAAAAACCCCTGTTAGATTTGATCAGTGATTCTGAGATCATAATTAATGGTACTTTTCAAGATCCGAATGATCCTATAAATTTTGTAATTGAAGAGGAAAGGTCTCGATTAAAACCAGGTACGTTGATCATCGATGTTAGTTGTGATGAAGGAATGGGTTTTTATTTTGCTAAACCAACCAGCTTTAAAAACCCAATTATAGCAGTAGACAAGATCGATTATTATGCGGTGGATCATACTCCAAGCTATTTTTGGGAAAGTGCTTCAAGATCAATTTCTGCGGCACTAATTGTACATTTAAGATCAGTACTCGAAGGACGAACAGGCTGGTTAGAAAATATTACTATCAAAAATGCAATAAATATAGACGAGGGAGTAATAGTAAAACAAGCCATTCTTAGATTCCAGAATCGCAAAGAAGCTTATCCTCATGTAGTGAATTAAGTAAACTACCTCAGGGAAAGGATACGAGACATTTATTGAAAAAACAAGTTGATTTCGAGGCAAGCCTCGGAACATTTAAATCTCGATTATCGGGTAAAGTAGTCAACAAGATTTGTGTAATTGCAAGAAAACAGTATGCATCCCTATTAGGACTCATCTTGATTACAAATAATAATCAATAAAAACCCAGACAACTATGTCTGGGTTTGGACAATTTTATCAAAAAAGTGGCTTAGCAGGAAAATATATCCACCCCTTTTTTGAATCACGCATTAAATCAAAGAATTAACATAGTGCTACAAAGTTGCTCTATCTATTTATGACATTATTGTTTAATCGAGCTATAACATTAAAACTTCTTAATCCCTTTGAACCTCCAGACTAACCATATAATACGATTTATAACTAAAAATTTCGCATATTCATCGTTTCTTTTTCCTTTCTACTTCGTTTAAAAAATAAACCGTAGCTATAGCTATGCTTGATTTTTTTGCCTTGCATAAAGAAAAAATAATTCAATGAATTTATACGAATTTTTTAATCACAAATCGTATAAGCCGTGTTTAAGTTTTTGTAATTAATTTTGTGATATGCTATCATCAAAATATTTGACTCTTACAAAGCAAAGCACGATGTTTTATGTTCTTTAGGATAAAACTATGTTCTAAACAGGGAATTAATCTATTTTATATTGCCTAAAAATTTAATCTGATGGCTATACCCGAAAATTTTACAGTATTGGGAATATGGTAATCCGTTTGATCCTTTCAGTCTAATATCGTTCCAAAAGCACCATATTAGATCTATGAATCTTCTTTCTCGTCTGAATTAAAAAGTAATTTAATTCAGTTTACGGTGATTTCATCTAAGAGCTGATGTAAATGTTCGGGCAAATGGAATATGGAAAAGATATATCAAACTTCGCAGGTAAAATGTTTACTACTAACTCCGACAAAGAAGATTTTCAAAAGGAAATTACAGAGATTCTGTACCTAACTGGATCTAAACAACCTACATATAAATGACATGATGGTAAAAATGAATACACGTATTGAAAGTTAGACCCCAAAAATGATAGCAAATTGGTACCGTTTTAAAGAATTAAATAGTTGAAAATTCCCTGTTTTTTTGTAAATTATTGTATATTAAGGATATGGAATATAAAGAAGGCATGCCCTATATATTCATGTTGAACTAAACCTTCGGTAACTTTTTTCTGCTGGATTTCGTAATTTAATAGAAATAATTAAAATCTATAACTTATGTATCAAAAAAAAGAGTTGAGTCTTGCTGTGAAAAAGCAAAAAGAACTGTACCGAACTTCATAAAGGCGTACCAAAGATATAGAAAGGTTTATATCGCCTCTGGATATTCAGAATCTACCTGCAACAACTACTTAAGTGCTTTATGTCAGATCAGTTTGTATTATGATCAAAGTTTTCATCTACTCAATGATCAACAAATTACTGAATATATGTATCACTTACGACTTCGTAAAGTAAGTCATTCTTCTATTAAAATG
>NZ_VTZU01000126.1 GCF_008370685.1 Aquimarina sp. RZ0
GTTTACTTCCCTTAGTTTGATCAAGCAACTCAAATCAGTGGACAATAATGTCCATATCATAGGGATGTATAAATATAATAGTACTGTGCTCATTGAAAATAAAGAAGTGACCATCAAAGCACTAAAAGAGAGAAAACAAAAGCCAAAAAGGTGCAGGAAAATGAAGTTTTGACATGTCTTATACTAGTTTGGGAGTTTATTTTGCACAATTAGGGAGCAATAATTCCAGGAAATCAGTTAAGTTTATTGTTAATTAGTAAACATATACCCCTTTTGGTATAGAAAAAAGTCATTAGCTATAGAACTTACGATATGGTGAGCAAAAAAGAAATTGGTGACTACATAGATGATTCTGAAAAAAAAATCAATCATTCCAATGATCATCAATCACCTTTTGGATATGTGGATAGTTTTTATCTGTTTCATTTAACTGTTCTCTCATAGTGCGTAATTGTTTTTTGAGATCGGCAATAATGTTCTTATAAACTGGATCATCATACGCATTATCCATTTCTTCAGGATCTTTTTCAAGGTCGTAAAACTCCCAGGCTATGGGGGTATCCCGTGTAAAATCATTTCCCCAACTCCCTTTATTCCAATCGGCTTCGGGATCACTGGTATCCGCCCAGTACTTCCCATAATAAAAGATCAGCTTATATTCTTTGGTTCTGATTCCAAAATGTGCTGGATTCGCGTGGCGATGTGCCATATGCATCCAATACCGATAGTAGGTAGCTTGTTGCCATCCCTTTGGTTCTTGTCCGGTTTCTAAAATCGGCTTAAAGCTATTTCCTTGCATATATGCTGGTTTCTCTCCTCCTGCCAATTCTATTAATGTAGGTGCAAAATCTGTATTGTTGATGATTGCATCTGTACGACTTCCTGCTTTGACACCTTTTGGATACCTCACAAAAAATGGCATACGCATGGATTCGTCATACATCCATCGCTTATCAATATAGTCATGTTCTCCTAACATAAATCCCTGATCTCCTGTGTATACGATGATTGTATTTTCTAACAGTTCTTCTGTTTCCAGATACTCCATCAATCGTTTTACATTATCATCAACTCCTTTTACGCATCGTAAATATTTTTTTAGATAATCCTGATATACCTTGCTGGTATATATCTTTTCTTCCTCCGTATTTTTAAAGGCAAGATGTTGACTATTTGGGATTTCCTGTGCAGTCCCATAGTTTTTATAAATATCCGTTCCGGGATAAATATTCATAGCTTGATTTCTTACTAAATTTCTCCTGGAAACTGACGAACCGATAATTCTGGTCAAAGAATCATGCTTGCCTCTGGTAGCCACAGATCCATTGTTTTTATTATCATATAAACTTTTGGGTTCTGGAATAAATGTATCTTTTAGATATTTTTCATATCGCGGAGCATTTTCAAAATCATCATGAGGTGCTTTAAAATGATGCATCAAAAAGAAAGGTTTATTAGGGTCTCTGGTATTTTTTAGCCATTCTAATGTGCTGTTTGTTATTACATCAGAAGAGTGTCCTGTGGTTTGCACTACATTTTCTGGCCAGGGTTTTTCTCCTTGTATTCTAAAATCAGGATTAAAATATTTTCCTTGTGATGGTAACACTTTGTAGTAATCAAACGCGGCTGGCTCTTCGTGTAAGTGCCATTTCCCGATAATTGCTGTCTGATATCCCAGTTTTTTCATTTCTTTGGGGAGGTATTGTTTTTCTGGAGGCAATATCCCTTCTAGATCAATTACTCCGTTGGTTTGCGCTCTCTGACCGGTAATGATTGCAGCTCTGCTTGGTACGCAAATGGCATTATTCACAAAGCAATTATCAAAAATCATCCCTTCTCTTGCGATCGCATCCAGTGTGGGTGTTGGGTTTAATGCTGCGAGGCGACTATTATAAATCCCAAATGCCTGAGAGGTATGGTCATCGGCCATGATATAAATAATATTTGGCTTTTTTGTAACGGTCTTTTCTGACGTTGATTTTTCCTGACAGGATACTAAACTAAGGGAAATGATGAATAGCTTTGTATAAAAGCTTAATGTCTTAAACATAAGGTACCAGATTTGATATCTCAAATATTAGTAATCCTATTTTACT
The DNA here is from genome assembly GCF_008370685.1 of Aquimarina sp. RZ0. Lineage (GTDB taxonomy): Bacteria > Bacteroidota > Bacteroidia > Flavobacteriales > Flavobacteriaceae > Aquimarina. The sequence goes on from NZ_VTZU01000126.1 coordinate 2,097, forward strand.
TAACCAAAAAAAAATGTTAATTATATACAACAAATGGTTAACAACGTCTCTTAGTAACCAGATATTCTGCGTTTCTTTTCGTTTTTGATGATTCTAAGGGCTCTGGTTTTTCAAAATGACTTAGAACTGTATACTCTCTATCTGTTATGAGCTTTATGGGGTTGCTTTCTATTTGATTACTCGATAATCGAGATTTAAATGCTTTGAGGCTAGCCTCGAAATCGAACTATTTTTTTCTAATACATGCCTCGTTGACTTGTCCCGAGGTAGTTTATTGCTTAGAAAAATTGAAGGTTTTTATTCTGGTCATTATTCTTTTATGATCTTATAATTTTTAACCTGATTCTCGCTTGTATATACCTTTAGGATATATATGCCATTTTTTAGAAAGTCTAAATTTAGATCCGCTCTTTTTTCTTGAAGATTACTTTCAAAACGTAATTTTCCTGTAATATCAAATAGCTCTACTTTTCTAATATGTTTGCTATTTAACAATTTAATTTGTGTATTAAACGGATTAGGATATACTGACAAGGAGTTGTTTGATTTAATTTGTTCAATCAATATTTCTTGATTATTACCTAAAACTGTGATTCTACAAAGTTGTCCATAGGCTTGATCATCGACTCTAACTTCTACTTCATATATTCCGCCTACCTTAAAATAATCACCAATTAATTGGATCGATGGTGTATTGCTATCAACCCATTTTTGAACGCCATTACTATTGGTGAATCTAAATTTATAGTTAGATGCATTTGGTATAGCATAGCAACTTATCACAGCATCATTTACATCTAAAACTGCATTACAAAAGATATAAGTTCTTATATGAAATCACGGTAAACGGAATCAAATTGTTTTTAATTCAGACAGGAAAGAAAGATTCATAGATAGAAGTGCTATCCATGTTTTTTATTTTGAAATGTGAAATCAGAAGAAATGATTTTAACAGGTAATTCTAAGGGTTATACGATTTGTGATTAAAAAATTCGTATAAATTCATTGAATTATTTTTTCTTTATGCAAGGCAAAAAAATCAAGCATAGCTATAGCTACGGTTTATTTTTTAAACGAAGTAGAAAGGAAAAAGAAACGATGAATATGCGAAATTTTTAGTTATAAATCGTATTACACCTAATTAAAAGATAAACAAAGCATGATGATATAGCGCTATTATGTGTACGCTTAAAATTTGAATTCTTTTTTAAAGAAGTCCATCATTGCTTCTCCCCAGTTTGATTCACCCACGTGACTATCATTGGGGTAAATTAGAAATTGTTTAGGTGCATTGATCTCATTATAAGTAGAGAATCCTAGTCTAGGCGGACAATCATCATCTTCTAGTCCAGTAACATAAAAAGTTGTGCCTTTTATATGTTTAGCAAAATGTCTGGCGTCAAAAAAATCAAATGTTTGTAAACCTTCTTCATAATTACAGTCGTCGTTATAATAGGCAATAAATCCTTTTAGCACGTCTTGAACGAGGGGTATTATCCGAAGAAGATTTTTGAGATCTACAGGGAATGGATTTCCATATGCGCATGCACTTATATGTTCTGAGGCTAAGCCTGCTGTCATAAGTGCCAGTCCTCCTCCCTGACTACTACCTGTTACGCCTATTCTTGATGAATCTACTTCCTGACGACTGACTAAAAAATCTACTGCACGTATACAATCCATATAAATCTGACGATATGCTATGCTATCACGATCACAAATTTTATGTCCAAAAAAACCTGGTACCGGAAATTCGGTATGAAATGCTTTTTTACTCAATCCATGTCCTCTTACACAAAATGCAAGTTCGACCACGTCTTCTTTAGAATTTAAAAAACCATCGAGATATTCAAATCCATATCCATAGCCTGGTACATGTAATATGGTGGCAAACTTCCCCTTTTTCTTTGGTCTGAAATAGTAACCATATATGGTTTTGTCTCCTATAGATTGCATGTGTACTATGTATCCGTTTCTTTTTTCTGTGCACAAACTATCTACTTTCTTTATTTTAAATTTTGGTTTTACTGATTTGAGTTCGTCTAGTGCTTTTTTCCAATAGTCATTAAAACCTTCTGGTTCTGTAGAAGAAGGCTTGATTTTAGTGGGGGATACCGTAAAGAAACTTCTGGTTCCTGTGTATCCTTTATCTTTTAATATCGCAATTACTGTATAAAATCCTGGTTTTAGTTTTTGAGACGCCAGATTCATTACATATGTTTTTTTTCCTTTGTCGACCTGAATTTGTCTTGTAAATACAAGTTCGTCAAGGTCATTCTGGATAGATATGCTAGCAGTACCTGTAGTATCTGCCTCAATAATCAGATTAGAAGAGACTTGATCGGATCTGTGATAGAGGTGATTTTTATACGGAAATTGAATTTTGATAGAAGAGTTGGACATAGTACTGGCATAGAGCTTGACTGCATTATGGCTTTTGCCTCCTGTATAGGCGTACTTAGAACTTAGAATCGAAATATGGTTTTCTTTATTAAATTTTAAACAGGAATGAGGAACTACCAGTTTCTTAGCTTCATATCTCACCTTATTATAGTTAGCCCAAATGGGTTTTGCTGTAAAACCTCCTCCTATATAATGATTATTAATATAGATACTATCTATATCAGCAAGTAGTGTAACTTCTAATGTAAAATCGGTTTGTTCTTTCATTGCCGGAACAAAGAAGGTTGTTCTTAAATCTCCGGAGTATTCTGAGGATATTTCTTGTTTTACCCAGGATCGAAGTAAATTTACAGGAAGTGTTTTTTCTTTACTAATTGGTTTTTCAACAGCTAATGTCCAATCTAATGGAATTAGGTTTTGTGCATACCCACTTAAAATAATACTATTGAGTATTAAATAAAATATCGTTTCTTTTTTCATCTTAACTAACGAAAATATAAAAAGACAGTCATTTCAAAAAGAAAAATTGTTCTTTCTAAAAAATAATACGCATTAGTCTGTTTTGCTTTACAGACTTGGTTTTCATTGTTTGTATCTACGAACTTCCAAATAATACCTGCCTCTGATGCTATTATCTACTAAAATTATTTCTTTTTCATCCGGGACAAAAAAATTCAATTCTGCTGACAGTACTATCCTCAGAGAATTGTATCAGGCATAAAACAGGATGGATACACAATTAGTTTTTATTAAATAAATTTCCCTTGTTTTAAAGCCTCCATAATTTAGCTTACACAAAAAAATAACCTTTTGTACATTAAATCATCTGGTTTAAACAACTGAAAGATCCGAAATAACAAATAAGAAGTACATTTGAATAACAGAAATACTAAACATTGATTCTTTGATATGATTGTAAATTATTTATAAAATTATAAGCTTTATTATCTAGTCCCCCAATCTGGATATTATTGCTTAATCGACAAAACGTTGTTATAAAATAGGGAATATTAAACTGATATTTCTAAAAAGAGAATTACACAAACTCAACCTTTTTATAGCGTATCTTTTTTGTTGATCTATTGTAACACACAATTTTCTAAATAAATTAAAAATCCTACTCATAAACAATCATATCGCACAAAAAGGCTATCTATTCAGGTAGTCTTTTTTGCTTTTTATTTGAATTTTAAAAAAATGCAAACCAATTCGTTTTAAATAAAGAATCCCCGAGGCAGAGCCATAGGGGTATTCAACGGAAGAAAGTTTTACAATTTAATGAAAACCATCCGTTTTCAAACTTTCCTCTAAAACCTCCGATGCAGAGCATCGGGGAATTCTATTAATTAAAGAAATTTCCCTTATCTCAAAGCTTCCATAATTTACCTTACACAAAAAGAATAACCTTTTGTACATTAAAACATCCGGTTTAAACAACTGAAAGATCCGAAATAACAAATAAGAAGTACATTTGAATAACAGAAATACTAAACATTGATTCTTTGATATGATTGTAAATTATTTATAAAATTATAAGCTTTATTATCTAGTCCCCCAATCTGGATATTATTGCTTAATCGACAAAACGTTGTTATAAAATAGGGAATATTAAACTGATATTTCTAAAAAGAGAATTACACAAACTCAACCTTTTTATAGCGTATCTTTTTTGTTGATCTATTGCAACACACAATTTTCTAAATAAATTAAAAATCCTACTCATAAACAATCATATCGCACAAAAAGACTATCTATTTAGGTAGTCTTTTTTGCTTTTTATTTGCATTTTAAAAAAATGCAACCAAATTAGTTTTGAACACCGGTACTATCTTATTTATTGTCAAAAATTCATGTCTATAGCCCTTCTATACGATAGTACACCGCCTGATTTATTTGGAGATGATCGTGAGTACATCAGAGGTAACAGCTCTGCCAGTTACTTTTACCTGAGTGGTTCCTTTGTCTCGCGTAGACTGCAGAAACAGTACTGCTTTGCCCTGATGGGTTTGTACTGTATTTGTTTTATGAGATTGGGTATTCATTTCCCATCCATTGTCTACGCCAATATTTTTTCCTTCTCCTGTAATATCAAAGGTGATATTGGTATCGGCATCTGTAAGTAGTACTCCGTTTTCATCTAACAACTTTATAGAAATTACGGCGACATCATATCCATCTGCTTTTATATTTGTTTTATCTGTTTGTATTTCGATTTTGGTTAATTTTCCTTGTGACCTAAGTATATATTCATCTACTTTCTTTCCTTTATCATACCCTATTACTTTTAGCTCTCCTTTTGTGTAGGGTACAAGCCATTTTAGGACATGGTCATCTTCAACAACGCTGGTTAGTTGCTGTTTTCCTAATGATTTTCCGTTTAAGAATAATTCTGCTTCTTCGCAATTTGTATAGGTTTGTACTATAATGGATTCTTCTTCTTTATAATTCCATTTTGGGTATACTTTATACCACTCCCACAGTCGTAATTTGTTCCATACGGGTGGTGGTGTGTATTGTATATTGAATTGCCAGCCTTTTTTTTCTGAAAATGAAAATTCGGATTCTTTTTCTGGTGTAGTGACCATATATACTTTTGGGGTATCGTTCCATAAGGTTTCAAAAAAATGCCCTCTTGGTGTTTTGAATCCTGCAAAATCAAAGAGTGATATATTCAATCCTTTGCGTGGCCAGGGACCTGCTTCGCCAAGGTATGCAAATCCTGTCCATAAAAAGACTCCGGCTACAAAATCGCGATCGATACAGCTTTTCCATTCTGAGTATGCCACCCAGTTTTCTGAGCCCAGAATTTTGAGATCGGGATATGTTTTATGAGCTATATCATAATCCGCCTGACGGTAATTAAATCCATATACATCTACAGCGGTACCGTAACCACTCACCATCCCGATAGAGGGTAATACACTACCGCAAACTACTGGTCTGGTAGTATCTTCTTGTTTTACCCATTTTACTAATTTTTTGGCTATTGTGGACAGGGGATCAATCGTATCGATATTTTTCTCAAATGCAGTTTTTATTTTTTCTGCGTCATATATGGGGGTATATGTATATCCAGATGCTGATGCGTCTGGATTTACTTCATTAAATGTTTTTGAGTAATGGGGATACGTCCATTCGATCTCATTACCGATACTCCACAGTATTACGGATGGGTGATTAAAATCTCTTTTTATAAGGTCTTTCAGATCTTTTTCTGCCCAGATATCAAAGTGTTCCGGATATGCTCTTGCTGCTTCTTTTGGCGCAGCATTGTCTCCAATATATACCTTACTTTTTAGTTTTGGTTCGCTCCATTCGTCAAAGGCTTCGTTCATTACCATAACTCCTAATTCATCGCATACTTCTAGTAATTCTTGTGCATGTGGGTTATGTGCAAAGCGAACGGCGTTGACTCCGACTGATTTTAGTTTTTTTATACGGTATTCCCAAATGGCTTTGGGAACTGCGGCTCCTACTGCTCCTGCATCGTGATGTAGATTGACTCCTTTGATCTTCATAGGTTCTCCGTTTAGCGAAAATCCTTTATTGGCATCAAATTTAAAGGTTCTAATTCCGAATCTTTCTGTTACATTATCGAGCTGCTGCCCATTTTCTTTGATAGTGATTTCTAAGGTATATAGGGACGGAGTGGTCACTGACCATAAGCGAGGTGCAGGAATACTGATATTTGCAGAGGTCTGCGCTTCTGCATTGTCTATATTTTTTGTAGCTACTATTTTTCCTGTCTCATCCATAATTGTATATGCTATCGAGACTGTTTTTTCTTTTGTCGCTTGAATTCCTTCTATTTGCGTTCTAATATGAATGTCTGCTGCTGCCTTTGTGACTTTTGGTGTAGTTATTTTTACTCCCCAATGTGCTATGTGTAATGGGGATGTTTTGATCAACTGTACTTTGCGATAAATTCCTGATCCTGTATACCATCTTGAGTCTACATAGGCAGTATGGTCTACTTTTACAGCAATTACATTGGGCGCACCGTCGTATTTTAAGAAACCTGTAAGAGGATACAGAAAGGTGCTATATCCACTGGGTCTCGTGCCTAGTAAATGATTATTGATCCATACGCTGGCGTTGTTATAGACACCATCAAACTGAATACTGATTTGTTTACCCTGATCTTCTTCTGATAGTACAAATGTTTTGCGATACCATCCTATTCCTCCTGGTACAAATCCTGTGCTCGAAGCTGTTTTTTCTTCTTTTTGGTATCCTTCTTCGATACTCCAGTCATGGGGCAGGTGTATCGTTCTCCAATTAGTATCTTTGTATACTATTGTTTGTGCCGACGGAATATCTCCTAAATGAAATTTCCAACCTTGATTAAAATCTTCGATATTACGCTGTTTGGGTTGTTGTTTTTGGCAAGACGACCATATGAGTGCTATTACTAGCATTGGGTATATATATTTCATATTTTAACTGAATATTTATAAAACTTATGCTCCATTTTTGGTTTCACAATCTGAGAAATAATAGTTGGTATAATTAGCAACCTGAGCTTCGATTAATCCCAAACGCGTCAGTATACGTGCAATTCTGTCATGAATTTTGTATCAAAAACAATTGTTTTTGGTTTAAAAACTTATTCTCGATACACCTCCCTTTCGTCAAAGCACTACTATTGACGATTTTTTCTTCTATTTTACTAATCGAACTCATCTTGAGTACTGCTTTGAAATTACCGGAATAAAATCTCTTTTTTAGCTTAGTTTCAGAATGAAAATAAACCGCAGCCTTGCTATACCTGTCTTCTCATTTTGACTGAAATAAAAAAATCTAATTTTCTTTTGCAGCAAATTCAAAACAACAACTGTTATATTTTATAAAAGTACACTT
>NZ_VTZU01000127.1 GCF_008370685.1 Aquimarina sp. RZ0
AGTTCTTTTTGCTTTTTCACAGCAAGACTCAACTCTTTTTTTTGATACATAAGTTATAGATTTTAATTATTTCTATTAAATTACGAAATCCAGCAGAAAAAAGTTACCGAAGGTTTAGTTCAACAATGAAATAACAAGCATAATTAAGTAAGAATACGCTCCAAAGAGATAAACAAAAAAGTACCCACTGGAATACACACAAATTTGGTTAGGTTAATTTTTGTGTAGTTCGTATTGGGTACTTGAATATGATAAGGAAACATCAACATGTATTATTTTGGGAAAATAATGTTCCTTTTTTCAAGTGCCCTGTACGTTTTTTTAAACTAAAGAAAATAGAAACGTTTAGAAAATGAGACCCAGACAAAGAAAATAAAGTATTTCAACGATGAAAGACAACAGGTTATAGATAAACGTTTAAACCGTTATAAAATGCAGGCTTTCTCCCCTGATAGCTCAATTGTTTGTTAAAGTTTATTAGCGTATGTTTGGGATTATTTCAAGAAAAAAACAGGTAACAAATAGTAAAAACCTAACATTAAGCAGTATAGAACCCTAAATTATAAATCATATGGCATTACAAACCACTACAGAAATCTTTATCTCAGGAGTACCCGTACAGTCCTATATTTCTATCAAGCTGAGCCAAGAAATCTCAAAACATAATGAGTTAGAATTAGTATGTAGAGCAGATGTAGTGGAACGGTTATCAGAGGAGTTGGTAGGTGATAGTAAAGAATATCTTGGTGGAATTATTACGCTAAGGATTAGTTCTGTTTCTGATTTTGGAGGCTATAAGGAATTAGAATTCAAAGGAGTAGTGACAAAGGTCAAAGCCTCAAAAGGTTTTCATCAATCTAGTGGAGATTTGGTAACTATTTGTGCCAAGAGTACTTCTATACTCTCAGAAGATGGTAATCACTATGCTTCTTTTAGTGATGTAAGTTTATCTGAAATTTTAGAGAGAACCTTTCAGGGATATGATAGAGGGAAGTTAGAAACTAATTTTGCTCCAGTATCATCGGATACAATTCATTTTTCAATACAATATAATCAGAGCGCCTTTAGCTATGTTAGCAGGCTCGCAGCTAATTATAATGAGTGGTTTTATTATGATGGGAAAAAATTGGTGTTTGGAAGTCCAAGTACAGAAGAAACAACATTATCCTATGGAATAGATTTACAAAATTTTTCGGTAGAATTAAATACGATCCCTAATTCTTTTGATTATCTAACAAGCGATCATCTGGTTGATGGAATCCATCGAAAATCTAGCGATGAAGTTTCAACTGAATCAAATGGTTATCATGGTTTTATGAACAATAAATCAAAAGAGTTATACAACAAAAAATCACAAATTTATTACACTCCTTACAGCGATACGTCTCTACAATCAAGATTTGATAAGCAAGTGGAGCAATATACTCGTGCCAGATCTATACGCCAAGCAGTAGCAACGGGGTCTTCTGATAATCCTGGAGTTAATTTGGGAGAAATTATTACTGTGAAAGGTTATGGAAGTTACAGAGTAATCAAAGTCACGCACACTAATAATGAAGGAGGAAAATATCAAAATCATTTTGAAGCAGTCGATGCCAATAGTACCGATTACCCATTGATGGATCTCCACAGCTATCCAAGCAGTGAAATACAAATAGCCAAAGTAATTGAAAATAATGATGTAGATAATTTAGCTAGAGTCCGAGTGCAATTTCCGTGGCAGAAAAAAACTGGAGAAATGACACCTTGGATAAGACTTATGACACCCCACGCAGGTGCTGATAAAGGTTTTCATTTCATACCTGAAATAGGGGAAGAAGTTATCGTAAACTTTGAAGGAGGAAATGCAGAAAAACCATTTGTAATGGGAGCATTATATAACGGATCAGCTAAACCAAGTAGTTGGCAATCCGATGCTAATGATATCAAAGCTATTAAAACCAGATCTGGTCATCTCATAGAACTAAATGATACTGATGGAAGTGAGAAAATTTTGATTAGTGATAAGAATAGTAATTTGATAAGCATTGATACTGCCAATAATAATATCGAGATTTCTGCCTTAGAAAACATGACATTAAATGCTAAGAATTTTCAATTAAATGTAGAAGAAGACGCTAGTATCAATGTAGGCAAGAATACGACCATCGAAACAGGAGAAAACCTAGATATGTCCTCATCAAATATGACCAATACAGTTGATGACGAATTACGAGAGGAAATTGGGGGAACATATTCACAAATTGCCTCAGAAACTGAGATACAAAGTGATGGTGATGTGAAAATTCAAAGTGCTGGGTTAGCTACTCTTAAAGGAGGTAGTGATGTTAAGATTAGTAAAGGATAACCATGATGTCTATACGTCGCCATAGAAGAAGTTTTACTATTGATGAATGTCAACTAATATTCCCCAAAAAAGGAATACGTCAGTATAGTATCATCAATGAAGTATCCCTAATAAAGGATAAAGTGATAAAAAATGTTTTTACAAGAGACGTTTCCTTGGAAGTACTTGAATCATTACAAGGTGATTCGGTTAGAGTAGTTTCTTTAAAAACGCATTCTTTACAATTATTAATGAATGGAGAAGCTTCTGGAAACAATACATTGGCAAATACATTAGCAACTGTTTACGATGAACTGATTTTAAAAATTAGATATGATGGTAGCATTTCTACGATTATCAATTTAGAATATATTCAAGAGAGATGGAAACTAATTTCTCAGGATATAAGAACTAGTTACAGCGGTAGAGAAATTAAAAGGCTACTAGAAAAGATAGCATCAAAATTGAATTCTGAAGAACTGGTAATTCAGGAAATTCAGCAGTATAATTTCTTTGGGCTTTTGTTAAAAGAAATCTATGGTACATTCGATAATATAACACCTATAAGAAAGAAGCAATGGGTCTCAACTTTTGCTAAATCATTAGAGATAGAAGAAGAAATATTCTTAGAGGAGATCAATGATGAGATGGTATCATTAGTTTGTTCATACAATAAAAAAGAAAAACAAGATATATCATATTCAGGAATATTTCGTTTTAATAAAGAGACGAACTGGTTAGAGAATGCAGAGGTACAACTATCAGAACAAAACAGAAGTAGTTTGTTTAGAGTAACGCAAATAGAAGAATAATGGCAGGGAAATATGTAATAAACGGCGCGAAAATTAAATGCTCATTATGTACCAAACCAGAAGGGACATTGATGGTAACATCTAATGTAGTGGGTGTACAAGATCAGTTTTGGGCTACGGAGGCAGATAAAGGCAAACCAAACCTTTTATTTCAGGGTAATTGCACTAAATTTAGTAATAACCCACCTCCTTGCATGGGTGTTATTGCTCCTATCCAATGGCAAAACACTGCCCTTGGAATGAAAGTAAACGGAAATGCTCCCTTACTGGAGAGTTCTACCATTATGTGTGCCACCGGAGGTGTACCGATAACTATTGCAGATACAACACAACAATCTGTCCCTACTAATTTACAAGCTATGGCTGAAAGTGGTGCACCGGTTCCTGCACCAGAAGAAACTGCCGATCCAGAGATTATTGAGGCCTATTGGGTGGATAAGGATATGAATAAGGAAACAACATTGGATTATAATGAGAAAGCACGAATTCGGATTAAAACAGAAAATGCGCAAGGCAAAAAAATAAAAGTAAAGGTATATGAGAGTGACTTTGGTCCTATGAATGACGATTTTATATGGGAACATGAATGGACTCTTCAAAACAGTGATGCAATTCTTTCCTTTAACATAACTCCAAATATGTTTATCAAAGGAGAAGAAGACTTAGTACATTTTTATTTCACCTTACAAATTGAAGATTTAGATGAGGAAGAATTTAGTAATGATGATGCAGATTATTTAAAAGTACATTTGGTACGATATGTTCCAAGAGTATTAGAAGCTTTAGGGTGGAATAAAGGAGCTGAACTACAAGAAGAATGGTTTAGCAGACAACCGAGTAACAATCCTGATGTTAACGATCCAAATCTATCAATTATTACGATGGATTGGGTTTTAGGGTTTACAAGTGCGCAAACGTTGCATACTTCAATGATTGCTCAAAAGATTTGGGCAAACTCTGCTGGTAAAAGAGCACTTTTATCAGAGATTAAACGTATGGCTAGTGACGGAGAAATTACTATCCCAACCACAGATGAAGCTTCTACAAATTTTGGAGTATTTGATACCTCATTGATAACATATAAAAATAGAAGAGTTCCAAAATTTGATAAATATCATTATCAAGAACGAGCATTCGCTCCTGGAACTTTTAGCTCACTGGATGATCTTACTGCTGCTTTAGCTAATTTTGTGTTTAGGATGTCATCTGGCGGAACAATAACGAAAACTAAAGATAATTACAGCATCCAAATAAATAGAGTCGCAACTTATGTTAGAGATTCGTTTGACTTTATAGATCCAGGTTGGGCAAGTCAAAACTTAGGTTACTGGAATATTGAAGAAAACAAAGTTGTTAAACTAGCCATAGGGTCAGGATATAGATTGATCGAAAATTCTAGTTATCAAAATTATAGAGACGAATTTCAGATGGGAGGAGATTTCCGTTTGTATAGTGATATTCACTTTACAAATACCAATGATACTTTTGAAGTACCTTTAACTACATTCTAAGAAAATGAAAAAAATGATTTATGTCGTATTATCAATACTACTGCTTATAGGAATAGGTTTTTATTTTTATAATTCTCAAAAAGAATTAGCAACATATCAAAGCCCTGATGGACAATATGAGCTAGTTATAAAAAATGAAAAAGGTATTTTTAGTCCTACTATGCCTGGAGATGGTGGCGCAGGTAGTATCCCCGTAGTTGTCGTTTTAAAAGATGCTGATGGTAAAGTAATTGGCAAAAGTAGTGACAATACAGATTGCGATATTTTTAATGATAGTATAGAAATAGAATGGGATATAAAAAATGAGCAGGTATGGTATGGCAGAGGCAAAACTATCAATCTCAAAACAGGAAAAGTAGAATGTTAAACGATAATATATGAAGCACGATAATGATCCACAGGTGATGAGCGTTGAAGCATATATAGCAGAACGTGAAAAAGAAGCTGAAGAAAAGGGAGAGCGTAAACCACGTATTCGACCTAATGTAAACTATACCAGTTTTGTGTTAAATGAAGTAGAAGATGTCAACCTAGAGTATACGGGAAAGAATGAGGTGTTAAAAATTAAACTTTCAGATAGTAAAGGAACAGAAATAAAGTATGGTAAGGAGATTCATAATAATCAAGAGTATACGTATGAAGTTATAAAACTTGATGAGAAAGATAAGGATGCTGTTGAAAAAGATTTAAAAAAAATAAAATGGTGTTTCTGGTTACCAGAATTTAGAGGTTTTGATAATAAACAGGCGAAACATATTTTATCTACTTCGAACAAACCAGAGCATAAAGTTGATTTTTTATCTGGAGATGATGCTACAAAAATACTTGCTATTAAAAGTAAAGCCATATTGTATGCTAAGAAGGAAATTGTAGAAAAAGATGGTAAAAAAGTTGCCATACTTAAAGTGAAGTTTTCTAAATGGTTAGATGGTCATAAAATCAAAGTAGAAGCTTATTTAAGTGGTAAGAAAGGAAAAGGAGATACTGTAGCAACAAGAGTATTAGCCGCTAGTCCTGAGATACTCGAAGCATATTGGCTTAATGCTGCTGGTAGAAAAATAACAAATACTGGTTATAAACAAGATGTGTATTTATATCTCAAGACCCTAGGTTTAAAGGGAAAAACAATAGAAACACAGGTGTTTGACAAAGATATTCACCCTAATCCAGTACCGCAAATAGGAACCGATGATGCTGTAGAATGGAAAAATAATAAGATTAATATAGAAGGTCGAGAGGTCATCAAACAGTTTAAGGTAGGTGATAAATCAAGGTATAAGAAAGCGCAGCAAGACGAAGCAACAGAAGACAATCCTTTTATTGGTCTATATGATTTTAAGAATAAGAAAACCTATAATTTAGAGCTGTATATTCATATTGCAAATAGTGAAGCCCTAAAAATTAAAGGAGTAAAACCCAAATATGGACATTTAAACCTAATCCCTGAGGAAAAAATTATCAATGCTTTTTTTGCCAAAACTGAAATCGAAGAAGTACAGGCAGATGCACCAGAGATAAAAGATAAAAAAACAAAGAAAACCAAACTACCACCCAAAGCCAAAGTGCCGTATTATGAAAAGCTGAATGAAGGTGCGATCGGACAAAAAATACAATTAGTAGCTGAATGTGCTAACCTAGAAGGTAAAAAAGTACTTTTTAAAATCTATGAAAAAGAACCATTACTAGTCGAAAAAGGCAAAGAATTACCAGTCTTAAAGAATGATGTAGAAGAACTAGAAATAGAGGCGACAGTAAAAGATGGATATGCAGTGGCAGAGGTAAAATTAAGGCAGAAAAGCGACGAAGATTTTAAAAAGTGGTTAGAAGACATTTTGAAAATTGACGGAAAACCTGATGATAGAAAGAGAAGTCATTTTTGGATTAGGATCGAAACTGATAATGTAGAAATACCAATTAAAAAAGAATTTTTAAAACGAAATGCCTTTGAAGTAATTAGTACCAACTGGCACGAACCAGTGGATGATCCACAAATTGCATTATGGAATAGTGAAGGAACAGAAAAACCTCAAAGTAATACCTTTGGTATGGGACGAGGAAGATTGCATACTGGATTAGATATTTTTGCTATGGAAGGATCAACTGTTTATGCATGTTTAGATGGAACAGTTTATGAAAAAAAATGGCATGGGGGGTATGGATGGACAATAACTATTAAAATCAACAATACGCAAGAACTAGCTAACCGTAGACAAGAATATACTCATGCATATACGACTGATAAAGACTCCGGTTCAAATTTTACCGAAGATAAAGATCCTGTATTTTTGTTTTATGCGCATTTACAGGATATCTTTATTAAAAAAGGTCAAAAAGTAAAGGCAGGAATGAAAATTGGTTTGACTGGTATTTCGGGAGTTACGAAAGGAACACATGACCCTCATTTACATTTTAATATTTTTAGCACGATTTACGCTATAGGAAAAGAGAGTTATAAAAAAGCCTATCTGGCAGATCCTGCTCTTTATGTAGATTGGAAAACCGAAACCGAATTGACTGAAGACGATAAGAAAACACAAAAAGATCGAATGAAACAAGGCAAACTTATTAATAAAAAACCAAAACTTTCAAATACAAATTAAATGAAATATTATTTACTTATTTGTTTATTTGTTTCCTTATCTAGTAGTTGTATTACTTCAAACAATAAGTCTTTAAATAAACAAAAGGCATCTGCAAAGAATAACGTAGTTAAATCTCATATAGAAAAACAGGAAAGTGTTTTTCTTGATACATTATCGATAAACCAAGTGAAATTTAATAAAGAGTCTTTTTACTTGAATTATCATACGTTAAGGAAGAAAAGAAAAGATTCCATGATTATATCCGAATGGGATTGTGGACATCCATTTGAATGGAAAAATGACACAGTCGATTTTTGGTCATACCATACTGAAAATTTAGAATATATAACAAACAAAGAAGAGAGTATATTATATTCGGGAAAATTTAATGGCAATAAGTTATTGATTAAAAATATAGATGTAGAATTAACCGAACATACTACAATCAATGACTTTAAATCCATATTCGCTAATTCTTACAAATCTTTTATACAAGCGAAAAAGCTGAATCCTGAAAACTATACCGAATATGATTATGTGAATGTAGCTTTTACAATAAATCAACCAGAAGATCATTGGATATTTTATTTTAATAAAGAAGGGTTTTTAGTAAAATTTGAACTTTATTGGTGGTTATGCTAAAATACATAAAATCACTTTTTATCTTTATTCTAATATCTATAGGATGTAAAAAGAAGATTGCTCATAACCATCAATCAACTAAAATCATAATTGATTCGTCTGAAAACGAAAATAAGCTAAAAGAAACACAAGAAGAAATAGAGTTTCAAAGAGTTGAATTAAATGAGATTAAAAATAATGAGTTAGATAATATGATCTTTTTTAAAAAAGAAAACTTTGGTCTTAAAATAAGTAATCGTGATAGTATCAGAGAATATATTTTATATGATAATAATAATATAAAACAAATTTTCAAGAAAAATGAAATATTTGAAGGAATAGGTTTAGAATCCTCTTTATACAAATTTGAGAAGGATTCTTTGTTAGTTGTTGATAATATTTATGAATATTCAGAGACTTTTCAGATTTTCAGATTGAAAAATGGCGAATTAAATTTTATTGAAGAAATTGATGTTGACACGGATATTGAAAAAGCTGAAAAAGGAATTAAAACTTCAAGTTTGTTCTCAATAAAAAAAAGTAACACCGATATCAGGTTATATTATTCAGAAAGTTTTATAAAAATGATGAAATTCCATTAATAAGTGTTACGGTTCATAATTATGACCCCGATTCTTAGCATTGGAGCATCGAGTATTATCATTAATCATAGGTAAACAGGTTTATACTATTTTTTCACAATGTGTTTTCTATTGCCTTATTCATAATCCTAGGAAGTGTAATTATAACCCTGTCTCAGGGTTAAGCCCCAGGAGGGCTCTGGGAGCTAGCTCCCAGAGCCCTCCTGGGGCTTGGTCGCTAAATCAAGTGCCACTCGATCTTCAAATCTAATATATAAT
>NZ_VTZU01000128.1 GCF_008370685.1 Aquimarina sp. RZ0
GTGCTTACTAAAAAAAGCAGCAACACTTTAAAAAACGGCCTTGCAAAGAGCTAAAGTTAATACCCAGTAAATTACGAATTTTACGTTAGCCTACGTACTGAAGTTTCTGGGGTCTATGAGGGATTACGTGTAGCGGTTGTTGCCTTTTTCTGCTGGTAAAGATCAGATACATTAACAATCGGTTGGTTTCTTCTCCGATCACACCACTTTTACCAATCAACTCATTGGTTTTCTCCAGAAGTTCGGGAGCTGACAAAAACTCTTCTGCAGCCTGTTTTTCGGCTAGATTTAACTGTTTGACCTTGGGTTTTAAGTTTTCTTGCTCTTGTTTGATTTGTGCTAAACGATATTTCTCTAATTCTTCGGTGAGTTCTGCAAAACAAGCTGCGATTACAGATGTGCCTATTTCTAGTTTTTCCGCACATTTACGGATAAACTTTTCTAATTGGGTATCGTTATATAAATCCAGATTGTGCCGTACTGGTGGACGGCTACTTTTTTGTAATTGTACTTTTAGAGTAGTGCGCATTCTGTCCAACCCCTCTAATTTGATACCGCCCAAAACCGTTAATTGTAGGATCTCATTTTCGTAAATTAATTGGTCGGTGTTATCAGTTTGTAATTGCATAAAAATATTTTTTACCTACATATCTGTAGCAAAACTATAATATCTTAATGAATCAAACAAGCAAAACTTAATTTTATACTACATATTTTGTTTCTATATTTGTGTTTTAGTATAAAATACTGCATTAAAACATACATTTATGACTTTTGGTGAGCGTTTAAGTTTGGTACGTAAAAGAAAAAAATTATCGCAGGCTGATATTGGTAAACTTATCAATATCAATGGTGATGCCTATGGTAGATATGAGCGTAACGAAGTAAAGCCAACTATTGAGATGGCTACCAAAATTGCTAATGCCCTAAAAGTATCTTTGGATTATTTGGTAGGAAGTACTGATTTAGAATTGGATACAGAACTCCTAAAACGTATAGAAAACGTCTCTAAACTATCACAAAAAGAAAAAGAGCATATCTATATTACTATAGATGCCCTTATCCGTGATTTTAATGCTAAAAAAGCTTATTCTTAAAACAAAAACAGCCACTACCCATTTTACAAGATCGTGACTGTTTTTACTATTTATATTTTGACTTATCGTCTTTGATTATTGCGCGAAGTCGAGAGACATTCGCGCAGCATTCTTACTCTTATTTAATCACTCTTTGCAGAGCGGGAGTTCTAAAAACCTATAAAATTTTTATTAATCGTTACCCTCCAGTCAACTAACTCCTTGTAATCTGCAACTATTTGTGTTATATATTCACCTTTATTAAAAATTAGTTTTGCAAAATAAGTATTTGCGGCATTTCCTCCATATAAGTATATAAAGATATAATCTCCATTTTCTGAAGTATATACTTTTACAGGTTTATACAAAAGATAAGAACTGCATTGAGTTACGTCATAAAAGTTTTTATATGCAGCTTTAGGGATATTAATTTTTTTGTTATTTACTGTTATCTTTAAACAATCAATTTCTAAAGTTGGGGTATTATAGTATGAACCAAAAGCAATTTGATTATCCACATATGTTATGTTGTCCTTTTCAGAAATAACATGATTTTTATTAGTGAATTTATTAAATTTTACTTTAACACTTATCTCAGTATTATTTTTTAAAACATCATAAAAATGTGTATATAAAGAATCTTTACACTCTATATTCTCAATTTCTTTTAATAATTTTCTATTGGTAATATACTTTGTTTTTATCCCGTTTTTTTCCAAATACTCTATGGCGTACTGTACTGATCGCTCATTTGTATTATATATTTTCCCATCTTTATCATTAGTGAGAAATTCAACCTGTTTTATTGAATTAATATGGTTTTCAAAACTAAGTTGACCAAAAGTATTTAAACTGATAAAAAATACTGTTATTAAGAAATAATTTTTCATTTAAGTTTAGAATCTAGTTAGTTATTCCATAAGGAAGAGGCTCTCCAGTTATAACTTCATATCTAGTAGGAACAATCCCTTGTGGCGTTGGTGTAGATATGTTGTCAACTGGAAAGATTCTGTTAGTTATAAAAAAGAAACCTTGTTGATCGGTAGTATTATATAAATCTCTTATTTGCTGTAAACCTTCAACTGTATTATTAAATGTTTGCTCATTCCACATATTCCCAAATTCATAATTAGGTGCATTGCAAACTACTTTACATCCAATATTATAAAGAGGATGTCCGGGGTGAACAAAAACACCTGCATTATTTAGTCTTATAGTGTTCTCATAATTGACTTCTCCATTATGTGCACTCATTTGATCAAACTTAATTGGATATACACCTCTTTTGTCTAACGCGTTGTCACCAGTACCAGGACCTCTTTCATAATCATGATTTGCATACATATAAAGAACAAGTTGCTGTTTTAAACTTTTGCCATTCTTGATGATTTCAAAATTAAGTTGATATTGATCAACACCCGACTCAGTTCCAATAAGCCTAGATCTATAAACATTTAAAGTATCTCGCCCTTTAATGTCAATATATTTAAGAGGATTATTGTACATCCCTACATATGGAGAATCACCTTTTCCTGCAGGATCAGGAGTTAGCCATCGACCAATACGACTATCCCACAAACGTTCTTCAAAAGCTTCTTTTCCAGTTTCTGGGTCTTTTTCTTGTCCTTGATAGGCGTATCTATAATCCCCTTGCAAATTCCTGTTAGGCATTGGCATGCCAAAGGAAAACTAATCAAATGCATTTTTTTGAACGGTTTGCCTTATCATCCTAGTGCTTCCTTCTACACTTTTTTTAAAAGAACGTATGTCTTATCGACCTTGTAAATATAGTAAAATTCCGTCTTTGTATTGCCAGCCACATCACCAAACCTATCTTTACATAATTGGGCATTATAGTACAAATGTATATTGTAGCAAATTGGCGTATACGTAGTATTTTACATAGTTGCAGATATAACGACACCGTCAGGTGTTTTATATCGTCAGCAATTATGTAAAAGCCAATTTGCGAAACGTTTAGCTCATTCGTAACTATAATGTAATACTATGTAAAATATCCCAGGATAATTCTATTTCATAGTAATCGTAGCTACTGGGGTCATTAATATTTCTTTTAAGGCGTTTATGATTAAACCTCACGTTTGACATTTGTAGCTATAATTTGCCGTTATGTAAAATTGCCGCGCCCAACCGCTTTATTGCTTTGTAAATAAAAATGCTCAATGCATTTTTCTCTACACACAATTTGCCAACGCTTGGCCACACCAAAAAAAGCAAACACTTTTAGGCAGTTTATAAATCGCGTATTCGATAAAACATACGTGAAAAAAGTTTTTACGCGATTCTCGTGAAGGTTTCCGCAAGAGTATAAAATTACTCTGACGAGATAATTTCTATACACTTGCTATATTCATAGCATTGATTGAACCTTTTTAAATAATGCTTATCTTTTTTTCTTGATAAAAAAAGAAACAAAAAAATCAAGGCTGCACAAAACTTTGGAAACAATGTACGGCGCAGTTGCTATATTTTAGAAAACATTCTAACTCATAATATCGCTTAGAACCAGAATGTGTATGCATAGCTTTTATTAAACCTTAGTACTAGACCTCTAAAATATTGACGCTCCTTTACCTATTGTTTTCTCCAAAGTTTTCTGAGGCCGGTCTTTCAATTTTTAGGTTCTATTTTACATAATGTTAAACATTTTAATGTCTTCCACAAAGAGGTTTTAATTTCTGCGCAACTAATTTTTCGATGATATTTAGATACATACTATGCGAGCTTTCAATTTTAACAACATTAATAGTTATATCAAAATCATAACCTTTTGCAAAATGTATTAATTGTAAACCCTGAGTGTTTCCGTTTCGATAATACCCTAGATGTTGATTAATTCTATTTGTAATATTTGATGTTCCCCATGTTTTATTAAAACCACCACGTCGTATACCCACATATAAAACATTACTCTCTTCATTTTTATTTGTGGCAGGAACACTTCTATAATTTTCATTTCCTTTAATATTAGAAACTCTATATATATTTAAGAGATCATTTAATGCTTGTGCTTCTTCCTTTGTTTTTAATGTAAACCAATATAAACAGTCACATTTTATGTTATCTAAATCGGTGTATATGTATTCAAAATTTTTAACTTTTTTTAAACGTACACTATAATCTTTATGATCAGGCAAATTTTTAATATTAAAAGGTATAGAAAGTCTATCTCCTACCTCATTCACTATTTCGGTACTGATTGCTTCAAAAACATTATTTACACTTAGAATTTCATCTGTTATATCCATAAATTAATAACTTTACTTTAGGTGTTAAAACTCTAATCTTCATCTTCTAGTAAAAAGCCTTTTCTTTTTAAATATTTATTATAAATCTCATTTATTTTTAGTTTCTTTTGCTTCGATAACCATTCAATTGGTGTTTCTTCTTCTTCTTCAGGTATCAATTTATAAACTTTAATTGCTATTGATCTAGACATACCTTTAGAAATTAAAAGTAAAACTAATGAGTTATAGGTACCCAATTCTAACATTGTAGGCAATGAAATACTTAGTTTATGCTTTTCTAACTCTTCTTCGGTAAGTATAGATTCTAATATATCTGCAAGTAATTTTGTGTATTTAACAAGAACATAACTTACTACTGTAGAATAAACTTTAATAATTTCATTTATAGTTTTGTTTATATCAACTTTACTCTCTTTATCAATAGTTTTTCTAATATCAGCTTTAAACTTTATTTCTCTTGTAATTAATTCATTAAAGCTTTTATTTTCCATCCATAATACAGCATAAAAAACCATTTGAGGTAACGATCTTGATATTTGATGTTTGAAAAAAGCTTCCGCATTAAAGTCAAAAATTTCGTCAAGCTTATATAATATATTGCTCAATTGACCAAAGAAATTTGTGTTTTCGTGAGATTTACTATTGATTATATCTTTAGTCCATTTTGCATTAAAATTTTCATTTTTATGTAGCACCCATTTGTTTATCCCTTCTTTTTTTATTCTCTTATATAATTTATCCTGTAGTTCAGGATCAATACTTGGATTTAATCTCAATAACTCTTTAGGAATACTAATTCCATTTAATCTATTTGAAAGGCTATCAATGATAGTGTTTATTATAGGATTGTCAACTCCTTTATTATTTAAATATTCAATAAGAAGGTTATCTCCTCTCAAAAACTTATTCTTTAAGAAAACAACACCAAACTCAATATCTTTATTTTTTTTATCTAATGGTTGGTTAATAGCATCGATAATTTTATCCACAGGATAATGTAAAATTTTATTAATTGCTGGTGTTATTTCTTTATCAGGATCATTTTCGTAAAACTCCTCTGCCCAAGATTCATCATTTTTCTCCATACAAATTATTGTTCCAGTAAGAGCATCTCTAATCCTACCTGCTCTTCCCACTATATTACCAAATTCAAAAGGGCTTAAATGATTAATATCTTTTTTTGGGTAAGGAATAAATACTTTTTCCGCAGGTAAATTTATCCCTTCCATTAATGTGGATGTACAGATGATATTATTAAGAGCGCCTTTAGCGAAGAGATATTCCAATTCTCCTCTTATAATTTCTGGTAATTTACCATGATGAAAAGCTGATTTAGTTTTTAAGGCATCTACTAAATAGTAATCAGGGTGTATTTCTTCCTTAATTAATTCAATTAACTCTTTTATTTCATCATCTATATTAATATTATCATTATTAGCATTAATCTCATCCGTTAGATAGTTAGAAAATTGTTCGACATAATTCGTTTTTGGAAAATAAATAATGTTTTTACTATTTCTACCAAACCTTAATACAACCTTAACGGTAGTTTTTAATTTACTCATAGAGATTTCTTTAGAGTAATTAAACTCTACAGGTAATTTAATTTCATTTATTAGTTTTTGTTGAAAGAAAATTTTTGCTAAGATTGAATCATTTTCAGAGCTAGGTTTTAAACTAACTTTAAGTTGAAATACTGGAGAGAACATCGTTTTCAAATTTCTGCTTTTCTCTCCAAATAATAGCTTTAAGAGAACGTTTGGTTTATCTAAAAATGGGCCAGCAATTATTTTTCTCGATTTAACCCAATTAGTTTCAATTTCGTTTATTAAATATTCAAATAAGAAACCTCTATTTCCATCGTCCTCTATGTTTTGAACTTCATCAATAAAAATTAAGTCAGGAACAAAACCATTATCATATGAATACTGCATCAATTTCATTGTTCTTTCAGGTGTCAAAATAAATAATTCTTTATCTGCGAATTGTTTTACTTCCAAGTTTTCCTGTTCAATAAATGCCGTATTTATACTTATATCATTATTTAATTCTCTTTTAAAATCTTCCGATACTTGAGAAATCAAAGCTCGAGTTGGAACAATATATACTATAAAAAACTTTTCTTTTTTAATGAAGGTTTGCCTTATGTAATTTTGAATGATGAAAGATTTACCTGCAGAAGTCGGTGCAGATATAGCAATATTATCATCTTTTTTTGTTAAAACATTCCATAAATATTTTTGATAATCTGATCCAATAATTTTCCCTTCACCATTCTCAATTTCATTAAGGGCTAATTTTGAACCAAGTTCATAATCAATAATGGTTCCGAAGTTCTCATTAAAAAAGAGGCTACCACTAATAGCATTAATTTTAATTAATTCATTAAAAAACCTAGAAGCAATCAGATTTCCAGACCTTGATAATATTATATATGCTGCTTTTCTATATTCTTTAGAGGGCTTCTCTAAAAAAAGAGCTATCCCAAAAACTGAACTTAAATATTTATCATTTTCGTCTA
The DNA here is from genome assembly GCF_008370685.1 of Aquimarina sp. RZ0. Taxonomy (GTDB): domain Bacteria; phylum Bacteroidota; class Bacteroidia; order Flavobacteriales; family Flavobacteriaceae; genus Aquimarina. The sequence continues at coordinate 6,867 of NZ_VTZU01000128.1, forward strand.
GACTTGAGGCTATAATACTTGCCAACCAAATTGCATTGTCCAGTTTCTCTTTTTCAATGTTCTCTTTATGTCCTTCAATTTCTAACTCAGAATAAAATCTATTGGTTATCATTGTATTCAAAACATCTCTGAATACGTGGTGATTTTTAGCAGATTCTATTGTCTGGTTTGACATTTTTATTGTCTTTTATATTTTTTGCCATTATGAAATATTTCATAGCAAGATTCTCTAAATTCATTGACATCTTTAACTGGCATCATAAAAAACTCTAGTGTTAAATCTTTAATTGGAGGTAATGTCTTTTCTATATAATTTGCTCTTCTTGTTTTTACTGAATTAATAAACTTATTTATTACTTCCTCTATATCTGGTAAACTTTTGGCTATTAATTTTTTTAAGTTTACTTCCTTGTACATTAAAAATGCTGGATAACATATTTCATACCCTTTGAATTCTTCTTGTTTAGTTCTAAGGCTCTGATAGATTAAGTCTAAATCACCAACTTCTAAATCATTCAAATCCCTGCTTAAATGCTTTTTAGCAACTTGAAGCTCTCTATCTATTGAATGAGGATTATTTATATATCGATTTAGTGATTCTAAAACATCTCCTACACAAACGTGAAAATTATTTCTCATTTTTGATTCTCCAATTAACAAAGTTGGTTTGTCAAGAATATTACCTATGAAAAGTCCATCAGAACCTTTTACTTGGTCATTATTATTATAAGTTTGAGAAATCTTGTGAACAATCATAGGAGTTTGTAGAATAGCTTCTACAAAGAGAAATAATATTAATTCTCCATATCTACCATCGCTTATTGGATCTATATCTCCAAAATAACTTAAAGCTTTTTCATATGGTATATCTCCATCCTCTATAAGTTCTTCAATGTCTTTTTCATCAAAAACGTAAGTAACTACTTGCTCATATAAATGTTTAATAAAACCCTCATAATCAGGAGATCCATCTACAAAATTTAAACTATAGAATTTAACTTTAACATCTTCAGACAATGTAACCTCTTCATTTAAACTAAACCAATCAGTAAAAGCATTTTTATCAATTTTTAATAGCTTGTTCCAAGCTATATCCTTCAGGTCTTTTGGCATATATTAATACAATATTTATCAATTCTTTAATCAAGTTAAATTAGAGAATACAGTATTGTTAAATTTATGAATTAATATTTTCTTTCAATTACGGAAAACCCTCACTTCTGAATAAAATTTAAGAGAAATATTCCCATTCCACACACATTACACTCCCCTCCTCTCGTCGGCTCGTATAATAAGTGTTCCATTACCTTTTTTATCGGAACTTTTCGTTAGAAAACTTTTAAAGAAAATGTAGTACCAGGAAACTTTGCTTTTCCAAAGCAAAGTGACATAACGCAAGTACATTATGGGTACTTCCTTGTGCCACCGCTACATCCGCGCCCCATAATACAACTATGTAAAATAGGCGCGCACAGACTGCTAACATTGAAGATTTTGACTTCTAACGAGTTGTTTTTAGTTCAGCTATTACAATATTATAGATATATAATCGTGTCGTAGACGTGATTTGGGTGGCTCTGGTGACATTTTTAATGGTTTTGAGCAAGTTTGTGTGACGTTCAATCGGCACTTTGCCTAACACTTCAAAAGTGGAAGATCACCACCGCATTTGCCTTTCAATCTTCCACTTTTGAAGCGTTTTTTCCGTATGAGTGAGAACGATTGATCTT
>NZ_VTZU01000129.1 GCF_008370685.1 Aquimarina sp. RZ0
TTATTTTTTCTTTATGCAAGGCAAAAAAATCAAGCATAGCTATAGCTACGGTTTATTTTTTAAACGAAGTAGAAAGGAAAAAGAAACGATGAATATGCGAAATTTTTAGTTATAAATCGTATTAGTAATATGGTTACAAAAGAATATTTATCTTTATCTGAAACAGCAGAATTGGTAGGTAAGAGTAAGGAAACTCTAAGAAGATGGGATAATGAGAGCATCTTAAATGCAGTAAGAGAGCCTGTTTCTAATTATAGAGTATATCGAAAGAATGATGTCCAACAACTTTTAGGAAACCTTTTTGATGAAGTTACGGAAGATAATATTTCTAATTATGAAGAGCTTGAAAATGAATATTCCGTTTTAGAACTATTTGCAGGTGCTGGTGGACTTGCAGTTGGAATGGAAAAAGCAGGATTGAAATGTGTTGCTTTAAATGAAATAGATAAATGGGCTTGTCAAACATTAAAAAAAATAGACCAAAATGGAATGTCCTAGAAGGAGATATTAAAGATTATGATTTTAATAAATATAGAAATTCTATAGATGTAGTAACAGGAGGGTTTCCTTGCCAAGCATTTAGTTATGCAGGAAAAAAGTTAGGCTTAAATGATGCTAGGGGTACGTTGTTTTATGAATTTGCTAGAGTTGTTAATGAAGTAAATCCACTTATTTGTATCGGAGAAAATGTTCGTGGACTATTAAGTCACGAAAAAGGAAAAACTCTTGAAGGTATGATATCAATACTTGACGAAATAGGTTATAGTGTTGTTCCTGTGCAAGTTTTGAAAGCTATTAACTATAGAGTCCCTCAAAAAAGAGAAAGACTTATATTAGCAGGTGTCAGAAAAGATATTAATATAAAATATAAATACCCAAAACCGCATAAAAAGATATATAATCTATCTGATGCGTTAAAAAAAGGGGATTTATATGATTGTAAAGTTCCAAAATCGGAAGGAGCTAAATATCCTGATCATAAAAAAGAAATTCTTGATTTAATTCCACCAAAAGGATATTGGAGAAATTTGCCAATTGAATTGCAGAAGAAATATATGGGTAAAAGTTTTTATTTGGGTGGAGGAAAAACGGGTATGGCTAGAAGAATTGGTTGGGATGAACCAAGTTTGACTTTAACTTGTAGTCCGGCTCAAAAACAAACTGAAAGATGTCATCCTGATGAAACAAGACCATTTACCGTAAGAGAATATGCTAGAATACAAACTTTTCCTGATGAATAGAAATTTGCAGGTTCAGCTTCTCAGCAATATAAACAAATTGGAAATGCCGTGCCTTGTAATCTTGGTCAAGAAATTGGTTTTTCACTAATTACATTTCTTAATAGTTATTATAAGAATACGGTTAAATAATATTATATTTCGGCATATTTATTATTATGCCAACACCAACAGAACAACAAGTATTTGAAATTTCTAGAGAAACTGTAATCAGCAGCATATCAAATTTTATTCGAAATCGAATAGACGTGGTTCCTAATTTTCAAATTCTTGATTTAATTATTCCGGTTGAAAGGAAAATACGTTCGATAGTTGGTGGAATGGAGACTTCTTTAGGAACTACACTTTGGGAACCCTTAGCAAAAAATTTAGCAACTCTCAACGATTTTGAGGTTGTTAATGAAAATCTGCCAAAACCTGCTAATATGCCTGCAAATTTGTAGAATACTTTACAAATTGTAATTGAAGGTAGGAATAATAAAAATCCAGTTTTTGATTCAGAATATTGCCACAATAGGATTAAGGAAATTTGTCAAGCTTATGTAAATAACCCAATAAATGATTTTGTTCCTGCTCCCAGAGGTTTTGGAGTTGATATTTGGCTAAGAGCTTGTTTAAAAACCTTACTTCCTGAAAACAAATATTTTAAGAACCGTGAGCTTACTTCAAATAATTAAAATATCTCGATATTCTCATCATTTGAAGTGTCCTCAGAACCTCAAACTATTGATTTTCAATTTGTATTCTTTTTAAACATATTCTAAGGAAGGATGAAGTAAATTACTTTTTCGACACAAAAACTGTTCAACCAAACGTTGGTTCACTTTCTAAATGTTTTGAACAAGTAATAAACTGGTATGCATTTTTCTATTCTCAATTTCCAACTCAATCTGCTCAGTCAAGAATTGTATTTCCCTATAATCCGTATGGAGAGATTAATTTTTGGAGTAAGACAATGGGAGGAGGATGGCCATTAGAACCGGATAATGAAGGTTGGGTCGAAAATCAATTTTGGGATTTCTGTTCAGGTAGAGAAAACACTTATCAAGTTATTCACAATGCTTTTATTTCAATTTCAGAATCAGGAGATTTAGAAGATATTATTCAAGATATTTTTTATGGTAATAATCGTGAGTAATAACTGTCAACATAAAATAATGATAAAAGCTTTCTTTTTATAACTCTTTCTTTATTTGCTTAAAAAAATGGATGCTCCTTGTTTATACGCTAAAATAAACTAATAAAAAAACATATGGAATAGCTATTTAAACACTGGTACTATAACAGCTTTCTCTTTTTTAATACATTTATAAAAATTGTATCTCAATATTCTATATAGTTGTACTGTATAAAAACATTATTTCTTCCAATGATAAAAAAAACACGTAGCGTTACCATAGTCATCATGTTTTTAACCTCATTGTATTCTCCTGCTCAGATCACCTTACTTGGTGACAATTTACCACACCAGAATATGAATGATGGAAATTTTGAAACGATAAAAGGGTATTGGCGTGAGGCTAAACAATCTCCTTTTTGGGTTACAAAAATTGTAGATGGAGGAGATAATAATACGCCTATAGGTTTACATAATGGCACTATGTTTAGTAGTAACACTATTGGTATTATAGAGTCTAAAATATTAAATACCAACCCCGAATATCAAAAACTAACTCTCGGAGATACTATCCGATGGAGTTTTGATGCAGATTTAGAATACAAAGGTAAAGGAAGCATTACGTTTAGCTTAGTTTTTGGAACACACGAACGAATTTTAAAAAATAAGCAACCGCTGATAGGTTCTGACAAAAAATTTGAACATTTTAGTGGTACTTATACGGTTACTAAAGAAGACCTAGCCACGGTCATGCCTTTTGTAAGAGCTACGCTATATTCAGAAAATGATATAAAGATATACCTTGACAATGTCAATATTAGTGTCATCGCCTCAGAAAAATCCGCCCCTCAAGAACTTCAAGCTTCTATAACTCCGCAGGGCATTAAATTATCCTGGACAGAAACTAAAAAAACCTATAATGTATATCGTAGTATATATAGAAATAAGAATTACAAACCACTAATCTCAAATCTGAAAACAAACGTATTTGTTGATAATACTATTATCAATGGGGTTGTATATTACTATTTGGTAACGCAAAATCTTCCGAACGAATCAGGTTCATCTCCCATTATTACTGCTCGTAAAACAGATGCTGAATCTCCAGCTCCTCCTACCGAAATAAAAGTTGAAACTGATGATACAGAGATAAGACTTAGCTGGAAGAGAAATATAGATACTGATATAAAAAGTTATTCGGTTTTTCGTGGAGATGCTACAGAAAATAATTTTATAGAAATTGCTAAAGACCTAAAAGGCAATTCATATGAAGATTTTTCTCCAAAAAAAGGTATTGCAAACGTATATGTAGTATATGCGCACGATTATAGCGGCAATACCAGTATTGCCTCTAAGACTGTTAAAGCAAAAGTTAAAGCCATTCCAGGCGCATCTTTTCGTGATTTAATTCTACCCATGCCTATTCACAAAAAACTTAGTACTGACACTTGGGGAACAAACCAGGTAGTACCTCGCGATACAAGTAACGGTATGGAGCACCCGGATTGGTCATATTGGGGCGGACATCCCATAAAAGGCGAAGACAAAAAATATCATATGTACATAACCCGATGGCCAGAAAAGGCTATAAAAGGACATTGGGAATGGCCTAATTCTACAGTAGCTCACGTAATTTCTGATACGCCGACAGGCCCCTATCATGTAAAAGAAGATACAGCCTACTCATTCTATCAGGGCTTGGGTCACAATCCGGATATAACAAAACTCAATGACGGCAGCTATATGCTATATGCTTTGATAAACTGGAAAAATTATCTATTCACTTCTAATTCTATAGACGGTCCCTGGGAGGTAGAAGGAACTCTTTCTGTTGATTATGACAAAACAAAAACTGGCGACTCCAGAGAGTATCAATACTATAGAAATTTATCCGCAGTGCATCGCGAAGATGGGAGTATGCTTATTGTGTCAAAATTCGGGAGTATGATGCTCAGTACACATGGGATATTAGGCCCATACCAGATACTTGGTAAGACTATTAATTATAATGAGACCATCCCAGAGAAATATAGAAAATCTGTTTATGAAGATCCTACTATGTGGCGTGATGAGGTACAATACCATCTGCTTATTAATGCTTTTATTGATAAACGTGCTATTTATCTACGTTCACCAGATGGTATTCATTGGGTGTTTGATCCTGGGGTTGCCTATGACACAACGATTACTTCATATGAAGATGGTACAAAAACGCACTGGTACAAATTAGAACGCCCTCACGTCTTACAGGATGAATATGGCAGAGCAACACATCTATCTCTCGCAGCATTAGATGTTCCAAAAGCTGATGACTTATCTAATGATAATCACAACTCAAAAAATATTATTATTCCCCTTACTGTTCATAAACGTATCAAAATTTTAAATAAAGAAAAGATTCATAAAGACACAAAAAACATACAGATTCTTATCCTATCAGAAGAAGGCTTTGATGCGCAAAAAGAAGTGGATCTTTCGTCATTACGTTTTGGAGCATCGCAAGAAGTTAACTTTGGTCGAGGTAGTAAGGTATTAAAATCTAAAAATCAAGGTAAGGATTTATTAGTCGTATTTGATGGAAAAAATAATGGCATTACTGAGAAAAATTTTGCTGGAAAATTAATTGGTAAAACAAAAGATGATGAATTAATTATTGGTTTTTCTAGGCTAAAAGCTCACCAATAAAGTAAAGCCAATTCGGGTCATGCCCTCGGAGCTTTTGAATCTCGATTGTCGAGTAAAACACGATGCTACAATAACTACGAATAAAAATATTTTTCCACGAGTGATACTCGAACAACTACACGGTTTACTGCATTAAACAACCCATTTTTTTTATATAAAATATTCCTAAAAGTCAATTGTTTTTGTTAGAATCAGGCAGCTATCCTCTTAAAAATAAGTTAACAAATAATTAATCAGACCTATCTGATTTCTTGTTTTTTTTAATGTAATTTAGGGGAAAATTCCTAATCATTTTAATTAACCAATTTAAAAACAAAATGAAAAAATCAAACAAATTACAAGTGATCGCAGCGGCTATCGTTTTAACGTTTAGTGCTTGTCAAAAAGAAGACGCATTAGAACAAAATGAGCAACTTCTGGATCTTAAAACTGAAATCATCACAGTACCTATAAACCCGATAACTGGTGAACCAGAGGTACAAAATTATGTCCCAACTAATGTAGTAACAAATATTGAAAATAATCAAAAAGCGGTAGGTGGTCAAATCATAGATGATCAGGAAATCAGAGTAGGGAGAGATCCTAATCACGCTTTAGAAGTGGATGGAAAACTACCAAAAGGATATGTGCTTACCGGTGTTGGAGCCAGAGCAAAGAAAGAAGAGATCACAACTCTTGTACTCGAAGGACGTTATGTAAACCCTGATGGAACAATGGGACCGAGAAAACAATTTAAATTTGGTTCCTCACCCAATAATGGTTTAGAAGTTTGGTATGCCGTACCTCATCAGCATATCATTACAGGAATTGGAGCGCGACTATCTGATGGAAATATTACAACTATGGTATTACGTCATCGTAAATTAAAAAGTAATGGAAGGCTATCTACAAGTCTCAATACAGCAAAAGTTGGATCAAGCCCAAATCATGGCTTAGAAGCAGAATTTATGCCAAAGGATCATAGCTTAAACATCAAAAGAACTGTTTTAACTCGTGTAGGAATGCGCGAAAAGAAAAGTAACCTAACAACTTTGGTTGTTTGGGCTAGTACGTTAAAATAATATAATTTTTATATTAAACTCCTCTTGGGTAGTGGTTTTCAACCAAAAAGTTTGGCTTTTGTAGATCAAATCAGTACTCAAGACGAGTTCATTGTATAAATCAGGGTGAAACAAGTTTCATCCTGATTTTTTATTGATTATTAATGTTTTTTCTATTCTACTCTTTTCCCGTTTTAGATGCTTTACCAGATGTTCAGCCACAATATTAAACGTTTACTTATTTTTTTATTACTTAAGAAATGTATTCCCAACATTATGAATTAATCACTCTCAGACATCTACAAAATATGTGTATCATTTGGCCATCTCAAAGTTATAGACTTACAGAAAAAGGTTGATCATAGACCAACCTTCTTGTTATTTAATATGATACTAATTAATCCTCAATAATATTACCGTCCTCATCTTTATAAAAACGTTTACCATTTTTAAAGAAGTATTTTTTTATCGTATCTTCTATAAATGGGATTTCTCGATCTAATTTAATAATACCTTCATATTCACCAAATTCGGGATATGGTTCATAAAGTACTCGAGTGTCCATAGGTTCTTTACTCTCATAATCTAATATTTTTTGATTCTTATCATCATATTTACGAGCAGATACATTTCCTTCTTCATCAAATACATAATGCATACGATACTCTTCTTGATTCGTATCTTCTTTAGTAAAATGATAATACCAAATTTCTCGTAAAAAAAGTTGTTCTTTCGGTTTTGTTTCTGTAAAAAGATATGTCAAATACTTTCTGCATCCTGGATCATAAAAATTAACTTCCGCATGTTTATTACTAGGATTAATAATAAAAGAGCAAAATAAATCATCATTAACTTCTAAAACAGAAAACTCATAAGCTTTATGATCTTCATGATTTTCCTTAGCTAAATCTTCAGATGTATTTATAATACCATTTTCAAAATCTTTAAGCCTGCTTTCATTATTCCATAAATCCCACCTTCTAATGGCACTTTTCTCTCCCATAAATTTTTTCCTATGAGAATTCCAAAATTCAAACTTATATTTCATATAATCAATAAATATTTCCTAATACATCTCGAATTTTTACACCTACTTCGTCTGCATACTCAATAACTTCGTCTGCTATTTGTTTTGTTTGTTTAGGTACTTCTAAAATCATTTCACCAGCTAATTTCTCACCTCCTTGTGCAATAGCATCTGCATTTCTAGTTGTATTTTTAATTACAGTACCTGGCGCATACTTCGTAGCTAATTCATCAATATATCCTTTTGCAGTATCTACAGCCACATTTCCTAATTGAGTGAATTTTCTAGATACAATTTCTTTACCTGGTATATAGCTATCTAAACGTTTTCCTGTTGCTAATACTACTTCATTAAAACCACCCATTCTCTTATAAAAACCTTCCCTAATAAAATTAAAGTAGTTTCCTTTCCACATTCTCGCTATCCACGGAGGTAAATGTTTTATTTTGCTTAGACAAGGTCTCGCATTATGCACCAACCATTCCCAAGCACCTACAAAATAGGTATGCCAATCAGCTACTTCAAAGTTATAAACCTAAATGACCCGTCCTGAAATATGTATACAAAAAACCAATGTATATGTATAAAAATGATGGATATGTGAGACGCTATAGCGAAAGCTTTAAACTCAAAGTTCTAGCAGAACTTACCAAAGGAAACCACTC
>NZ_VTZU01000130.1 GCF_008370685.1 Aquimarina sp. RZ0
ATTTGGGCGGTCATAGTTTATTGGCTACCCGATTGGTCTCTATGATCCGTAAGGAGCTGTCGATCGAAGTTTCTATACGAGATGTTTTTGAGCATACTACTATAGAAGCTTTAGGGAGGCATATTGAGTTTATGAAATTAGATTTAGATCAAAACAATACAACAGAAGATTATAATATAACTATTGAATTATAAATTTTAGTCATGAACAAAGAAATTTTAAATATTCTAAAAGATGCAAATAAGAAAGACATAAAACTTATTGTAGATAAAGGATCATTGAGTGTAAAGTCAAATAACTCTATTGACCCTAGTTTACTTCAAAAAATAAAGGATAATAAAGACGATATTATTCGGTATATAGAGAAACATCAAGGAGGTACTAAAATAGCAACTTTAGAAAAGATTATTCCATATAACAGAGATAATGCTGAGAGAATTCCCTTATCCTTTAGCCAGGAACGTTTATGGTTTTTGGATCAATTACAAGGTAGTTTAGAATATCACATGCCAGTTGTTTTACAATTGAAAGGGGATTTGAATGTTTCTTTTTTAGAAGCATCATTACGCACAATTATTAGTCGTCATGAAGTGTTACGTACAGTTATTTATTCTGAAAAAGGAGTAGGATATCAGGACGTAATTTCACCTAGTGATTGGGTTTTAGAAAATGTAAAGGTAAACTCTGGGGAGTCTATAGAAGAGATGATCTCTGCATTTTCAAGGACTCCTTTTGATTTGTCTAAAGATTATATGCTAAGAGCATGTCTTTATGATCTAGGAAATCAGGAATATATAATAACCTGTATTTTTCATCATATAGCCAGTGATGGTTGGTCAGAAGGGCTCTTGGTCAATGAGTTTATCGAGTTATATAGTGCTTTTATTGAAGATAGAGCTGTTGATCTTCCAGAGTTATCATTACAGTATTCAGACTATTCCGTTTGGCAACGGGAATATGTAGAAGGTGATGTTTTAGAGCAACAGTTGTCCTATTGGGAGGGTCAATTAAAAGGTGTTTCTCCACTTTCTTTACCAACGGATAATAAACGTCCCTCGATTCAGAGTTATGAAGGAACTAGTATTCTTTTTACTTTAGATACGACATTAAGTACTTCAATCCATGAGTTATGCCAGAAAGAGGGGGTTACTTTATTTATGGTGTTATTATCAACATTTAAGGTATTACTGTCCAGATATAGTGGTCAGGAAGATATCTGTATCGGTACTCCTATCGCTAATCGTACACAGTCAGAATTAGAGGGGATCATTGGTTTATTTGTTAATACACTAGCTATCAGAAGTGATGTAAATAGTGAACTTAGTTTTAAAGAACTATTAACTCAGATAAAACAGACTACTCTAGAAGGGTATGATCATCAATTAGCTTCTTTTGAAAAAGTAGTTAATCGTATCGTATCTAATCGTGATTTAAGTATGCCTCCCTTGTTTCAGGTTATGTTTGTTTTACAAAACACCCCAGAAGAAGCCGAAATAGAATTGGAGAATTTAAAAGTAACTCCGTATGAGTATGAAGGAAATACGGCTCTGTTTGACTTGACTTTAAATGTAGATCAAAAAGAATCTGGGATTGTATTAAAAATGGAATATTGCACTGCTCTATTTAATAAGGCTACCGTCCAAAAAATGTTAATTCATTTTCAAGAATTATTAAAAAGTATTGTTAGTGATCATCATCAAAAGATTAGTCATCTATCAATGTTGACCGATGAAGAAGAAGATGAATTATTACATGTTTTTAATACGTCATATGTTGAATACCCAAGAGATAAGACGATAATTGATGTATTTGAAGAACAAGTCAAGAGATTTCCTGATACTATAGCGGTAGTTTTTAATGATAAAAAACTCACATATAAAGAGTTGGATAAACGTTCTAACCAATTGGCTCATTATTTAATAAAACAAGGAATTAAAGATGAAGATTTAATAGGAATTTGCATTGAACGTTCTTTGGAAATGATTATCGGTATTTTAGGAATACTAAAGGCAGGAGGAGTGTATGTTCCAATGGATCCTGATTACCCATCGGATCGAATTCATTATATGATTAATGATGCAGATATTGATTTGGTAATAAGTACTGTAGAGAGTAAAAGTGTTTTGTTAGAAGAACAAGGTTTAGAAATTCTTTTATTAGATAAAGATTGGGATCATATTACTAAAGAACCTTCTGATAGACTGGAAAAAGTGGTAACAGCGGATCACCTAGCTTATGTTATCTATACTTCAGGAAGCACTGGTAAACCTAAGGGAGTATTGATTAAACATAGCAATGTAGTTCGTTTATTCAAACACGAATCTGGTTTGTTTGATTTTAGTTCAAATGATGTTTGGACATTGTTTCATTCTTTTTGTTTTGATTTTTCCGTTTGGGAAATGTACGGAGCATTATTTTACGGTGGACGTTTGGTGATTGTACCTAAGGCTAAGACAAAAGATACTATTGCTTTTAAAGAATTATTAATCAAAGAAGGGGTAACGGTTTTAAATCAAACTCCAAGTGCTTTTTATGTACTACAGGAAGCGCTTCTTAACGATTATTTTCCGATTTCTCTTAGGTATGTGATCTTTGGAGGAGAAGCTCTAAATCCCAGTTATTTAGGTCGTTGGAAAACACAATACTCAGAATGTAAACTAATTAATATGTATGGTATTACAGAGACTACTGTACATGTTACCTACAAGGAAATTACAAAGGAAGATGTACTTAATAGTATAAGTACTATTGGCGCTGCAATACCTACTCTAAACTGTTATATAGTAGATGAACATCTCAATCTGGTACCAATAGGTGTTATTGGAGAACTTTGTATAGGAGGAGCTGGAGTAGCAAAGGGATACTTAAATAGAACAGAATTAACATCCCAGAAATTTATTAAGAATCCATTTAGTAGAAATGAAAATGATAGACTTTATAAGTCGGGTGATTTGGGAAGGTGGCTACCAGATGGGACTATTGAGTATATTGGGAGAAAGGATACTCAGGTCAAAATAAGGGGATATAGGATTGAGTTAGGTGAAATAGAAAGTGTGCTATCATCACTAGAATTTGTTCATCAATGTTGTGTTTTAGCAAAAGAAGATAGCATAGGAAATAAGCGTTTGGTAGTCTATGTTGTGATAGATGGAGATTTAGACAAGAAAAATACTCAAAAACAATTAGGAAAAAAGTTACCTGAGTATATGATTCCTCAAATATGGGTAACGATGAATGAGATGCCTATAACGAGTAATGGAAAGATCGATAAGAAGAATTTACCAGAACCTGACAATTCTCAATTATCAACACAAGAATATATTGCTCCGAGAAATGAAAAGGAGGAGCAATTGGTAAGTATTTGGCAGGAATTGTTAGGAGGAGAAAAAATAGGAATTCATGATGATTTCTTTGAATTAGGAGGAGATTCAATTATTTCCATTCGATTAATTTCTAAAATTAATGAAACTTTTAATAGACAAATTCAATTACAAAACCTTTTTAAGTATAGTACAATTCAGCTTTTTTCTGATTCAGTATTAGGAAACAATACAATTAAAAATGCACGAGAGATTCTTTATGAAACTGTAGAATCTCAGATAGCTATATTAGCATCATCAATACTGCAATCTATAGAAAATTCGGATTTAGTAGAAGATGTATATCCAATGAGTGATATTCAACAAGGAATGATTATAGAGTCTTTATCTACTCCTGATTTAGGAATATTCCATGATCAAATGGTTTTTCCTCTTAAAGATGCTACTTTCGATATTACGATATTTAGAAATGCTATTAATCTATTAATTGAGAAACACTCTATATTTAGAACATATTTTAATCTATCAGATTATGAAGAACCTGTTCAGATTGTGTATAAGAATACTGCTATTGATAATAAGGTAATTTATTCGGATTTAAGTTTATCAAATAGAAAAGAACAAGAAAAAAGGATTGAAGAATATCTAGTTTCTGAACGGAAAAAACCTTTTGAGTTTAAAGAGAAACCGTTGTATAGATTTCACCTTTTTAACGTAGATTCAGATCAGCTGATATTTGTTTTTCAGTTTCATCATTCAATTTTGGATGGTTGGAGTGTAGCTTCTTTTATTACAGAACTTTATAAGGTGTATTTTGAGCTTAAGAATGATGCTGAATATCGCCCTTTGGCCCTTACATCTACACTACGTGATTTTATTATCTCTGAATGGGTTGATAAGCAAGATGAAGAAGCTTCTTCTTTTTGGAAAAAAGAATTATTTGAGTATAAATATTTAGATGTTTTTTCAAAAGAAACAGAAACTACAGAGTATTATAGCAAAAGATATGACATCTCTTTTTTAGACAAATTAAGGGAGAAATGTAGGAATCATAAAATGTCGCTAAAGACAGTTTTATATGGAGCATATTTATATGCATTACAGATGTTAACATATGAGTCAGAGTTGACAGTAGGTTTAGTAAGTAACACACGTCCTTTAGTTAATGATGGAGATAAAATTTTGGGATGTTTTGTTAATACCTTACCAGTTCGATATATTTTTGAAGAAGAAGAAGAAGAAAGTTGGTTGTCTTATTTTGAGAGTGTTAATAGAAAAATAGAAGAAATTAGTCTTTATGGTCGTATGACACTTTTTGAGATTAAGAAACTGGCAGGAATACATAAAGATGAAGATGTTTTTGATGCTTTGTTTAATTATATAGATTTTCACGTCTATGATGAGATTTTTCAAGAAGACTATTCTAAAGATCGATTATTCAGTGGAGATGATATTAAGGATACACTGGATGTATCTTCTTTTGAGCGTACCAGTACAAGCCTAAATTTAACCATTGACTTGACAGGAGGGACAGAATTAGAATTTGAATATGTACTTCATAAAGAGTTTAAATCAGGAATTTCACTAGAGCATTTTCATAATTTTGTTCATAATGTTTTACATCATTTTTGTAATGATATTAATGCTCCAATCACTAATGATATTATTATATCTAATCCAGAACGACAAAAATTATTACATATTTTTAATACTTCTTATGTTGAATACCCAAGAGATAAGACGATAATTGATGTATTTGAAGAACAAGTCAAGAGATTTCCTGATACTATAGCGGTAGTTTTTAATGATAAAAAACTCACATATAAAGAGTTGGATAAACGTTCTAACCAATTGGCTCATTATTTAATAAAACAAGGAATTAAAGATGAAGATTTAATAGGAATTTGCATTGAACGTTCTTTGGAAATGATTATCGGTATTTTAGGAATACTAAAGGCAGGAGGAGTGTATGTTCCAATGGATCCTGATTACCCATCGGATCGAATTCATTATATGATTAATGATGCAGATATTGATTTGGTAATAAGTACTGTAGAGAGTAAAAGTGTTTTGTTAGAAGAACAAGGTTTAGAAATTCTTTTATTAGATAAAGATTGGGATCATATTACTAAAGAACCTTCTGATAGACTGGAAAAAGTGGTAACAGCGGATCACCTAGCTTATGTTATCTATACTTCAGGAAGCACTGGTAAACCTAAGGGAGTATTGATTAAACATAGCAATGTAGTTCGTTTATTCAAACACGAATCTGGTTTGTTTGATTTTAGTTCAAATGATGTTTGGACATTGTTTCATTCTTTTTGTTTTGATTTTTCCGTTTGGGAAATGTACGGAGCATTATTTTACGGTGGACGTTTGGTGATTGTACCTAAGGCTAAGACAAAAGATACTATTGCTTTTAAAGAATTATTAATCAAAGAAGGGGTAACGGTTTTAAATCAAACTCCAAGTGCTTTTTATGTACTACAGGAAGCGCTTCTTAACGATTATTTTCCGATTTCTCTTAGGTATGTGATCTTTGGAGGAGAAGCTCTAAATCCCAGTTATTTAGGTCGTTGGAAAACACAATACTCAGAATGTAAACTAATTAATATGTATGGTATTACAGAGACTACTGTACATGTTACCTACAAGGAAATTACAAAGGAAGATGTACTTAATAGTATAAGTACTATTGGCGCTGCAATACCTACTCTAAACTGTTATATAGTAGATGAACATCTCAATCTGGTACCAATAGGTGTTATTGGAGAACTTTGTATAGGAGGAGCTGGAGTAGCAAAGGGATACTTAAATAGAACAGAATTAACATCCCAGAAATTTATTAAGAATCCATTTAGTAGAAATGAAAATGATAGACTTTATAAGTCGGGTGATTTGGGAAGGTGGCTACCAGATGGGACTATTGAGTATATTGGGAGAAAGGATACTCAGGTCAAAATAAGGGGATATAGGATTGAGTTAGGTGAAATAGAAAGTGTATTATCCTCGTTAGCATTTGTTCATCAATGTTGTGTTTTAGCAAAAGAAGATAATATAGGAAACAAGCGTTTGGTGGGGTATGTAGTTACTAGGGGTGATTTTGATAAGGTTGCTATACAAGAGTATTTAGGTGCAAGCTTACCAGATTATATGATTCCTAATTTATGGGTTGATTTGGATGATATGCCATTAACGACAAATGGTAAGATTGATAAGAAGCGTTTATCTGCACTTGATGTATCATTTATAGCAGAGGATTATGTAGAGGCAAGTAGTGCAGTAGAATTATCTTTAGCGGGCATTTGGCAAGAATTATTAGGAGTAGATCGTATAGGTATTTATGCTAATTTCTTTGATTTGGGCGGTCATAGTTTTGGCTACCCGATTGGTCTCTATGATCCGTAAGGAGCTGTCGATCGAAGTTTCTATACGAGATGTTTTTGAGCATACTACTATAGAAGCTTTAGGGAGGCATATTGATTTACAATCCCAAGGTGTTTTAGTACCGGCTATCGTTGTTCAGGAAAAACCAGATCGTATTCCTTTATCTTTTAGTCAGGAACGTTTATGGTTTTTGGATCAGTTAGAGGGTAGTGTTGCGTATCATATGCCTACAGTTTTACGATTATCGGGGAGTTTGGATGTTAGTGTTTTAGAACAGACATTTCATAGTATAGTTGATCGTCATGAGGTTTTACGTACGATGCTTCGTTCAGCAGATGGAGTAGGGTATCAAGAAATTATAGCATCCGATTCCTGGAGTTTGGATCATGTAAGGATAGCAGAAGGTAATTCCATCGAAGCTGTATTAAGTGATTACTTAGAAGTTCCTTTTGATTTGTCTAGTGATTATAAGTTAAGAGCTTGTATTTATGATTTAGGAGGGGATGAGTATGTTTTGGTGTGTGTTTTCCATCATATTGCTAGTGATGGTTGGTCCGAGGATCTTTTGGTTAGCGAGTTTACAGCGTTGTATAGTGCTTTAATACTAGGTAATACCCCAGATTTACCTTTATTACCGTTACAATATTCGGATTATGCCATTTGGCAGCGTCAGTATGTAGAGGGTGAAGTTTTAGAAGATCAGTTATCGTATTGGGAGGATAGGTTATCAGGAGTTTCTACACTGTCATTACCTACGGATTATAGGCGTCCATCAGTTCAGAGTCACGAGGGATCAAGTGTTAGCTTAGAGTTAGATGCAGCCTTGAGTGCTTCGATTCATAAGGTATGTCAAAAAGAAGGTGTTACCTTGTTTATGTTTTTATTGTCAGCATTTAAGGTGTTATTATCCAGATATAGTGGTCAGGAAGATAT
>NZ_VTZU01000131.1 GCF_008370685.1 Aquimarina sp. RZ0
TACAGATGATGTTATTGATGTTTCTGATGCAGGAGATGAAAGCGTTGAGACTCCAGATGGCGATGGTAGCACGGATGGTGTTCCGGATAATGATCCTACGGTGACTATTCTAACATTAATGCCAGAACTAACTTTTGTTAAAACTGGAATTGCAAATGGTTCTTCAGTAGGTGATAGTATTACATATACATTTACAGTTACGAATACAGGTAATGTTACGATTGATGCTATTTTTATAGATGACATACTCACTGGTAGTACAAATTTAGCAGTTACACCTTCGACATTGAATCCAGGAGAACAAGGGACAGCAACAGCAATTTACATTATTACGCAAGATGATATTAATAATGGAGAAGTAATGAACAGTGCAACCGTTATAGGAGAAGATCCTAATGGAGAAAATGTAATGGATATTTCGGATAGTGGTGATGAAACTGTAGATGAAGATGGAGACTTGGATCCAACGAATGACCCTACGATTACTACAATTATTCAGAATGCTAATTTAGCATTAACAAAAACAGGTGTTTATGTAGATGTCAATGGAGATAGTCTTCCTAATGTTGGAGATGAAATTCAATATGTGTTTACTGTAGAAAATACGGGAAATGTAGATATTACTAATATCATTTTAACAGATCCATTACCAGGTATTGTAATTACAGGAGGTCCGATTGATTTGGCAGTGGGAGAAATTGATGAGCTAACTTTTACAGCAACCTATACATTAACAGCCTCGGATGTTTTATCCGGTAGTGTTGTTAATCAAGCTTCCGTTACAGGACAAAGCCCTAATGGCGATGATATAATCGATATTTCTGATGATGTTTTAAATACTACAGATGTTGATACTGATGGAGATGGGGATGGAGAAGATGAAACTATAACAGTGATAACAATTGAAGATGAAGTCGTAATCTATACGGGGATAAGTCCTAATGGTGATAATATCAATGACGAATTCCTTATTGTAGGATTGCAGAACTTTCCTGATAATACATTAAGGATTTATAACCGATGGGGGGTTGAAGTTTTTGAAGAAGATGGTTATATGCAGGAAGGAGTCGAACGTTTTGTAGGAATTAGTAAGGGGAGAGTTACGGTTTCTGAAAAAGAAGAATTACCCGTGGGAACCTATTATTATCTTTTAGAGTATGTTAATGCTTCTGGTATTAACAGATCCAAAGCAGGTTACCTATATATTAACAGATAAAGCTTTATTTGGAATAGTATATATTTGTTATTCCCTAAATCAAATAATGATATACATATGAATAGACTATTAACAATATTTATGCTGGTCATTTTTGGCCTGATTTCAAGTTTTAGTAGTGCACAACAGGATGCTCAATATACACAGTATATGTATAATACAATTAGTATAAATCCTGCATATGCAGGTAGCAGAGGTGTTATGAGTATTATGGGATTACATCGTAGTCAGTGGGTTGGGTTAGATGGCGCCCCAAGGACACAAACATTGACTTTAAATACGCCAATAGGAGAAAATAATAAAGTTGGGCTAGGGGTATCTATAGTCAATGATGAGATAGGACCTACAGATGAAACCTATTTTGATATTGATTTTTCCTATACAATTCCTACTTCAGAGCGTGGTAAACTAAGTTTTGGGTTAAAGGCTGGTGGGCATTTATTAAATGTTGATTTCCAAAGATTATCTCAATTTGATATTAATGATCCTAATTTTGAAAATAATATAGATAATAAATTCAGTCCTAATGTCGGCGTAGGAATATATTATCATACGGATAAGTTTTATGCGGGGTTGAGTGCACCTAATTTATTAGAAACAGATCATTTTGATGAAGGTGCTACCGTAGAAAGTGATAATTCTTCAACATTTATAGCAGAAGAAAGAATCAATTATTATTTGATTGCGGGACACGTATTTGATATTAGTGATAGTGTAAAATTTAAGCCAGCCGTATTAACCAAATTAGTATTTGGAGCTCCTCTGCAAGTAGATGTATCTGCTAACTTTCTGCTATATGATAGGTTAACTATGGGGTTAGGATATCGATGGAGTGCCGCATTTAGTGCAATTGCAGGGTTTCAGGTTTCTGATTCATTGATGATTGGTTTTGCATACGATAGAGAAACTACAGAATTAGGAAGAACACAATTCAATGATGGAAGTTATGAGGTGATGTTACGTTTTGAATTATTCAAAAAATATAATAGAATGTTAACACCACGTTTCTTTTAATCAGATGACGCCGTTGCACACTCTTAATGGTAGTCTTGAGTGATTGAATGTATAAATAAAGTTAGTATAGATTGCATAAAAAAATATAATCAAAATAAAATGAATAGAGTATTACGTAAGTTGCTATTTTTTATTGTAGGCTTTTTATTAGTAAATACAATGTTTTCTCAAGAAAGGAAATTAGGTAAAGCACAGAGTCAATATGACAAATATGAGTATATCAATGCTCAGGAAACATATCTAAAGGTTGTAAACAAAGGATATAAAAGCGCTGACCTTTTCAAAAACCTGGGAAACAGTTATTATTTTAATAGTCAATTTGAAGAGGCTTCAAAGTGGTATGAAGAACTCGTCAATTCTTATCCAGATGAAGTAGAGGCAGAGTATTATTTTAGATATGCTCAAACTTTAAAATCAGTAGAACGATATGAAGATGCTGATGCATTTATGAAAAAATTTGCAGCCTCCAGTTCTGATGATCAAAGAGCTCAATTATTCCAGGAAGAACCTAATTATTTAAAGAGAATAGATTTTCAGTCAGGGAGATTTGAGATCAAAAATTTAGATATTAATACGCCTTTTACAGATTTTGGTTCAGCTTTCTTTGGGAGATTTATTGTATTTAGTTCATCAAGAGATACTTTATTAGTAAAGAAAAGTATACATCAATGGAATGATGAATCGTTTTTAGATTTATATACTACAGAATATAATCCGGTAAATGGGGAACTTTCAGAAATAGAAAAATTAGACGGAAAAATAAATAGTAAGTTTCATGAATCTACTCCTGTTTTTACAAAAGATGGTAAAACAGTATATTTTACCAGAAATAATTATGACGGAAGAAATTATGGTAGTGATAAAAAAGGAACGAACAAATTAAAAATTTATCGATCTTATAAAAATACTCAGGGAGGGTGGACTACTCCCCAAAATTTATCATTTAACAGTGACCAGTATTCTACAGCGCATCCAGCTTTGAGTGTTGATGAGAGTAGTTTGTACTTTTCTTCAGATATGCCTGGAGGACAAGGACAATCTGATATTTACGAAGTAAAAATTAAAGCAGATGGTAGTTTTGGTGAACCAAAAAACTTAGGAGATACGATTAATACAGAAGGAAAAGAAACCTTTCCTTTTATTAGTGCCAATAATGACTTGTATTTTGCTTCTGATGGGCATATCGGATTAGGAGGATTAGATGTGTATGTAACCCGATTAAATCCGCAAACTGACGAGGAAAAATTAATAGTAAATATAGGGAAACCAGTAAATGGTCCTGATGATGATTTTGCATTCATAGTAGATGATACATCAAAAAGAGGTTATTTTTCCTCTAATAGAGAAGGAGGAAAAGGGAAAGATGATATTTATAGCTTTTTACAGTTAGAAGATCTCAAAAGCTTTTGTGAGATTACGATTGCCGGAATCGTAAAAGATATAGACACTCAGGAAGTATTACCAGGGACTAAAGTTTCTATATTTGATAGTAGTAATAATTTACTCAAAAGTTTTATTGTTGGAGACGATGCATCCTATAGTCATGTAGTTCCTTGTAATGCCAAATATTTTGTACGTGCAGAAAAAGAAGAATATACTACTTTAGAGAAACTAGTTAACGCACCAGGAGAGACAGAAACAATAGATGTTCCATTATTATTAGAGACGAAGATAAAAACTGCTGGTGTGGGAGATGATCTGGCAAAAGTGTTATCACTAAAACCAATTTATTTTGATTTTGATCAATCTTACATCAGAAAAGATGCAGCGGTAGAATTAGCAAAGGTAATTGAAGTAATGAATCAATATCCATCAATGAAAATTGATGTCAGATCGCACACAGATAGTCATGGTGATGATGCATATAATTTGTGGTTATCAGAACAAAGAGCTAAGTCAACAATAAAGTATATGATTGCTAAAGGGATTGTTGTAGATAGATTGACCAGCAAAGGATACGGAGAAACACAATTGGTCAATGACTGCGGAAATGGATCTAATTGCAAAAAAGCAGAATATCAGCTAAGTAGACGAAGCGAATTCATTATCGTTAAATAGAGTTTACATAAGTAAAGATACAGAAGAGAAAATTCATAAAGAAAGGTGGCATTGTAGCCACCTTTTTTTATGTTCAGACGAGAAATAAAATTATGCTATTTCTACTTTAAAAATGCTCAAAATAGAAAGTAGTTATTTTTTGTTTCAGACTTCGAAATAAAAAGCATCAATAGTGCTGCTATCTACAAAATTTTGATACAAAAAAAAGTTCGATACTAATCTCAGGATACACCTGAGTTCTTATGTATCAATACCGGTGTTTATTGATAGGAAAGTATGTAAAACAAAAAAGCTCTGATAGTGATATCAGAGCTTTTATTTAGAGCCGATGGAGGGACTCGAACCCACGACCTGCTGATTACAAATCAGCTGCTCTAGCCAGCTGAGCTACATCGGCAAAGCGGTTGCAAATATAATTTCTGTAATCATATTTCCAAATACTTTTTTAAAAAATTTATAAAGAATTTATAAAGAATTTACTTTTTCTACCAGAGACTTTGCTGTTACTTCTAAATCTTCTCTAATAGATTTAAAATGTTTAGCGGTATTTTCTACCTCACGATCACTAACTCTGGCCATAAATCCATCAAAGGATGCAATAGCTTCATCAATAATATCTTCTCCAGCTTTTTTATCTTTGTCGGGATTGTTTTCTTCCCAGATATACACTTCCTCAATGATATCACCTAGTACATAATTGATATCCTTTTTAAGATCTCTTTTATTTGCCATTTTCAATATATTTTGTGCAAAATTAATCTTTTAACACTGGTTGTGCAATAGAAAACCTATTACATTCTAAAAGAGCTACAAAATAGATTACCAGCTTATCGGATTTTAGGAATGCATAAGTTTTTTAACTGTTGAAATCGCCTTTTGCAAATGTCTGGAAGCATTCATACTATTAAACTTCAATCGCACAATCCCTTCCTGATCAATCACAAAAGTTTCTCTTCCTGGTAATATACCTAAAAGAGTTGTTTTTATTCCAAAGATTTTTTTAAGCGCACCATTGCTATCTGATAAAAATGGAAACGGAAGTTTATATCTGTCCTTAAATCTCTTATGAGAGTTGATACTATCAGAACTTACTCCGATCACCTCAACTCCTAATTCTATAAAGTCCGCATAACTGTCTCTAAAATCACAAGCTTCTTTTATACATCCAGGAGTAAAGTTTTTAGGATAAAAATAAATCACTATAGGTTTATGACCAATCCATTCTTTACTATTAAAATCTTCTCCAAGATCATTTTTAGCTATAAAATCCGGCACTATATCCCCTACTTCTAGTCCCATACTTTTTATTCTCCTGTATAAATCACAAAATTTCGAGCTGTCTCATACAGTGTGACTTCTATATCGTACGAGGGGTTTATTCTTTTTCTTAGTCTATTCCATATAACTATGGCAATATTCTCTACTGTAGGGTTTAGTTCCTTAAACTCTGTTACTTCTTCATTTAAATTTTTATGATCAAATGAATCTTCTATTTCTTCTTTGATATACTCCTTTAGGATTTTGAGATCAATTAAGAATCCAGTCTCGGGATCTACCTCGCCAGTAACACCCACTATAAGTTCATAATTATGACCATGATACCTGGGGTTACTACATTTTCCAAAAACCTGAAAATTCTTCTCATCACTCCAGTCTTTTCGATACAATCTATGTGCAGCATTAAAGTGTGCTTTTCTACAGGCTTTTATTCTCATAGTGTAATGTGTGAGTAAAATTTATCAAATATAATTTTAAACCAAGCCGTATATTTTTCCGGATGTATCGCTATATCTTTTTTAATCTCCTCAATAGGCATCCATTTCCAATCTGATACCTCCTCCAGATTTATAACAGGATCTTTTTCATAATGTCCTACTAAAACATGATCAAACTCATGTTCTGTGAGTCCATTATCAAATGGCGCCTTATATATGAATGAGATAGTATCTTTCAGACTGGTTACAAATCCCATTTCTTCCATTAATCTTCTTGCCCCTGCCTGAATATTGGTTTCACCATCGCGCTGATGACTACAACATGTATTTGTCCATAAACCAGGGGAATGATATTTATGATGTGCTCGCTGCTGAAGCATTAATTCATTCTTATGATTGAGAATAAATACCGAAAATGCTCTGTGTAACAATGCCTTTTTGTGTGCTTCTAATTTTGACATTAGCCCAATCTGCTCATCATTTTGATTCACTAAAATGACTTTTTCTTCTTCCATTATATTATATTGGCTCAAAACTACAAAATCGCAGCAGTAATTCATAATCTATACCAATTTTGGCATAAAATAAAGAATTGTTTATAGACTTCAAACCAAACATAATACCACTTTTGGTTTAAAATCACTCAAATAGACGATTTTTGTTTAAAAACTATACTACTTCGAGCTAAATTTTGTAAGATTTTTTATCGATAAATTATCAATAAAAAATCACAAGCTTCATGTAGTGCCGTTCCAATTCCTATAAGAGAGCTATCTTAATTGCTTCAAGTAAAGTCTCTGGCAAGTATGCCAGATGTTTATTGAAAAAACATTTCGATCGAAGCAAGCCGACGCATATAAATCTCAATTATCGAGTGCATTCATTTTTCAAATGAAATTACCTGCGAAAATCATTTCTTTTTGTTTTACAGTTTGAATTAAAAAATAATTTAATGTATCATGATTTCGTCTAAGAGTATGGTTTTTAAACAAGCGCTAAGAACTGGTATAAAAAAAACCAAAACATAAACGTTATCTTGACAAAACATTTTGATTTCGAGGCAAGCGAAGCATTTATACGATTTGTGATTAAAAAATTCGTATAAATTCATTGAATTATTTTTTCTTTATGCAAGGCAAAAAAATCAAGCATAGCTATAGCTACGGTTTATTTTTTAAACGAAGTAGAAAGGAAAAA
>NZ_VTZU01000132.1 GCF_008370685.1 Aquimarina sp. RZ0
TCTTCCCAGTCATAAACTGTTCTAGAGCTTTCTTTTCTAATTCTTGCTGTTCTGTCTTTGTCATCTTATCTGAATAATGTGTAAATTAAAAATTTAGTATTCAGACAAGGTTATATTTACACTCTCAATAGAATGGTTAGATATTTCAATTTCTCCCGCTACAATTGGACATTTTTTTCCTCAAGCCAGACAATCTTGTCTGGCTTTTTTAATTATTATTCATTCAAACACATAACTTTTTAGAATTATCCATCATGATGTTTTTTGATAAAATTCTATAAGATTTTAATTTTTTTATCGAAACTAATGAATTACTAAAGTAAATATTAATAACAAGACCATTTAAATCGGCATACTATTCTAAATCTTTTAATAAAGCAATTGCATTTTTTGTGTGTCTAGTATTTTTAGAAATCAATTCTTTTAGAATCGGAATCATACTATCTTTTTGATTCATTCTTAAATAAGTAAGAGATAAAAACCATTGCGCATCAAAATAATTTGTACTTTCTCTGGAAAAAGTTTTAAACAATGTTTCGGCTTTTATCAATTGATCGGTATTGAGATAACTATTTCCCAAGCATAATTTCAACTTTTCTTCATTTGATTTTTGTACTACTAAGTTTTCCAAGTCAATAATAATTTCCCTGTATTTCTGACTTTTATAATTTAACAAAATGTCATTGAGAATCTTAATTCTTGTAGTATCAACACCTCGTTTTATGTCTTCAATAGGATAAGGAGTATAATATATAGCATATAAATCTTGTTCAGTATTATTTTGGAACCAAAAAAAAGTGGGTATTCCAATAATAAATATGATGAATGCTGCAATTTTCCAATAAGATAATACAAGTGATCTTGTCTTTTGCTGGTTATTTTCTTGTGCCAATTCTTCCTTAGCTATTATTAACTTTCTCCTAAAATCGATTGCTTTCGTATTTGCAAATTCGTTTCGAAGTTCTTTGTGAATTGTTATTTCATTCTTAAGCTCAGGATTGGCCTCTATAAGAGCCACAAAACTTTCTAATTCCGTTTCAGATAATGAACCTTCAATGTATGCTTCTATTGTTTCGAATAGTTTTTGTGTCATTTCCATAGTTGAAACTTATTTAGTGTCTGTTTTTCAATTCTTCAAAAACAGGATCTGTCTTGATTAATTCTGTTAGTCTCTTTTTACAATTAAATTTTTTCTTTCTAGTATAAGCTTCAGAAATTCCTTTTTGTTTTGCAATATCTTTCATAGATATTCCTTGAAAAAATAGAGAAAGAAGTTCTTGACAACCTTTACCTAATTCTAAAAAGCATTTTTGAAATACATAGCGCCTTTCATCATCATGTATCTGATCAATAATATTTAGATCATTGGTTTTAGACATCGAAAGTATACCTTCATGGTGCACGGTTTTTTGATTTCTTTTTAGCTTATTCATCCATAAGTTTTTGCAAACTGAGTATACATAAGTGCCTAATGCAGAAGTAAGTTCTAGAGAATCGTTCTCTAGTTTTTCATACACAAATACCATTGCATCTTGAAAAACATCCTCAGCATCAGCTTCACTACCGGAATTTTTTAGGATATAACTTTTTACCTGTGGTAAGTGTTTTTTATAAAACTCTTTAAGTATTGTTTTATCTCCTGCAACAATTCCTCTAATAATAATGTCTTGATTATTGTTATTCATCCATTAATGTTAAATCCACATGAATTGTTACCTTTTTTTTAATCTTTGCTATAAAAGTAACATATTTATTTTTGTCAATTATTAAGTATAGAAATAATAAATCTAGTTACAATATTTTGTCAATTTAAGCGTCTATAAGATAGTTTTTACTCAATTTAAAATGGCTTGTTTTTTGCTATAGTATATAAATAATTGATTTGAAGAAAGGTGTGTAAAGGCTTTGAGAGCAGCAGGATTTAATATATAGATTTTGACACTATATTAATAAAAGTAAAAAAGAATAATAGTTTGTTATGAGTAAAACTATAAAGGTTATTTTGGTCGTGATATTGGTTTTTATCAATATGACTTTAAGTTCGCAAACAATAAGTGATACAATAAAAGCACATCAATATTTTATAAAGGGAGATTCCCTTCTAAAACAAAGAGCATATAAACAATCCATTAACTCATTTGAAATTGCGGCTTCAATATTTAAGGAACATATCTCTTGGAAGAGGCATACGCAAAGTCTTAATAAAATAGCAGATAATTATTATCGTCTTCGGGATTTTGACCAAGTAATTAATCTTTCTAATCAAGCAATCAATATTTGTAATGAACAATTAGAAAAAGAGTCACTAGAGGAAGCAAAAGCATTAATAACTATAGGCAAAGTATTAAGAAGAAAAAACAAATATTATGAAGCTCTTGATACTTATAAAAAGGCACTATTCATTATTAAAAAACAGGTAGATACATCAGACCAAAAATTAGCTAGCCTATACAATAATATAGGGGTTTCTTATGATCAACTGGGTTTAGTGGATGATGCTCAACATTATTATTCTTTATCTCTTGATATCAATCAATACCTGTATGATCAGAAAAAGGAAAATGATTTAAGTACAGTATATCTTAATCAAGCAGTTTTGTATAGTAGAAATGGATTATATAAACAAGCTACTCCTTTATATAAAAAAACAATCAAGTTGGATAAAGAAAAATATGGAGAAAAACATCCGTATGTAGCTGGGGATTATAATAATATAGCATCAAACTATAGCTATATAGGAGAAGATTATCTTGCATTACAATATTTTCAAAAACAGCTTAACATATTAAAAGAAATACTACAAGAGGGAGATGAATCCTTTGCATCTGCATATCGTGGGATTGCTACCCAATATACTAGGTTAAATAAATTGGATTTAGCGCTAGAATATTATAATAAAGCGTTAATCATTTATCGCGATATTTATGGAGAAATAAATCTATCAACGGCTAATATCTTGTTAAATATTGGAGGTACGTATAGGATGCAAAATGAGCTGAACGTATCTTTGAAATATTTAAATAAAGCAATTGACATCTATAAAGATATTTTGGGAGAGGGGCATCCAGACATGTTATTACCTAATGATGAATTAGGTCTTTTTTATGAAAAGAAGGGGGAGTATGATTTAGCAAGCAAATTTTATCAAAAAAACATTAATATTGCGGTAAAGAATTTTGGGATAAAGAATCAAAAAACTGCCAAGTGTTATATTAGCAAAGCTAGAATCCAACTTCTAAATAAAGAGTATTCTATAGCTATACAAGAATTTCATAATGCTATTATTTCAGCTTCCAAAGAATTTAAAGATACTTCCACGAAATCTTCACCATCGATAAATGACTATTTTGATAGCAGCACATTATTATCAGCTATCTATGGAAAAGCAAAGGCACTAAAATTGAGAAAAGATGAAAATGAAAATGATCTTATACTATCGTATGGGAGCTTATTTTTTTGTGATTCTTTAATTGACCATACTAGAAATACCTATACATCTACTGAAGATAAAATGTCTTTAGAAAAAACTACTGCAGAGGTCTATAAAGATGCTGTCGCTGCTGCTTTAGTATTGTATAACAAAACAAAAGATAAGCAATATCTGCAAAATGCATTTTCTTTTTCTGAGAAAAATAAAGCACGTTTATTAGATGAACAACTTAGGAAATTAGATGCAAAAAACTTTGCAGGAATTTCTGAAGACAAACTTAATGCGATTCAGGATGTTACCATTAAGTTAGCACTATATGTTGCGAAGTTACAGGAGTATAAAGCAAAAAAAACTACAAAAGAAAATACATTTAAGATAAGCACATATAATGATTTTGTTTTTTCTTATACCAGGAAAAAAGATTCATTACTACAGGTAATTGAACAAGAATATCCCAAATATCATCAACTCAGATATGATAATTCTATAATTTCAATAACAGACATTCAACAAAAAATTTCTGAGGATACATTGCTATTAGAGTACTTTGTTACCAATACAGGGATATATGCTTTTGTTATTTCTAAAGATGATTTTTTTGTTGAAGAATTGAAAGTTTCTGAATTAGATAAAAATATATTACAATTCAGAAAAGCTATTCTAGATAAAGATATCGGTACATATTCTAAAATAGGGTATCAATTATTCAATTCATTAATTGCTCCACTTTCAATCGAAAAGAGTAGTACGAAAAACTTAATCATTATTCCAGATGGAATGTTATGGCACCTTAATTTTGATTTATTATTGACAAAAGATTCACCAGAAACTTCTGCAATAAACTTACCCTATTTATTGAAGAAACAGGTTATAAGTTACGCGAACTCTGCTGATCTTTTTTTTAGAGAGAATAATAACGACGAAGATAGTATAAATGAGTGCTTAGCTTTTTCTTTTTCTAATACCAAAAATTCCGAATTTGTTGATGGTGAAATCTCCTTAAGCAATCTACGAAATACTAAAAATGATTTACCTGGTGGCAGAAAAGAAATAAGAGCTATTTCAGATATTATTGATGGTACTTATTTTTATGGTAAAAATGCGATAGAGTCTAATTTTAAGAAAAATGCGGGTCGTTATGGAGTAGTACATCTTGCCGTTCATGGTGAACTAGATGACAAAGAACCAGGAAATTCGAAATTGTTTTTTACCCAAGTAAAAGATTCAATTCAGGATAATTATTTATATAATCAAGAAATATATAATATGGAAATCCCTGCAGAGTTGGTTGTTCTAAGTGCTTGTAAAACAGGTGCTGGTAAAATTTATAAAGGCGAAGGAATCATGAGTTTAGGAAGAGCATTCCAATACGCTGGAGCCAAAAGTTTAGTATTGACTAATTGGGAAATCTCTGACGAAACTACTCCTATTCTAATGAAAAACTTTTATACCAATCTCAAAAAAGGAATGGATAAAGCAAAAGCATTGAATCAAGCTAAATTACAATTTCTGGAAAACACTAATGTATACCGGACAGATCCATTTTATTGGGGAGGTTTTTATCTAATGGGAAATACAAACGCTATTAATTTGAAAAATAACAATCAGAATAATACATTTCTTCTTACAAGTATTCTTCCTATTATAAGTGTGTTTTTTGGGTTTTTCTTATATTTTAGAAAGAAAAACAGAAAAGCTTGATTAAATTAAAGTACTAATTGAAGGTAACATTTTGTTAACAAAATATATTAAGAGTATAATCCGATCAAAAAAGAACAAGAGAAACGAAGATCATACATATTTTTTAACTTAACATTTATCAAACAATAAATCATGATTGTAATGAAAAAACAGTTTACCTTTTTATTAGTAGTCTGTACAACTACATTTTTTTATGCACAAGTACATAATGGAGATGTTATTCTCGAAACACAAACCGATGTAGATAGCTTTACGCATACTGAAATTATTGGAAATCTAATTATTAGAAAAAGCGACTCTAATGGTATTTCTTCTGCTGGTGAAGAAATCGATAATATAACAAACTTATCAAGACTTAAAACACTTCGTGGAGATCTTAAAATCATTAACAATAATAAATTATCAAGTCTTCAAGGCCTTGAAGGCTTAAAAGAAATAACAGGGAATCTTGAAATTAGGAACAATGCATTGCTAAGAAACCTTAATGGTTTAAAGCTTGTAAAACAAATAGGAGGACATATACTTCTTATCACTAATCAATCTTTAACTGATATAGATGGATTGTCTAATATAGTAGAGGTTAATGGTAATTTTCAGATCCAGAATAATAATAAGTTGCGAGAATTATCTGGATTACAGAATTTAAATCAAATCAACGGTAATTTTATTATTAGAAATAATGATGCTCTAATTAATTTGGATGCTCTAAAAAATATAATGATTGTAAAAAACCGCCTGACTATTATCAAAAACAGAAAACTAATAAGTGCTTGTGGAATATTAAGGTTACTTTGGAACAGTGAAGCAGTTTCTGGAATAATCACTATTAGAGATAACGGAAGTCTTACTACTTCTTCTGTAAATCATACACTGTTTAGTTGTCATAACACGGCAGAACCTTATCCACAAGATTTAGTTTTAAGATCACAAACAGAAATAGATGCTTTTAACTTTGACGTTATTTTGGGATCACTTACAATATCAGAACGAACTGTTGGTACAATTACAAGTATCAAAAACCTAAAAGGTTTGACTAGAGTAATAGGTAATTTAAGTATTATAAATAATACAGCTTTAAAAGAGATATATACTTTGGGTTATTTAAGGCAGGAAGGAAGTATAGGAGGAGATTTGGTGATCGATAGTAATCCTCTGATTTCTGAAGGAGTATTTATTGAAGCTAGAGTATACTTCATCTGTGATAAGAAAGCTTCTAGATTAAAAGTGAGACAACATTCTTCTGAAGAATTTAGAATCTATCAACTACCTTTAGATCTTTCTCAATGTGCTGATACTAATCCTGGGAATGAGTTTGAACCTAGGGATTCTGATCGAATTATTAAGAAAACAAACCTATTAAATAAAGAGCATCCAGAGTCTATAATTTTATACAGTACGGTTTCTAATGGAAATTATATCAAGATAATAGGGATGATAGCACCTTTTAATTACAAAATTTTTAATTCTGTAGGTATCTTAATAGAAGAAAAACATCTGCATACTGTCGAAAAAGAAAAAGTAATTGTATTTGATCAACCATTGATATCAGGAATATATTATTTAAGGATTCAGACAGCTTCTGAAAACAGTTCACTGCAATTTATAGTAGAATAAAGAACTATATTTAATTCTGTAGCATAATAACACACCTTTCTATATAATAAAGAAAGGTGTGTTTTGTCTTATGGTTACCTCTAAAATTAATTTATTTTTAATCAAATAGTTATAGTATTTTACTGACTAAACACAGGTGAGATGAATAGTTACAAACGCACAGGAACAACTTCTTTATTTTCAGAAAGTTATCGATTAG
>NZ_VTZU01000133.1 GCF_008370685.1 Aquimarina sp. RZ0
TACAACACCAAAAGAAGACATACTGAAATTGGAAAAGTACCCCCAAATCAAATATTTTACCAAAAACAAATGGCTTCTTAGAAATTAAAAATATCTTTAAGCTGTCCTAAGCATTGGGAGTATCATAAACTTCTTTGATTGTAATTCCTAATGAGTCAGATGTAAACTATCGAAAGGAATAAATTTTGAAAGCAAAGATTGTATTATTCATCTATTTAATAGATTTTTTTTGACTCTTACAAGAACTTGAAAGACTTTATTTTTTAAAGGACTAGTCAACACTTTTAAAGAATTCCTTTGCGGGTTTAAGGATACTAATCAAAATTTAAGAAAGTCTTTTAATTTCTTTAACAAAGTAAGCATATCATAATAATTGATTCTTCTTTGCGAAAAATTGACTAAAACCCAAGTACTGGTTCAATAAAATATAGTATTTTTAGCACTTATATTAAATTTTTAATAAAAATCCTTAGTTTAAAAATTAACATCTCATATCTTATTTCATAATCAAGCCGATAATATTTTAAGATAATGAAAACTAATTAACATAATTAAACTACAGCTAAAAAGAAAAGATTGTAAGATATTTTTCAATAAAATATGATCAAAGAAACATCACACCATTATCATAAAATATTTTTAAATGAATAAACACAAAAGAAATGCATTTATATATGCAGGCATCGTTGCTTTAGGAGGCTTAATATTTGGATTAGATGCTGCTTTAATATCAGGTACTGTTGACTATATTGCTAAAGAATTTGGATTAAACTCAATACAAATAGGTTTTGTTGTTAGTTCTCCTGGCTTAGGAGTATTATTTGCTCTACCTGTAGCGGGATATATTAGTAATAAGTTAGGTAGAAAAAAAGCATTAATAATCGTTGCGGCTTTATACCTGGTTTCAGCAGTAACTTCAACCATCTCTCCTAGCTATGAAGCACTTACTGCCGCACGATTTCTGGGTGGACTCGCATTTGCATCGCTTTCACTTGCTGCTATGTATATTGGTGAGATCGCACCTCCCAAATGGCGTGGGAAATTAGTATCCATGAATCAAATGAATATTGTAGTTGGTCTTTCTGCCGCTTATTTTATTAATTATTTTATTGTAAGCGCAATAAGCTCGGATGCTGAATGGGCACTTTCTATGGGGGTAAAAGAAAATACCTGGAGATGGATGCTAGGATCAGAAATCATTCCAGCACTGGTATGGTTTGTATTATTATTTTTTATTCCGAAAAGTCCTTCATGGTTGGTATTCAAAAACAGAATAGAAGAAGCAAAAAGCACCTTAAAAAAAGTCATGCCAGAAAATGAGATCGATCCGCATATCGAACAAATGAAATTGAGCATGCAAAATACTACTGAAGATAATAATTCTGTATTGAATCAATTAAAAGCTATTGTAAGCAAACCTATGCGCCTCACTCTTATTATTGGAGCCACTAGTGCCATTGTGCAACAAGTTGTAGGTATTAATGCTATATTATTTTATGCTCCTACTATATTCAAACAATTAGGAGGAGGAACTGATGTAGCTTTTACCCAAGCAGTCTGGGTTGGTCTTATTAGTGTTGTATTTACCTTTTTGGCTATATTAGTCATTGACAAGATAGGAAGACGCCCTATGTTTATCTGGGGACTCGCCTGTGCTATTCTAAGTTTAGGAATATGTTCCTATGGATTTAGTACTGCTCGATATGAGATAACATCACAAGCCATTACTGAATTAAATACCATTCCTAATGCAGAACGTCTTCAAACCCTTATAGGGACAGAATATAAGAGTGATACCGAATTCAAAAATAAATTAACTGAAGTTTTAGGAAAAGAAGATGCTCAAGAACATGCTGCTACTTTAATTCAAAAATCGGCTAAAATGAAAGCTACACTAATACTTATTGGTATTTTATGTTTCATTGCGGCCTTCCAATTTTCGATTGGCCCTGTGATGTGGGTATTATTTTCTGAAATATTCCCAATTCACCTAAGGGGAATTGCCATCCCTGCATTTGCTTTTTTAACAAGTATATCCAGCTATTTCGTTCAGTTATTTTTCCCCTGGCAATTAGATAACATGGGTGGAGGAGCCGTTTTTCTAACCTATGCCATTTTAGGAGCTATAGGGTTTGTAATTCTCTATCGTTTTCTTCCCGAAACCAAGAATATGTCTATAGAAGAAATCCAGGCAACACTACAGAAAAAATAGCGCTGCAACAACAAATATTGAAAAAACAAAATTATTTTTTATTTACTTTGTGAAAATTATAAATAGTAAAAAGTAGTTTTAGGTAAAATAAATATTCATATATAACAGGATCCATTAGAATAGGTATGAATAAAACAATTGTAATAACAGGTGCAGGTAGTGGTATCGGTAAGCAATTAGCACTTGGATTAGCTAACATTGGTAATTGTATTATTTGCCTGGGGCGTTCAGAACAAAAGCTACTCAACACTATAAAAGAAATAAAGTCAGTTACTTCTAAATCTGGTGGTCATGCCGCTTATTTTGTAACTGATATGATGAAAAAAGATCAGGTTACCGATGTAGGTGAAAAAATAATCAAACAATATAAGACTATTGATGTTTGGATAAATAATGTGGGTGTTAATAACCACAATGCTATCGGTCCTACCTGGGAGTTAGATCCCGAAAATTGGTGGACAGAAGTATCATTAAATTTACATACAATGTTTCTGGGCAGTCATACCGCGATTAACTTAATGCGTAAAAATAATGCAGGCTACATCATTAATCTTGGCGGAGGAGGCGTACAAGAACCCAAACCATACGGATCAGCCTATGGAGCTGCTAAGACAGCCATTGTTAAGTTTACTGAAACGGTAAACATTGAATTAAAGCAAGAAGGGTTAAATATTAAAATAATAGCATTTAATCCTGGCTTTATAAAAAATAATCGTACAGAAATACTAGTCGCATCCAAAGTGGCTAGAAAATACATGCCTGATTTAGAACAAATTTTAAAATATGGAAAAATGTCTGATATACAAGACTCAATAAAACTAATTCTCAGTTTTATAAATGGTGATATGGATGATATTAGTGGAGGCTATTTTTTTGCTGACGAATTTGACATCGATACAATTATTCTTGACAAAAAAGAAATTATTAAGAGTAATAAGAATGTTTTAAGAATAAAATAATTACACTATCAATTATAAAAAATAGAAATTTATTTTTAGCTTTCCTTTTATAACTATCAAAAAACAAACTACCTCAGAGCAAGCCCACCAGGTATTTATTAAAAAAACATTCCGATTTATAAACAAGCTTACACTTAAATCTCGATTATCGAGTAAATAAATACACTGCGACAAGAGTACAGGGTATTTACTAAGCTGATTTTTATACGATTTACGAATAAAAATTTCGCATCTAATGACATTCTTTTTCTACTATATTTTCTTCATAAAATGAAACAATAGCTATGGCTATTCTTTAATTTGATTCATCAATCTAGCGAAAAATCCTTGCCATTATTTTTACGAAATTCTCACCCGTAAATCGTATTATTACTAATATAGAAAATTAAAAGCTGCTTTGACAAAGGAAAAGTGTATCGAGAATAGGTTTTTAAACACAAAACACTTGATTTTGATACAAAATTCTTCTCAGAATTTCAAAACCGACACGCTTGAGAGTAATCAACTTACGTAACTAAACTATTTTTCCTTTTATAGCATTAGCATCGAAAATCAATCAGCAATAACAAAACCAAGAGATTTTGTTGCATTTTCAGAATACAAAACAAGTATATAAGAACCGGTAGCTAAATTATGCAGATCTATTTCAGAATTATTAGTCCCAGCTGTAAAATTAATAATGTCCCGGTACACCCGCTTTCCGGTTAATTCATAAACTTCAGCACGAGCTCTAAATCCAATTTTAGACTCCTCAACTCTTAATGATAATAATCCATTTGACGAAGGATTGGAAAATATAAATATTTCTGTGGGAAACTGATGGTCGTGATCGTTAATACTCAACACAGCCGATAAGTCAGCTTCATCAAAAGTTGCATTAATTGGTATAGCAAGTTCAGCAACTGTTGCCAGAGTTGCCTTTACAACATTTTTCATGAATTCGAAATTGAGTGTGCTAATGTCATCGCCGGGAGCGTGGTAATTTGGGTTTCTAAAATCACCTCCATCAACAATAAATAAAGCTGGTATGCCTCCATCCCAAAAAGAAGCATGATCACTTCTGCGAAGATCTGGAGCAATTTCACCTGCTCCTGGAAGAGACAATGTGATAAGACGCAATTCAGGAACATATTTTTTTGAAGCTGATACATACGAAGAAAGCAGTGGATTTGAAGCTGTATTACCAATACCAAAAATAAAATTACCACGATAATCATCATCTTCCATCTCCTGTATCGCTTCTGGAAATAAGATTTCAAATCCTGGAATCGTTTGCTGCGAATTTGGTTCATCAGAGTAAAAACCAATCATCTCAAAATTAAAAACTCCTTGTACATTTTCAAATGGCTTAATACCATTGAGAACATAATTCTGACTTCCTATGAGCCCTAGTTCCTCGGCATCAAAACCAATAAACCGAATAGAATGTTCAAACGAATATTGCGATAGTATTCGCATTGCTACCAACATCCCAGCGACTGCCGAACCATTATCATCTGCAGCAGGGCTACCCAATACACCATCAAAATGACCATCAATGATATAGGTTATATCCTCATCTTTGGTACCAGGCTTACGACCAAGGATATTCTGCATATTCGTATTACTAAACACAAAGTCATGGCTTTCAGTTTGAAGATTTGCATCAGAAAAAGCATCCTTAATAAGTGTACGTACTTCTGCTAATCTCTCAGGCGCTGTTTCAAAATGTCGCTCGCCTATAATAGATTCTAGCGTACTTAATAATTCAGCTTCATTAACCTGACTGACCATTTTGCCGATATCAACCACTTGATTATCGGAGGCAAAGATACGAATAGTAACACTTTCAATACCCTCTGTTAGCTCTGAGTAATCCCACGTCATAGAATGTGTTTCATTTGCAATGATATCTGATCCTATATCACCCGTAATTTTGTCTTGTGACACTGTTTCAAAATAGATTCCACCGTCTAAGGACATTTTAAGCCATACCTCACAAAGATCAGCATCTGCATCATTTAAAGAATAATTAATTGTGAGAGTTTCCATAATCTCATCTCTATCAATATTAGTAATTTCAATTTGGGGAACACTATTTTGGCCAAAGCATAATAAAGTTAGTGAGCTTAAAGCAAAAGTTATTAGATATTTCATTCAGTTAATTGTTTTGATTTATTTTTAAAACTTGATTAGGTATGTTTTATAAATTATGTTCCAATAATAAGTTTTGCTTTATCAGAAATAACTATATTTTAGAATCTATATAATGGCACTTTAAGTTAAATTCTTTATTTATTAGATAAATAATTAGAACTTATTTATTGTATTAATTTATAAAATGTGAATTGTTTGAATTTTTCGTTAGTTCCTATTAGCACCTATAGTGAAGCTATCGTAACAACTATTATTAGTAACGTATTTTTCATGAATTATTTCGAGTTAATTATAGGGCAAATATTTGATGATTTTGATGGAAAATAAAATATGAAAATCCGTATTATACTTATGAAATTCCGATATCTTTTTTTTATTTGAACATAAGAAAAACACCTGTAATATTTATTATAATTCCATTTGATTGTTTTTTGTTGTAAATTTTTCTTGTGGTAAAAAAGCGAATATTTACAGTTTCAGAAAGGAAAGATTATTTAAAATCTTTACATAAAAAATCTACTTCTTATAGAATCAAAACGCATTTGTTATTTTTACTAGTTAAAAATGAACCTAGGTTTAAGGTTTTAGATGATTTATCTAAATACCTTGATGTTAGCAAAGCAAATTATCGCCTTTGCCACCAAGCTTTATGATGAGTCTAGCTTAGAAAGCCTGCTTACTATATCAAATAGAGAAAAAAGAAGAGAAGCAATTCCTGCTGCTATTCATAAAAAATTAGAAGGAAAACTTCATGATTCAAGTGATCCTTTATTTGGATATTATCACGTCATTGAATAGGGTATCTATTTATGGTATTGATCTGAAGTATACCTTTTACAAATGTATATTAAATGGCATTTTAATACAAATCTAAAAATCCCATTACAAAAAAATATGAACAAGCCATTGAGTTTTTTTAAAAATTCTCCAAATAAACTAAATTAGATTAAATCTTGATAAAGATACAATTGCTGGTATTAATCTCTACTTTCGGGATAAAAATAGGTTTAGAAGTGATGACTCACGTGGAAAGACACGTTACATCAAAAGGAATCCAGCCTATTATGAAATATCAGCATGCTTTTTAAAAACACATATTTATATGAAAGTTTTTTCACTCTTAATCAAGATGCTTTAATCTATGAAATAGAAGGAATGACCAGTGAAATATTTTATAAATATTTAGTAGAATTTTCAAAATATAAGCATACTAATTTAAAGTTATTATTATTGATAATGCAAGTTTTCATTCAATGAAAAATTATCAAATCTCATGTAACATAGTACTTATAAGAACTTCTATATATATATTCCAGAACTAAATCTAGCAGAAAAAAAATGGGTAGAAATACTTATTCATACAATTAATTAAAATGATAATTCTAAAGGAGATTTAGGCTGTCTATATTTTGTATCAATTCTGTTTTAAAAACTCTCAAATAAAATACAAATCAGATATTACATCTCTTTAAAACAGTGACCAAACTTTCTATATGGTATAGTTAGTCATTAGGAATAAAAAAACCCTTCATTATAATAATGAAGGGTTTCAAGGA
>NZ_VTZU01000134.1 GCF_008370685.1 Aquimarina sp. RZ0
TCTTCCCAGTCATAAACTGTTCTAGAGCTTTCTTTTCTAATTCTTGCTGTTCTGTCTTTGTCATCTTATCTGAATAATGTGTAAATTAAAAATTTAGTATTCAGACAAGGTTATATTTACACTCTCCAGACGTTCGATATTTTTGTAGCCAACGAATGATATTTTTTAACTAAATTTAATACATCTTTTATGTTCATATATAAACAAGAATTATTACTAACCTCCATATTGTTCGTTATGCTGATTTTGGTCGTATTTATTACCAAAAGGGCAATTAAGAGGTTTAGCTTTGTGAAAGTAATTGATATAAATCGAAGAAAAGTAATATTTAATGTAAGTTATCTTTTTATATATATAGCAGGAGGTTCTTTTTTGGCTATCATTTGGGGTGTAGATCATAAGCAATTTGTAGTATTCATTTCTTCAATTTTGGCAGTTTTAGGTGTTGGTTTTTTTGCGCAATGGTCAATTCTATCTAATTTAACCGCAAGCGTAATTTTATTTTTTAGTCACCCTATGCGAATTGGTGATAGAATTAAGGTTTTAGATAAAGATTTTAACTGGAGTGGAGAAGTTAAAGACATCACGGGGTTTTATCTTTTTATGAAAACAGATGATGGATGTGATATCACACTTCCTACATCCCTTGTAATGCAAAAAGGTATTGAGATTTTAGGAAAAGAAAAAACTCAATTAGAAGAACCTAAAAAACAATCTTCGTAAACCAATGTTTAAGTAGGTAATAATTAAAAAAAAGTAATTTGTTACGTATTATCAAGCTTCTATTCTGAAACAACAACTCCATCAGTAGTGAATGCAAATCCTTGTTGACCAGAGATACCAACCATAACTCCTTGAAAAATTGGCTTAATATTTTTATTAGCCCCCCAAATAATCAAAAAATTAGCCCCACTTCCGCCTAAAGTATCTTTCTCTTCAATTACATACTCTATGGACTCTAGCGGTTTAAGATAAATAGGTTGTTTAATATAACTTCTTACAAAATCTCCCTGAGTATTATAATAATCAGCATTTTTGATAAATAATGAATCTTTAGGGCTCGTATTTCTAATACTCAAGGTAGCTGTAAGTAAAAATCGATAGTCTTTGGTCTTATTATAAATATCAGAATAAATTGGGACATATATTTGTTGTTTTATCGGGTAACTAAAACTTTCATTATCCTCAATTGTATTTTCTTTAAGTATTCCTTGTTCTAATTGTTTGTTAGGGTTTGGTTTATTGCATCCTGATAAAGCAAGAAAAAAAATTGATATAGCACAAAAGCTTTTATAAACATCCATAATCCGAAATAATTACCATTAATTTAGATGGAAATTACATTTTTTTATAATGTAACTAGGTATTGTTATCAAAATTTTAAACAAAACTTCTTTTTAATACATTTACAAAACAACCGTTACATTATGAAAAAGAATAAACCTATTCATAAAAAAAATAAAAAGCCGAAATCTTCTCAAAGTCTGGGTAAAGCTCCTGGAACTGTAGTATATATTGGTGAAAAAGAACACCTTGAGACCAAAATTGAGATTCAGGATTACACAAAGGATGCTCACAATATTTCTGAAACAGACAATATTGAAGATGTATTTACTTTTAAAGGTAATGATCGTGTAACCTGGATCAATGTAAATGGTCTAAATCACACCAAAGAAATTATCAACATCGGTGAATTTTATGGACTACATCCTCTAATTCTGGAAGATATAGTAAATACTGATCAGCGACCAAAGATAGATGAATACGAAAACTATATCTTTTTGGTGCTAAAAATGATGTATTTTAATAAAGAAAAAGAATTTATTGTAGAGCACATTTCTATAGTATTAGGAAAGGATCATGTCATTACTTTTCAAGAATCTGACGAAGATATTTTTGATCCTGTAAGAATTCGAATAACGAATGCTAAAAGCAGAATTCGAAACTCTGGAGCAGGGTATCTTGCCTATTCTTTACTTGATGCTATTTTTGACAATTACTTTGTAGTTATTGATGACCTTGGTGATAAAGTAGAACAATTAGAAGAAGAGTTATTTAATGAAAAAGAAGGAGATCATATCACACAAGAAATACAATCCCTTAAACGCGAAATCTTACGCATAAGAAGAAGTATTTTACCACTTAGAGAGGTTATCGGCAGGATTGTTAAATCTGACACCACTCTGATCCTAGAAAAAAACAAAGACTATTACAGGGATTTGTATGACCACATCATTCATATACAAGAGAATATTGATGTTTATCGAGAAATGATCTGGGGACTCATGGATATGTACATGACCACCATCAGTAATAAAATGAACGGTATAATGAAGGTATTAACCATTATAGCGACCATATTCATTCCTCTAACTTTTATTGCAGGAATATACGGAATGAACTTTGAGCATATGCCTGAACTTAAATATCGATATGGATATCACGCCTTAGTGAGTATTATGATTAT
Source organism: Aquimarina sp. RZ0 (assembly GCF_008370685.1). Classification (GTDB taxonomy): domain Bacteria; phylum Bacteroidota; class Bacteroidia; order Flavobacteriales; family Flavobacteriaceae; genus Aquimarina. Next base: position 2,468 of record NZ_VTZU01000134.1, read on the forward strand.
CATTTTTATTGGGCTATTGATTTTCTTTAGAAAAAAGAAATGGTTATAGCCTTATACCGTATAGCTTGATAATTACTTACAAAACATCTATTTATTAACGTACAATATCTTGTTGCATTTGAGGTACTATTTTGCTCAAATGCGTTAACATAATCTATAGAATTTCATTTACTTACATATACTAATCAACCTATGTTTGAATTTTTTTTCAAAACTTAGTTGATTAAAATTTAAGTGTAAGGTAAAAATATAGAAATGAAGAAACTAGTTATGTTAGTTGTAGCGGCAATATTATTGATAGGTATTACCATTTTTACATTACAAAATTCTCAAGTAGTAGCCATTCAACTATTTTTTTGGGAAGCTGAAGCATCTTTATCCATGATTCTGTTTACTACATTTTCGACAGCTATTTTAGTTACAGTAGTAACTATTATACCAACGATCTATCATTTAAAAAAGCTTAGAGATCAATCTCAAAAAAAAGTAAAATCACTAATAAAGGAAAATGAAACGTTATCAGAACCTGAAGCAAAAAACATACTATCTGAAGGACAGGTAGAAAAATAATCTAAAACATAAAATGAATATGTCAGAAACAATGAAAAAACAAAAATCTTATAAAAAATTAGGATTCACCTATTTGGAAACTGCAGAAATAGTTGTATCCCTAAATCAACTATTATCAAATTATATTGTGCATTATCATAAGTTGAGGATGTTTCATTGGAATGTGGAAGGAGGAGACTTTTTCGAGTTACATGAACAATTTGAAATTGAATATAATGAAGTAAAATCACAAATAGATATTCTTGCCGAACGCATTAGGGTATTCGGTTTAAAACCAAAAAACACTCTAAAACAGCATATAGCTCTATCTCAAATTGAAGAAGTAGAGGGAGAATTGATTCCAATAGCAATGGTTCAAGAAATCTTAAAAGATTTTAACGTACTGCACCATGCTTTATTAGACCTTATCGACGACGCTCTAAACACGGGAGATTCTGCTACAGAAGAATTAGCTACAGAATTTTTAAGAAGATTAGAAAAGAGACACTGGATGTTTACTGCCTGGTCTAAATCATCATAAAATTTAGATATTAGGAAAAATAAAGCAGACTGATAAAAAAAGAATAGTCCATTACAGAAAATAGGCTTCAGAGTATTATAAAATAGTCAGTGTTTTTTTATAATACTCCTCTATTTGTTCTACATTAGCCTATAGATCGTTCATCATATAATTAATTGCATTGTAAATGAAAAATAAAAATAACATTCAAAGACCAGGTTTGCGTAGAAAAAAATTTGGAAGTAAAGCATTTTTAAGAAATGTTAGAAAAAAAATAGGTAAGATCACGAAACCCCAAAAAATTACAATACTATAAACCTCAATAATCTCTTCGTTAAAAATTTAATTGCTGATATCAATTTTGATGATTTTAAAAAAGATTTTTTATAACTACTAAAAAAGTATCTAAAATCAAAGTCTCCTTTTTTAATCAGCACTGTTTAAAAATGTATACGAGTTAAGGACTAAACGTTTTGAGTTAAATTCTTTCTTCAGCTAAAAGTATCTTTAAAATAAAAAGAAATGACAAAAGAAGTTGTTGAAATGAAAGACACAAAGTTTGAAATACTCCCTATTTTAAGGGAAAGTTATAGTCCAATAATATTTTCAGAAATTCCAATTACAGAGCCTGAGCTAAGATCTATTTTCGAAGCCGGAAGATGGGCATCAAGTTCTTACAATCGACAACCATGGAGGGTAATCTGGGGCATAAAAGGTAGTAAGACCTATGATAGAATTTTTAGTTGTCTAAGTGAATTTAATCAGTCTTGGGCAAAAAACGCCCCTTTATTACTACTAAATGCTTACAAAACAACAACTGAAGACGGTAAAGAAAACTTCCACGCATTACACGATTTGGGTTTGTTTATGGGAAATGCCTCAGCACAAGCACAACACCTTGGTATAGCCTTACATCAGATGGCTGGAGTAGATCATAAAAAAGCCAAAAAAGAATTTAAATTTCCTGAAGAGTTTCACGTAGCTACTGCAGTTGCAGTGGGTTATTACGGCGGAAACACAAATGATTTACCAGAGAATTTAAGGGATGAAGAAAAACCTGAAAATAGAACAAGAATGTTGCAACGAGAATTTACCTTTAATGGCAATTATATGAACGAACCTGGGTTAGACTCTTCTAAAAGTGGATTAAACAACTCTAAATAGGGGCTTACAAAAAAGATTAATAATTGAGAATAATCACTTAGAAGAAAGAATATGATAGAAGATCAAGAATTGAAAATTGATAAAGATATAAAAAGCGAATCTGCAGAAAATTCACCCATGTCACATTCTGAAATCTTGCGAGAACAAGTATCGGAAGCATTAGTCATTTATGACAAAACAAACTCAAGTATTCTATTGAGTTCATTCTCTGCGGGCTTAGAAATTGGGTTTAGTTTTCTACTCATCTGTGTAATGACGGCTTTTTTTACTAATGGAACAAATAGCGCTGTAGTATGGAAGATAAATGCACTGGTTTATCCTGTTGGATTTATTCTTGTTGTTTTAGGAAAATCCATGTTATTTACTGAGCAAACATCTTTGCTTACACTACCTGTATTAAATAAAAAATCAAAAATAATAGATCTTTTCAGGTTATGGGGATTAGTACTTACAGGTAATATTTTTGGAGGAATGTTAATAAGCATAGTTGCTATTTGGATTGGTCCCAAATTAGGGATTTTTGATATAAAAATTATTGAAAAAGTTTCAGAACACGTGCTTCATAGTGATCTTACTGTGATATTCGTAAGTGCGATATTAGCAGGTTGGTTAATGGGTTTGCTATCCTGGCTACTTACCTCCTCAGATAGTACGATTAGTAGAATTTTGGTTATTTATATCATTACAGCAGTAATTGGTGCTATGGGTTTACATCATAGTATTGTAGGGAATATTGAGGTTTTCTCAGGACTAATCGTATCAAAAAATATCACAATCATAGACTATCTTTCCTTTCAGGGAATTGCGATTGTAGGAAATGCTATAGGTGGAGTGGTATTTGTAGCCTTATTGAAATACAAAGCTTTTGCCTACAACGGTAACAATTAATAAATACAAAAAATAAAAATAAATGAAAACAGTTTTTGAATACACTAATGTAAGTGCAAGTGATCGATTAGAATCATTTCTAGAAGAAAAATTAGGCAATTTATCTAATAAGTATCCTTTCGTAATTCGTGCAGATATCTTCTTTAAAAAAGAGAACAGAGATGACAACTCTGGACACATTTGTGGTATCCGATTAAGTGCTCCGGGACCAAGATTGTACGCCTCATCTGATAAAGTAAGTTTTGAGGAAGCAATTACCGAAACTATTAGAGACCTCAACGATCAATTAGAAAGAAGGAAAGACAAAATGAAAACTTATTAAAATTAAAAATAACAAAGATGAAATTTCTATTCGTATTAACATCACACGACAAACTCGGAGATACTGGAGAAAAAACAGGGTTTTGGATTGAAGAGTTCGCGGCCCCCTATTATTATCTTACCGACAAAGGTGCAGAAGTTACGTTAGCATCCCCAAAAGGAGGCCAACCTCCTATAGACCCGAGCAGCGACAAGCCGGAAAATCAAACGGAAGCTACGAAACGCTTCCATAATGATAAAAAGTTACAGGAAAAACTGAGTAAAACTTTACAACTTTCTGAAGTTAAAGAAAAGAATTATGATGCCATTTTCTACCCTGGTGGTCATGGTCCTTTATGGGATCTTGCCAATGACAAAGATTCTATTAAGTTATTGCAATCATTCTACGAAAGTAATAAACCCACAGGTTTGGTATGCCATGCACCTGCAGCTCTAAAAAACGTAAAAACTAGTGACGGTGAATTTCTTGTAAAAGGCAAAAATGTAACCGGATTTACCAATAGTGAAGAAGCAGCGGTTCAATTAACAGATGTTGTTCCATTTTTAGTAGAAGATATGTTAAAAAACAATGGAGGGAACTATAGTAAAGCCGATGATTGGCAACCTTATTCTGTACATGATGGAAACCTAATAACAGGACAGAACCCAGCATCATCGGAAGAGGTAGCTGAAAAACTATTTAATATGTTGAAGAATTAATTCTTTAACAACAAAGTATATCTTACAAAAAATGCAGGATTTAAAGCTCCTGCATTTTTTATGAGAATAGAGAGTGTAAATATAACCTTGTCTGAATACTAAATTTTTAATTTATACATTATTCAGATAAGATGACAAAGACAGAACAGCAAGAATTAGAAAAGAAAGCTCTAGAACAGTTTATGACTGGCA
>NZ_VTZU01000135.1 GCF_008370685.1 Aquimarina sp. RZ0
CGATAAGGTAATTACTTGATCTCTCGTAGTGGCACAAATCGAACCGATATAAATGGCACAGTTTGAACCGAAATGACTGGCACTATAACTCCGAAATCATTGGCACAAATCGAACCGAATTAACCAACTTGATTATTTAAACCGGATTCAATTTGTAAATACTACGATGAAGAACTATAAAAAGAGGTTATAATATTGGAGAGATTAAATTAGTAACCATTGACTTTTATTAGAATATAAAAAATAAAATACAAGGAGTCAAGATGAGTTCTGTTTCTACATTGATGAAATTTAACAACTGGTTAAGAAAATTATATTTTTTTCTGATAAAATCATTCGATAAACTAGTATTACTTCTATGTTGAGAAATGCCCTTAGAGAATTAAAAAAAAGGTGATTAGTTTTCTAAAGAACTAATTGATCAAAGTTTTTGATAGTGGTTTTTTTGTATGTTAACTTCCAGCCTAGAGAATTCGTAAGAATATATATTTTTTGTAGCTCACTAAGCAAACGATTTTCTGCATTAGATTTTAAGGTAGAAGCTTTGATTTTCTTGTTTAATTGAAGAATCACTTCTTTTTGTATCAGATTATGATCTTGTGGGGTAAACTGGTTAAAAAAATCTTCTTCCAGATCATGGTATTTTATATCTGGATTAATAGTGATTTCTGCTTCAGGTATTTTAGTAATAGTGAGTGTCTTAGTATTCATATCAATACTGTGTTTAATCTTACTCAGGTCATAAGAAACAATTACAGATGCATTAACCACGACTATTGCTTTCTTCTCCGCAGTGAGTATATCAAGATAGTATTTTTTAGCATCTTTATACGTGATAACTTCTGAGAAATGACCTTCGGTTACTATAAGTTTACCTACATTTTTGATCTGATCTAAAATAAGATCAGAGGATTGTATTTCTGTTTTTTGAGTTTTAAACTTAGAAACAAAATAAGTAATGCCTAGAGCAATAAATGCTGCAAGTAAGGCACCTAGAAGAAAATTACGCATACACTTTTTAGTCAGTTCTCTATAAATGTACATAAAAAATAGCCTTCCTGATAAAAAGAAAAGCTATTGGTGTATGTAATCTCATTTCTGGTTTTAAAATACGCAAATAAAAAACAGCTATTTTTTGTTAAGACAAAAACGGGAATTGAGAAATAATCATGACTATAACATCTTATTGTTTCAGAATATTAACGAAAAAGAGCAAATTTGAATAGGGAATCATAAGAGTATGTTTAAAAAGAATACAAATTGAAAAATCAATAGTTTGAGATTCTGAGGACACTTCAAATGATGAGAATATCGAGATGTTTTAATTATTTGAAGTAAGCTCACGGTTCTTAAAATATTTGTTTTCAGGAAGTAAGGTTTTTAAACAAGCTCTAAATCAGAACTATCATAAAAGTATAATCATCTTATTTCCGGAGGGTATTTTTGTAAAATTGCAGTAACAATTTTATTCATTTTTTCCTGTTTTCTATCTACATTTTCGGTTAAAGCAGCAGTTCCCATTCCTTGCCAGATCAGCTCTTTTTTAGAAGCATCAATCAGGTCAATATATAAAGTGCCTTCTGTAACTCTCGAAACAGAGTTGAAACCAGGACCACCACCCCAAAACCAAGGATTCCAACCCCAGCCATATCCAAATCCATATCCAAAATTGTTTTGATATACATTTACATTTTCTTTGGTTTTAGTAAAAATACTAACCAATACATCAGGATTTGCCGATTTTGTAAACCCTTTGGCACTCATGTCTGATTCGATAGCTCGCAAAATACGCTTTTTGTCTAAATCACTAATTTCAGCCTTATCGATTCCAGGTTTGAAAAAGGCATAACTTTTATATCCATTAAAATTAGCTTGCTTATCATAGTCTGAAGCCACTCTAACACTAGAACAGGAGCTTAACGTTATGATAAGGATCAATGAGAGAAGAGAGAAAAATTTCATAATCCTTTATTTTTTATAAGTTTAACAATGATTTTTTTAGAGTAAACTATTACAATAATCATACCACGAAAAATAGAGTAAACTATATAGTACGATACTTATTCGTTTTTTTATCATAGCCATAGGGGCAATGCTTACAGCCACTCTCACAGCAATATCCTCGTTTTAGATGATATTGCTCGGTAAAACATCTATATCCTTCTGGTGTAAGGTAATAATCTCCTTCTTCAGGTTTTGGTATTCTTTTTGGATTGTTCATCCCTACAAAAATACTATCTTGCAGCTAGATGCCAATTTTAGTTAACAAATATTTGATAGGTCGTTATTTTGTAGGAATAGCCTTATGGCCTTTTATTGTTATTAAAGATCATCGTCTTAAAGAGGATAAGGTTTTCTTAAATCATGAAAAAATACACCTTAGACAGCAAGCAGAACTCCTTGTAATACCGTTTTATTTTGTTTACTTGTTCGAGTATATTATTAGACTATATCAGTATAAAAATTCTCAGGAAGCTTATCGTAATATTTCTTTTGAGCGTGAAGCTTATGAGATGGAAGATAATTTATCATATTTAAAAAATAGAAAGCTATGGAGTTTTATGAAATACTTATAAATGATACTTTTCTGTTTTTTTTAAATTAAGTTGTAATTTTACAATAGGATATAGAATATTTAATTAGATGCAATTTTTTTCTTCAGAAGGTAAAGAATCAAGAAATGAAGAAATATTTCACCCTATTTTAAAAGAATCAGGAGTGTCTTTATGTATTAAACGTGAAGATCTGATTCACGAATATGTTTCAGGGAATAAGTTTAGGAAATTGAAATACAACCTTTCTGAAGCCAAAAGATTAGGTTATGATACATTACTTACTTTTGGAGGAGCCTATAGTAATCATATTGCTGCTGTTGCATCTGCAGGAAGGTTGGTGGGTTTAAGGACTATTGGGGTGATTAGAGGTGAAGAGTTATTAAATGACCTGGAAAAAACCTTAGCTGAGAATGCTACATTAATGTTTGCTTCAGCCTGTGGAATGCGCTTAAAGTTTATATCAAGAGGAGCATATCGAGAAAAAGGATCTTCCTCTTTCTTAGAAGGATTACAAAAGGAGTTTGGAAGATTGTATATCATTCCCGAAGGAGGAACAAATGATCTTGCGATAAAAGGTTGCGAAGAAATTCTAAATTCTCAGGACTCTCAGTATGATGTGATTTGCTGTGCTGTAGGCACCGGAGGGACAGTTTCAGGAATTATTAATAGTAGTTTGATACATCAGAGTGTTCTGGGTTTTCCTGCGTTAAAAGGTAGTTTTCTTACTTCAGAAATCAAAAAATATACAAAAAAGACAAACTGGGAATTGGTAGAAAAATATCATTTTGGCGGATATGGTAAAATAAACAAGGAGCTAATAGAGTTTATAAATACTTTTAGAAGTAATCAAAATATATTGTTAGATCCAATTTATACGGGAAAGATGATTTATGGGCTTTTTGATATGATACAGAACGGTGTTTTTACAAAAAATACTCGTATTTTAGCCATTCATACTGGCGGATTGCAAGGTGTGGATGGGATGAATAATAAACTTGCAAAAAAGAGACTTCCCCTTATTAATATTTAAAATGAACATGAGGAAATTTATACTGTTGTTTTGTTTAACCGCATTTTTGATATCATGCGGGAGTAGTAGAAAAGCAACAACTTCGAGAAAAGAAACTCCTTCTGCCAGAAAATCAGAAGTAAAGAAAGAAGTGGTCAGAGTGAATGAATCTAAAAAAGAAACTAAAAAACCTCTTGCAACAGCTCCATACAAGGAAAGAGTTCAGAATTATATATATGAATATGCTAGTATCGCCAAGAACGAAATGACATCTTATGGCATTCCTGCCAGTATTACATTGGCTCAGGGGATTCTGGAATCTGGTGCAGGTTATGGAGAACTCACGGGAAAAGCCAATAATCATTTTGGGATTAAATGCCATGACTGGACAGGAGAAAAGGTTTACCATGATGATGACCGTTCTCAGGAGTGTTTTAGGAAATACGATAAGGCCAGTCAATCTTTTAGAGATCATTCCTTGTTTCTTAAAAACAGGAAACGATACGCTAAGCTCTTTACATATAAGCAAGATGATTATAAATCGTGGGCATACGGTTTAAGAGCTGCAGGTTATGCGACAGATAAAAAATATCCGGCTAAATTAATCAGTATAATAGAGCGGTATCAATTAGATGCTTTTGATGATGAAGTATTAGGGAAACGCCCGCTGGCTGAAAAACCGACAAAACCAATCAAATCTGTTTCTAAACCAGTTAAAGAAGTATCACGAATAGCAACTCCAAGTGTTCCTGTATCCAGGAATAGTGATGAATATATTGTCCAGAAAGGAGATACATTATATTCAATATCCAGAAAACTTAACCTTAAGGTTTCAGAACTAAAAGCTTTTAATAAACTGAAAGATAATAATATCGGCATTGGGCAAATACTAAAAATAGCACCTTATGACGAAGATGATGAATTTTAATTCAATATGATTTACAAAAGAAGTAGCGAACTGTTTACAGCGGCTCAAAGAGTAATTCCAGGAGGGGTTAATTCTCCTGTACGTGCATTCAAAGCAGTAGGAGGAGATCCTATTTTTGTAAAAGAAGCAAAAGGAGCTTATTTATATGACGAAGACGGAAACCGTTTGATTGATTATATCAATTCCTGGGGACCTATGATTTTGGGACATGCACATCCTCCGGTAGTGAATGCGGTAATAGATAAAGCCAAAAAAGGAACTAGTTTTGGAATGCCCACAGAAATCGAAACTCAGATTGCAGAACTGGCTGTTTCTATGGTTCCTAATATAGATAAGATAAGATTTGTAAACTCGGGTACAGAAGCTTGCATGAGTGCTGTGAGATTAGCTCGTGGTTTTACTAAAAAAGATAAGATCATTAAATTTGCCGGTTGTTATCATGGGCATAGTGATTCCTTTCTGATTCAAGCGGGTAGTGGAGCAGTAACCTTTGGTAGCCCAAATAGTCCGGGTGTTACAGAAGGAACCGCAAAAGATACATTGCTTGCCAGGTACAATGACCTGGAGCATGTAAAAAGTATTATTAAGTCTAACAAAGGAGAGATTGCTTGTATCATAATAGAGCCTGTAGCCGGTAATATGGGATGTATTCCGCCAGTTAAAGGTTTTCTTGAAGGGCTAAGATCTCTTTGTGATGCTCACAGTATTTTGTTGATTTTTGATGAAGTAATGACCGGATTTAGATTGGCAAAAGGAGGTGTACAGGAACTATTGGGAGTAGATGCTGATATTGTAACTTTTGGTAAAGTAATCGGAGGTGGACTTCCAGTTGGTGCTTTTGCAGCGAGAGAGGAGATTATGAATTACCTGGCACCCTTAGGTCCGGTTTATCAAGCAGGGACATTAAGTGGTAATCCATTGGCAATGGCGGCCGGATTGGCTATGTTAAAAGAATTAAATAACAATGTTACTATTTTTGATAGTATCAACAAGAAGACGGAATATTTGCATCAAGGAATAACCAAGGTTCTAGAAGATAAAAAAGTAGTACATACCATCAATAGAATTGGATCCATGATTTCAGTTCATTTTTCTGAAAACCCTGTTGTTGATTTCGAAAGTGCTGCAGAAGCTAATAATGAAACTTTTAAGAAATTCTTTCACGGAATGCTGGATCATGGAATTTATATTGCACCAAGTGCTTTTGAGACTTGGTTTATTACAGAAGCGCTTAGCTATGATGATCTGGATGAGACTATAAAAGCTATTTCCATCACTGCAGAAAGTTTATAAAAAATAAAGAGAGTCAGTTTTTATAGGACTGACTCTTCATTGCTTGTGGTAATGTATACTTTTTAAATTTAAGATCTACCTTCTGTGATTTCTTTATAAAAAATCTCATATTGTTTTGGGCTTAATATCTTCTTCATTTCATCATAAAAAGTGGTCTTTTTACTAATGCTTTTAGCATTGCTGCTTGACTTGTTTTTTCTTTTTTCAAAAAGCTGGAACAAAACATTTTGTTGCTGTTGAGATAAATCCAGGGTTATTGTATATTGTTCAACAATTTCTTTTGGAGTTCCAGAAAAATCATGGTTGCTATTTTTAGCAAGTTTTTCCTTTTGAGCAATTGCTGAGACCGATGTCAATAATAACATCCCAACTAATAGGGTTAAAAATTTTGTATTCATATTGGAGCATTTTAATATGTTTCTAAGAAAAAAACACGGTATATTCTTGTAAAAATACTATTTTTTATTTTAAGAAGAAAACTCATTTAAAATGAACGTATACCATACCTCAAATGAAATTACCCGTAAAAATCATTTCTTTTTGTTCCTCGTCTGAACTAAAAAATAATTTGATTCAGTTTACGGTGATTTCTTTTAAGGGCTTGTATTATCTATTTTGATACCAATTCTGATCTGAATTTGTATGATACTCCCAATGCTTAGGACAGCTTAAAGATATTTTTAATTTCTAAGAAGCCATTTGTTTTTGGTAAAATATTTGATTTGGGGGTACTTTTCCAATTTCAGTATGTCTTCTTTTGGTGTTGTA